>NZ_JAHOMM010000001.1:0-670051 GCF_019131435.1 Bifidobacterium sp. MSK.13.1 | reverse complement strand
TCATTGACTATAAAGAAGTAGTACAAATACGCTCTTGAGTTCTCAAACCACCACCGCTCACCCGCCTCGAGGCACCCCAACCGGGGAACCACTCGCCGAGCGGCAGCGAAGAGTCAATTTACACGAACCCCGGCAATCACGCAAATCGACCCTTCCAAAGATACCCTAAAACCGTTGCAAATAAACACATCCCTCGGCGTGTCGAAAAAGGCCTCCGAACGGCCGTACAGCCAGTCTAGACCCCGAAGACAACGCCTACATGAACCAAAAACAAACTATAAACGGCGTGTCATACCCATATACATCTCATTCCCATGTGATGAATACCCAAATGCAATCGCAAATCATGATTCCAGCGGAACAGAAAGAACAGAAATACAAAAGAGACGCGAAGAAGCATGAAACCTGGCTGCACTTGCGACGGCACGCACGCTGAAATACAACAAGAGCCGCCGACTCAGGGAAGTCGACGGCTCTCGCTGTTTCAATTGTTATTCAGTTATGTTTTGACCTGTGAGAAGGAAGTGAGATCAGGCAGTGACCTCAGCCTTGGCCTTCTTGCGATCCATGTAGCGCTTGATAGCCAGAGCCTCAAGTGCGATCACCAGGATTGCGGTCACGCCCCAAGCCACGTACATGGCGGTCTTCCAGATCGGGGTGGCGACCTTCGGCTCACCGTCTGCATACTGCCAGCTGTTGGCGG
This sequence comes from Bifidobacterium sp. MSK.13.1, assembly GCF_019131435.1. Classification (NCBI taxonomy): domain Bacteria; kingdom Bacillati; phylum Actinomycetota; class Actinomycetes; order Bifidobacteriales; family Bifidobacteriaceae; genus Bifidobacterium; species Bifidobacterium sp. MSK.13.1. The sequence continues at coordinate 669,348 of NZ_JAHOMM010000001.1, read as the reverse complement.
CGGTGTACAGAATATTGTGGGCGGCGGTACGCATGGCCTTCACGGAGGTTGCGGACTTGTCGGTGATGTGGTTGGTGATGGAGGTGGTAGCCAGCATGGAATCGTTGCCGTTACGGATCTCCTGATCACCGTTCTGGTAGCCGTAGCCGCCGAAATAATCGGTCAGGACGAAGCCCTTGAAGCCCCACTCGTCACGGAGCACGGTGTTCAGCAGAACGTTGTTGCCACCGGCATAGGTGTTGCCGATGTAGTTGAAGGCGCTCATCACGGCCTGTGCGCCGCCTTCCTTCACGCTCATCTCGAACGGCTTGAGGTAGATCTCACGCATGGCCTGCTCGTTGGTCCAGGTGCAGAGCATCTCAGTACGCTTGGTTTCCTGATCGTTCAGCGCGAAGTGCTTCATGAAGGAGTACACGCCCTTCTCCTTGGCGCCGGCGATCTCGTTGGATGCCATGACGCCGGAGAGCAGGGAATCCTCGGAGAAGTACTCGAAAGTACGGCCGGAGAATGCGTTGCGGTGGATGTTCATAGCCGGAGCGTACCAACCAGCAACATGCATGTCGTGAGCCATATCGCCGATCATCTCGCCGAACTGCTTGGCCAGATCCTTGTTCCAAGTGCAAGCGAATGCGGTGGAAGCCGGGAAGCCGATGGAGCCAACACCAGTGAAGTTGTTGTTCAACGAGGCCGGGCCGTCAGCGTCGGTGAGCTGGATCTTGCCGACGGAGGAGACGGCCGGAGTGCCGTAGCCGCCGTTGGCAATGAGGTTGTCCATATCGTCGAAGGTCAGCTCGTCAAGCAGCTTCTCCCAATCAGCATCGTCGTAATCCTTGCCGTACATGTCGGCCAGGCGGAGGCCATTCTTGGTACCGGTGGTCGGCATCTCGTCGGAATCGTCGTTGAACTGAGACGGATCGTAGTTGGTGTTGTTGTAGAAGGTTTCCTTTGCCTTATCAGACATTTCGAAGTTGGTCGGAGCGGCGGTGGCTTCCTTGTAGTTTGCGAAATGTCCTGCACGGCTCAGGTAGGTCACATCGCCTGCAGCATCATCGAACTGGTTGGTGGCCACGGTCTGGTCGCCATTGTGGGTGTTCGAATCGGAGTCGTAGGTGATGGTGTCGTCCACGGTGATCTTCTTGGAGCCGATCACAGTGTGGGAGTCGGAGTTGATGGAGATGTTGTAATCGCCCTTTTCGAGCACGTATGCCTTGGCATTCTTGTAATCATAGGAAGCCATGTCATCGTCTTCGAATTCGACGGTCACGTCCTCGGAAGCGCCCGGCTCAAGCTTCTCGGTCTTCTCGAAGCCAACCAGGTTGGCACTGGCCTTTTCGATGCCACCTTCGGTGTACGGCGGGTTGTAGTAGACCTCAACAACATCCTTGCCAGCGGTGTCGCCGGTGTTGGTGACGGTCACATCAACGGTGACCTTGCCATCCTTGTACGTCACATCGTTGAGCTTCTGCTCGAAGGTGGTGTAGCTCAGACCGTAACCGAACGGGAATGCAACCATGGAATCGTAATCGATGGCACCTTCGGCCGCTGCGGTCTCATAGAACTTGTAGCCCACATAGATGCCTTCGGAGTAGTTCACAAAGCCCGGGATGGCGGTGACTTCGTCACCAGTGAAGCCCGTGTACTTGGCGGCCTTGTCTTCCATGTTGGTGTATTCGAACTTGCCGAAGTTGTTGTAAGACACCGACTGGGTGAGATCCTTCAGGAAGGTGTCAGAAGTCTTGCCGGACGGGTTGGTATCGCCGGCAAGCACGTCACCGAGTGCGGAGAAGCCGGTCTGGCCTGCAGGCGGGCACCACACGACGGATTTGATCTGCGGATAGTCGTTCAGGAAGTCGAACTGGAAGGTGTTGGCGCCGTTGTAGACGAGCGTGACCTTGTTGAAGTTCTTGGTGACCAGGTCGAGCATATCGCGCTCGGTCTGGCTCAGCTGCAGGAAGCTTTCGCCGTCCTTGAAGTCCTCGTAATCCTTGGAGTTGTTCTCATAGGTGATGCCTTCGGCCTTCATGTTCATCGGAAGGTCAGCGCCCTCGCCACCGACGCGGGTGAGCACTACAACAGCCTCATCGGAGAAGCTCTTGGCATCGGAGATCAGGGAATCGGAATACTGGTCGGCCGGAACCTCAGGCAGGGTCCAATCCTGTGCCCACATGCCAACAACTGGGCGATCTGCACGGTAATCGGTGTACAGCTTGGTCAGGTCGGCGTTGGTCTCGATGCCGGCTTCCTTCATGCCATCAAGCAGGGAAACGGTGTCATACTGGTCGGACATGGAGCCGGAGCCGGTGCCGCCGTATACCGGGTTGGTGGAGCCCCAACCGAACACGTTGACCTTCTTGTTAGCCAGCGGCAGGTTGGAATCATCGTTCTTCAGCATAGTGATGGCTTCCGACTGCACTTCCTTGGCCAGCTCGTTGGCCTTGGAAACAGTGGTGTCAGACAGCATGTACTTGGTGATGGTCGCGTTGTTGAGCAGCGTCGACAGCGGACCGGACAGCATCATGGAAACCGCGACGACAATGCCGACCAAAGCCACAAGCCAAGACTCGGAGTGGATGATCTTACGGGTCGCCACTTCCTTCACCGTCTTCTTGTTGACGGCAAAAGTAATGATCAGCGCGAGCACAAATAGCACGCCAATCGCAATCAGGTACGGCGTCAACGAACCGATAACGTTCATGACGTCAGCCATGTTGATTTGCAGCATGGTCTGCCTCCTCCTTGATTCTCATAACCAAACGACATGCAGGCTCCGATTTCCTCATCGAAACCAGAAATCATGCAACGCTGCCCCGCGTCACGCAATTTCCAGAAGTGAAGACACTTCCTCATGTCGATGTTTCGATTTCACCAAAATCCGCGAAAAAAGCACCCTGATTTTTCCCAGCCTGTCGTTTCGCGTGCATAATCTGCATACCACCTGCGCATGTAAAACTACCATTCGTGCACATATAATCCCGTTGCGCGCATGCATCTGGCACAATGTGCGCTCATCCGCAGATTGTTGCAACATCCTTGCCTTGATTGCGGAAATCATCGATCTTCATTGCGCTTCCAACTCCATAATCGCAATTCCTGCGATATTTTCGGCACACTACAGCGAGCTGTTCCAGCGGCAACTTACGTAAGGCAAGTACCATGGGTGCCATGAGCGACTTAAGCGCATTGAATCTGGAGGCAGGCAGCCTCGTTGGCGGATACACGTTGATTTCCCGGCTTGGATCGGGGGCGATGGGATCGGTCTGGCGCGTGCGCGATGACGGCGGACACCAGTATGCGATGAAAATTTTGCGCGATTCCCTTGCCGAGGACGATGCGTCCAGCGAACGCTCCCGCGATCAGCTGACCGCACGCGAGCGCCTGCGCAGGGAGGCGATGGCACTGCAGAAAGTGCGTCATCCCGGCGTGTGCGGCATTGTGGATATGGAATTGGATGATGCTCTGGCCTTCATTGTGACCGAGCTGATCGAGGGCAAGAATTTGCGTGAGGACGTGCGCGCCAACGGCCGGTATGTGGGCGATGATCTGGAGCGGTTGGGACGCAAGCTGATCGAGGCGGTGAAGGCTGTGCATGCGGCCGGGATTGTGCACCGCGATATCAAACCGACGAATGTGATGGTGTCGAATACCGGACCGGTATTGGTGGATTTCGGCATTGCCATGGGCGAGGGCGAAAGTCATGTGACTCGTACCGGATTGGTGATGGGCACGCCTGGATTCATCGCGCCGGAAATCATCGACGGTGCCGAATCCGATGAGATGAGCGATTGGTGGTCGGTGGCGAGCGTGCTGGCGTTTGCCGCCACTGGCGAGCCGGTGTTCGGCACGAAACCGATGATGGCGGTATTGGAGCGTGCTGCCGCGGGAAGCGCGAATTTGGCGGGATTGCCGGCTGGGACCATGGCCGCGTTCCGTTCGGCGTTGGATCCGGATCGTACGAAACGTTGCACTCCAGACGAGTTGTTGCAGGCGATTGCGTTGGATGCGTTGAATCCGCAAGCTTGGATTTCGGGGAATACTTCGGATGCCGCCGATAGTGCCGGGTCGGAGGCGATGCTCCCTTTTGATGGATCGCCCGACAATCCACGAATGCTTTGGCGGGCGTTAGACCATGTGACGGGAGAAGACGCCATCGGCACACGCACCTTGCCGCAATTCGTTGAGGCCACGCAGGCAATCGGCGCAACCGTTATTGCTGACATAACCGATACCGTTATTGCCGATGCGCCCGATGTCGGCACCTCGGTCATGGATATCAACGCGCATACCGCAACCATTCCTCTTGGCACCGGCACGCGCGTGCTGCCTGTCAATAGTGGGGATACCAGTGTGCTGCCGCAAGATACACCGCAATCCACGCGGGTGATGCCGGTCCAGGACGCTTGGAATCCCGCTCAAGAGGCCGCACAGATCGACCCGGCCATCAAACCTGCATTGCAGCGCATCGCCAACCAGCGGCCTCCTGCCGTAATACCGAACGCATCGGTTGAAATGGCGCAAAGTGCGCAGCCACAAGACATGCAAACATCTGCCGTGCCAACCGCACCGGTCACTCCGGCCGCGCCGCTCAACCCGAACGTGCCGCAGAGTGTACTGCAGCCGCCGAATCCGGCCGACGTGCAACGCGGCGAACTGCTAGGCAGAGGCGTGCCCCTCTGCGTGCTGATGGCGATTCCTGTGGCCGCATGCGGCCTGTTCTCGCCATGGATCGCCCTGATCGCGGGCGCGCTGCTGGCCTGGTTGCTCGCCACCATTGGATTCAATATGGAGGCGCAGCTGGAACGCGAAGGCCGCCGTGGGGGCAGCCGCAGGGCTTCCGACTGGTTCGCCCGCGCCGCCACGCTGCCTTGGCATGTGCTCAAGGGGCTGGGTTATGCGGTGCCACGCGCACTGATCATGGCGGTCATCGCCGCATTAGGATTGACGATTGCCACAGTCACGCTGCAACTGCCGTTTGCCATGGTTGATACGTCGATATTCGGATTCACGATTCCGCTGCCGACCTGGATTGAAGGGCCGGTTTCGCAAAGCGGCGTCGCCCAGGCCGGTTGCTGCGCCATCGGCTGGCTGGTATGCGCCCTCGCTCCGGGAGCATTGGTGCTGCGATTGGGTGCCGGCGCATTGCGCGGCCGCCCGAAATCCGGCACCACTGCCGAATCGTACGATATGTAGTGACGCCATCTCACGAAATACGCAGCGAAAATCAAAAATCGGCAAACGTTTGCAATCATCAGAAAAACATCAGATAATCGCACGTAGTATGGCAACGTGAGCTTTTACGAAATACTTCATTCAGCAATAGCGTGCCCACACTACTATGGTGCACAGCATCGTGATGTGAACATCGAAAGGAATGTGGATGGCCCAGAACAGTAAGGATGCGCAGAAGCGCGCCAGCCGCGCCGAGCGTAGGGCCGCTGAGGCCGCGGAGATGAAGGCTCGCGCCGAACAGATGGAGAAGGAGCGCAAGCAGCAGACCCTCATCGGCGCCATCGTGATGGCGGTGCTGGTGATCCTGGTGGCGATCGGCGCGTTCACCGTGTATCACAACATGCACAAGAACACCGAAACGCAGGCTTCCACCCAGACCGTGGAAGAAGCGTACGACAAGCTGCAGCAAGTCGAAAACACCCCTAAGCTCGTCGATAAGAAGGGCGGATTGCTGATTTCGAAGGATGGCTACGGCAAGTCCGTCGAAGGCGCACCGACTGTTGCGATCTACATGGATTTCCTGTGCCCGGGCTGCGGCAATCTGCATCGCCAGCTTGATGAGGATCTGCAGAAGATGGTCGACGCGGGTCAGATCAATCTTGATTTGCATTTCATGGCGTTTATGGACAAGTGGTCCACCGACGATTATTCAAGCCGCGCAGCGAATGCCGCGATCTATCTGGCCGAGCATGACAGCGATCCGAGCCATCTGATCACCTTCCTCGAAAAAATGTACGCCGAGGATTTCCAGCCTGAGGAAAGCTCGAATTACAAGTCCGTCAGCGACGATCAGATCAAGGAACAGATGATCGCCTCGGGAGTTTCCGAGGATGTGGCGGACAAGGCGTTCGGCCGCGACTACCAGGATTGGCTTGACGCCATCGACACCTATACGCCGAAGCGCTCCGAACTGTGGAACACGTCCGGAACCTACAAAGACAGCATGACCACCCCAACGGTGACCATCAACGGCAAGTTCTGGGATATGAACCAGTTGAGCACTGCGCAGGAGACCATTGAGGAAGGCCTGCTGGAGGCCATCGGAATCAAGTCCGACGACATCGGCAAGGAAGGCGTGATGCCCTCCATCGGCTCCGACAAGGATCCGATCTCCAACACCACTGGCGAGTGATCAGCCCTACGCAATCCTCATAATCGAAAAATTATACCCCCCTACTCGCCAGCGTGCCAGTCAAAGCGCAGTTCCAAGTTGACGGTATCGGGCACGCTGGTTATGCTATTCAATCGTTGCCGTTTTTATGCATTATGCTAGAAAGCGGCACAAGCCTCCTTAGCTCAGATGGCCAGAGCGGCCGCCTTGTAAGCGGCAGGTCGTCGGTTCGATCCCGACAGGAGGCTCGAAACCCGTTTTGACGGGCTTTGACCTCTTACCATGGGTAAGTGACCCAGAAGCCTTCCCCCAACTTATGGCTTCTGGCGACCGGACGAGGCTTCCCCCAACCTGCCTCGTCCGGGCAGGGGGCAGGACATCCCCTTCTCTCCTGCCCCCTTTTTTCTTTACTCCTTTTCCTCGAAAATGTGGCGGTATAGATAAAGCCAGCGGAAACCATGCCATTCGTCCCGATCTGACCGTTACAATGACGGCGATGTAGGCAGTCGCTGGAAAGAGGATGTATGACAAGAAGGTGGACCCCCCGGAGATTCGTGACGCTTCGGCGTGTTCGAGTGACGGCATGCGTGGTCTCGTTGACGCTCGCCTCGACGCTCGCATTCGGCGTAGGCGCGCGCAAAACCGTGGCTCTGACCATCGATGGCGAAACCACCACCGTAACCACATACGCGATGAGCGTCGACCGTCTGCTGCAGGAACGCGGCGTGAAGGTCAAAACGCATGATCTCGTGGAATCCACCAGCCCCACCAGCATGCTGAGCAACCATGACGTGGTGACGGTACGAAGCGCCTACCAGACCACCATCACCATCAACGGGCAGGAAGTGCCCTTCTGGACAGTGACGACCAGCGCCGAACAGCTGATCGGATTCTTCGAACAAAACGAAGCAGACGCGGCAAAAGTCACCGTCAATATCGACAACGTGTACAACAAACTCACCGGCGGACTGATCATCAACCAAAACGGGCCGGTCACCGTCATCGCAGACGGGCAAAGCTCCGAATCGCCGAATGGCAAACTGCCGGCGGCCTCCATTCTTGACTCCAAAGGCATCACGCTGAACAAGGAGGATCGCGTCAGCGTCGAAAAAGACAACGGCGAAACGATCCTGCGCGTCCGCCGCGTGACGCACGGCGAGGAAACACGCACGAAAGCGGTGCCTTTCGGCACGCAAACCATCGTCGATCCCAGCCTGCAGCCCGGCGAAGTCGTAGTCAGGCAGGAAGGCGAGGACGGCGAAATCCAGCAAACGTACGACGTCACGTATGTGGACGGCGAGAAGGAAAGCGAGACGCTGACCAACGAAACGACCACGAAAATCGCCCTCGATCAGATTATCGCAGTAGGACCGGCAGCATCTTCCGACGATTCGGGATCGGATGACGGATCCGGCAATTCCGGAGATACCGGCAATTCCGATAATTCCGGAAAGAACGACAATTCGAACAAGAACAACAATTCCGATAATTCCGACAAGAAAGACGATTCGAACAGTAATTCCGGCAATACGGATAATTCAGACGACAACAAGAAGGACGATTCCGGATCGAAAACGGACCCGGATCCGACGCCAACTCCAGACCCGACCCCCACGCCAACGCCGGACCCGACCCCCACGCCGGATCCGACGCCCACCCCGACACCGCAACCTTCCGATCCTTCGGCAGGATGCCGCCTCTATCACCCCTCCCCCGCGCAGGCACAGGCCTACGCGGCCGGAGCCGCGGCGCAATATGGCTGGACCGGGCAAAACTGGACCGATCTGGTGAAACTGTGGACGCGTGAATCGAGCTGGCTGTGGTATGCGGAAAACGCATCTTCCGGAGCCTACGGCATCCCGCAGTCGCTTCCTGGCAGCAAAATGGCGGCATTCGGCGCAAACTGGCGTGACGATGCGGCCGTGCAGATCGACTGGGGCCTGAGCTACATCGCGCAACGCTACGGCAGCCCGTCGAAGGCATGGGAGCATTCCGAGCAGGTCGGATGGTATTAAACAACGCCGATCGCAACAATACGCAAACGCAACAGCGCACACTTTTCATACCAGTTGAACGGATAATGAGGTAATGACAGAACACGCGAACGAAACCAACGCAACCGACGAAACCGCGCAAGGCCGCCTGTTGGGGGCTGCCGACATTCGGCGTATCGCGGCCGAGGCCGGTATCAGCCCGACGAAAAAATTCGGGCAGAATTTCGTAATCGACCCGGGCACGGTTCGTCGTATCGTGCGCGAGGCAGGTGTGACCGCCGACGATCATGTGCTGGAAGTCGGACCTGGACTCGGTTCACTGACATTGGCGATTTTGGAAACCGGCGCCACGATGACCGCCGTGGAGATCGACCCGCCCGTTGCGGAACGACTGCCCGGCACCATCGCCGAATTCATGCCGGATGCGGTGGATCGTTTCCGCGTGGTCAATCGCGATGCGTTGACCGTGACGCCGGAAAATCTGCCTGATTTCCAAAATGATGATTCGTTTACACTGGTCGCCAATCTGCCATACAACGTGGCCACGCCGATTCTGCTGACCTTGCTGGAACGTTTCGACAATCTCGGCACGTTCCTCGTGATGGTGCAGAAGGAAGTCGCGGACCGACTGAGCGAAAAGCCCGGTTCAAAGATCTACGGCGCTCCAAGCGTGAAGCTCGCTTGGTATGGTACCGCGGAACGTGTGGGCATTATCGGGCGCAATGTGTTCTGGCCGGCACCGAATGTGGATTCCGCGCTGGTGCTGTTCAAACGATATGAGGGCGGGCACACGCCTTCGGCCAACAATCCCGACGGTTCCGTAGTGGACCGCGAAAACGTGTTCCGTCTTATCGACGCCGCATTCGGCCAGAGGCGCAAAACCCTGCATGCCGCGTTGAAGAAGATCGTGCCCTCCGAAGCGTTCGAGCAGGCGGGCATCGATCCGACGCGCCGTGGCGAAACGCTTGCCATCGACGAATTCGTGGCATTGGCACGAGCCGTGGGCGAGGTGTCGCAAGCATGAGCGACACCAACACCGCAATCAACACGGTCAGCGTGGACTGCCCGGCGAAAACGAATCTGACCCTGCACGTAGGCAGGCCACGCAGCGAATGGGGTGGCCGACACGAGCTCGACACCATCTACTGCGCCGTCGGCGTGTACGACACCGTCACCACCAGTCGCAAAAAGCCCGGATCCGGTTTCTCCCTGAATCTTGAAGGTGCCTATCTTGGCGATCTGGCCTCCTCCGGCAGCGACATGCGACGCAACCATGCCGTGCTCGCCCTGTTCGCCATGGCCGAAGCGAGCGGCCATGAACCGGATGTGGCGTTGAACATCGAAAAACGCATTCCCGTTGGCGCGGGCATGGCAGGAGGTTCCGCGGATGCGGCCGCCACGATTCTGGCATTGAACACGCTATGGAATCTTGATTGGTCCATTGAACGGTTGCAACAGGTTGCCGCCACATTGGGCGCGGATATGCCGTTCTGCCTGACCGGAGGCTATGCGCGAGGCACCGGCTTCGGCGAGCAGATCGAACAACTCAGCGAAAACAGCGACGCCGTGCTGGAACTGACGGATCAGGGCTTTGCAGGCCGTCTGCTGGTCGGCGCGTATCAGGCGGAACTGCGCACGCCGGAAGTGTATGCCATGTTCGACCAAATCGGCGCCGGCGCAACCGACAACAATCATCTGCAACAGGCGTCGATCTCACTGCATCCACGCAGCGGACAGGCGATCGACGAAGCGTTGCAGGCAGGCGCCAAGCAGGCGTTCGTCTCCGGATCCGGCCCTTCCGTAATCGCATTCGTGCCAACCGACGATGCGGCACGCGCCGTGCAGTCGGCATGGCAACAAAGCCGTTGCGTCGACCGCATCATCGCCACCAAGGCACCGGCCCATCCGATTGTGCATATCATCGCGTAACAGTAAGGTTGAAGTCAACCGATTTTTGGAGAAGGACTCGTACATGACTCAGGCTAACGACGAGCGCGCCGCGCGCAAACAGTACATTCGCCGCCGTCAAAAGGTGGTGTTCACCATCACCGGCACCATTTTGACGATCGCATTGGTGATTTCCCTGCTGTTCTTCTTCCATGTTGGAGGATTGGGCAATGTCAAGTCGGCCGCGGTACAGCCGAATTACGGCCAGCAGGCCCCTTGCGCAGCACAGGAACAGGACGGCAGCAAAGGCAAGTACGTGGAAAACCGCAACATCACCGTGCGCGTGCTCAACGGCACTGAATTCGCCGGCTTCGCGCAAGCCGTCAGCAGCGCGTTGCAGAACCGCGAGTTCAACACCCAGGCAGCCGGCAACTACACCAGCTCCAAAGTGGAACGCACGATGATCATCTTCGGCAAGAACGCCATCAATCAGGCGTACACGGTGAACAGCAACTTCACCGACGCGACGATGGTGATGGACGATCGTGAGGATATGCTGATCGACGTTGTGGTTGGCGCGACTTTCGACAATCTGCAGAATCAGAAGAAGGTGCCGACCGCCGGCAAGGAGATCGACAGCTTCGAGGGATGCGTTACCGTCGACAAGATGACCGACGTACAGAAGGCCCCCGAACACGACGCCGTGTGATTTGCAGATTTTTTGATTTGCAGATTTTCGGATTGACCTCACGATTTCGATTTTTCACTGAAAATCAAGATCGTGAGGTCAATTCTTATATTCGTGGGTTAAATCGCGGGCGAAATCCTCCAGAGAATACCCTCGAAACCGCACTTTTCGGAACCGACTGACCTCACGATTCTATTTTTGCCCGAAAAATCGAATCGTGCGGTCATAGAATCCAAATCGTGAGGTCAGCAAGCAGACTACTCGGCCTGCTGTTCCTCATACCAACGGTTCAACTCGGCAACAGCGACATCACGCTCGACCGGGCCGTTATCGAGGCGATATTCCAGCATGTGCTTGTACGCCTTGCCAACCAGCGGTCCCGGGTCAATGCCGAGCAGCTGCATGATTTCGTCACCATTCAGATCAGGGCGGATCGCGTCAAAATCCTCCTTCTCCTTCAAATCGCGCACGCGCTGTTCCATCTCGTCCATCGCCGACGAGAACACCATGGCCTTGCGCTTGTTCTGCGTGGTCGCGTCGGCACGCGTAAGGCGGTTCAGGCGCTCATACAGCGGACCCGCATCCTTGACGTAACGGCGGACCGCGGAATCCGTCCACGGCTCCTCCACGTAGCCGTGGAAGCGCAAGTGCAGATTGACCAGCTCGCTGACGTCCTCGACCATATGATGGTCGAAATGCAATGCCTTAAGGCGCTTGCGGGTCATTTTCGCGCCGACCGCATCATGATGATGGAAGCTCACCTTGCCACCCGATTCGAAACGACGCGTCTTCGGCTTGCCGATATCGTGCATCAGCGCGGCCAAACGCAACGTCAGATCCGGTGCCGGCACAGGGCCGTCCGGGCCGGTTTCGAGGGCAACCGCACGATCAATGACGATCATGGTGTGCTCGAACACGTCCTTATGACGATGATGTTCGTCGATTTCGAGCTGCAATGCCGGAATTTCCGGGAAGACGATATCGGCAAGACCGGAATCGACCAGCGCCTCGATACCTGCGCGCGGGCGATCGGACAGCAGCATTTTGACCAGTTCGTCGCGTACGCGCTCAGCGGAAACGATTTCAATGCGATCGACCATGTCGGTCAGCGCTTCAGCGGTTTCCGGTTCGATACGGAAGCCCAGTTGCGCCACGAAACGTACGGCGCGCATCATGCGCAGCGGATCGTCGTCAAACGACTGGCGAGGATCGACCGGCGTGCGCAACACGCCCTTGGCCAAATCGTTCGCGCCGCCGAACGGATCGACGAATTCCAATTCCGGCACACGCAACGCCATGGCATTCACCGTGAAATCACGGCGGGAAAGATCGCCTTCCAGCGTGTCGCCATAATTGACTTCCGGCTTGCGCGAGTCGGGGTCATACGTGTCGGAACGGTAGGTCGTTACCTCAACCTGCACTTCCGTGCCATCCTCACGCCTGCGCATGGCGCCCAGCGTGCCGAATTTACGGCCCATATCCCAAAAGCCATCGCGCCCGAAACGGCGCAAAATGCGTTCAAACTGCTCAGGACGCGCCGATGTGCAAAAATCCAAATCATGCGATTTACGATGCAACAGCAGGTCTCGAACGGGACCTCCCACCAACGCCAATTCATAGCCTTCCGCGGCGAACATACGCCCTAATTCAATGGCCTCTGGCCACACTTCGAAGTTCACGCCATCCCTTTCCGACACCACAAGTTTCTGCCTTACCAGCATACCGTTACCCCACCTGCACACAGAATTGAGTATGGTTGGAATCATGATTACGCCCGCAGACCTTGCACGCATGCTTGCCCATGCTGCGGACGACCATGCCCAAAATCCGATGGAACCGGACAAACTGCTGTACACATCGCAGTCCGTTTCCTTGCGGCAAGAGACCATCATCACGCCCAACGCACCCACCCCAGCAATGATGCCGCAGCGGCGCGCCACGGACGGTCCGACCACGTTCGCCTCGCTCGACGCGCAGGAACTGCCGGTAGTGCGCGAATATTCGGCGGGAGGTCTCGTATTCGACGACAAGGGCCGCGTGGCGATCATCGCACGCCACTCGCGTAGCGGACATTTGGAATGGTGCCTGCCGAAAGGTCATATCGAAAAAGGCGAAACACCGCAGCAAACCGCCGTTCGCGAAGTTCACGAGGAAACAGGAATCCTAGGTGAAGTGGTCGATTCCATCGCCACCATCGACTACTGGTTCACCGGAACCAGCCAGCGCGTGCACAAGCTGGTGCATCATTTCGCATTGCGTCAGATCGGCGGCGAGTTGACGGTGGAAGGCGACCCGGATCATGAGGCGGAAGACGCGATTTGGGTGGATTTTGCTGATTTGGACGACGTTCTCAGCTACCCGAACGAACGAAAGATAGCATGGTTGTACGCAAGGAAACTCAACAGACAGGCGTGAAGGTGAATCAACCCGCACAACGGAACGTTCCGCACGGCATGCGTGCGCTTTCGGCAATCCTCGCCATGGTTATGACCATGGCGTTGATGTTGTTATACGCACCTGTGCCGAAAGCCGAAGCCGAAGAAACACAGGAATCGCAATCCGGCACCATGCTGTCGATCGACTCCTCCACCGCCGTGCTGACCGACACTTCCGGCTATCATTTGAGCGCGACGGTGACCAACACCACCGATCAGGAAACCCCTTCAGGCACGCTCACCCTTGCCATGAACGCCTTCTACACGTTCGTGTCGCGCAACGATATCCAGGAATGGTCGGAAGGCATCGGGCAGATTCCCACGCCCAATATCGTTGGGCAGAGCGAGGTTCCCGCGCTTCAACCGGGAGCTTCGGCGAACGTGCACATCGACGCGGACTCGAATCAGGAGACGCTGGCGTCCGTCAACTCCTGGGGGCCGAAACCGGTCACGCTCAGTTATGAGGCCAATGGCGTTCAACAAGACGAAGCGCATACTTTCGCAACGCGGACCGGAGCTGGAATCAATACCCCCGACACGCCCGCGATGAATATCACCATCGTGCAGCCGCTCGAAGCGCAAGGATGGACCACCGACAACACCATGCTGGAACAGCTCGTCAACAAAGGTGGCGTCACCTCCGCGGAACTCTCGAAAATCGCCGTTCCCGGCAAAGAAGACGAGGCACGACTCAAGTCGCTGGAACAGACGTTCACCAAGCATGACAAACTGCAGGTGGTGGCCGATCCAACCTATCTGAAGACGATGCCGATGCCGACGCAAGTCGACGGCATCACGCAACCGGCCCTGTTCGACATCACCGCCTATTCCGCGCTGAACGATAGCAAAACCTATGATTCGGCAGGCGTCGGCACCTCGCAATGGAACGCCGAACAGGCCTTGAAAAACTATCAATCGGCGTTGGGTGACCCGAACGCGAGTATGACCACGTATGCATGGCAGGGCACCGGCAATTGGACCGCCGACGCGCTGGCGAAAGCCAAGCAGCAGGGGTACGACACCGTCATCGCCACGCATGATTTCGAAGAGGATGATGCGGCCACCGCGGAAACCGGCAAGACCGTAGTAACCACCGACGCCGGCGACATCACCGTACTGACCGCGCAAAGCGTGCTTTCCAACCTTGCACAAGGCAAGGCGACCAGTGCCGACGCCGAAGCGGACGGCGAGGGAACAACGGCCGGGCGTCTCGCGCGATTCGTCGCGCAAAGCGCGTTCTACCAGATGGAGCAGCCGTATTCGGAACGCAATCTGCTGGTCTGCCTGAACGGCAACTCTGATCCGGCCGTCGTGGACGCACTAATGACGGACGTCGAACAATCGCCATGGCTGAACATCACCGATCTGAACACGCTCAACAATGCCGACCCCGCCTTGAGCGGCAACGATGCAGCCGCGATCGTGCCGCAATCCGACGGAATCAATGATGCGACGCAAGCCAATCTCAGGCAGACGCTCAACACACTGGCAGCCTCGACAAACGACATCAAACGATTCAACGCGTCCATCCTCACCGACGTCGCCGACGATGCCAAGCAGGCCCCCGCAGGCCTCAAAGCGTGGCGCAGGCAGCTCGTCAACGCGCACGGCATCATGGCCCTGCACGCGCTAGGCGGCGAAAATCCAGCCGGAAGCACCATGGTGGAAGGAGCCGGGCAACTGGCGTCCCTGCTCATCAACGGCGTGGCCATCACACCGACGGAAAACGTCAACGTGGTCAGCGAAACCGCGCAAATGCCCGTTACCATCAGCAACAGCCATCCCTATCCGGTCACGGTAAAAGTCTCATCATTGACCAACTCCATGCAGATCGTCACTTCGCGTTTCGACACCGTGGAAGTGCCCGCGCACAGCGAAGCCCAAGTGGCGTTCACCATCCGCGTGGCCACCTCCGGCACCGCGGACGCCACGCTCAGCCTGCAGGACAGGCAGGGCATCACATTCGGAGCGACACAAACCACCCACATCACCAGCGCATTGCAGATCAGCGACAAAACCGGCTTCATCATCATCGGCATCGCCGTGCTGCTTGGAGCTTTGGGACTGTGGCGCCAATTCCACCGTAAGAAGGATCCAGACGAATGAGTTCTTCCGTTGGCCGTAATTCACTGATCATGGCCTCCGGCACCGCGGCCTCGCGCGTGACCGGGCAAATCCGTACCATTCTGCTCGCTTGGGCTTTAGGCACCACCGGCTATGCGGCGAACGCCTACCAAGCCGGATCCATGATTCCGCAGGTGATCTACACCTTGGTTTCCGGCGGTATTTTCAACGCCGTGCTCGTGCCGCAGATCGTGCGCACGTTGAAGGCAAAAGACGCCGAAACCAAACTCAACAAGCTCATCACGCTTGCCATCACCATGCTGTTGGCGGTGACGATCCTGATGGCCCTATGCACGCCGCTGCTCACCAAGCTGTATGTGAACGGTAGCCCCGAAACCATGGCGTTGGCGACCTCATTCACCCTGTGGTGCATGCCGCAGATCTTCTTCTACGGCCTATATACGGTGGTCGGCCAGATTCTCGCGGCCAAAGACCATTTCACCGCGTATGCGTGGAGTTCCGTGGGTGCGAACATCATCAGCTGCATCGGCTTCGGCACGTTCATCGCGCTATTCGGCCGTGCCACCGAGCATCCTCTTGATTTTTGGACCGCCGACAAAATCGCCTTGACCGCAGGCACGTGGACGTTGGGCGTGGCATTCCAGGCGCTGGTACTGTTCATTCCACTGACCAAAATCGGATTGAAATACCGCCCCACCTTCGGCCTTCGTGGCATTGGATTGCGTTCCATGGGACCGGTCGCGGCTTGGAGTGTCGGCATTGTCGTAATCGACCAGCTCGCCAATATCGTAATCACGCGTACCTCCACTAACGCGCCGATGCTCGCGCAGCAGCAGTTCGGCATCAATCCGCTCGACGTGGCCGGCAATGCTTCATACCAGAACGCGTACACGATTTACATGTTGCCGTATTCGCTGATTGCCGTTTCGCTGGCAACCGCGATTTTCCCGAAAATATCCCGTGCGGTCGCCGATCATAATATCGCCGAAGCGCGCATCGATCTCAGCCAGGCGCTGCGCAATATGGGTGTGATCATGTGCTATTTCGCGGTCGCTTTCGTGGTGATGCCCGTTCCGATCATTCTCGCGTTGCTGCCGTCTGTGAGCGTCAGAGAGGCGATTCTTATGGCGGGACCGTTGGTCACGCTTGGCGTGGGACTTCCGTTCGCCAGCGCGTATCTGATTATCCAGCGCACGTTCTATGCATTCGAAGACGGCAAATCGCCGTTCATTTTCATGCTGTTCGCCATGGGCATTCAAGCGGTAAGCGTGATCATCGGCGCGAAACTACTCCCCCCTACCGAATGGACGACAATGATCGGCATGGTGGGAGCCATGAGCTACATACTGCCGATCCCCATCCTGTATGCCATGCTGCGCAAGCGATTCGAAAACAATATCGACGGTCCGCGCATAGCCATCTCGTATCTGAAATCGATTGGCGCGGCAGTAGCTACCATGTTCATCGGCGTGACGGTACGTGACAGCGTCTACCAGCTTGTCGACGCCCAAATCGGAGCGGTGGACGGTCATATGAACTGGATTCAGGCAGTGGCGTGTGCCGCACTGCTGGCCATAGTGACCTTCATCGTTTACGTAGGCATGTTGCGGCTGCTACGTTCCGAGGAATTCAAGGAGGCGATCGCACTGATTTCCTCACGTATTCCCGGACTTCGCAAGCCGACCAGCCCCAACGATAGACTGGAACAGGGCGACGCCGAAAACGGCAAGTGACCATAGGCAGAACAAACGTTTACAAAAAGTTGAAGGAACCCATGAAACCTCAGCTGGGAGATACCATCAGCAATCGCTACGTGCTCGTTTCGCCATTGCGCGAAGAAACCGGACTGCAGGTCTGGAAGGCCAGCGACCATGTGCTCGCACGGGATTGCCAGCTGTTTATTGTCAGCAGCAGCAAGGCATTGCAGGAAGTCAACGCAACCGCTTCCATGCTGGCTATTTCGCATGATTCCCACTTCACGAAAGTGCTGCAGCTCCAGCATGCCGGCCAGGTCGCGCTGGTGGTGACGCAGCTTGACGAAGGCATGACCCTCAGTGAATATCTTGCGCTGAACGCCAACCAGCCGTTGAGCCATACAGCCATGCGCTCCATCATTGGCGAAGTCATCGAATCATTGCATGCGCTGCAAAAAGACAATCTCACGCATTTCTCCATCAGCACCGACACGGTGCGACTGACCCGTTCCGGCATTCAGATCGCAGATGCTCCAGTGAGCGTCATGCTTGCCGACACTTCCCGCGCGCAGGCTTTGGAAAATCGGGAACAGCTTGCGATCCGTCAAATCTCAGCGCTGTTGTACGCTATGCTGATCCGACGCCCGTCCACGCTGTCGACGGATTTCCGTCTTGAAGCGCTCGCGCCGACCACGCCGATGGAATTCCGCGTGATCTGCAAGCGCGGTCTCGAACTTGAAGAGGACGACGGCTTCCCCACCGTTCCGATGGCGACCATTGCGGAATTGGAAGCGTTGCTTGGCGAGTACCAACCGCTGTCATCGTTGGGAAGCATGGATATCACGTTGCCTTCCATGGATTCGGAATGCTCAATCGCCAATGTTCCGTTACTGCAGATTCTTGAGAAGGATGTGCTCCCGCTGCCGGATACGCTGGCAGCGGCTGGAAGCATTCCGGAAATGACGTTCACGGCTCCCGAACCGCATAACGATTTTTCCGATGGCAAGGAGGCTTTGGCGAAAGGCGTCGCGGCCACCAGTGGAGCGGTGAAATCGTTGTGGAGCAGCGGCCGTGAACTGCTGAGCGAAGAAGACATCGATGGCGTGACCGACACCAGCGATTCTCCCTTCTCCTTCCCCATCAGGGTTTCCGTACCGGACGATGGCATGTCATCCGACGATTCCCAGTTGGAAAAAACCGGTCGCATTCCAGTGATCGGCGCGGATGGTCAGGTCATTCAGCCCGGCGAGGAGTCCGCCCGTGCGTTGAAAGCAGAGCAGGAGGCGATCGATGCCGCGTATGCCGCCGGTCGAGCCGCGGTTCCGCCGAGCTTCACGCCGAAGAATCCTTCTTCCGCTTCGGCGAATACTGACGTTGCCGACGCGAAACTGTTTGGCAAGCTGAAAACGAAGGTCGTTGCGATTATCGTGGCGGTCATCGTTGTTGCGGTTGCGCTTGGGTTTGCAGTTCATGGTTTGATGCAGCCTTCAGATTCGGTTACGACTGATTCAAAAGGACCATGGCCGGAAATAAATCTTGACGAAGTGCCGTTCGGCGAGGGAGATCAGTCGGATGCGAATTCCGCGGATTCTTCCAATTCCGATACGTCCGGCAATACCGATTCGTCCAATTCCAAGGATTCTTCCGATGCTTCCGCCAATACGCCGGCATCCGGCGAGTCTACGGCGTCCAAGCAACCCAAGAAAACCGAGGACAAGGTCGTGACCGCCGATAAGCAGTCGAAGAAAGTGCCGGATCCGAAGCAGCCGGAAAACACGACCGCATACGAAATCGACAATCGTCAGTTCCTGTCGAATCCTGACGGACAGCAGGGCTACGGATATTACGTGCATCTGAGCCAGCCGCAGAAGGCGTATCGCATGGTCATCAAAATTCGTTCTTCCGGTGGTCAGGGATATATTCGCGTGAATGCGACAAACAGCCCGTCCCAAGGCGAACAGGTGGCGCAGTTCGAGTTTGACGATTCCGGCACGACCGACATCAAGTTCGACAAGGCCGTGGAAACGCAGGACATCATGCTGTGGGTCCCACTTGATAGCCTGCCGGGCAACCAGCTGTACATCGAAAGCATTCAAGTGTTCTGATCGTCAGCACATCGCAATATCCGATTACTTCTGAAGATTGCGATACGAAAAGAGCCTGCCATGCGTCACCTCACGTATGGCAGGCTCTTTTCGTATTTATTTTTGGAATATGGTCGTAGTCGAAAAGCGATGGAACTTGGCTCAAGAATCGACAACCAACTTTTCGCCATTTTTATCACTCTGATGTCAGATTCGGGAGCGTGCTCGCGGATGATTTTATGCTGCGCGACGGCCACCCCCGTCTCTACAGTTCCGAAATGCCGCTTGAACTCTTCTTTTCGTCATATCTCAGCACATATGTCGAGCGAGACGTGGCCGGTTATCTCAATGTGCGAAACGTGACCGCTTTCCACAAATTCCTGCGTCTTTGCGCTCTGAGCGGCGCTTTGTGGCGGCTCGCGTGGAATCAAGTTTTCAAGCCAAAGACGAGCAGGTATATTCCGCCGCAGACTGGCTGACGCGCTGAAACGTCTACCCCAGCATTAGTCTGACCCATGATCTGGTTTGGCTGGCCTCATGATTGTGATCTGACGACCTCACGATCTGCGATTTTCACACGATTTTGATTGGCTGACCTCATGATTTCAATCGGGGACACTCTTTTCCAGATCGTGAGGTCGCCAAAACAAAATCATGAGGCCAGATAGAAGAAATCGTGCGGTCAACTGACAAATCATGCGGTCGCTCACATAATCCCGTCCGCACAACCCGCACCTAAAACCGATTACCAGAGTCACACGGACGGAATCGCAGCTACCGCCAGCACACCCCTTACTCCGGCCAGGATTCGAAGAGGGTGAGGAGCGTTTCAACGTTGGTGTCGCTCCAGCTGTCGATTCTGGGACCAGCATACGTACTGTTGTATGGCTGATCGAACACGACCACATGCTGCCCTGCCTCACGCAAGGTTTCGATATTCGCCGGCGAATCGTCAATATGAATCGTGGCCTGCATACTGTCTTTCAGCCCAGTAAAGCACAGACTCATGTACGGAATGCGGTTGCTGTCCAGCCATTGCGCGGTGTCGGAAACGACCATCTGATGCTGGCCGGACACGAACAGCCGGTGCGTGACAATGCGAATGTACACATGCTCATTCGCCAATCGCTGCAATGCCTGCGCGACCCCCGGAAGCGGCTTCATCGTCGCATACAGATGCTCACGCTCCGCGGCTTTGTGCGTTTCGATGTAATCGTCGAGCGTCTCGAACGGCCATCCGTCCTCGCGCGTGAGATTGTAATGCGCGGTCTGCAGCGCACGTTCCGGCACGTCAATGCCCTGCCGCTGCAGGTAATCGCGGATCGCGCCCTTGTAATCCGCGCAAACGCCGTCCAAATCGAGATTGAGCACGCGATATCCCTGCACGCCCACGCGCTGGCTCTCATATTGTTCAGGAATAGTCGCCATATCACGTTCCTTTCTTACGCCCGACACCAATCAGCCTGTCGAACAGCCACACCAATCAGCCCGATATCAATCAATGTAACCTGACATTCGCCGGCAACAAGCGCAAATACTCCCGCAAATAAGGAAGATGGAAAATGGATAGAACAATGCCGACCTTGCGAAAAGTCTTACGGGAGAACGATTTTGAGACTTTCATAGAAAAGATAGAAAATCTGAAGATCGCGCCGTTTCTTTTGCGACGGCAATACTGCCCTGCAATCGACGATTGATGTTCATCACAGCATCGTTACGTTTATTTCAAGATTAGCCGATGAAAATACAAAAGAATCGACGATCGTTGCATGACATCGACGGTTGAGCCTGCCTATGATGAAGGCACAACAGAACAAAGAGACACGATGCGGCAGGAACCGGAGAGAAAACCGGAGCCGCACCCCACACGCGGGGAAACGGCAACGCCACCCGCGCTGAACGTAACCAAAAAGCAACAGACTTACGGCAGCGGCCAGAGGAAAGAACAGAAAACAAGAACGCCGCCAAGCCGAACGAAAGGAAACATCATGAAGAACAACACTTTCAACCAGATCATCAACGCCAACCTCGCTTCCGTCGATCCGGGCTTCGGCCAGTTCGCACTCGCCAAGGCCAGCGCCGATCTGTTCAAGAAGGTCATCAACAAGTGATCCAAGGCCCGCGCAGGCAGGCGTCACATTAACACGACCGAAGGGCTTGCGCTCCATGTGGAGCGCAAGCCCTTTCTCATGTTCCGATCAAGCGACGCCAAGAATCCAGCCACCCCAGCAACTGCACACACAGCACCGCACGCAACCACGCACAACAGCTTGTGTTTCACGTGAAACTCTGTAGATGATCCGGCTTGGAAAGCACTTGATAATACGCCATAAGAAAAAGGAATGCGTGAAATCGTGCAGTGCGCGGCTGGTTGCTTTGGTGGTTCGCTACAGTGGGAATATGAGTGATTTGCGAGATGTGATTATTGTCGGATCCGGCCCTGCCGGATATACCGCGGCCATATACTTGGGCCGGGCTGGATTCAAACCACTGGTCATCGCGGGTGCGCTGACCCCAGGCGGGCAGCTCGTCAACACCACTGAAGTGGAGAATTTTCCGGGTTTCCCCGACGGCGTTATGGGACCGGAACTCATGGATAATATGCAACGCCAGGCTGAGAAGTTCGGCGCGGAAATCGTTTGGGATGATGTTGTTTCCGTGAGCAACAATGACGTCACCGGCGTGAAAACCGTGAGCGTCGATCAGGGAGACGTTTTTGAAACCCATGCTTTGATCATCGCAACCGGATCGGAATATCGCAAACTCGACATCCCCGGAGAGGCGGAATATTCCGGCAAGGGAGTGTCATATTGCGCGACCTGCGACGGCTTCTTCTTCCGAGATAAGCCGATTATTGTGGTCGGCGGCGGCGATAGCGCATTCACCGAGGCTGATTTTCTTTCACGATTTGGATCGTCGGTGACGTTGATTCATCGTCGTTCTGAATTCCGCGCATCGCAGATTCTCGTGGAACGCGCTCAGCAGAATCCGAAGATCACCATCGTCACGGATTCCGTGGTGGAGGAAATCTTGGGTGACGACAATGGAGCCCAATCCGTGAACATTCGCAACGTCATCACCGGAGAGACCAGCACGATTGCCGCAAACGGCATTTTTGTGGCGATCGGCCACTCCCCCGCCACAGCTTTTATTGACGGCATTGTGCAGCGAGATGCGGGTGGATATATTCAGGTGGACGGCGCCAGCACACGCACCAGCACTGCCGGCATTTTTGCAGCCGGCGACTGTGTTGATAGTATTTACCGTCAAGCGATCAGTGCCGCCGGCATGGGCTGCCGGGCCGCCCTCGATGCCCAAGCCTACCTCCAGCAGTAACACTTCCCATCACGGTCATACCCTACAAAAACTTGAAAAACGAGCGGAAGGGGCGGCATATTCTGTTCATGACTGTAAGCTTGGCCAAACGGCCTTGAGTGTGTCGTGAACAGAATATGCCGCCCCTTCCGCGGACACCAAAAAACTTAAGAAATACTATTTTTCGGCAGTGGGTATGAGCAGGTCGACAATGCGCTTCATGTCGTCTTCGGATTTGAACACGATTTCGATGCGTCCATGCTCCTTGGATCCCTTGATCGACACCTTCGTGCCGAACCTCTTTTCAAGACCGACCTGCATCGGCGTTCCGGCCCAAGGGTTCAGCTTATTGGTTTTCGCTTTCTTCGGCTGGTCCGATTCAGCGACCTTCATCGACACGATTTCCTCGGTGCTGCGTACCGACAACCCTTCGGAAATAATGCGCGTCGCAAGCTGTTCCATGTCAGCTTCCGTCGGTAATCCGAGCAATGCGCGCGCATGACCGGCCGACAGCAAGCCGGAAGCAACCTTCTTTTGTACGGTCGCAGGCAGATTCAGCAGTCGCAGAGTATTGGCGATTTGCGGACGCGACTTCGACACCGACTTTGACAATTGCGCCTGCGTCAAGCCAAAATCGTCGATCATCTGCTGATAGGCGGCCGCCTCTTCCAATGGATTCAACGCAACGCGATGCAGGTTTTCCAGCAAAGCGTCACGCAACATATCGTCGTCGGCAGTGGTTTTGACAATCGCAGGAATCGTTTTCAAACCTGCGATCTGCGATGCGCGCCAACGACGTTCACCCATAATGAGCTCGTACATGCTATCCATGCGCCCGTCGAACATATTGTGCGACTCGGCATCTTTAGCGGCGTTCTCCTTGCGAGCAGCCTCAATCTGCGCGAGTGGACGCTTCCGTACGACAATAGGCTGCAGCACGCCGACTTCTTTGATGGAATCGGCAAGCTCACGAAGATCATCCTCATCGAAAATGGTACGCGGCTGATGCAGGTTCGGTCCAACATCACTCAGTCGCAATTCAACGAGATAACCGCCCTGCACCGGCAACAGTTCAGGTTCGTCATTCTTCTTATCTTCGGTCTTTTTTACCGCAGCGGTTTCACGTGAAACACTTTCCTGCTTCACTTCGGAAGTGGCAACAGGACTGGTGGAACCGAAGAACATGTCGGCAGGATGAGCAGTCTCATTCAACGTGATGGAAGGCATACTGGCTCGATGGCCACTCCCCTTCTTGGTTTCACGTGAAACGTTCTTCTTCATGTCATGGACGGCATCGACGGAAGCCTTGGCGGTTGCCACGGAACTCTTGACCGCGGTCTTCCCCGCGGATTGCCCGGCAACAGTCGCACCACCGGCTACGTTTTCTGAAACCTTTCCAGCGATCTTGTTATCAGCCTTTGCACCCGCAACAGCCACAGCCGGTTCAGTAGCGGCTTCCGATTTCGCCGACTCTCCTGGAAGAGACGGAAACAGTGCGCCGAGACCCTTGCCTAAACGTGATTTCGTAGCCATGATCAGTTCTCATTCCTTCTTGCATCGATAGCCTTCAGCACCGTCTGCGAGCGACGTGCGATTTCCAATGCGGCCTCACAATAGGCAATCGCTCCCATTCCCTTGGGATCGTAGGCGATCACGCTTTGATTGAAGCTTGGAGCTTCCGATATTTTCACCGTTCGGGGAATCGTGGTATTCAGTACGATAGTCGGATAATGATTTTTGACTTCGTCATGCACTTCACGGCTGAGTAACGTCCTCTTATCGAACATGGTGATCAGCATGGTGGAAACCAGCAGCGACGGATTGAAATGCTCCTGCACCAGTCCGATGGTATTGATGAGCTGGCCGAGACCTTCCAGCGCATAGTACTCAGCCTGGATCGGAATCAGCATCTCATGCACCGCACACATGGCATTAATTACCAGCAGGCCGAGGCTTGGCGGGCAATCGATAATCACGTAGTCGTAGTGCTCCTCGCTGGTTTCCAGAAACTCGTCAACCGCGGTCTTCAGAAGCACATTACGATTTTCCATGTCGGCGACTTCCAGCTCGGCACCGCTCAAATCGATCGAAGCTGGAACCACATCGAGCAGATCAAAATCAGGGCATGTGCGCTTGACTTCGGCGATGGTCTTCCTGCCTTCGATCACGTCGTACACCGAAGGCTCCCCCGACGCATGCGGAGCGCCCAACGCGGTCGACGCATTGCCCTGCGGATCCATATCGATCAGCAGCACCTTGGAACCGAACTGAGCCAACGCAGCGGAAAGATTCACGGCCGACGTGGTTTTGCCAACGCCACCCTTCTGGTTGGCGACCGCGATCAGGCGCGTCTGCTCCGGCTTTGGGCAAACGGCCTTCTGCAAGGCGCGATAGCGAGTCGATTCGTCGGCAATCTGCGAACCAAGAGGGGAATCCGATCCTCCGAAAATTCGTTTGATGGTTTCCGTTGCCGATTCCATCGATGTCAGGTTATCTGGTCCTTCAGGTCCAGTCATACACTAGCCTTCCTTACGATATGCTTAACATTCAAGTTTCATCATTCGGGTGGACAGAATCAGCTCATCTCACCCACTGTGCACAAATGTGAATAGCTGTGGATAGTCGGTGGATAACTTACGTTGTTCGCAAAAAGTTATCCACCGATCTTTCGTTGCTACTTCAACATTTTTCCGCCGCTTTTTTTCGTCGATTTTCCAGTTGTGGACAATGTGCATAACTCACCGAAATGGTGGATAACTTACTTTTTATCCACCATGAGCACATGGGTCGATTCCAAGCCCGGACCAACCTCGGCATCCACCACCCGCGGACGAATGCCACCGCATTTGGCGATCTCTTTGGAAGCCTTTTCGATCTCCTCTTGCGCGGACCGCCCCTTCAGTGCGACCAAACGTCCACCGCGCTCAAGCAACGGCAGCGTCCACCCCGAAAGTTTGGTCATAGGAGCCACGGCACGGCACGTCACCACGGCAAACGGATGTTTCGCCTGAATAGGCTTGCCATCCAAATCCAGTACAGGACCGCGAACGGCCACTCCCCTGCCGTTCTTGCCGCCTTTGCCGTTCCTGGTGCTTCCATTGCCACGATTGCCGCCTTGAGCGCCAGTAGCACCCGCAATGGCCTCGATCATCTCATTGGCCCTGGCACGCACCACGGTAACGTTATTCAACTCCATATCGGCCACGCACTCGTTCAGCCATTCGACACGACGTTCCATCGGCTCCACAAGCGTGAACCGGTGATCCGGCAGGCAGGCGGCCGCGACAATACCGGGAAAACCGCCGCCACTGCCGATATCGGCAACCGTCTTGAACTGCTTCTTGGCCGTGGCTTCCTTTACGAAAGGCACAATGGCGGCCGAATTCAGAATATGGCGTTCCCAAATAATGCCAACATCTCTTGGCCCAATCAGACCGCGAGGTTCGCCTTCTTCGGCAAGTTTCGCATGGAAAACACGAAGCTTGCCCAACGCATCCCCCAGCACTTCCTCAAGCATCGGCGAATCATCAAGTTCGTCTGTCACATCACTCATGGGCACCATCCTATATCCTGCTCTTCCTCATTGCCGGTATTCCAGCAAGTACTTCCCGACCATTGACGGCAATATCACATGTCCGGCGCACAGCCAGCATGAAGTCACTCAAAAAATCGCAATAAAAAAGCGCCACCAAATGGTGACGCCATGTTTCACGTGAAACGAGCCGAACTCAGGCCTCATCCTCGTCTTCAGCATCTTCGGCAGCGGAAGCCTTGAGATACACCGTGACGTAACGACGCGGTTCCTCGCCGTGGGAACGGGACTTCATGCCCTCCTCACGCACCACATCATGCACGATCTTGCGTTCGAAGGAGTTCATCGGCTTGAGATCAACCGGCTCCCCCGTCTCGCGCACCTCGTCGATGGCGTCCAGCGCGATGTCGTGCAGACGCTGGCGCTTGCGCTTCAGATAGCCGTCGACGTCCACAATGAGATGGGAACGCTCGCCGGTCTTCTGCTGCACGGCCAGTCGCGTCAGCTGCTGCAGAGCGTCAACGACTTCGCCGTTGCGTCCGATGAGATGCTTGATGTCCGTATCATCATCGGCGACGATTTGCACGGTAGGGCGATTGTTGCGCACGCCCATTTCGATATCGCCTTCGTAATCGACGATATCAAGCAGTCCTTCAAGATAATCGGCAGCGATATCAGCTTCCTCGTTGAGCTGATCGATGGTCTTTTCCTCATCTTGCGCCATAGTGGTTGTACTCCTTTGAGCGGGGTTTCTATTACTAAAGTCTTATTGTGTAAAGTCTAATTCCTGTTTACCACGTCGACAATAAACGCTGATAAAAAGTGGTGTGTCCCGCGTTTCACGTGAAACACGGGACACACTTTTACTCACTTCTTTTTCTTTTTACGGCTCGGCTGCTGACGCTGGTAGCCGCTCTTTTCCTTCACTTCGGCGGCTTCCTTGGCCTTCTGCAGCGCCTCTTCCTCGAGGGATGGCAGACCGGCCTTGGCTCGGCGGGCGTTCTCATGAACATGATCACGCTTTTCCTTCGCTTCGGCGGCCGGAGATCCCGGAGTCGGGAAGACGTGGATCTGCCAGATGGAACGCAACAGATTGCAGATGTTGTTGGTGAGCCAGTACACCAGCACAGCGAACGGCATGGCAATACCGGAGAAAATGTACATGATCGGGAACATCCACAACATCATCTTCTGCATCATTTCGGTCTGCTTGTTTGCCGCAGACTGAGCCATGTTACGCTTCATGCTGTTGTACTGCATGAACCACAGGCAGAAGCACATCAATGCAACGAAGATGGCGATAACTACTTTGCCATGCACGGCGGCGGTCGTGAAGTTATCAGCCACGTTCACACCGAACACTGTGGTGGACGTGAACTGCTTGGCTGTGGCGATGTCGAAAGCGCCAAGACCCTGTCCGTCCCTGAATTTGCCGCGTGCGATGTACGGAATGGCTGACAGCGTATAGAACATGCACATGAATACGGGACCCTGCACGAACATAGGGAGCATGGAAGTGCAGCCACCCATCGGGTTCGCATCATTGTCCTGGTAGAGCTTCATCATCTCGCGCTGCATGGCTTCCTTGCTGGCGGGATCGTTCTTGCCCTTGTATTTGTTTTGGATACGCTGCATCTTTGGCTGCAGGACGGTCATCTGGGCCTGCATCTTGCGCATACCCTTCATGGACTTGTAGAACAGCGGAAAAACGCATGCCTGGACCACAAGTACTAGGAATACGATGGACATGACCCACGAGAAACCGATCTCGTTCATGCCCAGCATCACCAGGAACTTATGGAATACGGCCATGATCTGCGTCATGAGCCACTCGACGGGATACAGGAGCTTATACAGCCAGCCCCAGAAACCGCTGTCGAGGAGGAATTGATTTTGATTCATTACAGGCCAGTCTCCTTATCGCCTATAGGTTTTTCTACGTTCAGAGGCGTGAGCCGAGGTTCCTCGTGTGCCTTCGACCACGAACATCTGTAAAACAAGGAATAAAGCTGCGGAACGTCGTCAATTCCCCCACGGTTCCACTGATTGCAGCGAAGAAGGCGCAATAACGCAAGAAGGCCACCCTTAAGGCGGCCAAATCGTTCAATCGCCTGAATCGCGTAATTGGAACAACTTGGATAATATCTGCAGCAAGGCGCGGTATTCGCGGAAATATGACGTTGGTACCAGCGAATGGCACGAATCATCCAATTTCCGTTACGACCGGCGTTCATTACCGACGCACGGCCTTACGATTCACCGCTTCAAAACATGCTGCGATCTGCTGTTCCAACGATAGAAAATCGGCATGCGCAGCACTTGGCTTGGCACGCAACACGATATCGCAGGATTCAGGTAAGGCAGATTCGTACTTTCGTGCAAGCACGCGGAAACGACGCTTGACGGCATTACGCGTCACAGCGTTGCCGACAGCCTTGGAAACGGCCAAACCGACACGTCGGCCCCGCATCGCCGCAGAATCGTCGATAATGGCATCGTCGTGCACCAAATAATGCACGACGATGTCTTCTCGCGATACCCTACGACGGCGTTTGAGCACCGCGACGAAATCGCGATGGCTTTTCAGCCGTTCCACCGCTCTATGCCGTTAAATCAGGCAGCGAGGGACTTGCGGCCCTTGGCGCGGCGACGGTTGATCAGAGCGCGGCCTGCGCGGGTGCGCATGCGCTGACGGAAACCGTGCTTCATGTGACGACGACGGTTGTTCGGCTGGAATGTCCTCTTCATAATTAATGCTCCCGGTGTTTTTTGCCATGCCAAGGCACGGCTCCTCATGAGTCAAGCTCTACCAAGTTACTCTGACCCCTGAACAGAGATGAATGCGCATATCAAATCCTTCACATTTTCATGGGGATTCTCCCCATGAAACAATCCACAGAAACGTTGATATGTCGCCAAACTCCCCACAAAAGTTATCCACAAACTACAATGATGTTATTCACAATTCAGTCTTTTCAACACGCTTACCGGTGGATAACTTGGGGAAAAGAGAGTACAAATAAACAGTTGCACACTTGGAAAAAGTCTGTCGAGAAAGGGGAATCCGTGGCCGACACGACAACTGACCCTCTCGAGCAGGCTCGGGGAGTCTGGTCCGACGCGCTGGCGTTGTTGCACCAGAATCCGGCGCTGTCCATCCGAGATAAAAGCTGGCTGGAAAACGTTTTTCCCGAAGGCATGTGGGGTCCTACCATTGTCTTATGCGTGCCAAGCGCGGCCGCACAGCAGACGTTGCAGAACGAATTGAACCAGCCCCTGCTGGAAGCCTTGCGGGAAGCCGCCGAACAGGATATTTTCCCCGCATTCAAGATTGTGGAAAAGAAGGAACCGGCCCAACCTGCCGTCGAGGAATACCCCCACTTCTCCCCCGCGCCACATGCGGAGGAAACCACGCAGGGGCAGCTGCCGATTCCGGTTGTTATGCCGCCGGAGCGCCACAACAACTTCCAACGCGGCCAAAACAGGCCTCTGCTGGATCCTAAGACCCATTTGAATAAGAACGCCACGTTCGACACCTTCGTTCCTGGCGATTCCAATCGTTTCGCACGTACCGTCGCGTTGGCCGTCGCGGAAGGTTCCGGTCACGATTTCAACCCGCTTTGTATTTACGGCGGATCAGGATTGGGTAAAACCCACTTGCTGAACGCCATCGGCAATTACGCACTGGTCAAGGATCCCACGCTGAAAGTCCGTTATGTGACCAGTGAGGAATTCACCAACGAATTCATCGAAGCGTTGGGCGACACCAACCAGAATTCCGGTCAAATCAAGGAATTCAACCGTCGCTACCGCGAAGTCGACGTGCTGCTCATCGACGATATTCAATTTCTGAGCGGCAAGGACGCGACGCTTGAACAGTTCTTCCATACATTCAATACCCTGCATCAGGCGAACAAGCGCATTGTGATCGCATCCGATGTGCCTCCGAAGGATCTGCAGGGATTCAACGAACGTCTGATCTCCCGTTTCGAATCCGGCCTGACCGTTGACGTCAAGCCGCCGGATCTGGAGACGCGCATCGCCATTCTGCGCATGATCGCCCACGGCACCAACGTTCAGGACGATGTGCTCAACCTCATCGCGGAGCGGTTCACCGAGAATATTCGCGAGCTGGAAGGCGCGCTGAACCGCGTGACCGCCATGGCATCGCTGAGCGGCCAGCCGGTGACCCGCGCGTTGGCGGAACAGACGTTGCAGGACTTTTTCTCGACCGATGTGGAGATCAAGCCCACCGACATCATCACCCAGGTGGCCAAGTACTTCTACATTACGTTCGATGACATTGTCGGACGTTCGCGTACGAAGAAGATCGCGCTGGCGCGTCAGATCGCCATGTATTTGGTGCGTGAGCTCACCAGCATGAGCCTGAACGACATCGGCCAGGTGTTTGGCGGCAAGGACCACACCACGGTGATGCATGCATACACCCGCATCAGCGACGAGATGCAGGAAAAGCAGGAGATCTACAACTACGTGACGGAACTGACCCTGCAGCTCAAGCAGCGTTCCGGCGAAAAATAACGTTTTCTATGCGACTTTGCGCGTTTGTATGTGTTTCCGTGCGTCTCAAAAAAACGATTTTAGGCGTTTTCTGCCTTTCTCAGGCGATTTTCACAAGCCAAGTATGAGTATCAGTAAATTCTTTATCAGCTGTTTTACCGACCATCCTGACACGCCGGCCTGTGGAAGATTTTCATTGAAGTTATCCACATGGTTATACACAAATCAATGATTTCTCGGTGGAAAACCCGTTGGAAACGACAGAATCGCCGGTGGATGAATTGTGGACTATCCACATGGTTTTGTGGATAACTTTTTCAAAGCGACGAGGCTGTGGATAACCCGATGATTTGTCCACACTTCGTCCAAAAGTTATCCACAAGCAATGAGATGTTGCGAGCCATTGCAAAACGTGGGGTCTGAGCACTTACCCACATTATCCACAGGCCTTATTATGACGAATGTAGGTTGTTATAAGAAATTCATCATCGTCGTCATAAGTGGGGAATTCCCCACGCTTCGTCAAACGCCGACAGTCTCGCTAGAATGACTTATGGACCGAACGAAACGAGGAAACTAGCCATGAAAGTTGAAGTCAATTCCCAAGCGCTGGCAGACGCAGCAGCCTGGACCACTCGCGTGATCGACGCTCGTCCTGCATCCCCCATTTTGGCAGGCATTCGCTTGGAGGCCATCGACGGCACCCTCCAGCTTTCCGCCTTCAATTACGCCATTTCCGCACGCCACCATATCGAAGCAGGCGTTGATGAAAGCGGATCCATTCTGGTGCTCGGCAAGCTGCTGGCAGATATCACCAAGTCGCTTCCCGCCGCGAAAACCTACCTATCCACTGACGGATCCACACTGACCATCACGTCGGGCAAGTCCACCTTCACCATGCAGCTCATGCCGGATAACGAATATCCGGATCTGCCGGTGGTTCCCGCCAAACTGGGGCAGGTGGACGCCCAAACCTTCGCACAGGCCGTCGCCCAGGCGTCCGTCGCCGTTTCCCGCGAGGAGAACCGTCCGGTACTGACCGGCATTCGTGTGCAGTTCCAAGGCAACAAGGTGATCATGAGCTCCACCGACCGATTCCGCTTGTCGCGTTCGAGCTTCACCTGGACGCCGGAAAACCCGGACATCAACACCACCGCACTCGTGCGCGGCGCACTGTTGCGCGATGTGGCCCGTTCCTTGGACGAGCATCAAAACATCGTCGTGGATTTCGATCCGGAGAATCCGTCGCTGCTGGGCTTTGAGAACGCCGGACGCGTATCCACCTCGCAGCTGATCGACGGCGAATTCCCCGCGGTGGACCGCCTGTACGCTGACGAATACCCGATTCATGCGGTCATCAACAAGCAGGATCTCATCAGCGCCATCAAGCGCGTGTCCCTCGTGGCCGAACGCAACGCTCCGATCCGCATGGCCTTCACCAGCCAGGAACTCACGCTGACCGCAGGCTCGGTGGATGAAGCCCAAGCCAAGGAGATCCTCGACATCGACATGGATGGCGAAGACATCACCGTGGCCTTCAATCCCGCCTACCTGATCGAAGGCCTGAGCGCCATCAGCGAGCCGTTCGTACGCATGAAGATGACCACCGCGGTCAAGCCGGTGGAATTCAACGGCCAGCAGGAATCGAATTCCGAAGAATCCATGGACTACCGCTACCTGCTCGTGCCGATGCGCTTCAACAGCTGAACTAAGCTGACCTACACGAAAACGCGGATACATCGCAAAAAATAGGGCTGAACATGGCTGTTATTGCCAGTTCAGCCCATTTGCATGATTAATTGCGATTATTTACGTAAGAAATTCGCACTATCTCAAGGATCTTGCATGTATATTTCCCGACTGGCACTCGACCACTACCGATCGTGGGAACATTGCGTGCTCGATTTCAAACCGGGAATCAACATTCTGCAAGGTGCCAACGGACTCGGCAAAACCAATATCGTGGAAGCCATCGAAGTGCTTTCCACAGGATCCAGCCATCGCGCGTCATCATCACTGCCATTAATCGAAAAAGGGTGCACGTCGGCCACCATCCGAGCCAACGTGGAAGACGGTGAAACGCAGCACACCTACGAGGCGACCATCGTGGCACGGGGTGCTAACCGAGCGCGCATCGACGGCGGAAAATCTCAATATATGAGGGATCTCATCGGGCGCACGCCCTCCGTCTCCTTTACCCCCGAAGATCAACGTCTGGTAGCAGGGGATCCCGCAACCCGACGCAACTTCATCAACCAGGCCGCGTCTCTGCTGCTCCCCCACTATGCGCAGACCCTGCAACAGTTCACGCACGTGGCGAAACAGCGCACGGCACTGCTCAAACAACTCGGCGACGGCACGAATCTCGACCCGCAATACGGCCAGCAGGCGGTCTTAAGCGGGCTGGAAATCTGGACGGGGCAATTCATCGACCTCGGCATGCAGCTGACGCGGGACCGCAACAACGTGATCTCACGCTTGGAAGAGCCTTTTGCGCGGATCTACGCGTCTTTGGCGGGAGATGACGAACGGGCGGCGCTCGCCTACGAGCCGTCCTTCGACGAAGTGATGCTGTTCGACGATCCGGCCGCGGAGATCAGCCGCCATTTCCAACGCATCTACCCCGGCGAAGTGGCGCGCGGGCAGAATCTGATCGGTCCGCATCGCGACGACCTGACTTTGCTGCTCAACGATATGAACGCACGCGAATTCGCGTCCAACGGTGAGATGTGGACCATGGCTTTGGCGTTGAAAATGGCGCTATATGAGGCGGTTTCCGCACATTTTGAAAGCAAGCCAATCGTGATTCTCGATGATGTGTTCGCACAGCTTGACGAGGCCCGTCGTGGGCAGATCCTCGATTTTGCGATGCGGCAGGACCAGGTGCTGATCACCGTCGCCGCGGCAAGCGATATTCCGCGCATGGATGCTGGGCGCTTTCACGCGGACGCGCATGTGATCGACGTGGCCGCGTTGCGCAGGCAATCGCAAGATGGACAGCATGACGATTTGACGGCGATGATGGCGCAACTTGTCGCGGGACGGGAATCTGCAACGCAATCGTCTGCAGCGCAACAGTCGGTGAATCGACAGGAGCAGCGCTGATGCCGAATCCTCCAATCTGCGAAACATTGCATCTCGACCAACGCAAGTTGCCCGCCGAAGTATTCGAACGTATCAGCCGACGTGCCGGCCGATATAAGGAACGTGAGGAACGTGCGCGGCAGGCGTGGGAGAATTTCGGCAAACCCGGACGCGACCCGCAGACGGTCGGCAATATTTTCAACGTGATCGCAACGCAAGGTTCTTGGACGCCGCATCTGAAAATCGCGCAGATGCAGAATCATTGGGATCAGGTGGTCGGCGTCGAAAACGCGCGCCACTCCTACCCCGTCGACCTGCGCGACGGCATTCTGACGATCCGATGCGACAGCCCCGCATGGACCACCACCTTGACGTACATGATTCCGCTGCTGACCGACACCATTCGCCGTAGGCTCGAGGGGCTGACCATCAACGAGGTGCGCGTCACCGGCCCGCAACAACAGGGATTCAGCCGAGGACGAATGACACGAAGGCCGCGATATTAGCGCGACACCACGTGCTATCAGACGTTCGTTGAAGGCGCTTCGTCGAAGAATTCCCCCTGCGACGCTTCCAAGCGGGCCGTTCGCAACGGTCGAATGTTGTTTTCCGAAAGCGAAAAAACAGGGGTAAACGGCTGGATTTCAAGGATAAATGCCTCTGGCGCTCTGTCCCCCTCCATGAGTAGAATATCAAGCAGTGTATGTAAACGCCTAGAAGGGGCCTTTATTTGCGTTCTAGGTGGTATCACCTGCGTGAATGACCCTCATTGGCGGGAAAAATGCAGGAAGGAATCTCTGTGGCAGACCTTGATGCGGATTCGCTGAACGAATCAGCTGAAAACACGCAGGAAGATCAGATCCAGAACGATCAGCTCGAAGATGCGCAGCTCGATGACACCTTGGCTCCGGAGCATTACGACGCTTCCGATCTGAGGGTTCTGGAAGGCCTTGAGGCGGTGCGAATCCGCCCGGGCATGTACATCGGCTCCACCGGCCCCCGAGGCTTGCACCACCTGGTGTACGAGATCGTCGACAACTCCGTCGATGAGGCGCTGGCAGGCTACGCTTCGCACATCGAAGTGACGATTCTGCCGGACGGCGGCGTGCGCGTGGTGGATGACGGCCGAGGCATTCCGGTCGACGAAGTGCCGGGCGAAGGCGTTTCCGGCGTGGAAACCGTGATGACCAAGCTGCATGCCGGCGGCAAGTTCGGTGGCGGCGGCTATGCGGTTTCCGGCGGTCTGCACGGCGTGGGCATCTCCGTGGTGAACGCGCTGTCGACCCGCGTCGACATCGAAGTGCGCCGACAGGGCTTCCACTGGACCCAGACCTACATCGACCAGAAGCCGACCGCACGTCTTGCCAAGGGCGAGCCGATGGGCGAAGACGAGTCCACCGGCACTTCCGTGACCTTCTGGGCAGACGGCGCGATCTTCGAAACCACCACCTACGATTTCGAGACCCTGCGCAACCGCTTCCAGCAGATGGCGTTCCTCAACAAGGGGCTGAAACTGTCCCTGACCGATTTGCGCGAACCGGATCAGGCCGGAGACGAAGTCGCGGGCGAAAGCGACGACAATGCCGAACCGAAGCATCAGACGGTCACCTACCAATACAACGACGGCATCAAGGATTATGTCGATTACTTGGTGAAGTCCCGCAAGGCAACCCCCGTCGAACCGGACGTGATCGATTTCGAAGCGGAAGACCTGAAAATCGGCATTTCCGCGGAAATCGCCATGCAATGGACCACCGCATACTCCGAAGCGGTGCACACCTTCGCCAACACCATCTCCACCACCGAAGGCGGTACCCACGAAGAAGGCTTCCGCGCCGCGCTGACCTCGCTCGTCAACCGTTACGCACGTGAAAAGAACATCCTCAAAGACAAGGATGAGAACCTCTCCGGCGACGACGTGCGCGAAGGCCTGACCGCAGTGGTGTCGGTGAAACTCACCACCCCGCAGTTCGAAGGCCAGACCAAGACCAAGCTCGGCAATTCCGAAGCGAAAACCTTCGTACAGCGTGTGATGACCGACAAGCTCGGCGACTGGTTCGATTCGCATCCTAGCGAGGCCAAGAACATCATCCAGAAGGCCATTGAAGCCTCCCGTGCGCGTCTTGCAGCCAAGAAGGCACGTGAGAATACCCGCCGTAAGTCAATCTTCGAATCTGCGGGCATGCCAGACAAACTGAAGGATTGCCAGTCCAACAATCCTGAAGAATGCGAACTGTTCATCGTGGAGGGCGACTCCGCAGGCGGCTCCGCAATTCAGGGACGCAACCCGATCACGCAGGCCATCCTGCCGTTGCGAGGCAAAATCCTTAACACCGAGCGTGCAAGCCTCGACCGCATGATGAAGTCCGAAACCATCGAATCGCTGATCACCGCGGTCGGCGGCGGCTATGGCGAGGATTTCGACCTGAACAAAGTCCGCTACCACAAGGTCATCATCATGGCCGATGCCGATGTGGACGGCGCGCATATCGCAACCCTGAATCTGACGCTGTTCTTCCGCTACATGCGCCCGATGATCACCGCTGGTTACGTGTATGTGGCCATGCCGCCGCTGTACCGACTCAAGTGGACCAAAGGCGCGCACGACTTCGTGTACACCGACGCCGAACGCGACCGCGTGCTCGCCGAAGGCAAGTCCGCCGGCCGTCAGCTGCCGAAGGGCGAAGGCATCCAGCGTTACAAGGGTCTGGGTGAAATGAGCTACCAGGAACTGTGGGAAACCACCATGGATCCTGACCACCGCATTCTGAAGCAGGTGCAGATCGAAGACGCGGCCGCAGCCGACGAAACCTTCTCCATGCTCATGGGAGACGAAGTCGAACCTCGCCGTCTGTTCATCCAGCGCAACGCCCGCAACGTCAGCTGGATCGACGCGTAGGGATTTCAAGGACTTCAGGCAAGGTTTCATAAGGATTTAGAAGGACTTAGAAGTTGGCAGACGAAAACAACAGCAACGAAGACGGCCAGTTCGTGCCTGACGGCTCCATGGAGCCGTTGAGCCCGCAGGAGGCCGACAACACCGATTACGGCCTGATGGTGGGCGAACGCATCCAGAAGAAGGATCTGCAGCAGGAAATGCGCGATTCCTACCTGGCGTACGCCATGTCCGTGATCGTGGACCGTGCGCTCCCGGACGTGCGCGACGGCATGAAGCCGGTGCATCGCCGTGTGATCTACGCGATGTACGACGGCGGCTACCGCCCCGACCGCGGCTACTCCAAGTGCGCCCGCGTGGTCGGCGAAGTGATGGGTAAGTACCATCCGCACGGCGATTTCGCGATCTACGACACGTTGGTGCGTATGGCACAGTCGTGGTCTATGCGCTACACGCTGGTCGACGGCCAGGGCAACTTCGGCTCCCCCGGCGACGATCCGGCCGCGGCAATGCGTTACACCGAATGCCGTATGGCTCCGCTCGCCATGGAAATGGTTCGTGACATCGACAAAGACACCGTCGATTTCCTGCCGAATTACGATGGCAAGACACAGGAG
Organism: Bifidobacterium sp. MSK.13.1; assembly: GCF_019131435.1. Lineage (NCBI taxonomy): Bacteria > Bacillati > Actinomycetota > Actinomycetes > Bifidobacteriales > Bifidobacteriaceae > Bifidobacterium > Bifidobacterium sp. MSK.13.1. Next base: position 632,179 of record NZ_JAHOMM010000001.1, on the reverse strand, counting down.
CCGACCGTGCTTCCGGCACGATTCCCGAACCTGTTGTGCAACGGTTCGTCCGGTATCGCCGTCGGTATGGCCACCAACATTCCTCCGCACAACATGCGCGAGGTGGCCGAAGGCGTGCATTGGGCGCTCGACCACCCGGACGCAAGCCGCGAAGAGCTGCTCGAAAACCTGATCCGTATCATCAAGGGACCGGACTTCCCTACTGGCGCAACGATTCTCGGACATAAGGGCATCGAACAGGCCTACCGTACCGGCCGTGGTCTGATCACCATGCGCGCGGTGGTGAACACCGAAGAGATCAAGGGCCGCATGTGCCTCGTGATCACCGAGCTGCCGTACCAGGTGAACCCTGACCGACTGGTCGTCTCCATCCGCGAAGCGGTGCGCGACGGCAAGATCCAGGGCATCGCCGACATGCGCGACGAAACCTCCGGTCGTACCGGTCAGCGTCTCGTGCTCGTGCTCAAGCGCGACGCCGTGCCGAAGGTCGTGCTCAACAACCTGTACAAGCACTCCCAGCTGCAGCAGACCTTCGGCGCCAACATGCTGGCGCTGGTCGACGGTGTGCCGCGCACGCTGTCTTTGGATGCCTTCATCCGCCATTGGGTGGGCCACCAGCTGGAAGTCATCGCACGCCGTACCGCATACCTCAAGCGTGAGGCGGAGGAACGCGACCACATTCTGCAGGGCTATCTGAAGGCCCTCGACATGATCGACGAGGTCATCGCGCTCATTCGTGCTTCCGAATCCGCGGAAACCGCGCGCACGGGCCTTATGGACCTGCTGGACGTGGATGAAGTGCAGGCCGACGCCATTCTGGCCATGCAGCTGCGCCGACTGGCCGCATTGGAACGTCAGAAGATCCTCGACGAGCACAACGAACTGATGCGTCGCATCGCCGACTACAACGACATTCTCGCCAAGCCGGAGCGCCAGCGCAAGATCGTGGGCGACGAGCTTGACGAAATCGTGTCCAAGTATGGCGACGAACGTCGAACCAAGATCCTGCCGTACTCCGGCGAAATGAACGTCGAAGATCTGATCGCGGAAGAAAACGTGGTCGTAACCGTTACACACTCCGGTTTCATCAAGCGCACCAAGGCCGACGAATACCGTGCGCAGCATCGCGGCGGCAAGGGCATCAAGGGCGCCAAGCTGCGCGAGGACGACGTGGTGGACCACTTCTTCCTCACCAGCACGCACAACTGGCTGCTGTTCTTCACCAACAAGGGACGCGTGTACCGCCTGAAGGCGTACGAGCTGCCGGAGGGATCGCGCGATTCCAAGGGACAGCATGTGGCCAACCTGCTGCAGTTCGGGCCGGACGAGACGATCCAGACCGTGCTGTCGATTCCGAACTACGAAGTGGCCAAGTATCTGGTGCTCGCCACCCGTTCCGGCAAGGTCAAGAAGACCGCGCTCGCCGAATACGATTCCCCGCGTCAGGGCGGCCTGATCGCAGTGCGCCTTATGACCGGCGAGAACGGCGAGAACGCCGACGAGCTGATCGGTGCCGCACTGTGCAACGCCGAGGATGACATCATTCTTGTGTCGAAGCTGGGCATGAGCCTGAAGTTCCAGGCCAACGACGAGCAGCTGCGCCCGATGGGCCGTCAGACCGCAGGCGTGCAGGGCATGAAGTTCCGCGAAGGCGACGAGCTGCTGGCCATGGACGTGGTCTGGGGTGATTCCGACAAGGATCTGTTCGTGGTCACCAACGAGGGCTTCGCCAAGCGCACCGCCATCAGCGAATACCGTTTGCAAGGCCGTAACGGCTTTGGCGTCAAGGCCGTGCAGCTCGCCGAAGGCCGTGGCTCCCTCGTGGGCGCGGTGATCGTTGAGGAAGATGACCAGATCATGGCCATCATGAAGTCCGGCAAGGTCATCCGTTCCAACGTCGACGAGGTCAAGCGCACCGGCCGCACCACCCAAGGTGTGACGTTCGCCAAGCCGGACAAGAACGACGAGATCATCTCCATCGCACGCAACGAGGAGAAGGATGACGAATCCGCGGAATCTGGCGAATCTGCGGAAAAAACGGAATCCGCGGAATCTGGGACGAACGCAACCGTGAACGAGGGTGCTTCGGCATCGTCTGAAGCCGCTACTGAAGCCAACGCTGGCAACGGCGATGGCGAGAATGTAGAGGCATGAAGACAAGACAGGCAATCGTCTGCGAAAACTGGTAGCCTCAGCTAAGAACTGGGCACAATCTTGCAAGGAGCAACGATGAGCGAGAACATCGAAGGACAGCAAATGCCGGAGGTTGGGCAGGCACCGCGCGTGGCACGTTCCGCTTCCAGCCAGCCGCTGATTGGTGCGGATCAGGTTCAGGCGCACGAGGGTGCCTCCTCCGCTTCCGGCGGTGTGAAGGTCCGTGAGAAGCGTCGCGGCGGCGCTCCGCGTGCACGCCGTATGAGCCTGTCTCTGACGCGTATCGATGCATGGTCGGCCGCCAAGGTGGCGTTCATGCTTTCCATCGCGGGAGGCATCATTCAGATTGTCGCGGTGGCTTTGCTGTGGGGCATGCTGAACGTGGTCGGCGTGTTCGACCAAGTTACGCAGATTGTGTCTTCCACTGGCTTGGACGCTGGCGGATTCGACCTGACCAACGTGTTCTCGTTGGGCACTGTGCTGAGCGCCGTCACCATCTTCTCCATTGTGGAAGTGGTGCTGATCACCGTGCTCGTGGTGATTTTCACGCTGCTGTACAACGTGGTGAGCACCCTCGTCGGTGGCATCCACGTCACGCTTGGAGATGATTAATAGCGCAGTGCGCTATTAATGGCAGCGAGCGGCGATAGCGTCCGCGAGCGTCGCATGCAATGCTGAAATAGCGCAGTGCGCCGTCAGTAGCGGCGATAGCAAACTCAAACGCAACAAGACGGTCTGTGTCGTGATTCCCATCACGACACAGACCGTCTTCGTATTTTCTAGACCAGTCTGTCTCTTACCGTACGCCAAACCCTATCTGCCTCTCCCCTGCCTGCAATCTGCTCATATCTGCCCTATATATGGCAGATTTTGCCTTCCGACCTGTACCATCTCGCTTATATATGGCAGGTCAACTTGCGAAAAAGCCAGTTCGGGGGTATATTTTGGGTCATTTTTCCTACCAAGGCTGCCATATATAAGCGAGATATCACCGTACGAACTCTCAAATCTGCCATATATAAGCGAGATAGCGGAGCTGCGCGAGAGGAAGTTGCGGTTATAGCTGAAACTATTGCGATTTTTAGAGATAGTTTCAGTTATAACCGGAACTATCGTGATTTTGAGTGATTGTTTCAAATGTAACTGCAACTAGATTGGGTGCGCTGAAGTACGTGTTGAAATACGAAAAGAGGGCCTGTCTGGAATGAAACCAGACAGGCCCTCAATGTATTTCGATGAGCCAGCCGTATTGGCTAGATTGGCTAAAACGGCTAGATCAGAGCACGCCCTGGGCGACCATGGCGTTGGCGACCTTCACGAAGCCGGCAGCGTTGGCGCCGAGCATCAGATCACCCTCGTGGCCGTATTCCTTGGCGGCTTCCAGAGAGTTGGCGACGATATTTTCCATGATGGACTTGAGCTTGCCGTCAACCTCTTCAAAAGTCCAGGAAAGGCGGTAGGAGTTCTGGCTCATCTCAAGGCCGGAAACCGCCACGCCACCCGCGTTCGCGGCCTTGGCGGGGCCATAGAGCACGTTGTTGGCCTGGTAGACGGCGATTGCCTCCGGAGTGGAAGGCATGTTGGCGCCTTCGCACACCACGGTGCAGCCGTTGGCGACGAGAGCCTTGGCGGATTCCTCGTCGATCTCGTTCTGGGTGGCGCACGGCAGGGCGATATCGCACGGAACGGTCCACACGCCCTTGCAGCCCTCGTGATATTCGGAGCCCGGCACACGCTCGGCGTATTCCTTGATGCGGCCGCGGTGGCCCAGCTTGATGTCCTTGACCACGTCGAGCTGAATGCCGTTCGGATCGTAGATGTAGCCGTTGGAATCGGAGGCGGTCACAACCTTCGCGCCGAGGGCCTGAGCCTTCTCGGTGGCGAAGATGGCCACGTTGCCGGAGCCGGAGATGACCACGGTCTTGCCTTCGAAGGAATCGTTGCGCAGCACGCGCATTGCCTCGGCGGTGTAATAGCACAGGCCGTAACCGGTGGCTTCGGTACGAGCCAGGGAGCCGCCGAATTCGAGGCCCTTGCCGGTCAGCACGCCGGAATACTCGTCGCGGATGCGCTTGTACTGGCCGAACAGGTAGCCGATCTCGCGGCCGCCCACGTTGATATCACCGGCCGGGACGTCGGTGAACTGGCCGATGTGACGGCACAGTTCCGTCATGAAGGCCTGGCAGAAACGCATGACTTCGGCGTCGGACTTGCCCTTCGGGTCGAAGTCGGATCCGCCCTTGCCGCCGCCCATCGGCAGGCTGGTCAGGGAGTTCTTCAGGATCTGCTCGAAGCCGAGGAACTTGATGACGCCTTCGTTCACGCTCGGGTGGAAGCGCAGACCGCCCTTGTACGGGCCGATCGCGGAGTTGAACTGGATGCGATAACCGCGGTTGACCTGCACCTTGCCCTCATCGTCGGTCCATGCGACGCGGAACTTCACCACGCGCTCCGGCTCGACGATGCGCTCAAGCACGCCCGCCTTCTCATATTCCGGATGCTTCGCAACCACCGGCTCGAGGCTTTCGAAAACCTCGCGAACGGCCTGCAGGAACTCCGGCTGGTCGCCGTCGCGCTTCTCGACCTGCGCGTACACGCGCTTGACGTACTCGTCAGTGAGCATATTCTTCCCCTTCGGGATAGTTGGGTTACCAATAGACGGTCTCATTCTATGTGCACGAATATGGACGGCACAAGACCTTGTTCAGGATTTGGAGACGCTTTTTGCGAGTGCTGGTTCTGAACCTGCTTCTTTTTACGGGATTGCCGTGCCTTGTGTTGCCTATAGGATGGAAATGCGGAAAGCGTGGGAGAGAGTACGTCCGCAATAACATCTCACGATCTCACATAATGGGAGAATCATCATGATTGAAGGATTTAAGAAATTCATTGCACGCGGCAACATGATCGACATGGCGGTCGGTGTCGTCATGGGCGGTGCCGTCACCACAGTGGTTAACTCTATTGTCAACAATGTGATTAATCCGTTCATCGCCATGATTTTCGGCAAACCGAATATGGATGGTCTGCTGGCAATCACATTCAATAATGCGACGGTTTCGTTCGGCGCGGTACTTGGCGCGATATTGAATTTCCTGATTATCGCGGCGGCCGTGTATTTCTGCATTCTCGTGCCGATCAACAAATTCCGTGACGTGACCGAGGCGTTGCTCGCCAAAACCAAGCTTGCGGAAGAACGGAGCAAAGCCGAGGAGGAAGCTGCCAAAGAGCCGGAAATCTCCACCGAAGAGCAGACGATCCTGCTGTTGCAGCAAATCCGCGACGAACTTGCCAAGCAGAATGCACGGAATACACAGAACGTGCCGAACGATTCCGACACTGTTGCCGGTGCAGTCGCAGTGCGGTAGTCATCGCAAGCGATCGTAATAATCAATAATTCAAGGCCGTTTCAAGCGGTGACGCAAGTCCCGTCTGAGACGGCCTTTTGCAATGGTCTTTCAGCGGGGTGATTCTTCCATGCGCTGGAATAATACGGACTCTGGAAGGCACCTCAGCGGGTCATTTGTTCCAGTGACTGGAGGAATCTGGACTGTGAGGTGCTTGGTTGCGTCTAGTTTTCTCCAGTGACTGGAGGTTTTGGGATGCTGGGAGGCTTGTTGGTGGGAGGATTCCTCCACTCGGTGGAGGTTTTTGGACTGTGAGGTGCCTGGCTGCGTCCGGTTTTCTCCAGTGACTGGAGGAACTGGGATGCTGGTTTGGATTTCGGATTTGGGTATGAAAAAAGGGTTTCCGGAAATCAACGGAAACCCTATCTGTGGAGCTAAGGGGATTCGAACCCCTGACCCTCTCCATGCCATGGAGATGCGCTACCAGCTGCGCCATAGCCCCGTGGAGCTAGCCGGGTTCGAACCGGCGACCCTCTGCTTGCAAAGCAGATGCGCTACCAGCTGCGCTATAGCCCCATAGTTGAAAAAAAGCGGCCGCGCCGCTCTTAATCACCGTGGGCCCGGGAGGACTTGAACCTCCGACCTCATCCTTATCAGGGATGCGCTCTAACCACCTGAGCTACGGGCCCGTTCCTGCTGCACTGTTAAGCACAACGAATTGAAATAATACGCGAATTTCAGAGAAAGTCAATACAAGGTGTGTCTTCGGCGTGTCGTGACATAATGCAGACATGCCGAACAATCATCGTAGCCAGCGTAACAACAGTGGGAGAGCCAGCAGGGGAGTGCGCAACCGTAATCGCACGCTATCCGAAGAAACCACGCAAATCGCTGGAATGACGGTGACCATCGTGCGTAAAGCCATCAAAAACATGTACCTGCGCATCAAACCGCCGAACGCGCAAATCGTCATCTCCGCACCTTCTCGCATGTCGCAAGCGGCAATCGCACGATTTGTGACGGAACGCAAACCATGGATCGAACGTGCGCGACGCACCATGCTGCAAGCCAAGGATGAACAGATCCGTCAAAGCGATTTCAATGGTTTGGACCGTGTGAATGGTTCGCATGGTCCGGATAATCTGAATGGCCTGGAAAATTCGGGCGGCGTGGGCGATCGAAACAATCCAGGCGATCCCAATAGCTTGAATAATCCGCGCGTTTTCGTGTGGAACGACGCGGCGAAGGAACGGGCCGTACGGGCCATCAATGCGCAACTGCCGGTGCTGCTTGCGAAATGGTCGCCGATTATCGGGCGGAAGCCGACGCATGTCACGTTACGCATCATGACGTCGCGATGGGGGTCATGCACGCCGAAAACCGGCCGCATCCGACTCAACCTGCAACTTGGTCTTATGGATCCCAGATTCCTGGAATACGTGCTTGTGCACGAAATGACGCACCTGTGGGAAAACGGGCACGGAGAGGACTTTCAGCGGCGTATGAGCGCATATTTGCCGCAATGGAGGCAATTGCGGCGGGAGCTGAACCGTCATGTTGTGTTGTGATGCTCGCGATGCTGTTGCGTTCGCCGTCACGCTGCCATGCTGCGATGAGCTTGCGTAGGGCGATGTTGTTGCGTTGCCTGTGATGTTGAAATACTTGCGATATCACGCCACTGCCGTCACATTGCGCGGATTGCAATGACTAGCCACGGCTTACGCACGTTTGATAACGACGTATAGGTGATTCGTATAGCTTTTTGTTCATAAGATGTACAGAACGCTTAACATCCGCGATTTGCAAGCCTACAATCGTGACGACTGAAACGTTTGCGTGCAAACAGTCCACGCAGAAAGATCGAATAAGTGAGGGAGGGGTCGATTGTGACTGTATTGAGAAAAGTCGGCATTATCGGCATCGGACACGTGGGCGCGCATGTCGCAAATGCCGTGCTTTCCGCAGGACTGGCCGAAGAACTGAAGCTGTGCGACATCAACGAGCAAAAAGTAGTCAGCGAATGTCAGGATTTAAGTGACACGTTGGGTTTCTATCCGCATAACTGCGTGATCGGCAACTACGGCACGCAATACGAGCAGCTAGCCGACTGCGACGTGGTAATCAACGCTGCCGGCGACGTGAAAACCAGCGCCAAAGATCGTGACGGCGAACTGTTCGTCACCACCGACATTGCACGCACCTGGATCTCCCGACTGTTCAACGCAGGCTTCCACGGTGTGATCATCACCATCTCAAATCCTTGCGATGTGGTCGCAACCGAAATCTGGCACATCACCGGCTACGATCCGCGCAAAATCATCGGAACGGGAACCGCGTTGGATTCCGCACGACTGCGCAACGCCATCGCGAAACGCGTCAACGTGGATCAGAGATCAATCGGCGCATACATGCTGGGGGAGCATGGCAATTCGCAGTTCGCCTATTGGTCGAACGTGAACATCGCAGGCAAGCCGCTTGATCAACTCGCACAAGACGATCCGCAACGATTCGCCCTCGACAAGGACGAAACCGAGCAGGACGCCCGACGAGGCGGATACCGCGTGTACGCCGGCAAAGAGTGCACGGAATACGCTATTGCAGCCACTGCGGCACGCCTTACGCAGGCTGTGCTCTGCGATGAACACTATGCGACCGCCTGCTCCACGCTGCTTACCGGCGAACAAGGCGAAAGCGGCAATTACGCCAGCCTGCCGTGCATCATCGGTGCGAACGGCGTTGAAGAAGTCCTCAATCCCACACTCACCGAAAGCGAACAGGCCAAATTCCATGCGTCCTGCGAGCATATCCGTGCCAATATCGCGCAGCTTGCATGGTGGGACGACGAATGCCATCCCATGCTGCGCGGCTGAATCTGCAATAACTCAGCGGATTTAATAACAGAGCAGACTTGCGATTACTGATGTTGATTGTGTAAAAAATCAGCATTTACATAATCGCAAGTCTGTTTTATTTTCGTTTTATTTCCGTTTTATTTTCGTTTTATTTCGTAGCTTTCGCAGCATCGCTGTCAACAGTATGCTTGCGGATTTCCAACGTTTCGATACGACGGCCATCCACTTGCGTGACGGTCATGTCATAACCGTCGTCGGAAGGCAGCACGTCGCCGATTTCGCCCATCTTTCCAGTATGCGCCAGGAAATAGCCGGCAACCGTCTCGTACGGACCGTCTTCCAGCTCAATACCGGTCAAATCGGCGAAATCCTCAATCGTCATGCCGCCTTCGATCGTGGCGACGCCATTGACGAAAGCGGCGCGTTCCGTGCGTTCGCCACCCTTTTCCTCCGGCAGGTCGTATTCGTCGCGGATGTCGCCGACCAATTCCTCGGTCATATCTTCCAACGTGACGATGCCGTCGGTACCGCCATATTCGTCGATGACCACCGCCAGATGAATGCCGCGCTTACGTAGCAGCTCAAGGCTTGGCAGCAGTTTCGACGTGCCCGGCAGCGAAATGCCCTCGCGCGTCACGTCGGCAACCGTCTTCGCCTCGGGATCGCGAATGTCAAGCAGGTCGCGCACATGCACGAAACCAAGCACATCGTCGAAATCCTTGCCGGTCACCGGATAGCGGGAATACGGCATTTCTCTCACATATGCGGCCGCCTTCTCAATCGGCATATCGCCATCCAAAAAAACCACGTCGGCACGCGGGCGCATCACTTCGGCCACAATCGTTTCGGACGCGTCGAACACGTCGTCGAGAATCGTGCGTTCGTCCTTGCTCAAGTTCGTATTGGTGTTGACGAGTACGCGCAGCTCTTCGTCGGACACTTCGCTGTCGGTTTCGTTCGGGTCGAAACCAAGCAAGCGCACGATAATGTTCGTGTTCTTGCCGATCAGCCAAATAATCGGCTTGCACACCTTCGCAAACACATGAATCGCAGGTACCACGGCACGCGCGATCTGCTCGTTGCGTTGCATGGCGATACGCTTCGGCACCAACTCCGAAATCACGATCGAACAGTACGAAATGATCAACGTCAGCACAATGGTGGTCAGGGGAGCGGCCACACTCGTCGGCACGCCCCAACTTTCAACGATCGGCACAATATAAGGCGAAATCGACGATTCGCCGAACGATGCGGAAAGGAAACCGCTCAACGTCACGCCGATCTGCACGGTCGACAAAAACGTGTTCGGATCTCGCGCGATCTGTGCGACGCGCTTTCCGCGGGCATCCTCCTGTTCCATCTGGTCGATCTGCGATCCACGCAGGCTGACCAACGCCAGTTCGGTGCCGGCGAAAACCGATCCGAGCAACAGAAAAACGAAAATCAGGAGAATGTTCAAACCTAGAGACATGGTTCCACTCTATCGGGGCGGTATGTCAAAGTGTCTGTATCTCCTGATTTTCTTGGATTTTCTCAATTATTCTTAGATTGCTTAGCTTCGGATTGTTCTTTTTTGGATCTCTGTTTCGCAAATCTCCGTTTTCCGAATTGTAATCCGTTTCAGAAGCTAAGAACCTCGACTTTGCCGGAGTCCAGCTGGTACCTTGCGCCGACGATCATGAGTTTGTCGGATGCCAGCGCCTGCTGGATCGCTTCGGATTGTTCCACCAAGAGTTCGATGGTGCGCGCGATGTGCACGCGTTCGAAATCCTCGCTGGATTCCAATTCCGACTCGTGCGCCTGCCAGATTGAGAAACCGACGGTGCGCATCATGAGCGAATCCGAAGCGCAGATGCGTTCGTCGATGTCGGCAATGCTGTCGGCGGCCATCAGCGAATCCTCGGCATCGGCGGTCAGTTTGTGCAGTAACGCCTCGTAATCCTTGGAAGCTTGCTTGATCGCACCGCAATTCTGGTGGCCGAGCACCACCAGCAAACGTACGCCGAGCACGGTCACCGCGTATTCCAGGGATGCAAGCACGGCTTCGTCGATGATTTGACCGGCCGTGCGAACCGTGAACAGGTCGCCAAGACCGGAATCGAAAATAATATCCGGGCTTACCCGCGCGTCGGAGCAGCTCAGTACGGCCGCTTCCGGTGCGTGTGTGTCCACAAGTGCTGCGCGTGCTTCGGCGCCACGATTCGGATGTTCCGGTTTGCCTTCCGCAAACCTGCGATTGCCTGCCAGCATGCGGCTCCATGCGCCGCTTGCCGTACCTTCGACCTCGTTCTGGTCTACAAACAGTTCGTCTGCCATTGACTCCACCCCTCATTGTTCAGGCTAGCCAACATCATACGTTTTGGTCTGACCGTTCGCTGGGAAATAGAGCGATGTCTCGCTTATGTATGGCAGATTTCGTGTTCTGTCCGGTGATATTTCGCTTATGTATGGCAGTCCCAAAGGTGAAAAACCGGAAAAATGTACCCCCGAAGTGGGTTTTTCGCATGATGGTCTGCCATATATAAGCGAGAAGGCTCATGACAAGGCTCCGATTCTGCCATATATAAGGCAGATATAGGTATGAAAAAGGGTCCCCGATCGGCAGTGCGAACGGGGACCCTGAAAGAAACTGGCTACAATCAGCCGGTGTTCTGCAGGCCTGCTGCGACACCCGACACGGTGCACAGGATCAGGTAGGTGTTACTGCAGTCTGCAGAAGATGAAAAGAATAAGAGCTAAAACAAGAAAGGCGGCACCGCTTATTCTCATTAAGGATGTGTATAGATTGCTCGGATCTCCTTTTTGAGTCCAGAGGAAATTGCTTATTTTCCAGAGTTGCCTTGGAAAAATAAGCATACATAATCCTAGCAGGGCAAGTGCTGTGAGATATATGTACTGCACTGTTCTCCTTATTTTAGGTAGTCGGAGATGCAAGGGTATGGTCCTTGTTTATTTATTCCGTTGCTTGAATCTTTGAAGAAATCGATACTCTCAAATGTAATCCCTTTATATTGCTTCACGGTAATTACTTTAAAATGAAGGTTAATTCTGTCTTCTTTCTTGTACTTGTTGGTGATATTTCCATTAAATTTCCATTCAATATATTCGTTGTCTAATAAAAAGAAGAGTGATGTATTGTTTTCATCGAGCGTCCCATGTTCCGGTGCCATCGCTGCTTGATCTGGTGTATGAGACATACTGGTTTGTCCCTACTGTTTTATTGATAACCCTTTTGCCTGAGGTTGTGGACAAGGCTAGAACTATATTGGCTCCAAAATCGACGGGGTTAGCTCTATGCGCGTGCATTTCGAAACTGGTCACACGGCTGGAGACTTGAGGGCGCATATAGAATTCGCCCCCATTGGTGCCATTGTTGAAAACAATGGAAGGTGAAACCATATAGGTGGAATATTGATCATTTGAACTTTGCCCATCGAGATTGACTACCCGGTCGATGACGTTATTGGCGACAATCCATCCAACCTGCCACCAATTTACAGCAAAGGCTGGAGTGGTCATAACTGTGCATAGGCAAACTGAGATAATTGTGGAGATAAAAAACTCTTCTGGATTTCATAATTTCCTCCATGTGAAAATTTAATCTCAATCGACAATGATTAAGATATTAAGAGTATTCTAATGGAAAATGAGTAGGGGTGCACTTTAGGGTGTGATTTTCTAGTGAAAATAGCAAAGGTTCTCTCTCGTGGAAGTTACAAACGAGGGCTTCGCTATGTGTCTGTGTTTCAGGAGTCATGCAGTTGTTACTGAATCATGAGTGGATTGAGGATAAGTATGCTAGTGCTGCATGTTAGGCGCTGAACAAAAACCTTCGAGTGCGGCGTCTTCCGTCAAGAACACAACTCGTTCAGAAATACACCCAATATGGTCAAACAGTAAGACAGCGCTATGATGCGAACAATCTTCTTCCAAGACAGTTTGTCATGAAGGAAAGCCGTAACCAAAAGGGTTGTCATTGGGGTTATAAGCAGGACGAGGAAGAAATAGAGAAATGTGGACTAGGCTCAATCTGCCGAGAATATAAGTCTGACCGAACCAGTTGTATAAGCCCACGATGGCTGTCGGTGTCGCGGCGTGGGTAAACGCGGACAGGCGCCGGGTTACGTCGGATGATTGGGAGTCTGTCGCTCGGCCTGCGTGCCTGTTTTGTGCGCTGTCGCCGGCCAGGCTAGGGCCGCGCGACGCGAACGGGGAGGCCCGCGCCGTTTATCGGCACGGAACCTCCCCGCTCGCTTTTGTCAGGCGGTCAGCCGAAGATCAGCCCGTGTTCTGCAGGCCTGCTGCGACACCGGACACGGTGCACAGGATCAGGTAGGTGTAGTTCTCCTTCTGTCCGTGCGTGAGCTCTTCCTTGTCCACGCGCTTGCGTAGCGAGCCGAGGGCGAGCACCTGGGTGGCGGACAGCGCATCCACGTACGGCGAGCGGATGCGGATGGCCTGGCCGAGCACGTGGCGGTGCTGCAGAGGCCACTTGTCGCCTACGATCTCGAGCACCCACTTGCGGGTGAGCTCCATCTCGTCGAGGACCTTCTTGTTGAGGTCCTCACGGTCTCCGAGGGCAAGGTACATCTTGGCGATGCGCTCGTCAGTCTTGGCCAGCGACATTTCGATGTTGTCGATGAACGTGGAGAACAGAGGCCATTCCTCATACGCTTGACGCAAGGTGTTCAAATCGCCGAACTGTTCGCACGCGGTGCCCAGGCCGTACCATGCGGCCAGATTGATGCGTGCCTGCGCCCAGGAGAAGATCCACGGAATGGTACGCAGATCGTCGAGGGACTTGGCTCCAAGGCCACGTTTGGCCGGACGGGAGCCGATCGGCAGCAGGCCGATTTCGGTCAGCGGCGTGACGGTGGAGAACCACGGTGCGAAGCCGTCGGTGTTCAGCAGGTCGAGGAAGCGGTTATGCGCGGCCTCGTCGAGCTTGTTGGCCATGTCGGCGTACTTGGCGGTCATGTCCGTATTGCGCTTCTCCACGCTTGGAGCGGACTGCAGCAGCGTTGCAGCCGCAACGGACTCGACGTGGCGGATGGCCAGTGCCGGGTTGCCGTAGCGTGCGAAGATGACCTCGCCCTGCTCAGTGAGCTTGAAGCGGCACTTTACGGAGCCGACCGGCTGTGCGAGTACGGCACGGTTAGCTGGGCCGCCGCCGCGGCCGACGGCACCACCGCGGCCATGGAACAGGGTCAGATCGATGTCATGCGATTCCGCCCACTTGGCGATGCGTTCCTGTGCGGAATGCAGGGCCAGGGTTGCGGAGGTCGGGCCAGCGTCCTTCGAGGAGTCGGAGTAGCCGAGCATGACTTCCATCTTGCCGCCGGTGGCCTTCAGACGAGCCTGGACCTCCGGAATCTTGATCATTTCCTCGAGTACGTCTACCGAATTCTGCAGATCCTCAAGCTGTTCGAACAGCGGGATCACGTCGATGGTTGGAACATCCTTGGGATGGGAGAACGCCAGACGGTTCAGCTCGTACACGTCCCTGATGTTTTGGGCGCTCTTGGTGAAGGAGATGATGTAACGACGGGCGGCCTTGATGCCGTTGCGCTTCTGGATGGAACCAAGGGCGCGGAAGGTGTCGAGCACCTCGTGGGTCATCGGCTGCAGTTCGCCACGCTCACCGTGCAGACCATGTTCGCGGATATCCTCCAGCGCTCGGGAATGCACGACGGAGTGCTGGCGGAACTCCATCTCGACCATATGGAAGCCAAAGGTCTCTGCCTGCCAGATGAGGTCCTGCAGCGGGCCGTAGGCGGAACGTTTGGCGTTGGCTTCGGCGAGGGAGCGCTGCACGACCTTCAGGTCGGCGATGTAATCCTCGCAGGAGTGGTACATGAGATCAGCATCGCGGTCGATGGTGGCCTTCAGACGATCGGCCATGACCAGCATGACGGCACGGTGCAGCTCCTTGGTGGAGATCAGTGCGGCCTTGTCGGTCAGACGCTCGCTCATTTCCTTCTGATGGTTCCACAGGCTCTTGAGCTCGGCACTCGGCGGAGTGGTCTCAGCTTCCATCGTCAGGTTCTTGCCAACGCGGCGGGTCTCGATTTGCAACGCGCCCAGCACGTGGTCGCTGAACTTGCGGGCCACCTGACGGCTCACCTTGGCGGTGACATTCGGGTTGCCGTCACGGTCGGAGCCGATCCAGCTTCCCGGGTGGAAGAACGCCGGGCATACCGGCGGCACGAGGCCAGCCTTATCTCCGAGGATCCAATCGTCGAAACGACGGTACACCTGTGGAATGGTATAGAACAACGTATTGTCGAAAATATCGAGAATGGTTTCAGATTCCTCAACCGGAGTCGGCTTCTTCAGTGCGATCGGAGAGGTGCGGAACAGCGCGTCAATCTCGTTGAAGAGTCGACGGGAGTTTTCCTTCTTGTCTGAACCGCCAAGCAGCTTGTGCGTTGCGAGCAGCTGGGAGATGCGACGGATTTTGCCTTCCACGGCTTTGCGGCGGGCTTCAGTCGGATGCGCGGTGAACACCGGATGGAACTCGAGCTGGTCGAGCAGTTCCTTGGCTTTGGCCGGACCCATTTCGTTAATGAGCTGGTGGTAGGCGCAGGTCATTTCGTTCACTGGGTCGACGGCTTGGGTGTCATCTACGGCGGCCTCACGGCTGTGCAGCACGGAGACACGGTAGTTCTCCTCGCATAGGTTGGCCAGATGGAAGTAGGTGGTGAAGGCGCGGGCCAGCAGTTGTGCCTCATGCACATCCGTTTTATCGATGATGTCGACGACCTTCTGCAGATCATCCTGATTCGGATTCGTATCCGTCAGAATGCCGGAGAAGCGTTCGGCGCTAGCGTTCAGTGCGTGTTCGCGCACTTCATCGAACTTGGCCAGCAGCTTTTCATCGAATTCGCCGAGCACCTCGCGAAGAATCTGCAAACACAGATCCATTTCCTCTTTGAGGGAAGCGGGAAGATCACGCTCCTCGGGGCCTTTGGTGCCGGTGCCGGACGAGACGATAGCTGCGTCGGCAGGCGTGATCTGTTCGTTTTCTATTGTCATCAGACCTCCTTCTCCAAACCATCGGGTTGCCCGGTCTGTCGGTCCTTCGCGGCACCTCCGCGATTGTTTTGGCCGTCTGTTGCGAGCCCACAGCCCTAAGTTCGGTCGGTAATGCACGACCATTGTATGCGCGGCAAATCGACAGTTTGGTTACGGAAATACCGGAAATGTCCGCATCGTGGTCCAGTGGTGTCCACAAGGTGAAATCGACGGAAATTTCGAAAATCCTCCGACCAGCCCACACGTTAGACCTGAACTTGTGAGCGCACAATACGAACATGAACATGAGACGAATTTCGATAGCGCGGAAAAAAGCGCTTCGGCCGTCAGCAAATTCCATACACACTCCATTCCGCTCGATATGGAAGATATCGAACGGGATTGGGACAAGCCGGTCGCTGAAGCGGGAATCGCAGCAAAAGCCAGCGTGATCGTACGCGTCGGCATGCTCGATCTCGGCGCGGGCACCGGAAGCTTCCGCGTACGCGAAATGATGCACCGCATCGCCTATCCGCTAGGCGTGCACGTGCGCGCCGACGTGAACCTCACCGACATCGAAGCCTCCTGCACCGACGGCAAAGACCGTATCACCGAAGTCGTCGACCTGCCAACCACCGGCGTCAACACGGAACGCATTTGGCTGCTCGAACACTTCGCTGACTGGTTCAACGTGAACCTCGGCAAAGGATCGATGTACCACAGCCAATCCGACGTGTCCGAAGGGCTTATGCAGCATCTCGACAAGCGTGATGCGTCGCAGGTGTCGGCTGACCTGTCGAAGCGTCTTCGCGAACGTCAGAAAGCCGAACAGAATCAGGAGGGATCTGACGATCCCGTGCTCGACGCGCTGGAAATGGTGACGGAACGTGCCGAAGTGACCGATACCACCGCGCAGCCGTTGCACTTGCGTGACATCGAAGCGGCAAGCGAGCAGCATAATCGCGGTGAACGTGAAGCCGAACGTGAAACCAAGCGTGAAACTGCCGGTACGGCCAACGTTACGTCAAGCGAAGCGACCACGAAAAAAGCGCGCAAAAATCGCAATCACAAGCCGCCAAAAGGTCAATACGCCGAGCATTTCGACCACGTCGGAAAAGAAGCGGACCAATCGCAAGGCATCACCGTTCGCCAAGCCCACGAACGACTCGACATGATCGAACGACGCAAGCCCCTGTATTCGCCGGCATTTGCGGGATTCGCCTCGGCCTGCGCCTGCGCATCCTTCGTGTTCCTGCTTGGCGGCGGTCCCTTCGACATGATTGGCGCGTTCATCGGCGCGGGACTTGGCCACTGGCTGCGCCGCCGCCTGTTCGCCCACCACCTCAACCAGTTCTTCGTGACATTCGTATGCGTGGCCGTCGCGGCACTCGCCTGTACGGGCACCCTGCGATTGATTGGTATTTTCGAGCCCGTCGCATTGCAGCATGATACGGCTTACATCGGTGCCATGCTGTTTGTGATTCCTGGATTCCCGCTGATTACGGGTGGACTTGATATGGCGAAAATTGATTTTCCGTCAGGCATTCAGCGCGTTGCGTACGTGTTGTGCATTATTTTGATGGCGACGCTCGCAGGCTGGATGGTCGCTTCGATCGTGCATTTGAATCCGGAAGGATTCGAGCCGTTGGGACTCAATCCGGTTGTCAATTGCCTGTTGCGTTTCGTGTTCGCATTCATCGGCGTCTGGGGCTTCTCCACCATGTTCAACTCGCCGCAGCGCATGTGCCTTGTCGCCGCCACCATTGGCGCCATTACTGACACCTTGCGTTTGGAAATCGTTGACATGGGCGTTCCCGCCGAAGCCGGCGCATTCATCGGCGCACTGCTCGCAGGCCTGCTTGCCTCCGCATGGCGTTCTGCGGTTCATCGCAGCTGGCTCGCCCCGCATCTCGGCTACCCGCGCATCTGCCTGACCGTGCCGTCCATCGTGATCATGGTTCCCGGTTTGTACATGTATCAAGCCATGTTCCACCTCGGCCAATTCGACACCTTGAACGCCCTCGACTGGGCTTTCCGCGCGTTCATGGTGATTATCTGTCTGCCGATCGGTCTAGCCATGGCTCGCGTTATCACCGATAAGTCTTGGAGATACGATATTTGATCCGTTTCGGCATTTGGGCGCGTAAATGAGATAAATGCGATTGTCGCAATGTTCGACCGGTACATTGGGACAATCGCATATTTTTTTCAGAAGAGATTCGAAAGAAATTCGTTTCGACAGAGATTTGAAGAAAGAGATTCGAAAGAAATTCGGCTAGCAATCTAAGAAGAGAGAATTCATGGTTACCAAAGATTTTTGGGTGCTGCTGGCGATGGTCATCTATTTTGTGGCCATGCTCACCATCGGCTTCATCTACTCCAAGCGGTCCAATTCCTCCACTCGTCAGTATTTCGCGGGTGGTCGAGGCGTTGGTCCATGGCTGACGGCATTGAGCGCCGAAGCCTCCGATATGAGCGGCTGGCTGCTCATGGGACTGC
The DNA here is from genome assembly GCF_019131435.1 of Bifidobacterium sp. MSK.13.1. Taxonomy (NCBI): domain Bacteria; kingdom Bacillati; phylum Actinomycetota; class Actinomycetes; order Bifidobacteriales; family Bifidobacteriaceae; genus Bifidobacterium; species Bifidobacterium sp. MSK.13.1. The sequence goes on along the minus strand of NZ_JAHOMM010000001.1, from coordinate 614,313 downwards.
CGGGCGTCGCCTACTTCACCGGTGCCGCCGACCCGCTGTGGACGGCCCTCGGCCTGGCTCTCGGCACCTACCTCAACTGGAAGCTCGTCGCACGCCGTTTGCGCCGCTACTCCGTGGTGGCAGGTGACGCGATCACCATTCCGGACTTCTTCTCCAAACGATTCCATGACAAACGCAATATCGTCTCCACCATCGCGGCGCTGATCATCCTCGTATTTTTCTGTGTGTATGTCGGTAGCTGCTTCGTGACGGTCGGCAAACTTTTCTCGACCCTGTTCGGCTGGGACTACCACCTGACCATGGTGATCGGCGCTGCCATCGTGTTCGCCTACACCGTGATCGGAGGCTATCTTTCCGTGGTCGTGACCGACTTCATCCAAGGCTTGCTCATGTTCTTCGCGCTGGCAGTGGTGTTCATCGGTTCCGTCGCATCCGTCGGCGGCGTCGACAACACCGTCGCCTTCCTCAAAGGCATTCCAGGCTTCCTTGACGGCACGCAAATGGCCACGCCGATTCTGAACGATGCCGGCGAGCAGATTGTCAAGGCTGGCCAGGCCATGTTCGGCGCGCCTACCGAATACGGCGTGATCACCATGATTTCCATGCTTGCGTGGGGTCTTGGCTATTTCGGCATGCCGCAGGTGCTCGTGCGATTCCTGTCAATCCGCAGTTCCGAAGAGATCAAGAAGTCCCGTATCATCGCCACTACATGGTGTGTGGTGTCGCTGGCGTGCGGCGTGTGCATCGGTTTGGTTGGCCGTGCGATGATGCCGACGCAGTTCGTCACGCAGTCCGCTGCGGAGAACATTTTCATCGTGGTTTCGCAGGCGCTGCTGCCGAGCTTCATGTGCGGCATCGTGGTGTCGGGCATTTTCGCCGCGTCCATGAGTTCGTCGTCGTCATACCTGATTATCGGCGCTTCCGCGGTCGGTGAGAATATTTTCCGCGGATTGCTCTATCGCAAGGCCACCGATCGTCAGGTGATGATGGTTGCGCGCATCACATTGCTGGTTATGTTCATTTTCGGCATTGTGGTTGCGTTCGATCAGAATTCGTCGATTTTCCAGGTTGTTTCGTATGCATGGGCCGGTTTGGGCGCTTCGTTCGGTCCGCTGATGCTGTGTTCGCTGTATTGGCGTCGTACCAATAAATTCGGTGCGATTGCGGGCATGCTTTCCGGTACTGCGACCGTGCTGATCTGGCATAATTTCATCAAGCCGCTTGGTGGTGTCTTCGCTATTTACGAGCTGCTTCCGGCGTTCATCATCTCGCTGCTGTTCATTGTGGTGGTGTCGCTGCTGACTCCGGCTCCCGATGCTGAAGTGCTGCACGAGTTCGATCATTATCTTGATGATCCCGATGACCGCAAGGTGGATGACGATTTGGTCGCAGCGGAAATCGCTTCCGGCGAAAAGCGCGCGCAAATCTAATCAAACATAATGTGGCACGTGCCACTCAAACGCAACAAAGGCCGGATTGCGCAATACGCAATCCGGCCTTTGTCGATGCTGAAACGCTGTTTAAAGCGTGATTATGGCGTTTCTGGAGCTTTAGTAGCGCATGCCCATGGCTTCGCGCACCTGCTCCAACGTTTCGTTGGCGATGGCGTTGGCCTTCTTGTTGCCTTCGGCGAGCACGTCGCGCACGTAATCCATATCCTTGGCGAGTTCCTCGCGACGGGCGCGATGCGGCTCAAGGAAGCTGTTCACCGATTCGATCACATACGCCTTCAGCGCGCCCGCACCGGAATCGCCGATCTCCTCGGCGATCTCCTTCGGATCGCGACCGGTGACCAAACCGGCGGTCGTCAGCAGTGCGGAAACCTGCGGACGTGCGATCGGATCGAACGTGATGCGGCGCTCGGAATCGGTCGGACTCTTCTTGATGAGCTTGGCGGTCTCCTGCGCTGTGGCGCCCAACATGATGGAATTGCCGTACGACTTGCTCATCTTGCGGCCATCCAAGCCTGGAATCTCCGGCGCTTCAGACAGAATCGCGGCCGGCTCGGGGAACACCGGATGCTTCTTGGCGTAGCGTTCGTTGAAACGACGCGCGATGGTGCGCGTGATCTCGACATGCGGCAGGTTATCCTTGCCGATCGGCACCACATTGGCCTTGCAGAACAGAATGTCGCATGCCTGATGCACCGGATAAGTCAGCAGCAGGCCGGTCAGCGCATGGCCGGAAGCTTCCATTTCCGACTTCACCGTAGGATTGCGATGCAGTTCGGCCTCAGTCACCAATGACAGGAACGGCAGCATCAGCTGGTTCTCCGCAGGAACGGCGGAATGCGTGAAGATCATGGTCTTTTCCGGATCGATGCCGGCAGCCATGTAGTCAAGCACCAAATTGAGCACATTGTCTTCGATATGCTCGGTCGTGTCACGATCGGTGATCACCTGATAATCGGCGATGATGATATTCGAATTCACGCCGCGATTCTGCATGGCGACGCGCTCACGAATCGAACCAAAATAATGGCCGAGATGCAGACGTCCGGTCGGACGGTCGCCGGTAAGCATGGTGAACTTGCCCGGATTCTGTTCGATTGCGGCGAGCGTTGCGTCGGAACGCTTCTTCGCTGCGAGGAAGCTCGCGCTCATTTCATTGCCGACAGCGGTGATCTGCTGCTCCTGGGTTTCGTCCGTCATACGTGTCCTTTTCTTAAGAAAATCAGCGATTTTATCGTAAAAGTCTGAGCCGACAACGAAATATGGCACAGCAAGTGGTACTCTCTTGTTTGATGAATTGATAGCACAGTAATCCTCAGGGGGTCAGATGGGCCGCGGACGTCAGAAAGCCAAACAGCAGAAAATAGCCCGAAAGCTCAAGTACCTGACCACCGACACCGATTATGATGAGCTCGCCAAGGAGCTCGGTGCCCAGGAGCCTGGTTCGGGTTCTTTTGATCCTTTCGCCGATATCGAAGCAAAATATTCTCACGATGCGGACGCTGAAGATGAGATTTCTGAAGATGCTCAGGAGTCCGCGCAAACCGACGCCGAGGATGACCTCGACGAGTATGCAAAGTGGGCCGCAGAGGCGGCGGCGAAGGCCACGAGCGGAGAGTTCCCGGCAGCCAAGTCCGCCGCGCCGAAGCCACACAAGCCCATCCCGATGCCGATGCCCAGCGCACTGAAGCCGAAGAAGCAGGACTGATCGGCATATCAGGTACTTTGTGAAACCGCGATGCGGATATGCCTGCCAGGTGTATCCACATCGCGGTTTTGCTATGCGTTTTTGCGCCTGTGACGGTCTTCTCGCAGCCTGTCACACCAACGGCAGCAAGCTACTCAAATCGTCGCGTTCGCCAACGGCCGTGATGCGTCCTGCCTCCTTCTCCTCAGCCCAGCTGGTGATGCCCGTGGCGAGTCTCATCCACACGTCCGGTTCCAGTTCGATCACGTCCGGCGGTGTGAGATTATGCGGATCGGATGCCGGTCCGTCGAGAATCTTGATGGCACCCCACGGCGCGACACGAACTTCCACGCCCGCCCCGGGCGCTTTTTTCTCCAGCAGATGCAGCGAGTAGCGCACCGCCATCGCCCACAGCTGGCGTGGCAATCGTGGAGAGAATTCCAGACGGAAATCGCGGGCCGCGTCGGTATTTGCGGGAATATTGTCGGCGATCATGCGATGAGACGTTTGCAGCCATTGTGCAAATGCGTCATGCCCCTTATGCAGATCTTGTTCTCGAATAACAGCCATACGTGTTATTTTGCCGTTTGCGAGCGACTATGATGGGGTGTTGCAGACAACGTAGTCACAACTGAATAGGGGTGTGAAGAGAGGGAAAATACTTGCGATTCTTGACAGCGTTCGCAATGTTGTTGCATGTCGTTTGCATGTTGCTCGCAACGTTTTTGCAGCCGGTTTGCATTATTTCTGCAAACGAATGCTTGCTTGTAATTGCTTGAAATTTCATCTTTTTATGATTACGTAGTATGCTATGTATGAGAACGTATGCATGATGTTACTTAGTGTTCATGCGGCCGCTAATGCAAGGACGCTGGGGTAAGGCATAATGTTCCTGGAGAGCAATCCGTCAAAGGGAGTCGATTAATGACTGAAATTACCGCACCGAAGTCCGCGGTCACCGCGGAGCAGTTCGCAGACGAGATCCGCGAGCAGCTGAAGTACACCCAGGGCGTCACCGTCGAGCAGGCCAAGCCGGCCGACGTGTACGTCGCCGCGTCCGCCGCAGTGCGCCGCCACCTCATGGATTCCTGGTTCAAGACCCAGTCCGACATGGTCAACGGCAACACCAAGGCAGTCGGCTACCTGTCCGCAGAATTCCTGATGGGCAAGCAGCTGCGCAACGCGCTGCTCAACGCCGGTCTGACCGAGCAGTTCGACGCCGCGGTCAAGGAACTCGGCTTCTCCGTGCAGGACGTCGTCGACGCCGAGCACGAGCCGGGCCTCGGCAACGGTGGCCTCGGCCGTCTGGCCGCCTGCTTCATTGATTCGCTCGCCTCGCTGGGCGTGCCGGCATTCGGTTATGGCATTCAGTACAAGTACGGCATCTTCGAGCAGAAGTTCGATGAAAACGGCAAGCAGATCGAAACCCCGGACTACTGGCTGACCAATGAAGAGCCGTGGGGACACATCGATTACAACCGCGACCAGAAGGTTTCCTTCGGCGGCGAAGTCGTTGAGGAAGATGGCAAGAAGGTATGGAAGCCGGCTTGGTCCGTGCGTGCGGTGCCGGTCGACTACATGGTTCCGGGCTACGCCTCCGGCCGTGTGAACACCCTGCGTCTGTGGACCGCCAAGAGCTACGACGAGTTCGACCTGCTCACCTTCAACAAGTCCGAGTACCTTGACGCCGTCAAGCCTCAGGTTGAAGCTGAGAACATCTCCAAGATCCTGTATCCGGAAGATTCCACCCCGCAGGGCAAGGCACTGCGTCTCGAGCAGCAGTACTTCTTCGTGTCCGCCTCCATCCACGACGCCATCCGCGTCTTCTACCCGGGTCAGGACAAGCCGGATCTGACCACCTTCGCGGACAAGATCACCTTCCAGCTCAACGACACCCACCCGGTCATCGGCATTCCGGAGCTCATGCGCGTCCTCATGGACGAGTACGGCTACGATTGGGACACCGCCTGGACCGTCACCAACAAGACCTTCAACTACACCTGCCACACCCTGCTTCCGGAAGCCCTGGAAGTGTGGCCGTCCAAGCTCATCGGCGAACTCCTGCCGCGTCACCTCGAAATCATCGAGAAGATCCAGGACCAGTTCGCAGCCGAGCTCAAGGCCAAGGGCGTCGACGAAGCCACCATCAAGGACATGGCCATCTACACCGGCGACTCCGTGCGCATGGCCTACCTGGCCACCTACGGCGGCTCCCACGTCAACGGCGTTGCCGAGCTGCACTCCCAGCTGCTCAAGGACGTCACCCTGAAGAACTTCTCCGACGTGTATCCGGACAAGTTCACCAACGTGACCAACGGCGTGACCCCTCGCCGCTTCGTCAAGCTCGCCAACCCGCGTCTGTCCGACCTCATCACCGAAGGCCTCGGCACCGACAAGTGGGTGAGCGACCTCGAACTGCTCAAGGGCCTCGAACCGCTCGCAGCCGATGACGAATTCGTCAAGAAGTTCGCCGCCGTCAAGCAGGCCAACAAGGTTGACTTCTCCAACTACGCCAAGCGCGAATACGGCTTCGACATCGACCCGAACACCATGATCAACACCATGGTCAAGCGTCTGCACGAATACAAGCGTCAGGCACTGAAGATCCTCGCCGTGATCGCACGCTACGCCGACATCAAGTCCGGCAAGGTCGCCGCCGACGATGTCATGCCGCGCACCATCGTGTTCGGCGCCAAGGCCGCTCCGGGCTACTACCTCGCCAAGCAGACCATCCAGCTGATCAACAACGTCGCCCGCGTCATCAACAACGACCCGGATGTCAAGGGCAAGCTGAACGTCTACTTCCCGTGGAACTACAACGTGCGTCTCGCACAGCACCTCATCCCGGCAACCGACCTCGACGAGCAGATCTCCCAGGCCGGCAAGGAAGCCTCCGGTACCGGCAACATGAAGTTCGCTCTCAACGGCGCCATGACCGTCGGCACCCTCGACGGTGCCAACGTCGAAATCCGTGAGCGCGTCGGCGCTGAGAACTTCTTCCTCTTCGGCATGACCGTCGACGAGGTGGATGCCCTCTATGCCGAAGGCTACGATCCGAAGAAGTACTACGAGGCCGATCCTCGTCTCAAAGCCGCCATCGACATGGTCGCGGACGGCACCTTCTCCAACGGCGACAAGACCGTGTACGAAGACCTTGTCCACGATTGGCTCACCAAGGACTGGTTCATGACCCTCGCCGACTTCGGCGCCTACACCGCCATCCAGTCGGAAATCGAGGCCCTCTACGCCCAGCCGCTCGAATGGAACCGCAAGGCCCTCATCAACGTGGCGAACTCGGGCTACTTCAGCTCCGACCGCTCGATGGAGGATTACCTCGAGCGTATCTGGATGACCGGTCCGCTCAAGTAATGACGGGGCGTTATCTGCGTTGTGGAAGGCTTGACGTATCTTCGTACGCTTGCGCCTTCCACGCCTTGTGATACTGCGCTCGTCATTACTTTCGCTTCGCACGGGCCATATGTGACGTGAATTATCGCGTGATGTATGACTCGTAGCGTTAGATAGGGCGTGATGACGAAGGGACGATTCCGTTTTGGAATCGTCCCTTTTCGTTTTCCAGGGCAAAACAAAAAGCCCTGCGCGTGGGGCGCAGGGCTTGAAAGAAAGAGAAATCAGGCAGCTTCTGGGGTGGCGGGAGCGACCTCGGCTTCGCCATCCTCGGCTTCCTTGGTCAGGCCAAGATCGACAGGAGACGAGCTGTTCTCCCATGGCTCCTCCCACGGATCGTAATCCGGATTCTGCTGCTTGTACACATACAGACCGACGACACCGGCAAGCAAAGCTCCGAAGAGCAGTGCGAAGAACTTCCAACCGTTAGAAGACTTGTTCTCCATGACGGATCCTTTCCCAAATATCGGCGAACATTGGCTGACCTGCTCGTTCAAGCCAACTCTGTTCACTATATTAATTCCTTGAATGTGTTGATTGGGTGGATTTACGCGCCGGGGATTCACAAGAATGCAATCATTTGCAATGATTTCGCAGATTCGCGGATTCGCACGTTCCAGTAGGGTTGAAACATGGCTTATCAACGTTTCAGTCTGTTTCCCGATTCCCCGTCGTTCAAAGACTTCTTCTCTGCACGTTCCATGCGATACCGTTGGCGTAACGGCGATCCTGTGATCACCGTTACGATCATGGCGATATGCGTCGCGGTCTGGATTGTCGAAACACTATTGAAAATCGTCTGGCCGACCGGCTGCAACGCATTCGTCGGCTCAGGCGTATTCATGCCCGCGCTGGCGACTCACCGCCCATGGACCTTCATTACGTCAATGTTCCTGCACCAGCCGGCCTCCCTATGGCACATTCTTTTCAACATGCTGACCTTGTGGTGCGTCGGGCCTGTATTGGAACGCATGATGGGGCATCTGCCATATCTCGCGTTATACGTGCTGTCAGGACTCGGCGGAAGCGCCGGCATGATGGTCTGGGCACTGTTCTCGCAAGACGGTTGGCTGACATCCGCATACGGCGCTTCCGGCGCGCTATTCGGCCTGTTCGCGGCAATTCTGGTGGTATACCAGCGCATTGGCATCGACATTCGATCCATGCTGATCTGGATGCTCATCAACTTCCTGATGCCAATCATCACGCCGAACATCGCATGGCAGGCGCATGTCGGCGGATTCATCATCGGAGGAGTGTTCACCTGGCTGCTGGTTTCCGGTCTGCACGCGTTGCGCGGCAAAAGCCTGCAGCAGCGCACGCTGATGTACGGCGTAATCATGTTGGCCGTGATTATTGCGATTGTTGTCGCATGCAATATGAGCAATCCACTTCGCGCAAACCCCCTTCTTGGCATGTTCTTCTAGTTGGCAGGCAGGAGAAAAAACAGATTTGGGGAATTGCAGACACACACTTATCCACAAATGTGGATAAGTGTGTGGATAAGTGAGGGTTGAGCTGTGGGTAAGTCGGGGATAACTCGGTGCATTATCCACAAGGATATTCACAAAACGGTGGATTCCCCGGCTTTTCAACGGTGGAAAATGTGGATAACCCGACTGTGCATAGTGGAAAAATGGGGAAAAACACCATCCTATATATTGTGGACGGTCATAAAACTGCCTACAAGATATAGACGCTATCCACATTCGTCCACAATAATCCACGACTTATCCACATCGTGTGAAACCAGAAAATCCCCAGAATGACGACGAATCAACACAACGAAATCAGGTACGTCACCAATGACAATCATGAATGACGAGACGCGCGAATTCGTGGCGATGCATCGCAACGAGGATGTGCGCGAACTGGCGTTGAAGGCCAAACGTGTGGAAGGGCTCGACCTGCCGTTGGCGCTCGACCAGATTGCCGGATGGCAGATCGCACGCAAAAAACTGCCACAATGGGCCTCCTGCGAGGGAATCGTATACCCTCCGCACATTTCCATGGAACAGTGCTCATCGCAGTTCACAGCCCAATACAAGTCAGAAATCGCACAAACCCTGCTCGCGCCGGCCGCAACCGTGCGCGCCAGAGTGTCCGATTCTGGAGAATCGGACAACCAAACCACGAAAAGTGAGCCACAGTTGTCCGATTCTGCCGAATCGGTCATGCAAACGGCAAAAAGTGCGTTCCAGTTGTCCGATTCTCCAGAATCGGACACGCAAGAGATGAAAATGGGCGCGTGGATGTCCGATTCGCCAGAATCGGACACATTGGTGGCGAAAAGGGCGATGGTGGATCTGACGGGCGGGTTCGGCGTGGACTTCTCGTATCTGGCGCGCGGATTCAGCCAAGCCACTTATGTGGAACGGCAGCGGCATCTGTGCGATCTGGCCGAACACAATATGGCCGCACTGGGACTCGACCAGGCGCGCATCGTGTGCGGCGACGGCGTGGAATACCTCAGGCAGATGGGTCCGGTGGACTTCATCTACCTTGATCCGGCCCGCCGCGACGAGCATGGATCGCGCACTTACGCGATCGAGGATTGCACGCCGAACGTGTTCGAATTGCGTGACCTGTTGCTCGCCAAATCGCAGTACACGCTGGTCAAGCTTTCGCCGATGTTGGATTGGCGCAAGGCGGTCGCCGATTTCGACGGGGCCGTACGCGAAGTGCATATCGTGGCCACCGGCAACGAATGCAAGGAACTGTTGCTGGTATTGGGTCAGCAGGTGCATGAGGAACCATCCGCGCCGTGCGTGTTCTGCGTGAACGACAATCAGCGGATCGACTATGATTCCGCCGCATATACGCAGGGCCTGCGCATTGGCGGCAAACCGCTGCCGGAGGCGAAAAACTACTTGTATGAGCCGAATGCGTCGATTATGAAGGCCGGTTGCTTCGATCTGGTGGAGGAACGATTCGGTGTGACGCAGGTCGGTCCAAGCAGTCACCTTTTCGTGTCGGCAACGCCGGTTGCCGATTTTCCCGGCAGAGGATTCGCGATTGAAGCGATCGGCGGCATGAATAAAAAGGATATAAAACGACTGCTGAATGGCACGAAACAGGCCAATATCGCGGTACGTAACTTCCCGCTTACCGCACCGCAGCTACGCAAGAAATTGAAGCTTGCCGACGGTGGTCCGGTCTATCTGTTCGGCACTACCATGCAGGGCTGCGATCATGTGCTGCTGCGCACGTCGAAAATCTGAAAAACAAACCGGAATCGAAAAAAGAAACAGGCGAACCGGGATTGGCAAGGCAGTCGCGAAAGACCGCGTACGTTTGCGAAAGAGCGTGAAACCTACGAAAAGATTGCGAGATAATCGTAAAAGGGCATGTGAAAAGGGCGTCTGACCGCACGTTGTACAGACGCCCTCAAATCGCAGGAAAGGCGAAACTACGCTTTAGCGCCACCACATGGTCATGATGAATCCGATCATGATGATCGCGAATGCGATGGCCAGATTCCACGCGCCGATGTTCGGAATCGGGTAGTCGGAAGTCAGGTAGTAGACGACCGCCCAGATCAGACCGATGATCATCAGCGCGCAGAACAGCGGCACGAACCAGCGTGGATTGGACTTGGTGCCCTTGATGGTTTCCTCCACGCGGCGGGTGTTCTCCGCCTGACGGTTCATCATGCGCTGCATCTGCGGGCTCAGGGAGTCCTTATCGGCGGTAGCGTTCAGCACCGCTTCGACGCGATCCATCGGAATGTCGTGATCGTCATCGTCGTCGGAATCAGCGGATTCGTCAGAAGTGGAATCGACGGTGGTTTCCTCAGCGGCATCCTGAACGGTTTCGTTGCTCTCTTCAACGGCAGCGGTGTCGTCCGTGGACTGCAGATCGTTCTGATCGTCCGCGGTGGTTTCGTGCAGCTCTTCGTCAGCCATCAGCATAGTCTCCTTTAATAGGCTAAAAGTCATAATAGTGGGTAGACTCGAAAGCGGCGAACTCACAGCGCAAAACTGTTCATAATCAGAGCAAATGCTTAATGGGAATCAGGAAGGTCCGCATGGCGAAGCACACCGGCAAGCACACCGCGAAACGGTCGAAAGCGGCCGGAGTGGCGGCATTCCTTGTGCTCATGTTCTCCGGATTCCTGCTCGCCACGAATCTGCGCGTGAACCGTTCCGTCGTGGTGACCAACGACACCGCCGAACTCGTGGAACAACGCGTGAAAAAAGTCAACTCCCTGCAGACGGAAGTCGACGCGCTCAGCTCCCGCGTGAACGATCTGAGCAAAACCCTGAACAGCCAGGACGACGCCGACCAGCAAGACAGCGAAAGCGCCGGCAACGGCACCATGCTGCCCGCGGTGGAAGGCCCCGGACTCGTGGTGACGCTCGACGATTCGCCACTCTGGGAAAACATGGTCGATTCCAGCGGCTCCACCTCCAACATCAACGATTACGTGGTGCACCAGCAAGACGTCGAAGCCGTGGTGAACGCGCTTTGGGCGGGCGGCGCGGAATCCATGATGATCATGGACCAGCGTGTGCTGTTCAATTCCGCAGTGCGCTGTTCCGGCAACGTGCTGCTTTTGCAGGGCAAAAAGTATTCGCCGCCATTCACCATTTCCGCGATCGGCCCGGTCGAGACAATGAAAAAGGCGCTCGACAATTCGCAGGAAGTGACCATATACCGGCAGTACGTCAGCGCGTTCGGCTTGGGATGGCAGGTCGACGAAAAAGAAAAACTCCATTTCGACGCGACCGACGCATTGCAACAGCCGCTGCAATACGCGCAGGCGATGAACAACGAAACAGACGGATCGCAGCAAACGGACGAAACGCAGGAATCGCAAGAGGGGAAGTAACCGATGAAGCACGTGGCACCAAAACAGCGTCGCAAAAGCGTGGTCTGGACGATACTTGGCATCCTCGCCGAACTCATGCTGACCGCGGCGGCCGTCTGCGCGCTCTACATCGCATGGCAAATGTGGTGGACGGGCGTGCAGGCCGAACACAACCAAATCGAAACACGCCAATCCGTATCATGGTCCGACCCCGGCCAATCCGACAGCGTCACCATTGCGCAAGCGCAGGAAGGCGACCCGCCAGCGCAACCGCAAAGCGCACAGGAAGGCGAGCTCATCGCCCAGGTCTACATTCCGCGATTCGGCAGCCAATGGCAGCGCAACCTCGTTGAAGGCACCTCTCTCACCGAACTCAACAAGCACGGACTCGGCCACTACAAGGATTCGCAAATGCCTGGCCAAGTCGGCAATTTCGCCTTCGCAGGGCACCGCAACGGCTACGGACAGCCACTCGGCGACGTCGACAAACTGCAGGAAGGCGACCCGATCATCGTGCGCACGCAGGATTACTGGTACGTCTACCACTACACCAGCTACAAAATCGTGCTGCCGACCGACATCGAAGTGGTCGCCGCCAACCCCGAAAACCCCGGCGCGACGCCAACCAAACGCATGCTGACCATGACCACATGCGAACCGAAATACTCCACGCCGACACACCGCTGGATCAGCTACGCGGAATTCTCATACTGGGCGAAGGTGTCCGACGGCATCCCCCAGGAGCTCGCCTCCACCGACTCCAACGGCAAAGTCAAATTCGTCAACAACGAAAAATCGTCGATCGTCGCATCCGTCAGCTCACTCAAACCGTGGATTCTCGGCGCGCTCGCCGCATATGCGATCATCTTCCTTTCCGCGCTGGTGGCATGGCGTTGGCCGTATCTCGCCGACGTGCGCGCAGGACGCCGCGAAAAGCCGGAATTCAGCTTGTACTGCGGATTGATGCGATTGCAGCCGGGTGTGCTTCCGATTCGACTTGTGCTCATGGCGTTGCTGATTTTCGCGGCGGCCGCATCGTGCTTTGAATGGCTGTTCCCGTGGGCTGCGACGAATATTCCGGCATTGCAGGAAATGTCGAATTACACGGCCATATAAAGCTGTATTCAGGTGCCTTCCGGCGGTCTGCTGGCAGTTTTGCTGGCAGACGTGAAAGCGATTGCTGCGATCTGCGATTATCACGATTGCTGCGATTGCTGCGTGAGACGCGTGCCGCGTCACGACATGTTGCGCACGTACACTGCTATGCAAACGCAAATATTCGCGCAACGTAAGTATTCGAAGCATTCGAACGCCGACATTCCGACGTTGATAGGAGCATGATGACCGATTCCGCACGCATTTTGGTCGTGGACAACTACGATTCGTTCGTGTACACGATCGTCGGATATTTGAAGACGTTGGGTGCCACGGTGACGGTGGTGCGCAACGATGCGATCGACCCGGGCGAGGACGGTGTAATCGACGAATATGACGGCGTGCTGATCTCCCCAGGGCCTGGTGCTCCGGCGGAATCCGGCGCCAGCGAAGGCATGATTCGCCTGTGCGCGGAGCAGTCCAAGCCCATGTTCGGCGTGTGCCTCGGCATGCAGGCGCTGGCCGAAGTGTTCGGCGCGACCGTAAGCCACGCGCCGACCATCATGCACGGCAAAACCAGCTTGGTGGAGCATATCGACGATGAGATCTTCGAAGGCGTCGCCAATCCGATGACCGCCACCCGCTACCATTCGCTGGCCGTGGAGCCCGATTCCGTGCCGGAAGAGCTGGTGGTGACCGCGTGGACGCAGGTCGACCACATCGTGCAGGGCATCAAACATTGCAGCAAGCCGATGTACGCGGTGCAGTTCCACCCCGAATCCGTGATGACGCAGGACGGCTACCGATTGCTTGCGAACTGGCTGAAGGTGTGCGGGCAGGAGAACGCGGTGGAGCGTTCCGCCGGATTGCAGCCGAAGGTCGCGGCCTGAAGACACGAAAACGCAAGGTGCAAAACGCGGAAACACGCGAAACATAAGAGCTGTAGGGAATCACGAAATACGTGAACCGCGCGAAAAAATCGGGAACGAATCTCAGAAAAACGTGAGTGTCGTAAAACGCAATCGTAAGCATGAAGGCCCGACTGGGGATTTCCAGTCGGGCCTTCATCGTGAATTATGGCGGCTATCGCGGTTGTGGCAATCGATCAGTTGCCTTCGCCGGGAGTGGTGCTGTTTCCGCTGTTGTTGTTGCTGTTGTTGTTATTGCTCATGTCGGTGTTAGGGGTGTCGCTGGATGACTTCTTGGTGGTCAGTGTGATGGTCGATCCGCTGTCGGCTTGGCTGCCGCCATTCGGAGACATCGATTCGACGATTGCATCGTCATCCTGCGGCCCGTTTACACTCACTTGGAATCCGGCGACCTGCAAAATTCTTTTCGCCTCGGCCAGCGTGGAGTGGGTAACGAACGGCACGCTGATCTGCTGCTTGCCGGTAGACACCCAAATCGTGACCGCGGTACCGGCCTCGACCGTGCTTCCAACACCCGGCTCGACGCGGGTGACGGCGCCGGAAGCGATGGAATCGGAATATTCGCTTTCGATGGTGATCTGCGTCAGACCGGCCTGCTTCAGCTGCTCGATAACCGTGTCTTTCGGCTGTCCTATCAGATTGTCGGGAATCTTGGTCATGCCGGACGAAATGTACAGCGTGATGATCGTGCCCTTGGTCTGCTTCGAATGGGCGGCAGGATCCGTGCTTACCACCTTGTCTTTTTCGATGGAGGCATTGTCGACCGTGCGCACGTTGCCCACTTTGAAACCGGCGGCCTCAAGAATGGACTTCGCATCGTCCTGGCTCTTGTTCGACACATCCGGCACCGCGACCGACTGTGGGCCGGTGGAGAACCATACGGAAACCGTGGAGCCCTTGGCGACCTTCTTGCCGCCCCTTGGATTCTGCTTGGTGATTGTGCCCTTCGGCTTGCTCGAATCGGAATCCTCGCGGGCGTCGAGCTTCAGGCCTTTGGCTGCGAGCTGCTCTTCGACGCGCGCCTCGGAAATATTCGCCGTGGCGGTGAAATCAGGTACTTCCACCATGTCGGCTGTGGAGTCGCTCTTGTTCAGCATGAAGAACACACCCAGAATGACCAGCAAAGCCACCAGACCGCCCACGACGGAGCCGATGATGATCTGCTTCTTCTTGCGTGCCTTCGCGGCCTCCGCACGCTGTTCCGCACGGGTTTTCGTGGCAACGCCGTTCTGCGGGTTCGGCACGGCCTCGAACTGGCCTGTGACGGGATTGAACGCCTGCGTCGCGGCCGTTTCGCCGGCAGGGGTCATGGCCACGGTATTCGCGGTCATTTCGGCCTGCTTGCGTGCCTTCATATTGGTCAGATCGGTCAACGGATTGAATGCGGCCGCCATCGGCACACCGCCGTTCATGAACGTCAGCAGATCGTTCTTGAATTCGGAAGCCGTGGCGTAACGGTTCTGACGATCCTTCGCCATCGCTTTCGCGCAAATCGAATCCCACATCTTCGGCAATCCTGGAACAACCGAACTTGGGGGAGTGGCGACCTCTGAAACATGCTGGTAGGCGATCGCCACTGCGGAATCGCCGGTAAACGGCGGCCTTCCGGTAAGCATTTCATACAGCACGCAACCTGCGGAATACAGGTCAGAACGCATGTCGACGCTTTCGCCGCGCGCCTGCTCGGGAGACAGATACTGCGCGGTGCCGACCACACCCTGCGACTGCGTCATCGTGGCGGCGGAATCGTCGAGCGCGCGGGCGATGCCGAAGTCCATGACCTTGACCACGCCCTGCTCGGAAATCATGATGTTGCCGGGCTTGATGTCGCGGTGGATGATGCCCATGCGGTGCGAATACTCGAGCGCATTGAGCACGCCCATCATTACCTGTTCGGCGTCGCGCTGGCTCAAAGCGCCATTCACTTTGAGAATGTCGCGCAAGGTCTGGCCCTTGACATACTCCATCACCAGATACGGCAGATGTTCGGTCTGGCCGGTTTCCGTGGCGACGACTTCCTCGCCCGAATCGTAGATGTTCACGATGTTGGGATTGTTCATTTGCGCCACGGAATGGGCTTCGCGACGGAAACGCTCAAGGAAGATCTTGTCGTTGGCGAAGTCGGCGCGCATGATCTTGACCGCGACGGTGCGCCCAAGACGCGTATCGAGCGCCACGTGCACTTCGGCCATGCCGCCACGGCCGACCAGTTGGCCGAGCTGGTAACGTCCACCAGCCAAAGAGGTAGGCATGTTGATGTTCATCCCTGTTCCTTCCCATCAGTGATCAAGGAGATATGAGGTCTGCTGACCACGCGGCGCGGAAGCCTTCCACCTGTAGGCACCACCATCGTGTCAGCCAGTTGTGTCTGCTGGTCGAGCAGACGGCGTTCGATGCGGGACAATGTGCGCGACACCGTCAACGCGTCCTTCGGACGGTCAAGGGGATCCTTGGCCAGCATCGACATGACGAATTCACGCAGCTGCACATCGACGGAGTCAGGCAGCGGCGGAACCGGATTGTTGACATGGGCTGCGGCGATGTCAACCGGCGTGGCGCCCGTGAACGGACGATGCCCGCACAGGCCCTCGTAGGCGACGACGCCAAGCGAATAGATATCGGATTGAGGCGTGGCATGCTGGCCCTGCGCCTGCTCCGGGGAAATGTACTGTGCGGTTCCCACCACCATGCCATCCTGCGTGATCTGCTCCTGATTGGTGGAGTAGGAGACGCCGAAATCGGTGATCTTCACCTCACCGGAATCGGACACCATGATGTTCGCCGGCTTCACATCGCGGTGGATCACGCCATGCGAATGGGCGACGAACAGGCCACGCGCGGTCTGGATGAGAATCGGCAGCAGACGGGTCGGCTCCATCGGGCCGTTCTGCTCGTGGAACAGGTCGGCCAGCGACTTGCTGGGCACGTACTCCATAACGAGGAAGCCGATGCCGTCATGTTCGTAATATTCGAACAACGCAGCGATATTCGGGTGTGCAAGATTGGCGGAATTATGCGCTTCCGCACGCAGGCGAAGCAGCTTGGCCTCCTGCGTGACGCCCAAGTCGCCGCGCAACGCCTTAATGGCCACGGGACGACCCAACTGGATATCATAGCCTTTCCATACTTCGCCCATGCCACCCTGGGCCAGACGGGCATCCAACCTGTAGCGTCGGTGGATGAGCTGTCCTTCAATCAGTTTCACTCTGCCAGCGCCTCCTGCATCATCGCCTTCATAATCGGACCCGCCGCGAACGAGCCATACAAATCCACATTGTGTACCACCACGGCAACGGCGATCTTCGGATCGTCCGCCGGGGCGAAGCCGACCACCCAGCCGTCGATGGACGTATTGCCGTCACCGATCTGCGCGGTGCCGGTTTTCGCAGCCACCTGCACGCCGTCGATGGCCAGATTCGGGTTCTCCTTGGTGGCCACCGCCTCCATCATCTGCGTGAGCTTGTTGGCGGTGCCCGAACTGAACGCGCGGCTCATCACCTGCGGCTTGGTCTGCGAAATAACAGACAGGTCGGAGGAACGCACGCGATCCACCAGCGTCGGCTGCATGACCTTGCCCCCGTTCGCCACGGCGGCCGCCACCAGCGCGTTCTGCAGCGGAGTCACCACGGTGTCTCCTTGGCCGATGGACGCCAAAGCGAGCTTGTCGTCGGTCGTGTCGGTCGGGAACTTCGACGCCACGCTCATCCACGGCGTGCCCGTGGAATCGGATCCGTCAACCGTGATCGGACTGTCGAAACCAAGCTTCTTGGCCATGGACGACACCTTGTCATCGCCCAAAGCCACGCCCAGCTGGGCGAACGCGGTGTTCGACGAATACGCCATCGCGTCTTCCAACGTGATCTTGCCGTCCGAACCGTCGGCCTGCGACACCGCGTTCGTCAACTGTGTGACCGTGCCCGGAAGCGTGTAGCTCGATCCGGCCGGAATCTCGGTGTCGGTCTGGTATTCGCCAGTTTCCAGCGCGGCCGCCGCCACCACCGTTTTGAACGTGGATCCCGGAGGATACAGCTGCGAGGTGGCACGGTTGAGCATCGGATTCGACTCGTCTTGCGAAAGCGTGGAATAATTGCCGTTCGCTTCGGACGTGTCGTGGCTCGCCAGCTGGTTCGGGTCGTAGCTTGGCGTGCTTGCCATGGCGAGAATACGACCGGTTTTCACTTCGATGGCCACGGCCGCGCCGTCATTGTTGGCAAGACCGTTGTAGGCGGCCTGCTGGATTTTCGGATCAATGGACGTTTCGATGGTCGCGCCCTTGTTTTCCTGGCCGGTGAACAGCGATTTGAACCGCTGCCATACCAGCTGGTCGGATTGGCCCGACAGCAGCGAGCTACGCGACGCTTCGATACCGTTCCAGCCGCGTTGGCTGATCGAGAAGAAGCCGGTGACCGGCGCGTACAGTTCGCCGGCGGTATAGGAACGCTGGTAGGAGAACGCGTCGTTCGAAGGGTCGGATTTGGCGATGACGGAGCCGTCCGAAGCGAGGATCGCACCGCGCGGAGCGCCATACTCGTGGTAGAGGGCGCGGGTGTTGCGCGGGTCGTTGTTGAGCTGGTTCGCGCGAATCGCCGTGATGATGGTGGTGGACATGCCCAGGATGACGAACAGCGCCACCACGATGGTGAAGAGTTGGCGGAGTGACTTATTCATGCTTGGCTCCCCTCTGACATGCTGTCCGATACGTTCGGAGTGCCCGATGGGGGAGCGGGTGGTACGACTGGCGTGCCTGAAACCGGCGTCTCCGTGGAGATGATTTCAGTGGCCTGCGATTGCGCGGAGGCGACGCTTCTGCGGGCGCGGCTCTGCTTGCGGGCGCGCAGCGCCTGCATCGCCTCATATTGGAACGTGTCGCTATCGATATCGGATTCGGGTTTGTTCGCCGAGTTGGAAATCACCACTAGGAGTGCTGCCAACATGTAATTCGCTATGAGTGAGGATCCGCCGGCGGCCATGTACGGAAGAGTCAAACCCGTAAGCGGGATGACTAACGTGATGCCTCCCACCACGGTGAACACCTGGAAGGCCATGGTGAACACGAGGCCCGATGCGAGAAGCTTGCCGAACCCATCCTTGATTTTCATCGCAGTGATCATCCCGGCGGCGATGATGAGCAGATAGAGCATCAGAATGGCCATCAGACCGGTGAGGCCCAGCTCTTCGCCAAGTGCCGCGTAGATGTAGTCGGAGTTGGCGATCGGAGTGAGCGACGGGTGACCTTGCCCAAGGCCGGTGCCCATCAAGCCGCCTGATGCCAGGCCGAAAATACCCGTGACGAGCTGGTAGGATCCGCCGTACTCCTTGTTGTACTGCGCCGAGTCGAACGGGTGCAGCCAGGCGTCGACGCGCGCGCCGACATGGCTGAAAATATTGGCCGCGGCGAACGCGCCCACGGCGAACGCGATGAAACCAATCACAATCCAACTGGTGCGCCCCGTGGCCACGTACAACATGGACACGAACATGGCGAAGAACATCAACGACGTGCCCAAATCATGCTGCACGACCAGCACGCCCATCGACACGATCCACACCACGATGATAGGCCCAAGATCCTTGATGCGCGGCAGCTGCAGGCCCAGCACCTTCTTGCCACCGACCGCCAGCTGGTCGCGGTGGTCATACAGGTAGGAGGCGAAGAAAAACGCGAGGAACAGCTTCGCGAACTCGCTTGGCTGGAACGATCCCAAACCGGGAATCTTCACCCAAATGCGCGCGCCATACTGTTCGGAACCGATCACCGGAAGCATCGGTGACAGCAGCAACACCAAACCGATCACCATGCTGACGTACGAGAACCGCCTCAGCACACGGTAATCCTTCATGAAGATCACCAGCAGATTCGCCAAAACCAGCGCTATCGACAGCCAAAGCAACTGTTTGAACGCGACGGACGTGTTCGAATCCTGGTCGATGCGGGCGATCATCATGATGCCGGTGCCAGTCAGCACCATCACACAACACATGATCGCCTGGTTGGCATACGGCTGGAAACGCAGCGGCAATCCCCAGGAAGTCAGGAACAATGCGCCGACAAAAGCGAGCATCCACAAATAATTCTGCGGAAAACCGCCGGTGGTGCGTTCGAACATCTGGAAGAACGCGACGCCGCAAATCAGCATGCTGAACAGCAGCAGGCCGAATTGCTTCAGACGGGTTGCCATCATGACTGGTCACCGCCTGACTTGTTTGCCGAAGCGTCGTCCGATTTGTCTGATTTGCCCGACGACTTGTCGGAAGTCGTACCAGAGGATTTGTTGTCGGATTCGCCGTTTGCCTTGTCTTGTTCCTTCTGCGCGGCTTCGTCCTGCTGTTGCTTCAGCTGCTTTTTGATCAGTCGCGTATGCGTTTTCGCCTCGCCGTACGTGTCGAAGGAAATGCCCTGCGCAAGCTGTTCCTGCCAGCTTGGCGGCAGTTCGCTCGTCTTCATATGAGTGTCGGTGACGGCGTGCGACAGCTGGAAGCCGAACAGGCTTGTCGGCACGCCTTGGAAAATCGCCACTTCGCCGTTGTCGTCGCCGATGTAGTACTTGGTTTGGCTCCAACGGTAGGTTGCGAACGCGCCGCCCGCCAGTCCCAGCAGTACCACGATGGTGACGATGATGGCGATCACACGGTTGCGTCGGGTGCGCGTGCGCTTCGTTTTGCGCTGCTCGATATGCTCGTTGCGGATGGCTTTGGCGACTTCCGGATCGTTCGGATCGGCGGAAATGCGGCCGTCGTCCTTCTGTACGACGGGGATTTCACCGGTGTCGGGATTGGTGCGGTCGCCGTTCTCCTCGCGTACCGTGGACGGTTGCGCCACGCGCTGTTCCGGAGGATTGTCGTCCTCGTTGGGATTTTTGCCGTTGCGCAGTGCGGCGGCACGGGCGGCCGGCGACTTCTTGCCCTCGCGCAGTGCGGGAGCGGATGCGACCGGCTCGTTGATGATGTCGGCGATCGGTTCAAGGCTTGCGCTGGCCGCGCCGCCAACCAACGGCGTCTGATGCGGCAGGTCGAACGCGTCCGCGTCAAGGGCGAGCGTCGCGTCGGCGATGACCGCGGTGACGTTGTCGGTGCTGCCGGCACGAAGCGCCATCGAAACCAGCTGTTGCGCGCACTCCTCCTGATCGGAGCAGGCGGACAGCACCTCCTGCAATGTGGAATCCTCAAGCACGCCGCACAAACCGTCGGAGCAGAGCAGCCAGCGGTCGGCCGGATGTGCCTTGCGTATGGCGATGTCCGGACTCGAATCGATATCGAAATCACCCAGAACGCGCATCACGACGTTGCGTTGCGGATGGTTGCGCGCCTCGGCCTCGCTGATGCGGCCGGTGTCGATCAGATGCTGCACGTAGCTGTGGTCGGACGTCATGCGGATCAGACGGCCGTCATGCAGCAGATATGCGCGGGAATCGCCGATATGCGCCAAAACCCAATATCCGGCCACCAATGCGACCGACGTGACGGTGGTGCCCATGCCCGCGAGACGACGTTCGCGCTTCGCTTTGCCAACGATCGCGTCATGCGCGGCCATAACCGAGGTTTCCATCATGTGGGCGATAATCTGGACATCGCCCTGCACGTTGTCTTGCTCGATATGCGCCAATGAACGGATGGCGATGGTGGAGGCGGTGTCGCCTCCCGCATGGCCTCCCATGCCATCGCAGATGGCGATCAGATGCTCGCCGGCGAACGCGGAATCCTGGTTGTTGGAACGTACGGTACCCACATCGGAAACGACGGTGGAATACATGAACAGCGGTTGTGAAGCGGGAGAAGTCGGCAAACGGGTCACCTCAATTCAAAGGTGGTTGCGCCAATGCGTACGGGAACGCGCGATCCGAGAATCATCGGAGCGTTCAGACGCTGCTGGTTGACCACAGTGCCGTTGGTGGAACCCAGGTCTTCGATGGCCCACTTGCCGGTGGCGGGATCCGTATAGACGCGCGCATGGTGGGACGAGACGAATTCGTCGTCCAGAACCACGGTGTTCGAAGCGGAACGGCCAAGCGTGATGGTGTTGCCGGACAAAGGGACGGAACTGCCGGCAAGGGGGCCATCGATGATGACCAGCAAGGTGGGTTTGGCGCTTGATGTGGCGCTGACGACTGGTGCCGGGACGGCCACGGGCGCGGGCGCTTCGACGGCCTTGCGCGCGCGACGCTCCTTACGGCGATGAGCCCGCGACTTGCGCGGGCTGAGCGTTTCCACATCCCTGTACAGCGAACGCACCGTACAGGCCACGAAGATCCAGAGCAGTACGAGGAAGCCGTACTTGAGGATCGCGAAAGTAAGTTCAGTGAGCATAGAGGCAACTCCCGAGGTTGGGGTTGGTTACTCCTGATCCTGCGAAGAGGCCCAATACAGGATTCGGGTGCGGCCGATGGTGATCGTGTTGCCGTCGAGCAACGTGGCCGCCTCGACATGATGGCCTTCGACATACATGCCGTTGGTGGAGCCCAGATCGCGTGCGATGACGGTGTTGCCGTTGTCGGTGATGTCGATCTGCATGTGGCGGCGGGAGATGCCCGGATCGTCGATCACGATATCGCAGTCGGATCCGCGGCCGATGATGGTCTTGCTTTCCGTGAGCAGATACTGGTGCTCGCCGATTTCCAGCATCGGGCAGTCTTCGGTCTGCGCGTCGGTGGTGACGGGCACGGTATTGCCTTGCACGGATTCGCTCGTCAGCTTGAAATTGCTCTTGGTGAGGTCAAGGTCCTCTTCGAAGATCACCACGACCGGACCGACGAACGCGTAATGCTGGTCCTTCGCGTACTGGGTGAGGTTGTCGGCCAGCTCATTGGCCAACGCTTCCGCGCCCCATTCGACGATGTTGTTGAAATCCGGCGTGCTCAGCTTGAAACGGTACTCATTCGGCGCCACGGTACGGTCTCGCGTGACGGGCATGGCCTCTTTGTCAATCTCACGTTCCAGAGCGCTGGAAAGGTCGACGGGCTGCAGGTCCTTGGACCCGAACTTGGCGAAAACCCCGTTGACGGCGCCTTCCACGCTTTTCTCAAATCGGTCGAGAACACTCATGCTTGTCCCTTTCTATCCTCACCCATCCTACGCGGTAGAGCGCCGAGCGCCAATTCGTAAGTCCTTTAATTGCAAAAATTTCATGCATAAATCCAGCCCCAGCATCATTTAGGGGGTATTTATCCGCGAATATGACTACCTTCGCCCCCGATTTCCACGATGCACGAATTCACGGAAGGTGGAATTGGGATGGTGATAGGTTGGGAGCATGACAGATGCGATTCGACAGTTCCCCCGTAAAAAAGCACGTACCTTGCGATTTTCCTGCGGCGCTCCGCGTTCGGCGCGCGTGATTGCAGACGGCTCCCGCGCGCTGTTCCTGCGTTCCGACGGTCCGGAAGACACCGTCACCTCGCTGTGGATGAGCGTGATCGACGAAGACGGCAACATCGGTGAGATTCCGCTCGCCGATCCGCGCGTATTGCTTGCCGACGCCGACGCGGAAGACGTTCCGGCGGAAGAGAAGGCGCGACGCGAACGTGCGCGTGAAGGCGGATCCGGCATCGTCTCGTATTGCGTCGACGGTGCCGGCAACCGCGTGACCTTCACCATCAACGGGCAGCTTTTCCTCACCGACCTTACGGCGGGCGCGACGCGAGCCATCACGATAGAGGAAGATGAACTCAAACCGGTGCTGAACCCGCGCATCAGTCCCGACGGACGGCACATCATGTACACCACCGGCACGTATCTGGTGGACGTGGATCTCGCCAACGATGAAGAAACCGGCGACGCGATTTCGGTGGTCGCCTCGGCACCGCAGAACGGCGAATGGAAAATCGGATTGGCGGAATTCGTCGCAGGCGAAGAAATGGACCGCTACGACGGCTTCTGGTGGTCACCCGACTCCAAATACGTGCTCTTCGAAACCTACGACGAATCCCCCGAACCGATCTGGCATCTGTCGGACCCCGCGAATCCAACCAATCCGGCGCAAGCCAACCGCTATCCGCAAGCGTTGACCGCCAATGCCGACGTGCGGCTGACCCTGCTGGAACTCGGCTACGACAGCGACAACTGCTGCTACGGGGCAATCGCCAACGAAGTGCAGTGGGACCATGAATCCTACGAATATCTGGCCGCCGTAAGCTGGCGTGAAGGCCACGATCCGATCATCCTTGTGCAAGACCGCCTCCAGCAGCACGATCAGGTGCTCGCCATCCATGTAGGCGAGCCGATCGCCACCATGCGTGACGCGGAAAACGGCTTCACCGACGACAATGGCGACGAGGTCGAAACCTTCTCCATCGCCATTCCCGAATACGCGGAAGGCGAACGCCCCGGCACCACGCGCGTGCTTGAGGAACACGGCAACGACTACTGGCTCGACCTCATCCACGGCACCCCTGCATTCACTCCGGATGGACGCTTGATCTGCGCGATGAACGACATGGACGTCGATACGAACCGACTCACCGTTGATGGTACGCCCTTCACTCCGGCCGGACTGCAGGTGCGCGAAGTGCTCGACGTGACCGACGACGACGTGCTGTGCGTGGTGCAGCGCACCCCTGAAATCCTGCCTGAAAGCGACCTGCCGTTCCTCTGGCAGTCGAATGCCGCCGACCATGACGCCCGCAGCTTCGACGTGGTGTCGATCCGCTATGACGGCACATGGGAACCCCTCACCTGCGCGCCCGGCCAGTGGAGCATGTCTCGCGCCGGCAACGGCTGCGTGGTGACCGGACGGGGCATGGACGACGCAACCGTGCAAATGCAGCATTGCATGAACATCGCCACAACCGACGAAAATGGTACGGACGTGGCGTCAATGGTGGTCGCACCAATCGAAAACCATGCCGAAACCCCCGGATTCACGCCGAACGTGCACTTCACCCGACTCGGCGAACGTGAGCTGTACACGGCGATCGTGCTGCCCTCATCCGATAGTGAATACGCGCACGAAGCCATCCTGCCGGTACTCATGAAACCCTACGGAGGCCCCGGCTTCCAACAGGTCATCGAAAGTCAATCCTTCTATTGGGACGCGCAATGGTGGGCCGACCAAGGCTACATCGTGGTCACCACCGACGGACGCGGCACCACCGGACGCGGCCCGCAATGGGACCGCGCCATCTACGAAACCATGAAATCCGCAACGCTCGAAGACCAGATCGACGCAGTGCGCGCGCTGCCGGAAGCATTGGAAGCGCTGGCTGGCGAGAATGCGGCAGCCAACGTTCCGCAACCCGATCTCAGCCGCGTCGCCATGATCGGCTGGTCGTACGGCGGATTCCTCTCCGCGCTCGCCGTGTTGGAGGCGCCGGAAACGTTCGCCGCGGCCTGCGCGGGCGCGCCTCCGACCGACTGGACGCTGTACGACACGCATTACACCGAACGCTATCTCGGCCTTGACTCGGCCGTGTACGAACGCAACAGCATCATCGCCGACGCGCCGCAGCTTGATCGCCCGCTCATGCTCATCCACGGGTTCGCCGACGACAATGTGACGATCGCGCACAGCCTGCGCCTGAGCCAGGCGCTGATGGCAACCGGACGTAAGCACACGTTCCTGCCGCTGACCGGCATCACGCACATGACCAACGACGAGACGGTTGCCGAAAATCTGCTGATCCTGCAGCGCGATTTCCTTGCGGAAGCGTTGGGGTGACGGCACTGTGACGACAGTGCAGTCACGGTAACGGCGACACCGCAAACGAAAGTGCTGCAAAGCGCCGTAGGAAGACAAAACGCGTTCCCCTGCGACTCCCGGACTGCCAAGCATCCGAACGTCGTGGGCGAACGCGTTCCCTTCTCGAATGCCAACATAAAACAGGCGAAAACGACTTCGCAAGCGAGGGGGTACCACATTTGTGTACCCTCCCCCCCAAAAAAAATCTGGGCTTAAAAAGACGGAAATCGGTGGATCGGGCTCGTCCTAACCCTGATCCGCAGCTATGGTCAAACCTGCACTTGTTCAAGCAAACCGGGCGAATCGTCGATGACGGTCACCGGAATGTACGCAAACAACGTCCAACTGCCGTCCTGCGCAGACGTGGTGAGCGTGCCCTGATACGATTCGAGCTGCTTCTTGAACGAGGCGAGCCCGTGGCCGCCCGGTAGTTCGTCATCGCGCTCGTCAGCTCCAGCCATGTCCTCTTTCATGGGATTGATTTGCGTGATTTCGATGGCATTCGGCCGGAGCATCACCGAAAGATCGACCTTGCTTCCCGGAGCGGCATGGCGTGCGATATTCGCATAGATCTCGCGCAGCAGATTATTGGCAAGTTCGGCGATTGCTTGCGATGCGCTCGGCTTGCCGCCCGCGCAGTGCCGGATGGACGTGATATTGAAGCCAAGCTTGCGCAAGCGACGATCGCCGTCATCCAGTGTTGCTCGCAGCAGATTGGCCAACGCTTCGCCGTCGGCGTCGCCGGGGAGAGTGGTGGCGTCCATATTCAATTCGTCGATGACGCGATGCACGTTCGTCAATGCGGAAAGAATATATTCGTTGATTTGACGCCAGTCTTCGGCATCGGCTGTTGTGGTTGCCGTAGTTGTGGTTGCGTTGGCAGGGTCAGCAGCGACGCCAGGGCCGCTAGAGTTGCCACCGATATGCCGTTGCGCCACAAACGACGCCGCTGACAAATCGCCCGTCACCGCATCGTGAATGGCATCGGCAATGCGTGCGCGGCTTTCCAATTCCTGCAGACGATTCTTGTTCTGCGCCGCTTCGAAGCTTTTCTGCGTTGTTTTTTCGCTCCAACTCAACGTCCGACCAAGCAGTAGCACCATGGCATACATGCTGACCATGGCGACGGGGTTGGTATTTGGGTCAGGGGGGTCAATCAGCAGAATGTTAACAACGTAATATATGAGTAACGTTGCCACGATAATGGCATTAGTGCTGTATGCGAGCATGCCATAGGCGTAAAGCTGCGCGGGAAGAGAATTTCCCAAATGCGCGTAGGGAGTAAACAGATCGCCTATGGAGGCAATCACGAGAATCGCCACCGATGTACTTTTCAGAAACAGCGGAGACAGTACGAGCGCCGTAACCAGCATCGCAACCCATATCACGCCAAATATGTCGGTAGGAGGCTCGTAGCAAACGCCGTATATGGTCCATGCAAGCACGATCAGCATAATGGCGAAACGGATTGGATGCCACAGGTTCGGATGCTGCGTGCGCATACGGTTGCGCCACGCAATGTACTGAGTTGCGGGTTTAGAGCGCATTGGACCTCACCCACAGTGCCACTGCCTGACGCGAGGTCTTGCAGTTGAGTTTTCTTAAAATACTTTGCATATGTTTGCGGATGGTGGCTTCGGAAATCCCCAAACGCTCGGCGATGTCCCGGTCAAGCATGCCCTCCGCGCACAAGGAAATAATCTGCTCCTCACGAACGGTAAGCGCGGGAGTGGTCTCAGCCTCCCTGCTGATACGCAGATTGGCCAACGCAGGCGGCTCAAATCCCTCCATCACCTCGCCATTGCACATACGCATAATAATCTGCGCCAACTGGTCGGCATTCTCCTTACCAACCAACCCTTGCGCACCAGCCTCAACCAGCTTGTCCCGATAACTATTGATGGAAAAACTGGTTACACCGAGAATCGGCATGCGCTGGCCCATCAAACGCAACCGACGACACGTGGCGGGGCCTTGCAATCCCTCCATCGACATATCGAGAATCAACAAACTGACATGGCCGTTCGCATCCTAGCAACGTTCTATCGCCTCACAGCCTGAAGTCGCCGTCCACACCACATACGCGGTCGGCACTTTGCTGGCAATGACGGCACTGAGCGAATCCAGCGCTCGCGGATCATTGTCGACCAGCGCGATGCGGTGAATCTTGGGATGCTTTTCCCGCGTGGACATCATGCGATCACTTTCCTTTTCCGCACAGCCATTGCAGCCATGTTGGGCAGTTGGAATCTTGGGCAGCGGAGATATCACCGTTGTTGTCAACGGGAGTTGCCGCCGCGTACGCATACGTTGGTGTGCCGGTGAGAGACAGCGTTACCACCATCAGCAGTGAAACGAACTTCATACCTCCATAGTATGCGAGGATGGCGCGCGGGGGTGACGATTCGGTTGTTCCGGTACGCCGTTGATGCACTGACGCATCGTTATACAGCGCGTATGCCTGTGCTTAGTTTCGTCTTGGCGCCGTTCGCCTAAGATGGAACCATGACTATCACGCTCATCGACGAGGCGCGCTATGACGCCGAAATGGACGCTACGGTGCTGCCTGCGCTGCAGGCTTGCATGACGGAAGGTTGGATGGAACCGGCCACCGTCGATTGGGAAGGCAAGGCGTTGCCCAAGTTGGAGCGCCCCGGCCGGTTGCATTACTACCGCTACGACGCGCGCACATTCGACGCGTTGCGCGAGGAAGGCGCTTCGGGCGTATTTCGTGGCACGATCGTCATTTCGCACGGATTCACCGAATTCGGACGCAAATACAGCGAAATGGTGTGGTACTTTCTGTTGGCCGGCTATTCGGTGTGCGTGTTCGAGCATCGCGGGCATGGCCATTCCGCGCACGATATGAGCAATCCAAGTTTGGTATGGATTGACGATTGGCGGCGATATGTGGCCGATTTCGCCACGTTTGCACAGACTGTGGGGCGTGAGGCGGCGGATGGTGGCCCAATGTACCTGTACTGCCATTCCATGGGCGGCGGCATCGGCGCGGCCGCGCTGGAACGTTACCCGTCGCTGTTCGACAAGGCGGTGCTGTCCGCGCCGATGATCGCGCCGGTGGTCGGCATGCCGACGTGGGCCGCACGCATTGTGGTCGGCGTAATCTGCGGGCTTGGCTTCGGCAAATCGCGTGTGTTCGGGCATGCCGATTTCGACGGCAACCTCAATCTCGACGACTACCGCGGGGCCTCGGAGGCACGCATCCGCTGGTTCCACAAGCAACGTTTGGCGGACGTGACGTGCCAGACCAACGCGGCCACGTTCGATTGGGCAAACCAGGCGATGGCGCTTTCCCGAGCCGTGCTCAAACCTGACATGTGTGGAGCTATCGAAGCTCCGGTATTGCTATTCCAAGCCGGACGCGACGTGTGGGTGCTCAACGGACCACAAGATGACTTCGTCGAACGTGTGCGAGAAGGCGGCGGTTCCATCGAAAAAGTGCGATACAGCCAGTCATTGCACGAAATTTTCTCCATGCCGAATGCTGTGCTCGGATCATATCTCGGCAAAATCCTCGATTTTTTGTCAGCGCCGAACGCAAGCTTGGCGGAATAAATCTGTTTTGCATAACTGACGTTTAATATGCGTACCGTGTGCGTTACAATCGCCGTGAATTTGCCGTGAAAGCCGTGGAGAGAGCGAGGACAGGCCGTGGCAAAGCAAACGTCGGGACAGGCGTCGCAATCGCAGAAAACTTCCGAATCGCAAAAAACCGCGAAAAAAACTACGAAAAAAACGGAACATGTGCTGGAACAGACGCCGAAAAGCCTGCTCATCGGCACTGGCATGACATTGCTGGGCGGTGCCATGTGGGGTATGAACAGCACCGTGGCCAAACTGCTGATGCGCGACTACCAGCTGGATCCGATCTGGCTTTCCTGCGTACGCGCGCTATTCGCCAGCCTGATCTTCCTGGTCGGATCGGCCATCGCCATACCGCAGAAACTCGCCGGAGCGGTCAAAGACGTCAAATCGTATCCGAAATATCTGGTCACGACACTGATCTGCGTGCTTCTGGTGCAGGTCTCCTACCTGATGACCATCGACTGGACGAACTCCGGAACCGCCACCGTATTGCAGACGCTCAACCTGATCTTCGTGCTCGCCTGGGTATGCCTGCGCGGCAAACGACTGCCCCTCAAGCGTGAATTGGTCGGCGTGCTCCTGGCGTTCGCAGGCACGTTCCTCATCGCCACCGGCGGCAACTTCGCCTCGCTGTCGTTGCCATGGCAGGGGCTCGCATGGGGACTGGTTGACGCGGTGAGCACCGCGGCCATGTCCATCCTGCCGGTCGTGCTCATGCTCAAATGGGGCAACATGACCATCAACGGCATCACATTCCTCATGTCCGGACTCATATTATGCCCGTTCGCGCAACCGTGGGCGAACATTCCCGCACTGGACGCGCGAGGCGTGCTTCTGCTGCTCTACACCATCGTATGCGGCACGTTCCTCGCGTTCTGGCTCTACATGGCAGGCGTGATGCGTGTCGGCGCGGTGCGTGCCACCATGCTCGGCACCAGCGAACCGGTCATGGCCACCATCACCGCAGTGGCATGGGCCGGCGAAACGTTCACCTTCACCGACCTGACCGGCTTCGCCATGATCATCATCATGGTCTTCCTCGTGCGCTGACCGCTCGCCATAGCCATAAACTGTCCGATTCTGGAGAATCACATCCAGAACGCAAAACCCATACCTTAGTTGTCCGATTCACCAGAAACGGACAACTAAACAGGTAAAACTGCCCCACAGTTGTCCGTTTCTCCAGAATCGGACATCCAGGGCATAAAAAATGTGCCGCGGATGACCGATTCTGCAGAATCAGACATGCACGGCACAGGAGAGGGAAGTACTACTTGGCGTACACGGAGAAGCGCTCGCCCACGTGCGCGGCCTGCTCGGCCTCATTCACCACGGCGATCGCGTAATCCGCGTAGCTGATGTAGCTTTCGCCAGCAGCGTTCACCGTGAGCTCTTCACCAGCGGTCTCATACGAGCCAACGCGCTCGCCATCGGCTTGGAAGTCGGCGGCCGGGCTGATGAACGTCCACTTCACGTCGGAGCGTTCGCGCAGCTCCTCGAGCGCCTTGCCTTGGGCTTCGGCGAGCGGCTTGAATTCAGCCGGGAACGTTGGCAGATCTTTGAGTTGCGTGGTGTGTTCCGGGTTGACATACAGACTGCCCGCGCCACCGACCACGATGAGTCGGGTGTTGACGCCGGACAGAATATCGCACAGGTGCTTGAGACTGCTGGAATGCTGCGGAAGCATCTCGGGGGTCCATGCGCCGAACGCGTCCACGACCACGTCGAATCCGGCGAGGTCGGCGGCGGTCAGGTTGAACAGATCCTTGACTACGACGTTCTTCGCGACGGTCTTGTTGTCACCGCGCACCACGGCGGTCACGTCATGACCGCGTTCCACGGCTTCCTTGACGACGAGCTGGCCTTCGCGTCCGTTCGCTGCCACAACTGCGATCTTCATAATGGTTCCTTTCGTCTGGGTGCGTCCGATCAGTGTCTGACGTAGGTTTTGTTCCGATGAGATGTACGATATTTCCATACAGAAGAAAATGGAAGAAGGCACAATAAAGTTCTATAGTTACCTAAAGGGAAGTTTTATTGACTTTATTGAGATTGCGAAAGGAAAGAATATGACAACAAAACGTGAGCTCCCGGCGTGTCCCGTGGAAATAACCATGATGCTGATTTCCGATAAATGGAAAGTGCTGATTCTGCGTGATCTGTTGAATGGCACTTTGCGATTCAGCGAGCTGCGTCGTTCTGTGGGCAACGTTTCGCAAAAAGTGTTGACGTCGAATTTGCGCCAGATGGAACGCGACGGACTTGTGCATCGCGAAGTGTATCCGGAAGTGCCGCCGCGCGTCGAATACTCGCTGACTGAAGTCGGCGAAAGCCTGCGCCCGATCATCGATGCGATGAAGACATGGGGGAACCATTACCGAAACGAACACGAGTTCTGATTGTTCCAGTCACTGGAGTTGTCGGGAGCCGCTGAGCTCTACTGCCGCTTGGGAAACGAAAAGGCCGGAACCTTTCGGCTCCGGCCTTTCACCATGGTGCGAGCGGGGGGAGTTGAACCCCCACGAGCATACACTCACTGCCACCTGAAGACAGCGCGTCTACCATTCCGCCACGCTCGCAGACAGTCAACTAATTTACACCAAAACCCACGCAACCTCAAATCGGCGTGTCGCGCCGCCATTTTCCGTAGGAAAATATAAGCGGTGCGACGCGAGGAGGTAGGAAGCCCTGTGGGCTTCCGTACGACGGAGCCATCCTTGCTCCCGCCATTTTCCGTAGGAAAATTCAAGCGGCGCGACGCTCTGTGCGTCCGATTCTGGCGTTTCGGACATCCAGCGAGTGTTTTTAGGTTGCTTACTTGTCCGTTTCTCCAGAATCGGACAAGTAGAACGTGAGATAAGCATTGTGGTTGTCCGTTTCGCCCGAATCGGACATGTAGGGCATGAAACATGTGGTGTGGTTGTCCGTTTCGCCCGAATCGGACAACCGGGAGGGGCGGTATGGGCATTAGATGTCTGATTCTGGAGAAACGGACACATTGGGTGGTGGATGGGGGTGAAACGGCTAGATGTATGCATGACACGCGCGGAACACATGAAAAAAGGCGCCGACGGGTTTGTTCGTCGGTGCCTTGAAATGTGGAAGTGTGGCCTAGCGTCCGTTTGGACGGAACATCTGGCAGCGCATCATCCGCGGGAACCGTTGGCGTAGAAGCGGGCCAGGGTTTCGTCGCGGAATTCGTCGAAATATCCGCCGTCAATCGACGCGCGAATATCGTCCAGCAGCTTCACGAAGAAATGCTCGTTGTGGATCGTCGCCAATGTGAAACCGTTGAATTCGCGGGCACGCAACGCATGATCCACGTAAGCGCGCGAATAATGCGTGCATGTGTAGCAATCGCAGCCCTCTTCAAGTGGGCCAAAATCATGCTTGAATTGTGCGCGCTTGATGTTGTAACGTCCGCCGCGCGTGAAAATCGCGCCATTTCGGCCGCAACGCGCCGGTGCGACGCAATCGAACGTGTCTCCACCATTCTCGACGCATGCGAAAATATCGTCGACTGCAGCGATGCCGAGCACGTGGCGCGGTCGGCTTTCCGGCATCGCATCGCAAATCCAGGCGCAAGTGTCGCCGATAATGCGCTTCTCGATCGCACCTCCAATACCGACGCCGTCGAAATCCAACGAAGCGATCTGTTCGGCCGCATGCCTGCGCAAATCCTCATAATTCGCGCCCTGTACCACGCCATACAGCGCCTGATACGGCTTGCCGACGCGCTCTTCGGTAAGTCTCTTATGCTCGGCAACGCAACGCTGCGCCCAACGGTAGGTGCGTTCCACGGAACGCTCCTGGTAGCCGCGCGTGTTCATCAGTGTGGTCAGCTCGTCGAACGCGAACATGATGTCGGCGCCGATCTTATGCTGGATTCCCATTGAAATTTCGGCGGAAAAACGGTGCAGTGAGCCGTTGAGCGGCGATTTGAACGTTACACCGTCCTCGTCCACGAACGCGAGACGCTCCTTGCCTTCGGCGATCACGTCGTCTGATTTCATGCCGGTCACATCCATGGCGAGGGTTTTCTTGAAGCCTGCGCCGAGCGAAAGCACTTGGAAACCGCCGGAATCGGTGAAGGTCGGACCGTTCCAGTTCATGAATTTGGCAAGGCCGCCGGCTTCGTCGAGCACTTGTTCGCCGGGGCGTTCATACAGGTGAAACGCGTTGGACAGCAGGCATTGCGCGCCGAGGTCCTTCATGGTTTCGGGCAGAACGGCTTTCATCGCGGCCTGCGTGGCCACGGGCACGAACGCTGGAGTGTGAATATCGCCGTGGGGGGTGTGAATAATGCCGGTGCGACCATATCGTGCGCCGCCTCGCCCCTTACCGTCCGCCGCGTCGGGAAGGCGGTTTTTCTGTTCGAAATAGAAGGCGTCGCGGCGGCCCGGCTTGCCTGGTTCCGCTCCACGCGGATGTTCGATGAGATTTTCGGACACTGCGGTTGCCGCGTTTTGCGTGTCTTGCGCTGTGCCGGTAGATGATTCGGTAAGGCTTGTCATGCGGAATATTTTATGCGATAGCAGCGATTCTTGAAAGTGCTGCAAAGAATGCGATCGGTGAAATGAAAACAAGGAAGATGTGGAAAGTGCGATGAAGGTGCCGATCGCATTTTGGTGCGATTTTCAGATTCAATGGTGATGTTGAACGTATTTGGCTGCTACTTTCAACAAACATTCAGGAAACTTCCAGAGCGAGTATCTTTACTCATAGATAGCAGTTCGAGCGGCACGATTGCTGATTTGTGAAATGCCGCGAGACGAATAAGGAGCGAAAATGGCTGAAGAGAACGACCAGAACGCCGTGCAGCCGCAGAATGACGAACAACAGACCGTGCCGATGCCGCCGGTTGATGCGGAACAGACGCAAACTTACGCAGGTGAGCCGTATGCTGCAGAGTCGGCTACCGAACCGATTGACGTGCAGGGCGGTATTGAGGATCAGCCGACGGCCGCCATGCCTGTTGCGAACGATGGCGCTTCGGCGGAATCCGCGGCTGCGGCGGGCAATACGCCGGATTATGCTTCCGCGGCGGGCGAACGTACCGTGGTTGGCGGTTCCACGCAGGATGCGCCGGCCCAGCAGTACCGTCCGGCACCGGAATATGGTGCGTACGGTCCCGTGCCGACGCAGCCGGCTGATGGCACCGCAGCCGCGAACGATACTGCGAATGGTGCGCCGAACATGCCTCCGCAGCCGCAATATGGCGCGTACGGGCAGGCTTCCGGACAGCAGCCGCAGCGGCCTCGTAATCCTTTCTTCGGGAATCCGTATGTGGGTGGAAATCAGCAGAACGATCAGCAGAATACGCAATCGAATAACGGCAATCCATTCATGAAGCCCGCTGCGCAAGGCGGAGCCAACGTGCCGCCAGCAGCGCCGAATACTCCCAATAACGGCAACCCGTTTGGGAATCCGAATAACGGTAATCCGTTCGGTGCCCCGCAGCAGAATGGCGCAGCAACCAAGCCGAAGTCCGCTTCCGGCGTGACCGGGCATGTGATGACCGGCGTGGTGGCGGCCCTCGTCTCCGCGGCATTGTGCCTCGGCGTCGGCTACGCGGCAATCACCAATGGATGGGTGACCGTACCCACCTCCAGCTCACTGACCAGCGTGAAGTCCAACACGTCCGGATCCGGTTCGGCGAAAGCCAAATCCGGCGAGGCCGCGGACTGGAGCGCGGTGGCGAAAGAAGTGTCCGATTCTGTGGTGTCCATTGACGTGGCAACCAGCGACGGCAGCGCCAAAGGCTCCGGCGCAATCATCAGCGACAAAGGCTACATCGTCACCAACAACCATGTGATTTCCGGCGCGAAGCAGATTCAAGTGACGCTCGCCAACGGCACCATCTACTCAGCGCAAATCGTCGGCACCGACACCACCACCGATCTGGCCGTAATCAAACTCGACAATCCGCCGAGCAATCTGAAAGCCGCGGAATTTGCCGATTCCGACAATCTTGCCGTGGGTGAATCCGTGATGGCCATCGGCAATCCGCTCGGCTACGATGACACCGCAACCGTCGGCATCGTTTCCGCGCTCAACCGCCCGGTGACCGTGTCCGATGACAACAACAACGACATCGTCACCAACGCCGTGCAGATTGACGCGGCCGTCAACCCAGGCAATTCCGGCGGTCCGACCTTCAATGCGGCCGGCCAGGTGATCGGCATCAACTCATCCATCGCATCCACCACAACGTCCTCCGGCACCGCCGGATCCATCGGCATCGGCTTCGCCATTCCGTCGAACCTGGTAAAGCGTGTGGCTAACGAGATCATCGACAACGGCACCGTGCAGCACGTGGCGCTCGGCGTCACCATCAAGAGCTCCACGGTTGAGGCGGACGGCGTGACCCGCGGTTGCACGCAGGTGCAGTCCGTGGTCGACGACAGCCCGGCGGCCAAGGCCGGAGTGAAGGCCGGCGACTCCATCGTGGCGTTCAACGGCAAGGCGGTGAACAACAACTATTCGCTGCTCGGCTACGTGCGCGCCTCCGCCATGAACGACAAGGTGACATTGACGGTCGTGCGCGACGGCAACACCATGGAGCTTGACGTGACACTCGACCAGGAGGAATCCCAAACGAACTCCTCCAACAGCCAGAACCAGCGGAACAACGGCAATGATGGCCAGAGCCAGAACGGCAATGGCAACGGTTACGGTAATGACGGCAACGGCAACGGAAATGGACAGAGCGACGGCAACGGCAGCAACGGCTACGGTGACGGTGGCGGCCTGTTCGACCCGTTCGGCCTGTGGTAAAGCGAGATGTTGATGCGGTGCGTGAATTGACGGACGCAAGTTGTTGCGGTGCGCAAGTCAAGACTGTTGGGCTGGCTAAAACGTTTCGCGACATGCGAACGGACGGAAGCCACCCGATAGGCTGACGGCGAAGACGCGGCTGGCACCACGAAATCGCAAGTACAACGAAAACCGCGAAAATCAACAAAAAGCAAGCCAAAAGAAGAATGCAATAAGGGCTGTGTGAGCAATCGCACAGCCCTTATTGCTGTATTGCGGCACAAAAATCGCAAATATTTGCTATGCTGAAAATATCTTTTTACGCCGTGTATCGATGGCTCGCGCGGGCGAGGCGCCGATGGGTTAACAAGGCGTCCGATACGAGCGTAAGGAGATTCTCATGCGTAGAATCATCGATATTTGCTGGCGACTGTGCAAACAGGTTCCGTTACTGCCGATTACCATTCTGTCCGCGATTCCGTTGGCATTGCTGGGGGAGTGGAAGCCGTGGGGCGAGGCTGCGTGGGATTCGTGGATTTCGCAAGTCGGCGTTGACGGGTTGAGTGCGTTCAATCCGGGCGTTGGGCAGTGGATTGTGATCGCGTTGGTTGCGTACACGATTGTGGTGACGGTACGCGGCATGATCGACGATCTGCGGCACGGGCATGTTGGCGTCGATCTGCTGGCGGTCGTCGCGATTGCGTCGACGGTCGCAGTGCAGGAATATTGGGCCGCATGGGCCGTGGTGCTGATGATCTCGTCCGGCGAGGCGATCGAGGAATTCGCGCAGTCAAAGGCCGAAAGCAACCTGACCGCGCTGATCGACGCGGCACCGCGAACCGCGCACGTGGTCGTGCTGCCCGGCATGCGGGGGCATGTGCACGCGTCGGGCAGCGAGCATACGGCCGACGTGACCGCCGACGGATTTCGTACTGTCAGAGTGTCCGATTCTGGAGAAACGGACAACCAAGACGGTGAAAAGCGTGCTTTTGCGTCTGAATCTCCAGAAACGGACACAAAAGGTGCTTCGCAAACGTATGATGCGGCTGGAGAGCGTTTCGAAACGGTCCCCGTTGATCAGGTACAGCTCGGCGACGTGATCCTGGTGTTGCCCGGCGAAACGGTGCCGGTCGACGGTGAGCTGCTGTCGGGCGTGGCCACGTTGGACCTAAGCAACATCAACGGCGAGCCCGTTCCCCGCGAAGTATATGCGGGCGCTCGCGTGATGTCCGGTGCGGTCAACGGCTCCACAACATTGACCATGCGTGCCACGCAACTTGCGCAGGATTCGCAGTATCAGAAGATTCTCGAGCTGGTTTCGTCGGCGCAAGAGTCGCGCCCCGCTGTCGTAAAGACCGCGGATATGCTTGCAGTGCCGTTTACCGTGCTTTCGCTTGCGATTGCTGGGATTGCATGGGCGATTTCCGGATTGCCGCTGCGATTTGCGCAAGTATTGGTGCTTGCTACGCCGTGTCCGCTGTTGATTGCCGCGCCGGTCGCATATGTGGCTGGAACCGGGCGACTTGCCAAAGCGGGAATTCTGATCAAAGCGCAGGATGTGCTGGAAAATCTAGGTCGCGTATCGCATATTTTCTTCGACAAAACCGGCACGCTCACCGTCAAGCAGCCGCAGGTCGTACGTGTGGAGAAGCCGTTTGAGACGAGTTCGCCGTTCAATGAGGACCATATTCTCATGATGGCCAGCGTGGTGGAAGGCTATTCGGTGCACATTCTGTCGAAAGGCATCGCGGCGGCCGGACGCAAGGCTATGGATGATTTGTATGCGCGATATGCGGCGGGGCAGAGGCTGTGCGTCGAGCGCGATTTGCCGGGGCACGGGCGCGACTATCCGGTGGTGAAGAACATTGTAGAGGAGTCCGGCAAGGGTATATCCGGCGAAGTGAACGGGCATCAGGTGCGCGTGGGGCGGTTCTCATACGTGACGGCTGACGAATCCGGATTCACGCCGGTGCTGCATATGCCGGATGCGACGTATCACGTGTCCGATTCTGCCGAATCGGACAAACGGGAGGTTCAGAATGCGCTGCGGATGTCCGATTCACCAGAAACGGACATCCAGAGGGCTAAAACGCGTGTTTACTTGTCCGATTCTCCAGAATCGGACACTATGGGAGTGAGGAACGGGGTGCCTGACGATGCGCAGCCTGCAGCCGCGCCCTCTACTTCCGCGTCCGTCGCAACCCAATCCGCCGCTCGCAAGCCTGAAACCGCAAACTCGCTGTTTGCCCCGCTCGCTCCTGACGAAATGGCTGCATACGTGGCGATTGACGGCCGTCTTGCCGCCCGCATCGTACTTCGTGACGTGCCTCGCGAGAATGCGAAGCGTTCTTTGGCTCGCCTGCACGAGTTGGGTGTCAAGGAACTGTCCATGCTTACCGGCGACAAGGCTGCGTCCGCCCGCATCATCGCAAACGAAGTCGGTATCGACGACGTGCAGTCCGAACTGTTCCCTGAAGACAAGGTTGCCGCCGTCAAGAGCGCCACTGAATCCAAGCACCAGAAGCTGTCGTTGTGGAATCGCATCAAGCAACGCGTAACCGGCGAATCCAAGAATCGTCAAATCACCATGATGGTCGGTGACGGCGTCAACGACGCCCCCGTACTTGCGGTTGCCGATATCGGCATGGCCATGACCGACGGCACGTCCACCGCGGCTTCCGAATCTGCGCAAGTGGTCATCATGAATGACGACATCGCGTCCGTTCCGCGGGCCATCGCCATCGCGCGCCGCACGAAAAAGGTGATGTTGCAGGCGGTGCTGATCGGCCTCGGCCTTGCGATTATCGGCATGATCGCGGCCGCGTTCAATCTGATTCCCGTGGTTGTCGGCGCGTTCATGCAGGAAGCGATTGATGTTGTCAGCATTCTGTGGGCGCTCACCGTGCTTTTCGACCGTGGCGAATCAGCCTGATTGCGCCTCGAAACCCCGTATCTCGCCTATATATGGCAGATTTGGAGGTCTGTCAGCAAGTATTTCGCTTATATATGGCAGGGCCATATGAGAAAACCGGACTTAGGGGGCGAGAATACACCCTCTAAGTCCGGTTTCTCAAAACAGCTCTGCCATACATAAGGCATATATAAGGCAGAATCGGAAGTTTTGGGATTGTTTACAGCGAGCTCGGGGAGATTTCTCCAGCGATCGATGTGTGCATCCACTTGCCGAAGTCGGCTCCGGTCACGCCTTGAGACAGCAGGAACATGATTTTCGCATACGTGGCTTCCAGCGTCATATCGCCAGATCCAATTGCGCCGGCGCGTGCGATCGCATCACCCGTCTCGTAATGGCCGAGCAGTACTTCCGCCTGCTGGCACTGCGATGCAATCACAACGGGAACGCCATCATGCAGCACGTCGGCAATCACGTCAGTCAGTCCAGGCTCGTCGCTTGGCACATTGCCGACGCCGTACGCACGCAACAAAACCGCTTCCGGCCGCGGCGTAAGCATCGCTTCCAACCGTGCCGCGGAAATGCCGGGTGCCATATCTATCACCGCAACATCATGGCGAGAGTAAGGCTGAGGCGACGTCCAACCGCAGCCAACCGCAGCGGAATCGTCCGCATACCAATGCCATGGCGTGCCAGTGCGTGCCAGCGGGCCGACGGAAGGCGCCGAAAAACCTTCAAATGCCCAGCTCGACGACTTGCTCACACGATTGCCCGCAAACAGGTGATGTCCAAAAAACAGTCCCACACCGTGGAATCGTCCGCTCATCGCGGCATTCAGCGCGCCCGTGACATTCGCAGTGGCGTCCGACTCGATCTTGCCAAGCGGATGCTGTGAACCCGTGAAAATCACCGGCTTGCCAAAATCAGCCAACGCATACGCAAGCGCGGCGCTCGAATAGCTCATCGTATCGGTGCCATGCAACACCACGAACGCGTCGGCATCATCGCGGTGCGCACGCAAATCGTCGACCATCGTCTGCCAATTGTCGGGAGTCGCATTCGACGAGTCGATAAGAGGATCAAGCTCGGTGAACGTGAACAGGCTCGCGTCCATGTGCGCGTCCTCCAGCAGACGGAACAGCCATCCGCGAGTGTCGGCGCCCGGAATCAGGCCGTTCGGCGAGTCAATCATGCCGATAGTGCCGCCGGTATATGTGATGTGAATGCGCATTGCCACCTTCTTACGATTGCCTGGTACTTAATAAGTACTTGCTTGCGATTGCGGGATGGACGAATTCCGATATTTCGGATTCCTACATCCCGCGATTCTGCGACTACTTGCGATTGTACGTGCATCTGCCGCGCTCATCGCGTACGATTAATGCAGCCACACGTTGGATTCATCTGGATTCAGCGCAAACACCAACGCCAGTGCGCACAAGGCGAAGAAGTCGTAAGAAAGTACATGAGCGCCCCTGTTGCAAATGCAGGGAATGCATTAGGCTAGAGCGCGTGACTGAAACTCATGAACTTCGTATTGCTGTAATCGGCGCCGGCCCTGCAGGCGTCTACTCCTCTGACATTTTCCTGCGCCAGTTGAAGAAGCTCGGCGAGGAGCTCGGCCTCGGCACTGCCGCCCGAATCGACCTGTTCGAAAAGCTGCCGGTGCCGTTCGGTCTGGTGCGCTACGGCGTGGCCCCCGATCATCCGTCCATCAAATTCATCGCGTCGGCACTCGAAAAGACGCTCGACAATCCGGACATCCACCTGTACTGCGACGTGGAATTCGGCAAGGACGTGACGCTCGACGAACTGCTCGAACGTTACGATGCCGTGCTGTTCGCCACCGGTGCAGTCGAAGACAAGCCGCTCGGACTGCCGGGCGCCGATCTGGACGGCGTATACGGCGCAGCCAAGTTCGTGGAATGGTACGACGGTTATCCGACCGGCGCTCGCGAATGGCCGCTTGAAGCTGAGGAAGTCGCCGTGATCGGCGGCGGCAACGTGGCCATGGACGTGGCTCGCGAGCTCATGCGCAATGCCGATGATCTGAAGGAGCGCACCGACATTCCGGACAACGTATATGAGGGCATCAAGTCCAACAAGGCGCGTGTGCTTCACTTGTTCATCCGTCGCGGTGTGGCGCAGGCCAAGTTCTCCGTGCAGGAATTGCGTGAGATGGAGAAGCTGCCGGGAGTGCAGCTGATCATCAACGAAGACGATTTCGATTTGGATGAAGACACGATTGAAGAGGCCGGCAAAGACAAGCTGACTCGTCAGATGGTCGAAGAGCTGTTCACGATTCGTGAGATGGCGGAAGACATGGAAGATGACGGTGACGTGGATTATGAGGGTAATCCGGCTGACCGCAAATATTACGTGCACTTCAATTCCGCTCCGGTCGAAGTGTTGGGTGAGGACGGCAAGGTCGTTGGCATCCGTGTGGAAAAGACCGAGACATCGGCGGACGGCAAGATGAGCCGTACCGGCGAATTCGAAGAGTATCCGGTGCAGGCTGTGTACCATGCGATCGGCTACAAACCGGCCACCGCGCCGGGCATTGCGTACGACGAGCGTCATGCGCACTTGGCGAACGCGAACGGTGACGGTCGTATCACTACGGCCGCTGAAGCCACGGATGAAGTGCGCGAGCGTCTGTATGCGACCGGTTGGGCGAAGCGTGGTCCGGTTGGCCTGATCGGCTCCACCAAGTCCGACGCACTGCTGATCGTGACCAATATGCTGGAGGATTTGTCGAAGGCTGCTGAAGGCGGCCGTGTGGCCGCTGATCGTGATCCGGAGTCCATCGACCGGCTGCTGGAATCGCGCGGTGTCAAGCCGATCGACTTCGCCGGTTGGAAGAAGATCGATGCGTTCGAACGTGCCGAGGGTGCGAAGGAAGGCCGTGAGCACAAGAAGGTCATCGATCCGGAGCAGATGCGCGCCCTGGCTCACGCTTAAGGTGGGTGTTTGGGATCTGATCTGATAGGTCCCAGGTTTCTTTCATGCGTCTTGGATGTCCGATTCTGGAGAATCGGTCGCCCAAGACGCATTTTTTATCCTGTGCTTGTCTGTTTCTGGTGAATCGGACATCTGGAGTGTCCGAAACATGTTCTGTATGTCTGTTTCTGGTGAATTGGACATGTGATGTGGACGAAGGACTTGCTACTTGTCCGATTCTCCCGATTCGGTCACCCAAAGGCCTCTTGGCATGCATCGGATGTCCGTTTCTGCAGAATCGGATATCCGGGGAGAAGCTGAGCATGCGAACTTCCGCAACTGCCCCCTAGTCCTTTCCGCAGTCCAGCCTCCAGCACATATCCAGCAAAAACTCAGGCTCCGTTTCTACGCTAGTGACCATGAACGGCAAATTGCGGGTGCATGGCCATTGCAATGGCTTGAAGACAACGCTGTTATTCGCGTTGATGTGGGGCGTCATCATGCTCATTTGGTGGGCGACCGGTGGCGGCCAGCGTACGCTTGGTATCTACATTCTCATCGGACTTGGCTCAACGTTCGCATCCTACTGGTTTTCCGACAAACTTGCGATTGCATCCATGCATGCGCAGGAAGTCAGCGAGCAGGAAGCGCCGGTACTGTACAAAATCGTGCGCGAACTGTCGGCGAAGGCGGGCAAGCCGATGCCGCGTATCTATATCGCCCCAACCATGAGTCCCAATGCGTTCGCAACGGGACGCAATGAACGTCATGCGGCGGTCTGCTGCACGCAGGGCATTCTGCAGATGCTGAACGAACGCGAGATTCGCGGCGTACTCGGGCACGAGCTCATGCACGTGTACAATCATGACATTCTGACGTCCGCGATCGCTTCCGCAATGGCGACGGTCATTTCGTATCTCGGCTATTCGCTCATGTATTTCGGCGGCGGCAATTCGCGTGACGATCGCAATGGTTCATCTTCTAACGGTCTTGGATTGCTGGGCGTGCTGTTGAGCGCGATTCTTGCGCCGATTGCCGCTTCGCTTATTCAGATGGCGATTTCGCGTACACGAGAATATGATGCCGACGAAGATGGTTCCATGCTTACGGAAGATCCGGAGGCGCTCGCGTCCGCATTGAATAAGATCTCGAACGGCGCTGAGACGATGCCGATGCAGAAGACTGCCGGTACGCAGTCGGTTGCTGCGATGATGATTGCGAATCCGTTCTCTGCGGAAGGTTTTTCTCGCCTGTTTTCCACGCATCCGGCGACCTCGGATCGCATCGCGCGGCTGATGCAGATGAGTCAGGAGATGAAGGCGCAGGGCGTGCAGTCCGGCTATTTGGCTGGCGGTTATGCGACGAGTGGGTATGCTTCGGAGGATATTCGTCGGCAGAATGGGGGTGTCTCTGGTGCCGGCGCCGGTGCGGGTGCAGGGGGATACTCCGGTGGGGGCTATTCGCGAGATTATTCGCAGAATCCCGTACAAGGCGGGTATGGTCGCTGATCGGCGGCGATTGCAATGTGCGCAGGTTGCGCAAGTCATGCGTGATTGCATAGGATTCCGCTGATTCTGACGCGAATTGTGTGTGTTTCCTGTGGGGATGCATTGCAGAATATTCTGATGTCATCTGATGAATGACATTAATGCTGTTGTGGTTGTTGCGCGTTGATTGATATGCGATTTGGCAAGTGGGTGACGGTATCGAATATCGGTCGATGGCCGTGAATCCTGCGAATGCATGCTAGACTAAATGATTGTGTCCAAAAGGCACATTTTTTGCGGATGTAGTTCATCGGTAGAACGAAAGCTTCCCAAGCTTTAAAGGCGGGTTCGACTCCCGTCATCCGCTCCATTCGAAACCCTTGGAATCGTTGGAATTCCAAGGGTTTTTCTATTGCCGTAAAAGACCCGTGAAGTCAACTTCGCGCCGCGCAACTGTCGGTTGCGTCGCAAAATTTGGTTGCGAGTCGCAATGCAACCGAAAGATGGTGGCGTGGAACGAGACGTTTATGACAAGCTGTTGCTTGGCAATCGCCAATAATCGCAAGTCGAGGCGATATGGAAACTCGACGAAAGGGCGGACATGAGTTTCAAAGAGAATCTGCAGTATCTGCGCGGTTCGCGCAACATGACGCAGGAACAGCTGGCAATGCTGCTGGGCGTTTCCCGGCAGGCAATTTCGAAATGGGAGTCCGAGAAGGCATACCCCGAAATGGATAAGCTGCTGATGCTTTGCGACATGTTCGGCGTGACGTTGGATGATTTGGTCATGGGCGACGTGCGCGCGTCGGCGGGCTGTGGGGGTGCGGGACGCGTGGACTTGGCTGCTGATACGGATGGTGTGGCCGCGTCGGTTGGGGTGGCCGACGCTGCTGTTGGCGCGGTTCCGGGGGTAATCGGGTTTGCGGCATCGCAGGTCGCAGGAATGTCCGATTCTGGTGAATCGGACGTGAGGGATACGAATCCGAATGTTTGTGCGTCCGTTTCTGGTGAATCGGACGCACAAGGTGCCAAAACCGGTGTTCAATTGTCCGTTTCTCCAGAATCGGACATGCGGGGTGGGCGGCAGGTAGGCTGGAA
Source organism: Bifidobacterium sp. MSK.13.1 (assembly GCF_019131435.1). Taxonomy (NCBI): domain Bacteria; kingdom Bacillati; phylum Actinomycetota; class Actinomycetes; order Bifidobacteriales; family Bifidobacteriaceae; genus Bifidobacterium; species Bifidobacterium sp. MSK.13.1. The sequence continues at coordinate 570,464 of NZ_JAHOMM010000001.1, read as the reverse complement.
TCCGTGAATACGGATCAGAAACTTCCCGCCGAATCCGCAGGCGAACGCCCCAGTACCCCCCTATTTGGTCATGCCATATCACACGCGGCGACACTCATCGGCCTGTTCGCAATCGTCCTGTGGGGCTTCATGGCCGGCCTCGTGCGACTCGTTTCCGAATCGTTCGGCGCCACGCTCGGCTCGGCGCTCATCTACACTGTCGGCGGCATGCTCCTGCTCATCGTGCGACGGCCGAAACCGATTAGCCAAGCGCCACGCAAGTACCTCGTCGCAGGCGGACTCATGTTCATTGCATACGAGACGTCGATCTCGCTGTCGATCGGTCTGGCCACAACGAACGCGCAATCTGTGGAAGTCAGCCTCGTCAATTATTTGTGGCCGACGCTGCTGGTACTGATGACCGCCGCCGTGTCGCACAAACGCGGCTCGGTCTCCGAAGCGCTGCCGGGTGCAATCGTAGCCACCGTCGGCGTGGCAATGGCGGTCGGCGGTGAAAACCTTGACGTGCAGGAAGCGGTTGCCAATATCGCCAGCAATCCATTGCCGTACGCGCTCGCGTTCGCAGGCGCCTTTATTTGGGCGATTTACGCGACCGTGACGCCATCGATGTCCGATGGTTACGATGGTACGACGATTTTCTTCTGTTGCGTTGCTGTTGTGCTGTGGATTATCCATTTCGTTTCGGGCGACGGTTTGCCAGCTGTAGCGCCTGGCATCGGCGGCTATATTTCGCTGCTCGCATGTGCCGCGTCGATTGCTGGCGGCTACGCGTGCTGGGGGTATGGCATGCTACATGGCAGTATGGAAACGCTTGCGATCGGTTCGTATGCGACGCCGCTGTTCTCCACTGCTTCCAGCACGCTCCTATTGGGCGTGACGTTGGGCATGCCATTCTGGATCGGTGTCGCGCTGGTGGTGGTCGGCTCGCTGATCAACGTGTGGTTTGCGCGACGCCGCTGATTGTCCGATTCTGCAGAATCGGACGCTTGTTGGTGTGTGAGGAGGCGACATGTGGGGTAGTGGCGGCGCAGAGGAGCGCCGGGATGGCGCAGCGGTACGTAAGGGAAGTGACCGGGCAGGACAATGCCCTTACGCATCCACGCTAGCTTAGGTTTTTGTCGGCTGGTATTTGGTGTGTGTTGCCGTTGGCGGTGATGGTGATGCGTCGCCAATGACGCGTCCATGTGTGCCAGCCGAAACCGATCTAAACCGGCTTAAACCAGCCCGTTCAAATCCACCTCGTCACATCACCTTGGTGGATTCCAGATTGCGGCTCACCCAGTTGTTCAACCGGATCACCGGCTTGCGCAACACCAATCCCAGCAGCAGCGAAGGAATCAGGAACAAGGCGAGATACACCATGTCAAGCAGGTACTCATTGCCGTACGATCCGGCCATCGCGGCGTGCATGGCATCGATGGCGTGCGGGAACGGTAGGAACGGGTAGAGCATTTGGAAGAACTTCGGCAGCGTCTCGATAGGGAACGTACCGCCCGAACCGGCGACCTGCATCACCAGCAGCACCACGGCCACGGCCTTGCCGATATCGCCGAACGACACGGTCAGCGTATACACGATATTCGAGAACACGAGCGCGGCAAGCCACCCCACGGCAAGGAACTGCAGCGCATGATTCGCCTGCACGCCAAGGAAATACATGTCACCCAGGCAAACCAGTGTGCCCTGCAGCAACGCGAGCAGTGCGAAGATCGCGTACCGTCCGAAATACTCGTGGTCGAGGCGCAGTCCCCAACGTGAGGCGTTCCCCGGGCCGGACGGGCCGGCGACGCGCGGCAGCGTGTCGCCCAAGCCCAGCACATGCGCCTTCTCGCGGTTCGAAATTGTCACTTTCAGCATGGCGCACAGGATGATCGCACCCACCCAGATTGACAGGATCGTATAGAACGGCGCCATGGCCGAACCGTAGTTCGCGATCGGGTACACTGAGACGCGATGCAGTGCGACGGGCGCGGAAATCAGCGTGGACAGTGTGGACGCGTTGGCGGTGGCCAGTGCACGTAGTTCGTCCGATTCACCCGAATCGGACGAACTGGCGTCGTTGTCACCGTCGCCACCATCGCTGTTGCCGTCACCGGCGTTCCCGCCCGTCTCCAGCTTCGTGATCAGCTCCTTCACCGTCGCTGCCGACGAGTCGAGTTTCTTCGCGATCGCGCCGAGCGTGGAACGGATGGATGTCACATTCGTCCCCACGTCGCCCGTCACATCGTCCAGATCGTCGGCGGTGCCGCTCAGCTGGGTGATCATGCTGTCGGTTTGGGAGATCAGCGTGCTGACTGTGGAGGCGAGCGCGTCGATTTTCGGCTTGACGTTCGTGGCGTAATCGTCGCGCACATTGCTGATCGACTGCTTCGCGGAGGTGATGCGGTTCAGGATCTCCTTGCGGGAGCGTTCCGCGGCTGCGGTATCCTGCGTGACCTGCGTGGAAGCGTCTTTCAGCTGCTGCGCGAGCTTCTGCGAATCGCCTTTGGCGGCTTCCAGCAGCGTGATCTCCCGGTCGATGGCTTCCAGCAGCGCCTGTTTCGCGGAATCACTGTCCGGTAGTTGTTCCACCGATTCGTGCATGTGGTTGAGGCTTGTGATGTACGTGTCGTACAGCGATTCGCTGCTGGAGACTTGTTCGCTCAACGTTGTCAACTGGCTGGCTGCGGTGTCTGAGTCCTTGCCGATCGCGTCGAACGCCTTGTTCACCTTGGCAGCTACTTGGTCGAACGCGCCTGACACCTGGTCGAGCGCGGTGTTCACTGAGGAGGTGACGTTCGCACCTGCCGAAGTGAACGACGTGGCACCTGATTTGCCTTGCTTCAACGCGTTCCGGGCCTGTTTGCCCGCCTTGGTCGCCGAGGCGAGCAGTTTGCCCGTGGAATCCACGATGTCGTTCGCCGAGCCGAGCAGCTGCGAATACGACGTTACCTGCTGCGATGCGCCGCTCAACGTATCCGCCATGGTGGTGAGATTGCCGTTGAGGTTGCGCATGTATTCGGCCATTTGCGGGCTTTGCGAATAGTGTAGGATGCTTGAGGCCAGGTCGAGTCCGACTTGCGCGATCGTTTTGGCGAAGGTTTTGTCGATTGTGTTGACCACGGTTGTCGCACCCTGATCGGTGATATGCGGGGCGATCGGGTTGATTTTCTCGTTCAGATAGTACTTGAGCTGCGCGTGTTTGATGTCGGGGGAGAACAGCGTCATCATGTCGGCGCTGAAACCTTTCGGAATTACGATCGCCGCATAGTATTCGCCGGATTTCACCCCGTCGATTGCCTTGTCGCTTTTCACGAATTGCCAGTCCAGCTGGTCGTTGGCGTGCAGTGTGCTGATGATGGTTTCGCCCACGTTGACGCGCACCGGTATGAGATCCGACTTGTAACCCTTGTCGTTATTGGCCACGGCGACCTTCAATGCCTTGGTGTTGCCGTAGGGGTTCCAGCTGGCCGCGATGTTGAACCAGGCGTACAGCGCCGGTACCACCACCAGGCCCATCGAGACGATCACGGCGATCACGTTGCGGGTGGCGTGGCACATGTCCCGCTTGAAGATGCCCCAGATCATTTTCACTGTTCGTTCCCCTCCTCACGCAGACTCCTGCCAGCATTTCCGTCCGTGTTTCCAGCCGCATGTTCAGGCGCATGTCCGGCCGAACCACCATGCGCAGCCTCATACAGCCTCGTGCGTACGGCATGCATCGGCTTGTAATGCATGCCCGGCCGGAACAGCAGGTTCTCGTGCAGGATCGCGCTGCGGAACTCTTCCGCACTCATCGCTTCCTCGCCCAGATAATTCGCATACCGTTCGCGCAGATACTCCACCACGATGAGATACGTGTCGATGGCGATGATCGAAATGATCCAACCGAGCAGCATGGCGAGCTTCATGCGCGTGATGAATAGCAACAGCAGGAACACGAACGGCAGTACCGCCAGCGCGAGGAATCCCCAGCGCACCAGGCGCGGGTACAGGCGGAAGAAATGAATCGCCCGTCTGCTGGCGAGTTCGGGGAACTCCTCGGCGATCTGCTGCGCGGTCTCGGTGAGCCGCAACGGTTCCACCGTGCCTTCGTTATGTTCGGTGATCATCAGATCAGTGTCCGCCAGACGGTTGTCGAACAGGCGGTTGAGGTTCAACGCCAGCTTGCGGACCACCAAGCCGATGAACAGCGCCACAGGCAGATACCAGAACAGCGAGAGCATGTCGATCCAATAATGGTTGGCATACATGCCGCCGATCGGCCCGCGCATCGCGTTGATGCCGTAGGTGAACGGTAGGAACGGTTTCAGACGGCGGAAGAATTCCGGCATCATCTCGATGGGGTAGAGGCCTGCCGCGCCCGGAATCTGGATGATCACCAGAATCACGGCGACGGCCTTGCCGATATGCCGGAACGCCACGGCGAGCGCGTAAATGATGTTCACGTAGACGAACGAGGCGAAAATGCCGGCGAGGATGAACAGGAACGGATGCTCGCATTGGATGCCCAGCGCGAGATCGCCGATCGTGGCGATGATCGCCTGCAGGAATCCGACCGTGACGAACAGCAGCCAACGGCCCATATAGCCTTGGCGTGGCGTGTACATGCGGATCTTCTCATCGCGGTCCACTTCAAGCTTGTAGATCGCGACGAGCACGAATCCGCCGACCCATAGCGCAAGATTCGTGTAGAACGGCGTGACCGCGGAACCATAGTTTTTGACCGGGTAGAGGACCTGTTCGTCCAAATGCACCGGCTCGCCCACGAACGAGCCGACCTCGCTCGCGTCAAGTCCGAGCGCTTGGGAAAGCTGCTGGAACATCGCCGAACTGCTCAACGCGGCCACATCGGTGCGCGTGGTGTTGAGCTGTTTGGCGAGATTGGCGAGCTGCGTCTGCGTGCCAGCAATGGTGGTGTTCGTTTGGGTCACGGTGCGCGACAACTGGTCGAGCAGCCCGTTGCCCTGTTCCAGTGTGCTTTGCAGCGTGGTAAGCGTGCCGGACAGCGACCCATTGGCCAGGCTGAGTGTATCGAGCCCGGTGTTGAGATTCGGCATGACCGTGCCGGTGATGGTCGTGCGTGCGCTCGCCATCGACGCCGTGCCGTTTTTCGCCAGCGTGGTGACATCGTCGTTGAACCCGTTCGCGGTGTTCTTCCCCGCGTTGATCGCAGCCGTGGTGTCCTGATCGAAGGCGTCGATGCGCTGCTGCTGGAACGTCAGCTGTTTGCGGGCTTCGGCGAGTTGCGCGGAAAGATCCTTATACGTTTGGTTGTTCGGATCCAGCTGGCTGGCCTGCAACGCCTTCTCCACGCCGTCGAGCACATTGCCGGTGGTGGTGTTGACGTGATGCATGGTGCTGGACACTTGGTCGAGCGCGTCCTGCGTGGTGTTCAGTCCGCTGAGCACGGTGCCGGTGGCATTGCTCACGTTGACCTGCAGACCGGACAGTTGCGTGCTGCCGTTGTCGAGCGCTCCGACCAGCGTGTTCGAGAATCGTTCGGTTTGTGTGCGCGTCTCGCTCAGCAAGTCGGACGCCTTGCCGACGGTGTCAAGCGAGTTGGTGATTCCCGAGGCGAGCGCGATGTTGGACTGTTTGGCCGAATCGATGGTGGTGAGGGCCTTGTCGAGCGTGGAACGCGTGCCGCGCAGCTGCTGTTGGACGGTTTCGAGCTGGTTGATGGTGTCGGTCAGATCGTTGATGACGTCGCTTTGCGCGCTTTTCATGCTGCCGGTGGTTTCTCCCGCTGCCTCCTTCACTTCCTTCGCCACGGCGTCGGCCACGCTGGAAACGAAAGTGGTGTTGATCTGCTCGTCGATCGTGGTCGCACCCGTATCGGTGATTTTCGGCGCGATCGCGTTCAGCTTTTCGTTGATGTAGTACGTGATCGACGGTCGGTCGCCTTTACCAGTGACGGTGCCGATGAGTCTGGAGCTGAAGTCTTCCGGCAGTACGATCGCCGCATAGTATTTGCCGGATTCCACGCCTTCGATGGCTTGCTGCTCGGGAACGAAACGCCAGCCGAGCTGATGGTTCTTCTTAAGCTGGTTGACGGTTTGCTGGCCAGCGTCGAGATGACCGACCAGCGTGGAGGTTGTGCCCTTGTCCTCGTTCGCCACAGCGACCTGGATGTTGCCCGTGTTCGCGTACGGGTCCCAGTTGGCGAGGATGTTGCACCATGCGTACAGTGATGGGATGATGGCCACACCCAGCGTGACGACGAGCGCCACTGGGTTCTTCAGAATGCGTTTCACGTCTCGAAGGAAGATGGCGAAAACCTGGTACATCAAGCCTCCTCGCGGGTATTGGTCGCAACATCTACGTGCGGCGGCATGCCCGTGCGGGAATACCCGGTTGGGCTCTTCGTCGCGCGATCCGGTGGATATTCTATGACTTCCGATGGAACGATCGCAATGGTTTCGCCCTGTTTAATGGTCGGTCCCGCAAATGTCGGGATATGAGACGAAAACGCTCGGCATATGGCCCTAGTGGGGCGGGCGGCCTGGATATGGAGCGGACGGTCGGGAAAACGGAAAGGAAAGATGGCGAATGTTGTCACATGATAAGTGGGATAGGGTCGGGCGATAATGGAGGCATGACTATTGCAACGCCGGAACGTTATGCGCAAATGCTGGACGCCGCACGCCGCGGCGGTTACGCCTATCCCGCGATCAATGTGACCAGCACACAGACCCTGAACGCCGCACTCCAGGGTTTCGCCGAGGCGGAATCCGATGGCATCATCCAGGTCTCCGTAGGCGGCGCCGCCTACTTCTCCGGGCAACGCGTCAACGACCGCGTCACCGGCTCGCTTGCCTTCGCAGCCTTCGCGCACGAAGTCGCGGCGAAATACCCCAACATCACCATCGCCCTGCACACCGACCACTGCGCCAAACAGTATCTGGACGAATGGGTGCGCCCCCTGCTCGACCATGAAGCCGAACAGGTGAAGCACGGTCAGGAACCGACCTTCCAGTCACACATGTGGGACGGTTCCACAGTGCCGCTGGGTGAAAACCTCGACATCGCAGAAGAACTGCTCGACAAATCCCAAGCCGCGCACACCGTGCTGGAAATCGAAATCGGCGCGGTCGGCGGCGAAGAAGACGGGCACAGCGCCGAAATCAACGACAAACTGTATTCCACGCCCGCGCAAGGCATCGCCGTCGCGCAACGACTCGGCCTTGGCGAGCGCGGACGCTACATGGCCGCCTTCACCTTCGGCAACGTGCACGGCGCATACAAACCGGGCGTGGTGAAACTGCGCCCCGAACTGCTCGACGAAATCCAGACCACGGTCGCGCTCGCGATTAAGGCCGGCGAAATGCCCGACCCCGCGCACTCGCTGGATGTCGCTCCCGGTAAGCCGTTCGCCCTGGTGTTCCACGGTGGTTCCGGCTCCGCGCCGGAGGAGATCGCGCAGGCCGTGAGCTACGGCGTGGTGAAGATGAACATCGACACCGATACGCAGTACGCATTCAGCCGTGCGGTGGCCGGTCACATGTTCTCCAACTATGATTCGGTGCTCAAAATCGATGGCGAGGTGGGCAACAAGAAGATGTACGACCCGCGTTCGTGGGGGCGCGAAGCGGAAAGCGCCATGGCCGCACGCGTGGTGGAGGCTTGCAGGCAGCTTGGCAGCGCGGGCAAGGCGTTGAAGTAGTGTGATGCCGCACGCGCCGCGTAATGCATGCGGCGTGTGGCGGCACGGTGGGTGTGTCGCGTTGTATGAGACGAAAACGATGGAACTGACTAGTTTCAACGGCCGATCGGTGCATATCCGGCAGATATCCGGTAGAGGGCGCAGGATAGTCTTTGTAAGGCCTTGGTAAGGCTTTGAGGCGAAATCGCATACGCGCGGAGGTGCAACAACATGCCTGGAATTGTTTTGATCGGTGCCCAGTGGGGAGACGAAGGCAAGGGTAAGGCGACCGACCTGATCGGCACGAAGGTCGACTATGTTGCCCGCTTCAACGGCGGCAACAATGCGGGCCATACCGTGGTGGTCGGCGACGAATCGTATGCGCTGCACCTGCTGCCCTCCGGCATCATCAGCCCGACCGCGACTCCGGTTATCGGCAACGGTGTTGTTGTTGATCCTGAAGTGCTTTTCGAAGAGATCGACGGCTTGGAAAGCCGCGGTGTGGACTGCTCCCGACTGCTGGTGAGTGAGGGTGCGCACATTATTGCGCCGTATCATCGTGTGCTTGATAAGGTGACGGAACGTTTCCTGGGTAAGCACAAGATCGGTACCACCGGTCGCGGCATTGGACCTGCGTATGCCGACAAGATTAATCGCGTGGGCATCCGCGTGCACGACCTGTTCAATGCTGAGCATTTGCACGACAAGGTTGAGGCAAGCCTGCATCAGAAGAACCAGATGCTGGTGAAGCTGTACAATCGTCGTCCGATTGATGTGAACGAAACCACGGATGAGCTGCTCAAGCTCGGCGAACGTTTGAAGCCGTACGTGGCCAACACCTCGCTGGTGCTCAATAAGGCACTTGACGAAGGCAAGACCGTGCTGTTCGAAGGCGGCCAGGCCACTATGCTCGACGTGGATCACGGCACATATCCGTTTGTCACGTCCTCCAACCCGACTGCCGGCGGCGCATGCACCGGTACCGGTGTCGGCCCGACCAAGATCACCCGCGTGATCGGCGTTTCCAAAGCGTACGTGACCCGCGTGGGCGAAGGACCGTTCCCGACCGAGCTGTTCGGCGAGGAGGGCGAATGGCTGCGAGCCCAGGGCCACGAGTACGGCGTGACCACCGGCCGTCCGCGTCGTTGTGGCTGGTTCGATGCGGTCGTCAATCGTTATGCGGCTCAGGTCAACGGCCTGACCGACATCGTGCTCACCAAGCTCGACGTGCTTACCGGCCTGAAGGAAATCCCATTGTGCGTGGCCTATGATGTCAACGGCGAACGCCGCGACGATATGCCTACTGATCAGTCCGAATTCGCGGCAGCGAAGCCGATCTACGAATCCATGCCGGGTTGGGACGAGGATATTTCCCAAATCCACGACTTCAATGATCTGCCGAAGACCTGTCAGGATTACGTCAAGCGTCTTGAGGAACTGTCCGGCTGCCGTATCTCCGTGATCGGCACCGGCCCGCAGCGCGACCATATCATCCAGATCAATTCGCTGGTCGACTGACCGTCGGCAACGAGTTTCCCGGCTTGACTGGCAACGACGCGGCACATGATATCCGCCGGCTGATTCCGCGATTCGACCACTTGAAGTGGAAGATGGCGGCGGCCGGCATAGTCATTGGTCTGGTTTCAGGATTGCTGGTCGTCGTATACCGTCTCGGCATCGAATACGGCACGGATGCGTCCCGCTGGATATATGCGCGGATTCGCGAGACCCCGTGGCTGATTGCGCCGTGGGCGGTTGCCGCGGTGGCGGCCGCGCTGGCGATCGCGTGGATGGTCGTCAAGGAGCCGATGGCCGGTGGCAGCGGCATCCCGCAGACCAACGGCGTGGTGATATGCGGCTTGAAGATGCGTTGGCAGACGATTCTGCCAGTCCGTTTCGTCGGTGGACTGTTGGGCGCGTTGTTTGGTCTGTCGCTCGGCCGTGAGGGGCCGTCCATTCAGATTGGTGCGTCGGGAGCGCAGTGTGTGTCCCACCGTTTGCGCGGCCACCGCCGTGAGGACATGCAGGAGCATTATCTGGTCACCGCCGGTGCCGCGGCAGGCTTGTCCGCCGCGTTCAGCGCGCCGCTGTCCGGCATGATGTTCGCTTTGGAAGGGGTGCATCGGAGTTTTTCCCCTGCGATTCTGATGGGCGCCACTGCCGCATCGCTGACCGCCGATTTCGTCTCGAAATACTGTTTCGGTCTGCGTCCGGTTTTGGATTTCGGTGATATCGGTCAGCTGTCGTTGGAAGAGTATGTGTGGCTGATTCCGTTGGGATTGGTGGCCGGTTTGGTTGGTTCGCTGATGAACCGCTCGTTGCTTGGCTTCCAGACGCTGTACGGCAAACTGCCGGCATGGAGCCGCCCGATGATTGCGATTGCGATGGACCTGACCCCCGTTAGGTAGACACCTCTGATTCCAGCCAGTGTGGTTGGGAAGGAAGGTAATCTACCACCATGCCCCGCAAGGTTTACACGGAACAGTTCAAGCGCGACGCCGTCGCGATGTTCGAGTCGAACCCGGATACCTCAATGCGCAAGGTCGCAGAAGAACTCGGAATCAATCGCTCGACTTTGGGATGCTGGTACAAGCAATTCGGCACTAACGTCGCCAAGGATGAAGATGCAGCGTCACCCGTAGAAAAGCTTGCTGATGCGGAAAGAATCCGCCAGCTAGAACGCGAAAACAAAAGGCTTCGTGAAGAGCGCGATATTCTGCGTAAGGCCGCGAAGTATTTTGCGGAAGAGACGACCTGGTGATCCGCTTCCAGTTCGTTGACGACAATCTCGCCGACTACTCGGTCAAGCGGATGTGCACAGTCCTGGGGCTAAATCGGTCTTCGTATTACAAGTGGAAGAACTCGGCTCCACGGCGCCGTGCGCGCCTTGTAGATGACGCTGTGGTGGCCGCGGAGATCCAGGCAATTTTCGACGCTGAAAACGGCGTCTGGGGCGCTCGTCGCATCACTGCTGAACTCAACGACCGCAAGCGCGACAACGGCACTACACCTCCGGCTAAGCGCATCAATCGCAAGAGAGTGGCTCGTTTGATGCGGGCCCAGAACCTGTTCGGATTTCAAAAGAAGCGCAGGGTCAAGACCACTGCGCGTGACAAAGGCCGGCGCGTGTTCGCAGACTTGGTGAACCGTGATTTCACAGCCTGTGCTGCCAATCGTGTGTTGGTTGGCGATATTACGTATCTGCCGATCGCAGACGGGGCGAACATGTACTTAGCAACAGTGATTGATTGCTTTTCTCGCAAGCTTGTCGGCTTTGCTATCGCAAATCACATGCGTACCGAACTGGTAGAAAAGGCCCTCGAAAACGCTTCCCACCTGCGAGGAGGTCTTGATGGTGCGATTTTCCACTCGGATCATGGAAGCGTGTATACCTCGTCGCAGTTCCAGGCAACATGCAAGCGCTTGGGCGTTGCCCAGTCGATGGGCGCGGTGGGAACCAGCGCGGATAATTCGCTCGCCGAGTCGTTCAACGCAGCTTTAAAGCGGGAGGTCCTCAAAGATGCGAAGACCTTCGCCAATCAACTGATCTGCCGCAGAGACGTCTTCCGGTGGTGCGTGCGCTACAACACGTGCCGTCGGCACACTTGGTGCGGGTACCAAACTCCCGATGAGTTCGAGTCCCAAGCCGCTTAAGGTCTGATAGGCTTACACCTACTTTTGTTCACCCCACGGTGTCTACTTTCCGGGGGTCGGGCCCGTGTCCGATCTGCTGCGCACCAAACCGATCTATGGGGAGTTGCTGGAGCGGTACGTGCGTGCGCAAGGCATGCAGATGGCAATCGCAAGCCATGTGGGCAGCGGCATTATGGAACTGCCATTGGAAATGGGGGCGATTGCGGACGGCAAGCGGGTGCGTGACGTGCGTTGGCCGTCTGGGTGTCTGATCATCGGCCTGCGTCGCGGCGAAAGCGAGATCGTGCCGCGCGGTGATACACGGCTGCGTGCCGGTGACTATCTGGTGGTGCTGTTCAGTGGCGAGGAGGAGCGCGAGGTACGACCTGCGATGCGGCGGCTGTGTGATGCCCGGCTTGACTGAGCCTGGCTGAATTCGGCTGGACTCTGGATGTCCGAATCTGCGGAATCGGACATCCAGGGTGCATACGTTGGCGCTCCGTGTAAACTCATATGCGTTAGGAAGGCGGCAACCGCGGCCCAGCTCGTTGTTGCACGGCCTATGGGCGGAACAACGCTGTCCGCGGGAGGCCAGTACAGGGGGAGCGCAATGGAATCGCAAGAACAATCGCCGGGAGACGTGGTGACTGCGGGTGAGGACTCGCATCCCATCACGCAGGCAATCGACACTGTTGAGGTGACGCATGCTGGTGCAACCACGCCCGCCGCTAACACCATGGATCCGCCTACGATTCCCCTGGCACCGATGAAACGTATGCAGGCGCGGTTCAATCCGCTCGCCGACGGACTGATGTATGTTGTGGTGTTCGTCGGTGGATTTGTTGGAGTCGGCTGTCGGCATGCGTTGGATATGCTTCTGCCGTCGGTCAGCGGGACGCCGTTCGTTGTGGGCACGTTTGTGTCGAATATGGTCGCCTGCTTCCTGTTCGCGATGCTGACCGAATTCATGGCGACCGCTTCGTGGCTGCGTCGCCGGGTGCGGCAGGTTGTCAGCCGTGGTGTTGGGCTTGGCTTGCTCGGTGGGCTTTCGACGATGTCCGGCGTGATGCTGGAAACGATGGAAGGTCTGCACGAGCGGCATATCGCCAGTGCGCTTGGCTATCTTGCGGGAAATTTTGCAGGCGGTTTGCTCACTGCCGCCGCCGGCGTGGTTCTGATGCAGGCACTGCTGTCACGGAGTACTCGAAAGCGGGTTCAGGGTGCGTTTTCAGCTGTTTCCGTGTCCGATTCTGCCGAATCGGACACGCAGGGCGTACGCCATGTGAAAGTGGCCGACGTGGCGCGTTCTGCCGCGCAGGCCGCAATGGAAGCCGCGCAGGCGGCGCAGCAGGCCGCGCAGGCGGCCCAGCAGATTGCACAGACGGGACAGGTTCCGCGAGTCGAAACACCAACCGTGCCGCCGACCGCCAGCCAGACTATGCAGACGGGCCGCGTTCCGCAGATTCCTCCGCTGGCCGTTCCTCAGCTGGCACAGCCATCGCAGCCGTTGCTGCGCGAGCAGGATACTTCAGACTTGGGGCAGCTGCCCGAGCCGATTCAGCAGTCGCAACCAATCCAGCAGCCGGCTAACCCGCTTCCGCCCAGCTTCGAGCCCAAACCGATCACTGCGGAGATTTCGCTTATCGCCGACCCGGCTACCGGGGAGGTGCGCTGATGATGTGGATGATCTGTCTGTTCGGCGGTCTGGGCGCCATGGCCCGTTACGTGCTCGACGTGTCAATTCAACGAGGCTGGAATCGCGAGAATCGGAGAACGAACCGCAACTTCCCGCTATCCACGCTCGTCATCAACGGCGTCGCCTCGCTATGCGCGGGCATCGCCATGATGTCCTACTATTCGCAATCGGTGGATATGGACACGGTCATGATGTTCGTTGTCGGATTTCTCGGTGGTTTCTCAACATTCTCCACGGCGCTCAACGAAGTGGTTTCATTGATTCGCCAGCGTCGTTTTACGCTGGCTCTGGGCTATGGAATAGCAACCGTCGCGGTGCCTCTCATTTGCGTGGCCACCGGTTTCGGCATTGCGCTGCTCGCCAATCCGGCGTAATTTTCACGTTACACGGACGGTCGCTGAGTAACATGAAAGAAATCTGAGCGCAACCGCCATCAAGGCCGCCAGCCCGGATGCGACGCTGGTGATTGCATTCGACCAGACCAAGCCGCTGCTGAAGGATGGCAAGGATATCCAGTACCAGGGCCAGACCGGTATCGGACCGTTCAATAAGAACAATGATCCGAGCTCCGCGAACATCGGCGTCTACACCTTCGACAAAGACAACAAGCCGGTCTTCGACCACACCCAGTCCGGCGACGTGCCGACCGACTGATCGCAATGTAGGTCATCATCAATACAAGAAGACGGCGCAAAGTGAGTGTGGATATCGCAAGCTTTGCGCCGTTTCTTTTGTTGTGCTGTGCTGCCGTTTTCCGTGTCGTGGGCAGCATACGAAAATCAATATTGAAAATCAAGTAAAGGGGTAACCCCGTTAAGCGATATACACGCCGGACTGTCGAACAGGTTCGAGAGAATGTAAATGAATGTAATATCTCGCGAGAAGCGCACGGAAAGCGCGCGGCAAGCACGTGAGAATACAACGATGGAACAGTGATAACGGGGAAGGTGCGATCATGGTCGGCATGCGCGATGTGGCGAAGAAGGCCGGGGTGTCTCTGAGCACCGTCTCGCTGGTGGTGAACGGCAACGGGTATGTATCCAACGACATGCGCGACCGCGTGCGTAAGGCCATGCAGGCCCTCAATTACGTGCCGAACGAGCTTGCCCGCAACCTGTACCACGATCGCACGAATCTGGTCGGCGTCATCGTGCCCACCATCCGTCACCCGTTCTTTGCAACGTTTACCGCGCACCTGCAGCATGCGCTCGCCGCGCAGGGGCTGCGCACCATGCTGTGCTCCACCACCGACGAGACGGACGGCGAAATCCAATACGTCGATATGCTGCGCAGGCACATGATGGACGGCATCGTCATGTGCGCTCACACCTCGCATCCCGGCGATTATTGGACGTCCATCCACCGCCCGATCGTCGCATTCGATCGCGTGCTTGGAAATGGTATTTCGTCGATCGGATCTGACCACGAGCAGGGTGGGCGACTGATTGCGCAGATGCTGATTCGCAATGGCGCGCGCCATGTGGTGATGATTGGCGGTCCGCGCGATCAGTTCTTCGATCTGGCGGTCCGCGGCGAAGTCGAGGAGGGGTCGTTCGATTTGGGAAAGACCACGTTCCCGACGGTGCGCTACTACCTCACGTTGGAACAGGAATTGACCTCCGCGGGCGTGAAGTATGAGTATATCGAGGCCGGTGAGGTGATGGATTTCGCCGGCTATCATCGTGCGGTCAGCCGTGCGCTTGATGGGGTGGCGACCGACGGCGTCGATGCCGTGGTCAGCTCCGATATTGGCGCGGCGTTCTGCGTGCGTGAGGCGTTGAGCCGCGGAATTTCCATTCCCGACGAGCTGCAGGTCGTCGCCTATGATGGTACGTATTTGACCGATTTGGCCGGTATGAAGCTGACCGCGGTCGCACAGGATTTCTCGGCGATCGCGCAGTCGGCGGCCGACCATATGGTGCAGGCGATCGCCAATGAAGAGGCGGCTGCGGCCAACGCCTCGCGCAAGAACATCCCCAAGCCGTTCGAGCCGAACGTGCTTATTCCCATGACGCTGGTGCCAGGCGATACCACGCGTTGATGCTGCGCGTTGGAACGCTGGGTTGGGGTCGGACAGTCTGGGCTGCATAGAACACCGCATCAAACCGGTTCGACACGCGCATTCCGCTGTGTGACTGGACATTGACGCCCTTTTCGAGGTAATATCGAACCGGTTCGATACATACGTGAGTATGCAAATACGTAAACAACAAACAGGCAGACGCGCACACATTGCACCCGCACCCATGAACCAAGGGAGGTCCCATGAAAAACAAAGTGCAGCTCATCACCTACGCCGATCGCCTCGGCGACGGCACCCTCAGCTCGATGACCGACATCCTGCGCACCCGTTTCGACGGCGTGTATGACGGCGTGCATATCCTGCCGTTCTTCACTCCATTCGACGGCGCGGATGCAGGCTTCGACCCCATCGACCACACCAAGGTCGACCCGCGCCTCGGCGGCTGGGACGATGTCGCCGAACTTTCCAAGACCCACGGCATCATGGTCGACGCCATCGTCAACCACATGAGCTGGGAATCCAAGCAGTTCCAAGACGTGCTTGAAAAGGGCGAGGAATCCGAGTATTACCCGATGTTCCTGACCATGAGTTCCGTCTTTCCGAACGGCGCGACCGAAGAGGATCTGGCCGGCATCTACCGTCCGCGCCCGGGTCTGCCGTTCACCCACTACAAGTTCGCGGGCAAGACTCGCCTGGTCTGGGTCAGCTTCACCCCGCAGCAGGTCGATATCGACACGGATTCCGACAAAGGCTGGGAATACCTGATGTCGATTTTCGACCAGATGGCCGCATCCCACGTCAGCTACATTCGTCTTGACGCCGTCGGCTACGGTGCCAAGGAAGCCGGTACCAGCTGCTTCATGACGCCGAAAACGTTCAAGCTCATCTCCCGCCTGCGCGAGGAGGGCGTCAAGCGCGGCTTGGAAATCCTCATCGAAGTGCATTCCTACTACAAGAAGCAGGTCGAGATCGCGTCGAAGGTCGATCGCGTCTACGATTTCGCCCTTCCGCCGCTGCTGCTGCATTCGCTGAATACCGGTCATGTCGAGCCGGTCGCGCATTGGACCGACATCCGTCCGAACAATGCCGTCACCGTACTTGACACGCATGATGGCATCGGCGTGATCGACATCGGTTCCGATCAGCTGGACCGTTCGCTCAAGGGGCTCGTGCCGGATGAGGATGTCGACAATCTCGTCAACGCCATTCATGCGAACACTCACGGCGAATCGCAGGCCGCTACCGGTGCCGCCGCATCCAATCTTGACCTGTATCAGGTCAACAGCACCTACTATTCGGCGCTGGGATGCAACGATCAGCACTATATTGCGGCTCGCGCGGTGCAGTTCTTCCTGCCGGGCGTTCCGCAGGTCTACTATGTCGGCGCGCTTGCCGGCAAGAACGACATGGAGCTGCTGCGCAAGACCAACAATGGCCGCGATATCAATCGCCATTACTATTCCACGGCTGAGATCGACGAGAATCTGCAGCGTCCGGTGGTGAAGGCACTGAACGCGCTTGCCAAGTTCCGCAACGAGCTTGATGCGTTCGATGGCACCTTCTCGTACAGCGCCGACGGCGATACGTCCATCAGCTTCACGTGGGAGGGCACGACCACTCAGGCCACGCTCACGTTTGAGCCGGGCCGTGGTCTTGGTGTGGAGAACACCGCGTCCGTCGCCACGCTCGAATGGCGTGATGCCGCCGGTGAGCACCGCACGGACGATCTGATCGCCAATCCGCCGGTCGTGGCCTGATTCAGCCTCGCCTGATCCGGTCGCTGCCTGACCGCGCATAAATCCATAAATCTGTAATCGTCCTTCCTGTCACCTCTCCTTCAGGAAGGACGATTCGCATTTTCGTTTTTTCGAGCAATCGTCTTATCGGGAAAACAATTTTCCCGGGAATCAGCTGAAATCCCAGCAAAAACGGGTAAGGTGAGCTTATGTCAAAGATGTCAAAGCTTTTCGATCAAGACAACATGTTTTTCGCCATTATGGGCGTGCTGTTCGATCTGATTATTCTCAACGTGCTCACGCTGTTGTGCTGCCTGCCGGTCGTCACGGCCGGCGCATCGTTCACTGCGATGCACAGTGTGCTCTGGCGCATGGTCCGCCATGAGGAAACGTATGTGGCGCGCCAGTTTTTCGACTCGTTCAAGCGCAATCTCAAGCAGTCGCTGCTGCCGTGGCTTGCGTTCCTGCTGGCGGCGATTGTGCTGGTGGTCGACGGCATGCTCGCCCGGTCCATGGGGTCGATGCGCGGGCCGCTGATGGCGTGCGTCGCGTTCATGGGATTGGTGATTATTGCGATTGCGCAGTACTTCTTCCCGCTGCTTTCTCGCTATGAGAATCCGACTTCCGAAACGTTGAAGAATGCGACGAAACTTGCGCTCGGCTTTTTCCCGCGCACCTTGTGCATGCTGGTGATTTTGGCCGCGTTCGCCGTGCTGTATGCGCAGTTTTTCATATATATGATTCCGCTGCTGATTTTGATGGGCGTCACGTTGCCGCAATACTGTTGCGCGTGGATCTACAACTGGATTTTCCGCCGTATCGACGGTGAGATCGACGCCAAGGGGCGCAAGGTAGCGCAGTCCTGAAATTGTTTGCTCGTAAAGGCCGTTCCGCAGATTGCAAGTTCCGCGGAACGGCCTTTACGCGTTTTCGTCGCCTTGAGTGTCCGATTCTGGAGAATCGGACAACTGGAACGTACTTTTGGGTGCGTGAATGTCCGTTTCTCTCGAATCGGACAACCAGGATGTGTTTTTGAGTACCAGAATGTCCGTTTCTCTCGAATCGGACAACTACAGGTCAAAGTGGGGTGCTTGAATGACCGATTCTGGAGAATCGGACAACCGTGGGTCTGTTTTGGTGTTCCGGTTATCCGTTTCTGGTGAATCGGACAACCGGAACATGTTTTGAGGCGCTTGGATGTCCGATTCTTCAGAATCGGACACGCTGGGGGCAGGATTAGCAGGGGAGGATGGTAGCGCTGCGGGCTGGGACGTGCAGTTGGGTGCCGTCGAAGCGTGCGGGGTTGCCGATGCTCAGCAGTACTGTTTTCTCCGCTGGTTCTTGCGTTGGTTTCGCTGTTGGTTCTTGCGATATTTCCTGCGCTAAGCCGCCAGACAGCAGTTTCACATAGTCGCTCGGCAGTGTGCAGCTTGCGTCGGTGTTTGACGGATTGATGGCGACGACGATGCGCTCGCCACCTGCTTCGCGATTAATCTTGCTGCATGTTTCACAAGGTGTTTCACAGCTGGTTTCGTGTGCTGTTCCGCTGCGTTCGCCGTCAGTTGCGTCGCGTTCGGCTTCGCCGGCCTCGGAGCTTCTCGCGTACACCAGCGGATACGCGTGATCTTCCGCGTAGAGGAACTCGATGCCTCCGTCGGCCTGCAGTGCGGGATGTGCCAGGCGTAGCGTGTTCAGTGCGCGTACGGTTTCCAGTAGCGAGTCGCTGCGTCCGGTCTGCGAAGCCACGTTCGGGCGCTCGCTGTCGGCATCGATCGGCAGATACAGATCATCGGGCCGGGCTGCGGAGAATCCTGCGTTGGTTGCGCAGCTCCATTGCATTGGTGTGCGCGATCCGGTGCGCTCGTATCCGCCTTCCTTGGATTTGAGCCCGTGCATGTAGCGCATGCCGATTTCGTCGCCGTAGTAGATGAACGGGCAGCCGGGCATGGTCAGCAGGAATGTGAACGCGAGCTTCATTTCATCGGTGGTCAAGGTGTCGCGCATGCGGATCATGTCGTGATTGCCCGACGGAATGCAGATGTATCCAGGCGTTCCGGCGGTGCTGGCAAGCATGGCCGTATATGTGTCCACAAACGCCTTGATGTCGCCGCTCGCATTGCCGACATTGTCGTTATTGCAATTTGGATTGTCTCCGTCGACGACTGAATTGCCGTTGCTGTCGCACCCGCTGCTGCCCGCGCCGTCGCATTCGCTGCGTTCGCCGTCGTGTTTCGTTTCGGCAGTTTCGGCGCTGCCCGTAGCTTCGGAAGATCCGGCCGAAAAATACGGATTCTCGCGGAACAGGTCAAGATAATGCGACGGCCCGAAATGCAGCAGGAAGTCCATGTCGAATCCGGCGTGCAGCGCCTCTTCGGGGTCACCCCATTCCGATACGAGCACCGCTTCCGGGTAGGTTTCGTCCAGATGCGCTCGCACTTGCTGCCACAAGAGTTTCGTCCAATAGTGGTCGGGGTCTTCCTTGACGAGGCTGCCTGCCATGTCCACGCGGAAGCCGTCCGCCCCCAACCCGAGCCAGAAGTCCATGATGTCTTGGATGAGCAGCCGGCCCTGCACCGCTTCGGGGGAGTCGGCGGCGAACTGCCAGTCTTCGGTGACGGTGCCGAATCCGTAGTTGAGGCATGCCTGCGTGGAGAAGCAGTTCACGGCCGCCGCGTCGGGACGTTCCGCAATGCCTCCGAGGAATCCGCGGATTGATTCGTATGGCGAGTTCAGATTCGGCGATTGCGTCATCGGTCGCCAGATGTAGCGGTCGGTCCATGCGTTGCGTTCGTCCTTGCCGGATTCAAGAAACCATGGATTGTCGACCGCGGAATGCCCGGGTACGAGGTCGAGCAGTACGTGCATGCCTAGTTCGTGCGCGCGCTCGAAGAGCCGCTGCAGGTCCGCGTTGCTGCCGTAGCGTTCCGCGGCTGTGTAGTAGTCGCGTACGTCGTAGCCGGCATCGTAGAACGACGAGTCGAAGCATGGGTTGATCCAGATCGCATTGCACCCCAGATCGCGCACGTATTGCAGTTTGTCGATGATGCCTTGGAAGTCACCGATACCGTCGCCGTTCGAGTCGTTGAATGATTGCGGATAGATTTCATAAAAGATTGCGTTGTTGAGCCAGCTTGCCATAAATCCTCCTGTTTTCGCGTCTTTGCTGTTGGTCTACCGATGTATCGCAACGTTGGAAACGTCGGTCACTGCTTTTCCGTCATTATAGCCCGTGAAGACACTTTTTAGGGGTGTATGGAATGCCAATGTTTGCAATACGTCAATCGATTGACGCGACACGCCGACGGATGGCACTGTACACAAGGTTTCTCGAACCGGTTTGACAACTCTCGAACCGGTTTGATATCCTGTATACCAAGGACGGAGAGATTCCGACAACGCGAGTCGGGGATTCACCTTCCTTTATCACCTCATTGGGCAGGGCTGCTCGGTGAATAGTGGATAGAAAGGGATTGGAAAATGAGCAAGTTCTCTTCTTGGAAGAAGGCTGGCACCGCTATTGTTGCAACGCTGATGACCGTTGGTATGCTGGGAGCATGCGGATCGTCATCCAGCTCCAGCGGCACCAAGATCACCATCTTCAACTCCAAGGTTGAAATCGAAAGCCAAATGGAAGACATGGCTGCGAAGTACTCCAAGGAAAAGGGCGTAGACGTTGAGGTCTACTACTCCAACGACACCGTCGCAGCGCATCTCGCCACCAAGTACGCATCCAAGGATCCGTACACCATCTCCATGGTCGACGCCAAGGACATCTACTCCTTGGCTGAAGAGCACGCCGTCGATCTGTCCGACCAGGATTGGGTCAAAGACACCGACTACGCCATCAGCATTGACGGCAAGACCTACGGCTTCCCGGTTTCCGTCGAAGCCCGTGGCCTGATTTACAATGCTGACGCCATCAAGAAGGTTACCGGTAAGGAATTCAAGCCTGAGAACTACAAGACCCTTGACGAGTTCAAGGATCTCATCGACGAGCTCAAGGCCGGCGGCATGGAATCCCCGACCGGTGTCATGAAGGAAGACTGGTCCCTCGCCGCGCACTTCCTGCCAGAAGTCTACGAGGAGCAGGAAGATCCGGACGCCTTCTGCCATGAGCTCAAGGACGGCAAGGTTGACCTCAGCTCCAACGCCAAGTGGAACTCCCTGATGGACTTCTTCGACGTGATGAAAGACAACAACTACGCCAAGTCCTCCGCCATCTCCGCCGAGCGTGAGGTGACTGAGCAGAAGCTGGCCGAGGGTGAGATTGCTTTCATGTTCGGCGGCAACTGGGATTGGTCCGTGCTGAACCAGTACGATTACACCGAGAACATGGGTCTCATGCCGGTTCCGCAGAACACCGATGACGGCTCCAATGAGAAGCTCGTCGGCGGCGGCTCCAAGTACTTCTTCATCGACTCCTCCGACAACACCTCCGACGAGCAGCGTAAGGCCGCCAAGGACTTCCTGAACTGGCTTGCCGAAGACAAGGAAGGTCAGGAGTTCATCTCCAAGGATGCCGCTCTGATCTCCCCGTTCAAGAACAACAGTATCGAAGCGGCCGATCCGCTGGGTAAGTCCGTGAAGTCCTATGCCGACGCCGGCAAGCTGATCGACAACTACAACTACCTGCCTGACGACCACTTCTCTGTGCTCGGCGCCGCCTTCCAGAAGTGGCTCGCAGGTGAAGAGGACCGTGCAGGCCTCGCCCAGGACATCCAGGACTACTGGAAGACCGCTAAGTTCACCGGCGCAACCGCCTGAATTTCCAAATAATGCACCATGATGCAGGGTCCGCCGCTTCCTTCCTGCGGCGGACCTTACATCCCCGGCACGTATGGGATCCATCATGAAACAGAATAAGCTTTCCTATAAAATCGGCCAGTTTCTGATGTTCGGTGGCCCGGCGACGATTCTTTTCTTCGCCGTGGTGATCCTGCCGTTCTTCTATGGCCTCTATCTGACATTCACCAGCTGGGACGGCGTTTCGACAACGAAGCCGTTCGTCGGTCTCGAAAACTACAAGGCGGCTCTTGCCGACACCGCATATTGGCAGTCGCTTGGACGCACCTTCATCTACTCCGTCATCGCCGTCATCCTCACCAACATCGTCGCCTTTCTGCTGGCCTACCTCGTGACCAGCGGCATCAAGGGGCAGAACTTCTTCCGTGCGGGCTTCTTCATTCCGAACCTCATCGGCGGCATCGTTCTGGGCTATGTGTGGAAGTTCGTCTTCAACCGCGCATTCGTGGCCGTCGCCGAAGTGGCGACGCAAACAGACCACGCATCGCTGCTCTCCACGCCAAACGGCGCAATGTTCTGCTTGATCCTCGTTTCGGTCTGGCAGTACGCAGGCTACATGATGCTGATTTACGTGGCAGGCTTCATGAGCGTTGACCAGAGCCTGAAGGAAGCGGCCATGATCGATGGCTGCAACAAGGGCAAGGCCATGTGGCACGTGGTCATCCCGCTGATGCGCTCCTCCTTCGTGCAGTGCATCTTCCTGAGCACCACCCGTTGCTTCATGGTGTACGACCTGAACCTTTCGCTTACCAAGGGCGAACCGTTCAACCAGTCGGTGCTCGCAGCAATGCACGTCTACAACCAGGCATTCGTTTACAAGAACTATGGCACCGGTCAGGCGGAGGCGTTGGTCCTCTTCATCGTCTGCGCAGTGATCGGCATGCTGCAGGTGTACTTCGGCAAGAAGGGTGAGGTGGCAGCATAATGAAGGGTCAAACCAGCACTCGCACCAAGGTTCTGCATGCACTGATGATCGTCGTTCTGACGATTCTGCTGCTGCTGTTCATCGCACCGTTCATTCTGGTCGTGATCAACGTCTTCAAGACCAAGGCGGACATCAACACCGCTCCGCTGGCACTGATCGGCAAGCACGGGTTCACCCTGGAGAACTTCCCCAGGGCAATGGACAAGATGAACTTCGTCACCGTGTTCGGCAACTCCGCGGTCATCACCATCAGCGCAACCATACTGACCATCCTGTTCTCCGCGATGTGCGCATACGTGATCGTGCGCAACCCCTCGTGGAAGTTCGGCGGCATGGTGTTCGCACTTATGGTGGCCTCCATGGTCATTCCGTTCCAGGTGCTCATGGTCCCGCTCGTGTCCGTCTACGGCGGCCTGCTTGACGTGTTGAACAGCCGTATCACGCTGATCCTCATGCACACCGGCTTCTCGGTCTCCCTGGCGGTGTTCATGTTCCACGGTGCGATCAAGACGAACATTCCGAACGAACTTGAGGAAGCCGCCAGCATCGACGGCTGTTCCAAGTGGCGCACCTTCTGGACGATCGTGTTCCCGCTGCTCAAGCCGACCGTCGCTACCGTGGCCATCATCGACGCCATGGCGTTCTGGAACGACTACCTGCTGCCGTCCCTGGTCTTGGGTCGCCGCGAGCTGTACACCATCCCGATCGCAACCCAGATCTTCTACGGCACCTACTCCAACGATATCGGCCTGATCATGGCGGCCCTGCTGCTGGCCATGCTGCCGATCCTCATCCTGTACCTGTTCCTGCAGCGCTACATCGTCGAAGGCGTGACCTCCGGCGCAGTCAAGGGCTGATCGAACGGTACGGAATCCGCAATCATAACTGAACAGACTCACACAACCGGTCCGGATGCGAAGCGATAATCGCATCCGGGCTTTTCTTATGCGATATCGATTCTTATGCGATATCGATATTGAGATTGCCTCGCATGTTTCTGCTGTCTGACAGGACGTATTGATATGGTTGATTTCGCCGAAAGAATCGCTCGAATGCACTGGTGCAGTGTGTCCGGGCGATTTTCATATGTGCTGAATATCGTGTGACATTTCGAAACGAGCGACGAAATAGAAGCAAGAACGAGAAGCGACAATACAAAACAGGAAAAGCAGGAATAGAAACAAGAGATGACTGAAGATAATCAACATAATGCAGGTGAGCAGCAGACTCCAATGCAGCCGCAACCGCTGCCGGGCCAGGTGTTCGTACGCCCCGGCATCGATGACCGTCCCGATTACGAAAAAACGCTGACCGAAGAGACCAAAGCGGCCCTGAAGCGCTTGGCCGTACAGCAGAATCCGCGCGTGCCCGAGGCTTCCAACGAGCGTCCGGAAGTGCAGCAGACCCTCATCAACACGGAAGGCGGCTCCCCGCTGACCGCGTTCGCCCATCTCGACGCCGCTGTGCCGAACCTCGAATCGTCGTTCCTTGACCTGCGCGATCCGATGACCGCGCCCGACGGCACCACGCCCACCAAACCGCAGGTGCATCGTCTCACCGCCGGCTTCGCGCTTGGTGCGCTGCTGTTCACCGCGCCGATGGCCGCGCTCAACTCCGTGCTCATTCCGCAGACCATCAGCCGTCTTTCCGGCACCGACCGCGTCACCGATCTGGCGCTGCTCAGCGTCGTCGGCACGCTGTTGACGTTCCTGATGAACGCGTGGATTTCCGTCGGATCCGACCATTCGTACTGCCCGCTGGGCCGCCGCACCCCGTGGATCATCGCCGGCACGGTGCTGACCGCCACGTCGGTGGCGATTCTTTCCGCATGCGATTTCATGCCGTTGGTCATCGTGTTCTGGCTGTTTACGCTGATCGGACATGCGATGGTATCGATGCCGCTGGCGGCCGCTTTCGGTGAGCGCGTGCCTGACAAGTTCCGTGATCGTGCGGACGCGTGGCGTGGCGTTGGCCAAGCGTTCGGCCAGGTGTTGGGCATTATCGCGGCCGTTTCGATTACGTGGGCTGCCGACGATTCCGGTTGGGATGGCACCACGCGTTTCGCCATGATGGTGTTTGCGTTGTGCCTGGTGATGGCTGGTGTGGCTACGTTGCTGGTGTTGCCGTTTGAGGGTTCCAGCAGCTATTTGCCTCGTGAAGGTGTGAAGAAGGGCGATTATTTTTCGCAGTATCGTCCGCCGAAGGGCGCTCCGAAGTTCTTCATTGCGTTTGCCGCGCGCATGTTTGCCATCGCAGCCACTTCCGGCATTGCGATTTACCAGTGGTATCTTGCGCAGGATGGTTTGGGCGATGTTTCGCAGGTCACCATGTTTGGTTTGTCCGGAGCGGCTGCGGTTATGTCGATGATGGCCGTTGCCGCGTTCGTCGGCTCGCTGTTGGCTGCGCTGCTGCTTGGCCGCATCGCCCGCGCTTTCAAAGATTCCCGTATTCCCGCGATTGCCGCCTGCTTGTTGTTTGTGGTTGCTGTGGTGCTTCCGTTGACGCCGATCGATAGTGCTATGGCGGTCGCGCTGTATGCGCTGTTTGCAGGTTTCGCGTATGTGGTGTATGACGGCGTGAGCCAAGGGTTGAATCTTGCGACGTTGCCGGATATACGTTCCGTTGGTCGTTCGTTGGCTGCGTTCAGTTTGGCGAATACGTTCGGTTCGTTGATTGGCGCTGTCGTTTGCGCGATTGCGATTGCGGCGACTGGCGAGTATCTGCTGATTTTCGCTGTTGCCGCCGGTTGCATGGCTGTTGCGGGCGTGCTGACGTTGCTGCTGAAATGATTTGGATGACCTGAGATAATCCGAAAAACGAATATCAAATTCAAAATTGCGCGTCCACATAGTGAACCTTTAGTAGAAAGGGTCTGTGGACGCGCTTATCTTTACGGCTTAGTTCGAGCGGATAATCCGCCGAATACAAGACTTTGCGAAAGGAGGTTCGCCACGATGAACGGAATGGTTGCACGCGTACTGCTGTCCGCACGAATTATTATTCCGCTTTCGTTGGCGGACTGATTCGAGCAATGCAGCTTCAATCCCTCGCCAACGGAGGCAGGGTTTGAGGCGCGCAAAACACACACGTTGATGGCCCTGCATGCTGCGGGGTCTTTTTGTTGCCGCCCACAAGGCGTAAGGCAACGAAATGAAGACTGCACACAAGAGAATAGAAGAAAGACGTTATCGGCGCATGTTGGGAGCCGGCAACGCATGACAGACGTAACAGGAGTAATCCAATGAGTGCAGTCGAAGCAGCCGCTGGTAAAGCGCAGGCAATGGTGCGCGATTCGGTGAAAACCGTGATCGCCGCTTCCATGGTCGGCACCGCCATCGAGTTCTACGACTTCTACGCATACGGCACCGCCGCTGCGAACTATTTCCCGAAGGTGTTCTTCGGAGACACCACCAATCCGACCGTCGCGCTGCTGGCCAGCCTGCTGACCTTCGCCATCGCGTTCATCGCACGTCCGCTCGGATCCTTGGTGTTCGGCCATTTCGGCGACCGCATGGGCCGCAAGACCACGCTGGTGGTTTCGCTGTTGACCATGGGCATCGCCACGTTCCTGATCGGCTGCCTGCCGACTTACAGCCAGTGGGGCATTGTGGCTGTCGCCGCGCTGTGCCTGTGCCGTTTCGTGCAGGGCATCGGTCTGGGCGGCGAATGGTCGGGTGCCGCTTTGGTGGCCACCGAGAACGCTCCGGAAGACAAGCGCGCGCTGTATGGCTCCTTCCCGGAATTGGGCGCTCCGATCGGTTTCTTCCTGTCGAACGGTACCTACTTCCTGTTGGAAACGTTCAACGATGACGATGCGATGCTGGCATGGGGCTGGCGTGTGCCGTTCCTGCTGTCCGCAGTGCTGGTGATCGTCGGTCTTGTGGTGCGCGTGCAGATGGAGGAGACTCCGATCTTCCGCATGGCCCAGGAGCAGAAGAAGGTCGTCAAGTCCCCGTTGACCGAAGTGTTCAAGAAGAGCTGGAAGGAAGTCATCCAAGCCACGTTCCTGGTGGCCGTCACCTACACGCTGTTCTACACGCTGGCAACCTGGTCCCTCGCTTGGGGCACCAAAACCGTCGAGCAGGGCGGCGGAGACCTTGGTTTCACCAATCGTGAATATCTGCTCATGCTGATGCTCGCCATCTGTGTGTTCGCCGCGTTCATCGTCATCTCCTGCGTGAATGCCGATAAATTCGGCCGCAAGCGCGTGATCGTCATCTCGTCCTGCTGCCTCGTGGCATTCGCGCTGCTCTTCCCGTTCCTGCTTGATCCGTCGGTCGTCGGCCAGCGTAACTTCGCCGCCAACCTGCTGTTCCTATGCATCGGCTTCGCGTTGATGGGCACCGCATTCGGTCCGATCGGCGCGTTCCTGCCGGAGCTGTTCGACGCCAACGTGCGTTATTCCGGCTCCGGCATCGGCTACAACCTGGCCGCCATCGTCGGCGCGGCATTCGTGCCGACCATCGCCACTTGGCTGTCCCACCACTGGGGTGTGCACTCCGTCGGTCTGTACCTCGGCGTGATGGCCGTGTGCTGCCTTGTTGCGGTGCTGAGCTGCAAGGAGACTAAGGATGTTGATTTCACCAAGTGATCAATCGCCAAGTGCCGTTTGACCGGCTATTCAGCGACGTGTCAAGATGACATCGACGGAAGCCTTACTAAAAACGTTTGACGCGAATATAACCACTATGTGAACGTCAGCAAGCAACATAAAGAAAGCGGGACTAAAACAGTTCCGCAGGAGAGGCGGGGTGGTTCCTCGGACACAATCCGGGGGAGTAATCTCCTAGGAACCATCGCCCGCTGTGAACAACCGAAACAAGAATTAAATATCGCGAGTTTGTTCGGGAATGCAAGTCCCGAATCGCTATAAAAAGAAAAATAAAGGAGCGCCTATTATGGCAGCAACTATCTGGTACGAGAAGGATGCCGATCTGTCCGTGTTCGATGGCAAGAAGGTGGCCATCCTCGGTTACGGTTCCCAGGGTCACGCCCACGCGCTGAACCTGCGCGATTCCGGTGTGGATGTCGTCGTCGGCCTGCGTCCTACCTCTAAGTCCGTGGAATACGCCAAGGAGCAGGGCCTCGAGGTCAAGCCTGTTGCCGAGGCCGTTGCCGAAGCCGACGTTGTGATGATCCTGCTGCCTGACCAGTACCAGGCCGCCGTGTACAAGAAGGACGTTGAGCCGAACCTGAAGCCGGGCGCTGCTCTGGCTTTCGCTCACGGCTTCAACATCCACTACGGCTACATCAAGCCGTCCGAGGATCATCCGGTGTTCATGGTCGCCCCGAAGGGCCCGGGCCACATCGTTCGTCGTGAGTACGCCGCCGGCCGTGGCGTTCCGGTCGTTGTGGCTGTGGAGCAGGATCCGGATGGCAAGACTTGGCCGCTGTGCCTGGCTTACGCCAAGGCTCTGGGCGCTCTGCGCGCAGGCGCCATCAAGACCACCTTCACCGAGGAGACCGAAACCGATCTGTTCGGTGAGCAGGACGTGCTCATGGGTGGCATCAACCACCTGTGCGATATGGGCTTCGATGTGCTGACCGAGGCTGGCTACCAGCCGGAGATCGCCTACTTCGAGGTGTTCCACGAGCTGAAGATGCTGGTGGATCTGGCCAACGAGGGTGGTCTGAACAAGGCTCGCTGGAGCTGCTCCGACACCGCTCAGTACGGCGATTACACCTCCACCGTCATCACTGAAGAGACCAAGAAGCGCATGCAGTACCAGCTCAAGCGCATTCAGGACGGCTCCTTCGCCAAGGAGTTCATGGATGATCAGGCCGCTGGCGCTCCGAAGTTCAAGGAGCTGCAGGAAGAGTACAGCCACCCGCACCTGGAGACCGTTGGTCCGAAGCTGCGCGCCATGTTCTCTTGGAACAACCAGACGGACGCCGATGCCGATATGGCCGAGTCCTTCAACGGCAAGATCGCTCGTACCCAGGTTCAGTGATTTCGCTGTAGCGGCTGCATGTTAAGGGCCGCTGAATAACGTAGTAGCGCAATATGCGCGAAACGTGTTGGAAGCCACCGTCTCACCGCGGTGGCTTCTTTTTGTTGCTGTGTTGTTTTATGACTGGGATATTTCGTATGCGGGATCGCAGTACTGATTGTCGGGGGAACCGCACGGCTAGGCGTTGGCCCACTTTGTGGACTCAATGCTTATTTAGGAAGGGACGGGAGTAGGATAGACCCCAGTTTGCAGGACAAAATCCATGCACAAAAACACGCGAATTCATCTGCGAATGGTAGAAACCCGAGCGCCGGGAGGCGTTCACCCCACTACATAAAAAGGAGTGCCAAGTACAATGGCTGCACAAATCTGGTACGAGAACGACGGCGATCTCTCGGTCCTCGAAGGTAAGAAGGTTGCCATCATCGGTTACGGTTCCCAGGGTCACGCTCATGCGTTGAACCTGCGCGATTCCGGTGTGGACGTCGTCGTTGGCCTGCGTCCGACCTCCAAGTCCGTCGAGCACGCCAAGGAGCAGGGTCTGGAAGTCAAGTCCGTTCCGGAAGCTGCTGCTGAGGCCGATATCATCATGATTCTGGCTCCGGATCAGTACCAGCGCACCATCTGGGCCAATGACATCGAGCCGAACATCAAGCCGGGCGCAGCTGTTGCTTTCGCTCACGGCTTCAACATCCACTACGGCTACATCAAGCCGTCCGAGGATCATCCGATCTTCATGGTCGCCCCGAAGGGCCCGGGCCACATCGTGCGTCGTGAGTACGCCAACGGCCGTGGCGTTCCGGTCGTCGTGGCCGTGGAGCAGGATCCGCGCGGCGACGCTTGGGACATCACCCTGGCTTACGCCAAGGCTCTGGGCGCTCTGCGCGCAGGCGCCATCAAGACCACCTTCACCGAGGAGACCGAAACCGATCTGTTCGGCGAGCAGAATGTGCTCATGGGCGGCGTGAACAAGCTTGTTGAAATGGGCTTCGAGGTCCTCACCGACGCCGGCTACCAGCCTGAAATCGCCTACTTCGAGGTCTGCCACGAGTTGAAGATGCTCGTCGACCTCATGAACGAGGGCGGTCTGAACAAGGCTCGCTGGTCCTGCTCCGACACCGCCCAGTACGGCGACTACACCAACACCTGCATCGACGAGCACGTGCGTGAGCGCATGCAGTACCACCTGCAGCGCATCCAGGACGGCTCCTTCGCCAAGGAGTTCATCGAGGACCAGGACGCTGGCGCTCCGAAGTTCAAGGCTCTGCAGGAAGAGTACGGCAACGTCCGCATCGAGACCGTCGGTCCGAAGCTGCGCGCCATGTTCTCCTGGAACAACGGCAAGGATGACGACGCTGATATGGCCACCTTCACCGGCAAGATCGCCCGTGGCTGATGTGGCTCATTCGGCTAATCGCTGAGTCTTTTACAAGACCGCTGCCCTTACGGGTGGCGGTCTTTTTTGTATGTTCTGTCGCATATTGTTCTAGGATAGATATGTACGGTTTCTTACGGTTTTTCTATAGGAAGAGATGTCATGGTCACTGCGACTGGTCCCGCACCTGGTTCTGAAATGACAACGTCGGCTGAACCTACCGAAGACCGTAGCACGTCAGGAGTTCTGCACGTCGCCGCGATTTTCGCCTCGCATATGGTGTTGCAGCGTAACAAGCCCATCGCCGTGTTCGGCGCGCTTGATGCCGATTGCGCCGGACTTGAGGTTTCCGCGGAAATCCGCGATTTCGATGGTTCCGTGATCGTGCAGGCGCATGCGTACGCCTCCAAAGAGATCAAGAACGGTTTTTCACCGTGGCGCGTCATGCTGCCGGCACAGCCCGAAGGTGGCCCTTACACGTTGCGCGTCACCGCAGGCAACGATTTCATCGAATATTATGACGTGCTTATCGGCGAAGTATGGCTGGCCGGCGGTCAAAGCAATATGGAACTTGAATTGCGCAACAGTGAAGACGCCGAGGAAGCCCTCGATAACTGTGCCGATCCGTTACTGCGCTTCTACAATGTGCCGAAAACCGGTGTGATCAATCGCAACGCCGAACATGCGGCAAGCTGGCAGGAATCATCGCCTGAAAATAGTGGCGTAATGAGTGCGGTAGCGTACTATTTTGCGCGAAAACTGCGTGATGAACTTGATTCCGACCTTCCGATCGGCATTATCGACTGTTATATCGGGGGTACGTCGATCAGTTGCTGGACGAGCGAAGATGCACTGAATTCCAGCGAATCCGGGCGCGGCTATCTTGCGCGCTATGAGCAGGCGATCGCAGGTAAAACGCAGGAACAGTTCGATTTGGAGTACGGCGAATGGCAGTCGCGTTCTGATACGTGGAATGCGTCGATCGCAGCCGCCCGCGAAGACGATCCTGATGTGACGTGGGATACGCTGACCCAACAGTATGGCGAATGCCCGTGGCCGCCGCCGATGACGCCGACCTCGCAGTGGCGTCCGTCAGGCGCGTTCCATGCCATGCTGGAGCGCATTGTGCCTTACTCCTTGGCGGGATTCCTATGGTATCAGGGCGAGGAAGACGAGCCGTATTGCGGATCCTACCGTGAGTTGCTGGGCATGATGATTGGTGAATGGCGTGCGCTGTGGAGCGAAAGCCTGCCGTTCCTGATCGTGCAATTGCCGCAGTGGATTGACAAGAAGGTCGACGAGGGTGACGGCGATCCGATGCTGTGGCCGGTGTTGCGCGAGGCCCAGTGGGATGCCGCGCAGTCCATCGACAATGTGTTCGCCATCTGCACTATGGATTGCGGCGAATACAACAACATTCATCCGGTTGATAAACGTACACCGGGCGAGCGTCTAGGCAATTGTGCGCTTCGCCAAGTGTATGGTATGAGCCGTATTCCGGTGTATGGGCCGACTGTGCTGGGTTTCCGCTGCGACGAAGGCGGCCGCGTACGCCTGTTCTTCCGGTACGCGCACGGCCTGCATTTCAGCGGTACTACGCCCGACAGTTTTGGTGACGAGTTCGCCAAGAGCCTGCCTTCGCTGGTGCGTCTGCCGGAACGTTCCGGTTTCGAGCTTGCCGGTGCCGATGGTGTGTTCCATCCGGCCTACGCCGCGATTTTCGTGGATTGCGATATTGACGATCTGGTCAACGCAAAGGTCAACGTGGTCGATTACAACGCCACGGAATTCGGTATTCCGATCAACAGCCGCAGTATCGGCACGATTACGTTGGCCACGCCGGAAGTGCCAGCGCCGGTGATGATGCGCTACGCATGGCGTAGCTGGGGTCCGGCACCGTTGTTTAATGACAATAATCTGCCTGCTCACCCATTCAAGCTGGACCTGACCGATCACACCGACTCTGATCACGCTGAATAATCACGTTAGATAGTTGCGTTGAACGGCTGCGTCACATGATTGTCGATAGTTGACGATGAATAGCGTGCGATTGCTGTGCTTATAGTGTGCGGCAATCGCACGCTTTATATTGCGATTGAAGTCCTGCTGATCGCACGTCAGTCAAATACGAATCAAATACCAGTCAAATAAAAAATCGTTGAAAAATCAACGTTTCTGCGATTTGCGCCACCAAAATCGCAGAAACGAATCAAATAAAATGCGCTGCACTGCGAGCGCATAGGCTATTGCCAGAGGTCCGGGCCGAATGATTCCAGGTATGCGGTCAGTTCGGCGGCCATCTGTTCGTCTTCCGGAACGCGCGGATGGCCATCCGTGCCGCAACCATTGCGTGAATACAAGAAATGTTTTACGTGAAACTCGCCCTCAGTGCCGCGACCGTTGCCGTGGAAGATGGCGTGGAACTTACCGTCACAGCCAAGAGCTACGTGCGCGACCTGTTCTGCATGGCAGATAAGGTCGACGCGAAGGCTTCGGTGGCCGAGGGCATGGTCTCGCTGCTTCCGGGCGAAAGCGTCGTGCTGCATATCGCCACTGCCGATGCCGCAGCGCTTGCCGCTCCGGGTGCGTTCGCAGCCGCCAACGTGCTGCGTTCCGCCAACGATCCGAAGCGCGAATGGTGAGCTTCCGCGAGTACGCCGTCTACTGAAGCGGTAGAAGAGTGGATAGAGGACTACTGAAATTTCAGTTGACGTGTTCGGTTGAGTAAAAACATAAGTTGAAGCGCCGCCAACCTTAAGAAACGAAAGTGTTGTGAACGCTGACTTTTCAAGAGGTTGGTCGGCGCTTTTACTGTACGATGTAGATGAACCGTTTAAGTTGCGATTTAAGTTAAGAAGAAGGACACGGACATGCCTATTCAAAAAAGCAAGGTGACGATTTTTGACGTTGCCAAGGCTTCGGGAGTCTCTAGTAGCGCCGTTTCGTATGCGCTCAACGGCAAGTCTGGTGTTTCCGATGTGACTCGAGACAAAGTGTTGAAGGTCGCACACGAACTGGGATGGAAGCCGAATGGCGCGGCACAGGCGCTGGCCAAGGCGAAGACGCAGCGCGTGGGTCTAGTGTTGGGTTACGACCCGAAGCTGCTTTCCGTCGAATCCTACATGATGGAACTTATTTCCGGTCTTGGCGCCGAGCTGGAAAAATACGATTATTCTCTGCTGGTACGCATGGCCGTGGGTGAGGACGCGAAGCTTTCGATCATCGATGATTGGATTGCTACTGGCAACGTCGACGCCATGCTGCTCGTCAATGTCGAGCTTGGAGACCCTTGCGTTGCCTTGCTTGAGGAGCATGAGGAGATGCCGGTGCTTGCCATTGCCGATGCCTCCGTGGTCGGCAATCTGCCGAGTCTGTCAAGCGCCGACGCCGATGCCGTGCGCCGAGCGGTGCGATACCTGTATGATCTCGGGCATCGTCAGATCGCCCGCGTCGGCGGTCCCGAATCGCTTGCGCACTCGTATATTCGCGATTCCGCCTTTGCGGACGTCGCTTCCGAGCTGGGCATGCGTTATCGTTGCCTGCACACCGACTACACGCCGGAAACCGGTCGCGAGGCCACGAAGCGCCTGCTGGCGTTCTCTGAGCATCCGACGGCGATCATCTACGACAATGATGTGATGGCGTTGGCTGGCCTTGGCGTGGCAGCTTCGCAAGGCATCAAAGTACCGGAGGAAATCTCCATCATGTCGTGGGATGATTCCCTCATGTGCACCGCGGCGTATCCGAACCTGACCGCCATGGGCCGTGACGTGGTCGATACCGGTAAGCAGGCCGCCGGATTGCTGCTCAAGCTGATCGGCGGCGAGCGTGTGGGGCATCTGATGGAAGGGCCGTACGAATTGCGTGCCCGCGCTTCGACCGGTCCCGCTCCGGCAGCGGAATAAGATGCGATGATGAGTTAATGCGATGATGCATTAAAAAATTGCGATTGCGCATTTGCTGCGCCCCGACAAGGGCAGGATGAAAGCGAGCAGCGAGCCGATCGCGGCGATCGCCGCAAGGGTTACGCCATACAGGATTGACGGTGTTGCCGGACTGCTTCGACAGGTACCACAGGTCGAACGGCGCGAGTCCCCAGAACAGCCCGGGAATCGCGGATTGGAAATCAAAATCTGAAATCTGAAATCGTAATCTGAAATCAAAAAGCGCCCGTGCCCCTCGCTTGAGGCATGGGCGCATTGTTGCCTTACGACTTCAGGCGCGCTTCTGTGTGATCTGATAGGCGGCGAACAGCACGACCAGCCAAATCACGCCGGCGACCACTGCGATGCGATAGCTTGCGGAGAAGCACATCAGCACCACGACCAGCAGCATGAACGCGATCACCACATACGGCGTCACCTTGGCGAACGGCAGCTTGAACGCAAGTTTGTCAAGTGCTTCCTGGCCCTTCAATCCCTTCAAATCATTCGGACCGTCGCCGGCGGCGACAACGCGACGGAACTTAATTTCCGTAATCATGATCATGATCCAATTAATCGCAGCGGCAATCGTGGCAATCGACATCAAATAATTGAACGCGAAATCAGGCCACACGAACACCACCACCACGGCGATCGCAATGATGATGGCCGACGTGATCACACCCCCGACCGGAACGCCGCGCTTGTTCAGGCGGCCCAGATACGCGGGCGCATTGCCCTGCTTCGCCAACGAATACAGCATGCGCGAGTTCGCGTACAGGCCGGAGTTGTACACGCTCATCACGGCGGTCAAGCACACGAAATTCAGAATGCCGGCGGCCGCATGCACGCCCACCGAGTCGAAAATCTGCACGAACGGGCTGGAATTGCCGTCGATCGTGCTCCACGGCACCACGGCCATAATCACGCCGAGCGCGCAGATGTAGAACACGAGAATACGCCAGATAATGCCGTTCGTGGCCTTCGGGATGGTGGTGCGCGGATTTTCGGTTTCGCCCGCGGTGATGCCGATGAGCTCGGTGCCGCCGAAGCTGAACATCACCACGACCAGCGCCATCAGCAGGCCGGTCCACGTGCCGTCCGCATTGCGAGACATCAGGCCATGCGGCAGGAATCCGCCGTCAACGGTAAACCAGTTGGCGAACGACGCGCGAATGCCCGAAGCGGTCGGCACATTCGCGATGATCACATACAAACCGCCGAAAATCATGGCAAGCACGGCCACGATCTTGATGATGGCGAACCAGAATTCAAATTCGCCGAACTTGTTCACGCCCATAAGATTCAGCGCCGCGATGGCCACCAGGAACACCGCCGCCGACACCCACTTCGGAATGTTCGGGAACCAGTAATTCACGAACGAGCCAACCACGGCCAACTCCACCATGGCCACGAGCACGTAGTTGAACCAGTAATTCCAGCCGGAAATAAAGCCGGCTCGCTTCGACCAGTACTGCGTGGCGTAATAGCTGAACGCGCCCGCCTTCGGATCCTCGACCGCCATTTCGGACAGGGCGCGCACGATCAGGAAAATCGCCAGACCGCCGATCAGATAGGCGAGCAGAATGGCCGGGCCCGCCAGCTGAATCGACTCGCTGGAACCATAGAACAGGCCGGTGCCGATCGCGCCGCCCAATGCGATCAATTGAATATGACGATTCTTCAAAGACTTGCGCAGCGTCGGCGGAACCGGCACATCGTCGGTTTCGCGCGGTTTCTTCGCAACGGTTGCGTCGCTCATGAATGCTTCCTCTTCTTGGGTGCCTCGGCAATATTCGGCAAATTCGGCAAAAGTTTGGCGATCTTGGCGATGTTGCGTTCGGCAGTAGTGGTAGGTGACGCGCCTATGGTTTTTGGTATGGCGCGTCTTCCCCGATTGTAGCTGTAGCGCGTGGATTCGGTTTCATAGTGTTCAATAGTTCGATAGTTCAATAAAATGAAGGTTTTGGGAGCAATGGTTGGTGCTGTTTGAGCGCTACGGGCTGGAGGTCGTCATGGCATTCATCAAAGACATGGTGCGTATGTGGTTGCATGCGTGGAAGCGATTCATCTCCATCGCACTGATCTCGTTGCTGGGCGTCGCCGTGCTTACGGGCATTTACGCGGGTTGCCGAGACGCTTTTCTTGCGACGGATCGTTTTTTCGACACCCAAGGATTGCACGACATTCAGGTGTTGTCGACGGCCGGATTGACCGATGACGATATTGCCGCGCTCCGTAAGATTTCCGGTGTTGCGAAAGTGCAGGGCGAACGTTCGCAAACCGTGACCGTCGATCTGAACGGCAAAAAAACCGTGACCATGCAGGAGATCGGCACGAACGGCATTGACCAGCCGTATCTGCAAAGTGGCCGTATGCCTGAAAAGTCCGGTGAGATTGCGGTGACGCGCAAATTCATCAAGGATTCCGGATATAAAAAGGGCGACCATATTACGGTGACACCGCAGGATTCGGCGTCTTCTTCTGTGTCCGATTCTGCAGAATCGGACAACCAAACGGGCGAAAACGGGTCCCAGATGTCCGATTCTGCAGAATCGGACACGCAGGATGGCAAACGTGCCGCACGGGTGACCGATTCTGGTGAATCGGACAATCAGGCACCGAGCTTTCCCACCGAACTGACTATTGTGGGCGTGGTGCTTGACCCGCAGGATCTCACCAATCCAGACGGCTATTCGGGTACGAACGCGTTCCGTTCCTCCGCCACCAGCGACTACACGTTCTTTGCGCCGTCCGACGGTGTGACCGGCAGCATGTACACGGCCGTTACCATTCTCGTGAAAGGCGCCGCCGACAAGGACTCGTTCAGTGACGTGTACGACGACACCGTCAGCGAAGTAGCTGACCGCATCGACGGCACGGTGCGAACCAATCGCCAGAAAGCGCGTCATCAGGAACTACTCGACGCTGGAACCAAACAAATCGACGAGGCGAAAGCGCAAACCGACAAACAGTTCGCCGCAGCGCAACAGCAGATCGACAGCAATCGCAGCCAGCTCAATCAGCAAATCGACCAAATCGTCAATATGCAGGCGGGCGCGGCTGCAGGATCCCTCGACGAAACAACCCGTGAAACACTACGTGAAACGGTAATTGCCGCAAGCCCGCAATTAGCGGAAGCCAAAGCGCAACTCGACCAGGCGCAATCGAAATTGGACCAGCAGAAAAAAGACACCGAACGGACACTGCAATCCAAGCAAAACGAGCTGGAAGACAGCATTCCGCAAGTGCGTTGGTATGTGCAGGACCGGTCGCAAATCGGCGGATTCAG
Source organism: Bifidobacterium sp. MSK.13.1 (assembly GCF_019131435.1). Classification (NCBI taxonomy): domain Bacteria; kingdom Bacillati; phylum Actinomycetota; class Actinomycetes; order Bifidobacteriales; family Bifidobacteriaceae; genus Bifidobacterium; species Bifidobacterium sp. MSK.13.1. Next base: position 533,483 of record NZ_JAHOMM010000001.1, on the reverse strand, counting down.
CTCGCTGAAATCTGATCTGGAATCCATCCAATCGCTGGGCAACGCATTCCCGATCGTGTTCTTGCTCGTGGCGGTGATGATGAGTCTGACCGCCATGGCGCGCATGGTCGAAGAGGATCGCGGGCTGATCGGCACATACACAGGGCTCGGCTACGGGCGTCTTGCGGTCGCCTCACGATACCTGTTGTTCGCGCTGTTCGCCTGCCTGATCGGCGGTGGACTCGGCCTGATCGCAGGCTTCCTTGGCATTCCGGCGTTCCTGCTCGTCGTATTGCGAGGCTTGTATGTGATGCCGGACGTACGCTTGGCATACGACTGGCTGTATGGAACGGCCGGAGTCGCGCTGTTCGTGGTCGGCGTGCTTGCCGCAACCGTGTATGCGTGCGCGCAGGAAATGCGACAGAAGCCGGCCAGTCTCATGCGTCCGAAAGCGCCGCGTGCAGGATCGCGCATTCTACTGGAGCGTATCAAGCCGTTGTGGAATCGCATGAGCTTCCTCGGCAAAGTCACGGCGCGCAACATTTTCCGTTTCAAATCGCGTCTGATCATGACGGTCGGCGGCGTGGCCGGCTGCACCGCGCTGATTGTGTGCGGACTTGCGATCAACGACACCGTTGCCGCATTGGGCGCGAAACAGTATCAGGACGTGTATCAGTACGATTTGATGGTGGTCGCGAACGATGATGACGCTGATGCGATGCGGCAGAAAGTCGCTTCGGATGGTCGCGTCACGTCGAGCATGGACGTGCGCGTTGAATCGGGTGATTTGACCGGCGATTCGGGGAGCGAAAGCATTCAGCTGGTTGCCGTGCCCGACAGTGAACGCAGCGAGTTCGGCAAGATGGTCACGTTGCAGCCGGTGCGCTCCAGTTGGGTGGATGGTGCGGCCGATACGGTAAGTCTGGGCGATGACGGCGTGATCGTATCGCAGTCCGCGGCAAGCGCGATGGGCGTCAAAGCGGGCGGTATGGTAACGCTGACCAACGGTGACGATATGCAGGCCGAAGCGCATATCAGCGCGGTGATCCGCAGTGTGATCGGATCGGACGTGTATGTGAGCGAAACCTATTATCGCCAGCTGTTCGATACTGCTGCATCCGGCACGTCTTCCGCATCTTCCGCGTCCGATTCTGGAGAATCGGACAATCAAAACGGCGAATCCGGTACCTCGAATGGCGCATCGTCAAACGGCCAACAATTGGTGTGGAACGCCATGTATGCGAAGCTCAAAGGTTCAGGCGAATCCCAGGCCGCCTATGCGGAAAAGCTGGAAGACGACGATGCGGTCATGAAAGCCGTGAGCTGCGCGCACATGGCGGAAAGCTTCAAATTCGATCTGATGGGTGCGGTGGTCGCGCTGATCGTGGCGCTCGCGGGCGGGCTCGCGCTCGTGGTGTTGTTCACGCTCGCCAACACCAACGTGTCAGAACGTGAACGCGAGATGGCCACGCTCAAGGTGCTCGGATTCTTCGACAAAGAGGTTCACCACTATGTGAACCGTGAAATGATGGTGCTCACCATGATGGGCGTGGTGCTGGGCTTGCCTCTCGGCCGTTTCGTCGGCGGATTGCTGACGGCTGCGTTGAATATGCCCGCACTGTATTTCGAAGTGGAATGCACGCCGTTGAGTTATGTGATTGCGGCCGGCGCGACCATGGCTTTCGCGCTGCTCGTGCAGTTGTTCGTGAATCCGGTGTTGGATCGTATCGACCCGATTAGTTCGCTCAAATCCGTCGAATAGGCGCATGTCTGAATGTCCGATTCTCCAGAATCGGACAACTAGACGGGTAAAAGTGCGTTACGGTTGTCCGTTTCTCCAGAATCGGACACTTAGAGTGCCGGAAAGGCTCGGATTCGCGTTTCAGTTCTTTGGATAACGGTAGTTGTGTGGCAGTTGCGTGGTGAGCTGCGGGTCCAGGCCGAGTTCCTTCAACTGCCGGTCGATTTCGCGGCGCGCACGTTTCACAAGTTCGGCTCGATATTCATCGCCATGTCCCATCGTTCCCATCTTCTCCAGTGCGTCCAATGTTTCCGCCATACGCTTGAGCCGGTCCTGATGGTGCAGCAGCGCACGCACCTGCGCATGTTCGTGCACGATCGTCCGCCAATCGGATGGTGTGTGTGCAATCTCCCGAACCGCGGTGACCGGATGTACGTCGGCCACCTGATATGTGATCGAGCCAAGCAGCGGCATTAGGAACACCGTAATCGCGCCGGCTGCGACCAGTGTTGACGCGGTGTCGCCTTGCATGGTGCCGACCTTCACCGCCAGTGACGTGACGGCGACGATGATCGGCAGCGCGGTCGTGCAATACAGCGCTACGGTGACGCGATGATGCGATGACAGCGGATTCTCGCGTTTGTCGAGCGATAGCGCAACATATACGGGCACCGCGCGAATCAGCATGAGCATTACGATGAACGCGACGAGCAGCGCGGGTCGGCCTGCCACGGCGCGCACGTTGATCGCGGCTCCTGACACCACGAAAAACACAGGAATAAGGAATCCGTAGCCGACGCCTTCCAGTTTCATTTCCAGCGACTTGCTGCCGTCGGGGATGATGTAACGCAGGATGAAGCCTGCGGCGAACGCGCCGAGCACCGCGTCAAGTTCGAACAGTGCAGAAATGGTGACAAGGAAGATGAGCAGGAATGTGGTCAGTCGCATGAGCGTTTGCGATGACGTGTTCGCGTTTTCCGTAAGGAAACGGTACAAGCGATGGCCGGTTTTCAGTGCTTTCGTGGGTAGCATTGCGCACAGTAGACAGATGGTAAGGAACGCGCCGAGCACGAGCATGGTCTGCCAGCCGGTTCGGGTGGATAGCAGGATGGCCATGGCAAGGATTGGGCCGAGTTCGCCCCACGTTCCGTACGAGATGATGGCGTCGCCGATGGGGGTGCCTTCGAGGTTGCGTTCCTTGAGAATCGGCATGAGTGTGCCGAGAGCGGTGGTGGTAAGTGCTATTACCGTGGCGATGCCGTTGATGCCTTGCTTTGCGAAGAATGGAAGCAGGGTCACGACGAGTCCGGCGAGCCCCAAGGTGATGATCCATGTGACAAGGCCGACTTTGCCTTGATGTCCGGCGAGTCGTTTCGGGTCGATTTCATAGCCGGCGAGCAGGAATAGGAACGCCATGCCGAGCTCGCTCAAGAGTTTCACGGCGTCGTTCACCTCGATTACGCCCAGTCCGTACGGACCGAGTGCGGCTCCGGTGACGAGCAGCAGCACAGTTTGTGGAATGAACCTTCCTGGAATCAGCTGCGCCACAATCGGGCTGACGGCCGCCACCGCCATGATGATAGTCAATGAAACGAGCTCTTGCGTCATGTTTCTAGCCTAGTGAGTCTGCATGACGGTGTTCAAGGACGTGATGCCCCATGATGAGCCAAAGGGCACTCTGGGGCAAGGTTAAGTTTTTGTAAATTTTATGGGGGGGGGGGGTAATTCTATGAGCGTTACTATCTGTGCAAAATGGCGGAACTGTTTTGTTTTGAAGATGGAACTCCTTCTTTTCATTGGGGGAAGGGTGGGCTTTATTCGAGGGTTTTAACGAGGGTGCCAATGGGAAAGCTCCGATACGATTCTGAACCAAGCTGTTTAGGCAATATAGGGGGAGGGAAGAATGGTTGATGGAAAATTCACCGCAAAGGAGCGCGCGTATTTGGCCAGCCTTCCCGCAGTGGAAAGCGTGAGCGCGTCGCATATCCGGTATGCCGACAGTTTCCGCATCGAAGTCATGTGCAGATACAATGCGGGCGAATCGCCGGCCGCCATCTTCCGCGAGGCGGGTCTCGACCCGAAACTCATCGGATACAAACGCATTGAGCGGTGCATTGCACGCTGGAAAAAGCAGGAGGAACGAGACCGCCGCAACAGCAAGCGGGTGGACCGCGACGACCTGCGCGTCATTCGGCATCATGATCTTATGCGCGATGATGCGCAATCGTCGGCAACGGAATCGCAGGATGCGCTTTCGAAGCTCGCCCAAGCGCAACTCATCATCAACCAATGCGACGAATTGATCGCGAAACAGGCGCTGCGCATCGACGAACTGGAACGTGTGCTGCGAAAGCTTGTCGGGTGACGGCACGGTTGCGTGAGATGGAGGAAACGGCGGAATGGCATGACGGTCGTTGGCCGTCATCCGAAGAGGCTCCGATGGGTGGTCGACTTTCGTTGGAAAGTCGCTTTCCGTCGTTCGAAGAGGCGATTGACGTTGCCGACGAAATGCGTCAACGACGTCACGCTCGCGGCAAAACGCTGGCGATGCGTGCGATTGCGGCGCTGTTGATTGTCGCTGCGATCTGTATTGGCGGTTTTCCGGCGATGTTGCAGTATCGGTCGGCGCGTGATCTGTCGGGAACGTCGGTAAGATCCGCGCAGACGGTTGCGGGCTGGCCGTATCCGCAGGCGGATGACGCGTTCGCCGCGGCCCAGGACTATAACAAGCGGCTTGCGGAATCCGGACAGCCGATTTTGGGTGAGGCGAAGGATCCGTTCGCTGATGTGCGCGGCGGATCGCGTGCCAGTGTGTCCGATTCTGGTGAATCGGACAATCAGAGTGGTGCGGGTACAGGCGCGGACGCCGGTTCCGCGGACGCTGGTTCCGCAAGCGCCAGTTCGGCGGACGCGGAGTACCGGAGTCTGTTGGATTCCGGCGGTGGCGTGATGGGTACGATTCGCATTCCGAAAATTTCCGTGAGACTGCCGATCTACCATGGCACCTCCGAATCGGCGCTCGCTTCGGGCGCGGGCCACCTGTACGGCAGCAGCCTGCCAGTCGGCGGCAAGAGCACGCATGCGGTGCTCACCGGGCATCGCGGACTGGTCGAGGCGGCCATGTTCACGCGGCTCGATGAAATGCGTGTCGGCGACTACTTCTACATCGAAGTGATGGGTCGAACGCTCGGCTATCAGGTGAACCGTATCACGGTGATCGAGCCGAACGACACGTCGCAGCTGAAAATCGTGCCTGGTGAGGATCGCGTGACCCTGATGACCTGCACGCCATATGGCGTCAACACGCACCGTCTGCTGGTTTCGGCCACACGTTCCGCCATTCCAGATGAGATTCCCGCCGAAAACGACGCGGTGAAGGATGCCCGCGCGATCGGTGCGATCACAGGTATTGCGACTCTCGTAGTGGGCGCGTTGTTGGTTTGGTTGCGACGCAAGCCGTGGCATATTCGCAGGCATGCTGCTTGGTGGCCGAAGCGCGGCTGATTCGGTTACATTTGCGTGAATAATCGCGCTTTTCGCACGTTTTTCCTTTTGTGATGTCGGGTGATTGCGCCGTAGGAAATGTGTTGCAGGGATTTTGTTGTTGCGCTGTTGCCAAACCCCGACTTTCCCGCACGTAGGGTGTGCGCGCGATTGTTTAATTTCCTTTAGTTTTCAAGGTTGAAGCAGTGTCGGATTGCTCCAGGTGAGTCAGTGGCGCGATTCGATGAGAGACGTGAATTAAGGGGATGCATATGAGACATGTGCACAACGAGGCAAAGCCGAGGGAAGGCTTTGTTCAACGCATGGTTGCGGCGCTCGCTGCGATTGCCATGCTTGGCGGCTTGGGTTACGTCACCACGTCTTCCGCCATTGCGGAAGACGACCAGAATCCTTCCGGTGACACTTCCACCTTGCAGCCTGCGAATAGTAAAAGCATTGCCAAAATCGAAGGTGGAGACGGTGATCAGTATGCGTTGCATTTGACTGCGTCCGGCGATAGTTCGTCATCCACGGTTACGGCCGCGGTGCCTGCCGACATTGTGCTGGTGCTTGACAAGTCCGGCAGTATGGAAAACAGCAACCGTGACACGAATGCGAAAAACGCTGCCACGGCCTTGGCGAGTAAGCTTCTGACGGCCGCGAATGCCGCTCTTCCGGCTGAGCAGCAAGTACAGATGGCGGTGGTGACGTTCAGCGACAGGGCGCGAACCACTTCGAATTTCACGACTTCTGCCGGCAACATCAGCACGGCCGTCAGTGCGTGGCCAAATGGCGGAACCAACTGGGAAGACGCTCTGAAAACAGCGAACGATCTGTCGTCAGGACGTTCCGGTGTGCAGAAGCATATCGTCTTCCTGTCTGACGGCAATCCGACCTTCAGAATCACATCCTATTCCGGATGCTTCAAGTGGAGTTGGCTCGGTCAGGGATGGGAAAGCCATCCTGAATACGGGACACAGGCGGAGTGCGAGGCTAACAATAAGTGGTTGGACCAGTCCTACCAGTGGAAAACCGACCCGGACGGCTCGGACGGAAACATCCACGGCGAGGGCAATGACGATAGCTACGGCTACAACTATGCGGCCGCTCTGTCGGAAGCCAACAAACGCGGGAACGCAGCCCTGTATGTGGTGAAGGTTTCGGCCGACGCCAATAAGATGAGCGACCTAGCCAAAGAAGCGAACGCCGTCACCGGCAAGGAATACGACGGAACGTCCGCGGACAATCTGACGAAGGCATTCGAACAGATCTACAACACCATCACCACAACCGCGAAAATCAGAGCGTATTCCATCACCGACACCCTGTCTCAATGGGTTGATCCGGTCGATTTCGCCGATGTGGCAAACGGCACCAATATCACGCAATATGTGACGGCAACCAACAATGGCGCAACCGTAAGCGGATATACAGCCGTCTACAACGTCGACGACAACGGCAATCGCACGATTACCGTGACATTCAACAATGGGAACGGCATGATCGTCGACAAAAACGAAACTATCGACGTTTCCTTCAAGGTAAAACCAAGCGACGCCGCATATGCGGATTACGCAAGCAAGCAGCAATACCTGGACACGGGAGAAGCCAATACCGGCAATGAATCCGCAGGAAAGCAAGGATACTTCTCCAATGCTGGAGCGCATCTGAACTACTGCGTGGTCACGTCCGTTAACGACCAGGAATCGGAATGCACCCAACAGACGCTCGACTATGCCAAACCGGTCGTGCAAGTCAGACTTGGCCAAATCACCATCAACAAGGTGTGGTCCGACGGTGCGAGCAAGCATGCGAGTGACGCGGTGACGGTCCAATTGCAGCGCACGAAGACCGGGGAAGCGGTCGCACAGGCTGAAAAAGTAGGCGATCCAATCACGTTGAACGCGTCGAATAATTGGACGGCCACGATCGGCAGATTGCAGCCCGGATACACCTACAGCGTGGCTGAAACGTCGGAAGACAGCCGCTACGCGGTCTCCTACCAGTATGGCAATGCTGCGAGCAACGCGACCGGCGTGGACCTCACCAAAGCCATGGTCTGGCAGAGTGACGGCAACGGCGGCAACATGACGGCCACATTGACCAACACGTTGAAGAGCGCGACGCTATCCAATGTGATCACCGTGCAGAAAATCCTAGAGGGGCGCGACTGGAAGGCAGGCGATTCGTTCGATTTCGAACTGACCGCAGACGGCAACGCGCCGCTGCCGGCCGATTGCGCGCAACAGGCGCAACAGTCGTGCAAGGTGACGGTCGCCTATGATGCTGATTCCCCGGATAGCCAGCATTCCGCAACGTTCGGTGACATCACCTACAACGCTGGAAAAGCCGACTACACGTACACCATTACGGAAGGCAACGGCAATATCGCAGCCTTGTACTATTCGGGCGCGAAATACCAGATTGTGGTCGCCGTTACCGAAACGAACGGCGCATGGACGGCTTCGGTGAAATCCGTGACGAAACTGCTCGACGACAACGGCAAGAACGTTTCCGAATCGCAGAAAATCGGCGATCCGATCGCATTCACCAATACGTATGTGGCGGTATCGGCGTTGCCGTTGACGGGCGGAACCACGGATCGTCAATGGCTGCTGGTTGGCGGCTCGATCGGCGGACTCGCAGTACTGCTGGTTGGCGCGGCTGGCATCTGGAACAGCAAGAAACGTCTCGTCTGAGATGGTTCCTCGGGCTGGACTGCCCTACCAACCTTCACAGGGCAGTCCAGCCGCACATCACAAATTTGTGGATCCGGAGCATGTTGGGCTTCAGATCCCGTTAGCAAAAACAAACACAACATCAACAACACAATGAGAGGGGATTCATCATGAAGATGAGGAAACTTTTCGCAGGCATCGCCGCCGCTGCGACGTTGCTCGGTGGCATGGCCCTGGGCGCAACCAGCGCACAGGCCGATGGCGCCGGCACTATCGTTACCGATACAGCGAATTTCACGTTCACTGCTCAGAACGCCAAGCAGCTGACCAATCGTAGTCTGAACGCCTACAAGATCGCCGATTATGTGCAGTACGGCACTGATGATAATGCAACGTACGGTGTGCAGACTGCCGACGGTGTTGACCGCGGTACTCTTAAGACGGCACTTGAGTCTGCTACTGGCAAGACTGTCTCTGAAACCGGCGATCTGATGGCTTGGGCGCTCGCCGAAGGCGTGCTGGATACGACGGGATCGAGCAAGGATACGGCGACTGGCGCATGGAAGAACGGTGCTTCCCGTAAGTTCGTGGAAACGCTGAAGACCAGGACCAATGTGCTTGGCGATCCGACTGTAGTTGATCTGGGCAAGAATCTTGCTAAAGATGGCTTGTCTGCTACTGTGACGCTCCCTGCAGGCCTGTACCTGTTTGTGGACGCGGATTACTCGGTTGGCACCAATGGAGCTGCCACTCCGTCTATCGCAATCCTCGTTGGCTCCGGTAACGTTAAGGATGGCGTGCTGAATCCGCTCACTGAGGCAACTGTGGCCATTAAGAACCAGACCACTGCCGTGACCAAGAAGGTGAATGGAGCGGACGTCATCACCGCTTCCGTTGGCCAGAAAGTGACATACACCATTACGAGCAAGGTGCCGCAGAACACGCAGTACTACAGCGATTACGGCTACACCTACACGGATACCCCGTCTGCTGGCCAGACTGTGGATTTCGATTCCCTTAAGGTGACGGTCGGCGATAAGAGCCTGAACAAGGGTACGGATTACACCGTGGCCCAAAACAAGAATGGCACCTTCACCGTCACCATCAGTTCCATCCAGAAGCAGACCGCAGGTGCACTCATTACTGTGACCTATGCTGCCAAGGTTACTGAAGCGGGAGCCTCCGGCAGCAAGGCCGTGACTAACGCGGTCGTGCTCTCCGACAATGGTGCTGAAGCTACTGACAGCACTATCATCACCAATAGCGGGTTCTCCTTTACCAAGACCGACGCTCAAGGCAATCCGCTGGCCGATGCTACGTTCACGATCCGCGTTCCGGGTGTGGATGGTTCGTTCACCGCCACCTCTGACAAGACCGGCACAGTGACCTTCAAGGGTCTTGCAGATGGCACTTACGAAGTCAACGAAACCACGGTTCCGAATGGCTTCCAGCAGAGCCTCAAGGCCAAGTTCAATGTCATCATTGAGAATGGTGAGGTCAAGTTCAGGGGTACGGATGTGTGGGGCCTGGCTCCGAAGGAGTCTTCCGATAAATACCAGGTCAAGAACGTGAAGAACGTCACCCAGCTGCCGCTCACCGGTGCTGCGGGCACGACCCTCTTCACCGTGGTGGCGCTGCTCGTGGCAGGTGCCGGCGTTACCGTCGCACTCAAGTCGCGCCAGCGCGTGCGCTGATACGTACTCAAACGTGAAACAATAAGCGCATAAGCAGCCATAAGCGGGCATTTGCGGAAACCATCCGTGGATGCCCGCTTTTCATGTCTTTTCGTGCCTTTCCATACTTTTTAGGGGTGAAGGTTTTGCACGGGGCAATACGGGATCGAAACGGGTGAAATCCGGTACCAAACGGCGAAATCCGGCATGAAAAACATCCGCAAGTGGCAAAACAGGCATCAAAACATGCGTCAAACAAAGCAATCATGCAGGGGTTGCAGGTGGGGGCATCTCACGACAATGGCACCCTACAATCGCAAGCACATCCATGAAAACAGTGGAAAGGCGGGTGTCATGGCACGAGGTGGGGGAGCATTCAGCGACGAGGAAATCCAACTATTGCGCGGACTGCCGGCGGTCGCCAACGTAACGCGCAATCGCATCACCTACGCCGATTCGTTCAAGCAAGTGTGCACCATACGCTACTTGACAGGCGAATCGCCAACCAAAATCTTCCGGGAAGCGGGACTTCCGCCGGATCTCATCGGATACAAGCGCATCGAACGGTGTGTGGATCGTTGGAAAACGTCGGCCATCAAATCCGTGACCGGCAGCGGCAACATGAGCGACAGCGAGATCATCGCGCAACTCGTCAACCGGTATGAGCATGCGTTCGTGATGAGGCGCAACCTCGATAGCATCACCAACAGGACGATGGAACATATTCCCGTCAAAGCGCAAGGCGACGACGGCATCGACGTGGGAACCGCGAGCATCATCATCAAACAGCAGGCACGCCGTATCGACGAACTGGAGCGCGCGAACGCCGAACTGCGCGGGCAAATCGCCGCCACCGCCTGACCCAGACCATCGTTATGCTGCGTAAGTGTCTGATTCTGCAGAATCGGACAAGCGAGGCGCGATTTGTGTCGGACAGTTGGGCGTATCTCACTTATATATGGCAGTCAGCCTGCGGAAATACGCCCAAAACGTACCCCTTAAGTGGTGTTTTGCCGTGAGCAAGTGCCATACGCAAGCGAGCAAGTAGCGGTCAACCTCGTGAATCTGCCATATATAGGCGAGATAGGGCGGCAGGGGGTATGGCGAGGCGAAAATACGGGAATAAGGTGGTCGGCTGGGCACGGTTGACCACAAACGGGATGCGCCAGTGCCGCAAAATCTGCGTACGTGCCCAAAAACAAAGCTTCGGCGGGCGCAATGTGCGGTTCGCGGGGTAGGGTAGTGAACATTATGACTTCCGAGAACACCAATTCCGCGGGCTCAAGCGCCGCGCACATCAAATCCGTCGAAAGCCTCGACCAAAGCAACGAAATGGAGCGAGGCCTGAAAAACCGCCACGTCCAGTTCATCGCCATCGGCGGCACCATAGGCACCGGCCTGTTCCTAGGCTCCGGCAAGTCGATCGCACTGACCGGCCCGAGCATCATTTTCGTGTACATCGGCGTTGGCCTGATTATGTTCCTGCTGATGCGTGCCATCGGCGAAATGATGTACAGTGATCCTAGCCAGCACACGTTCATCAACTTCATCACGCGCTATCTCGGCCGCGGGTGGGGCAAGTTCGCCGGCTGGACGTATTGGATCGTGCTCATTCTGACCGGCATGACCGAAATCACCGCCGTAAGCACATATTTCGTAACGTTCTTCGGCACATTCGGCATAGACCTGAACTCGTGGAAGTGGTTGATCGAACTGTGCTTCCTCGTAGCGCTCACCGGCATCAATCTGATTGCGGTGAAAGTGTTCGGCGAGGCGGAATTCTGGTTCTCCATGATCAAGATCACGCTGATCGTCGGTCTGATCGTCACCGCCATCGTGATGCTGATCATCGGCTTCAGCTACCCCGCCACGCACATCGAAGGCGTGGACGGCACGGTGTCGGGTGCCACGGTGAGCCTTACGAATATCACCGACGGCTTCCAGCTCGCGCCGAACGGTTGGATGAACTTCTTCATGAGCTTCCAAATGGTGTTTTTCGCCTACCAGCTCATCGAATTCGTGGGTGTCACGGTGTCGGAAACGCAGAATCCGCGCGAGGTGCTGCCGAAGGCGGTGAACGAGCTGATCATGCGTATTCTGATCTTCTACGTGGGCGCGCTGATCGCGATCATGGCTATTGTGCCCTGGCGTAACTTTCACGAGAATTCCGATGGCTCGTTCGGTTCGCCGTTCATCATGGTGTTCAAATATGCGGGTCTTGATTGGGCCGCCGCCCTGGTGTTCTTCGTGGTGATTACGGCTGCCGCGTCGGCGTTGAATTCGCTGATTTATTCAGCCGGTCGTCACTTGTATCAGCTTGCTTCGGATTCCGAGTCGCCTGCGATGGCGCGTTTGGCTGAGGTTTCCGACCACAAGGTGCCTGCGAAGGCGATCGTCGCTTCGGGTTGCATGATTCTGTTCTCCCCGATCATCAACGCGATTCCGGGTATTTCCGGCGCGTTCGTGCTATTCGCTTCGGCCGCCAGCGCTGTGGTGATTTTCATTTACGTGCTGACGATGCTCGCCCACCACAGGTATCGTCAGAGCAGCGATTTTCTACCGGACGGTTTCGTCATGCCCGCTTGGCAGGTGTTTGATTGGATTGCGATCACGTTCTTTGTGCTCGTGTATGTCACGTTGTTCCTGTCGACGGACACGATTGGTTCTGCGATTGCCGGTCTGATTTGGCTGGTTGCGTTTGGCGGATATTGCCTGCTACACGAACGATTCCAGAATCGCGATCTTAAGGAAGCCTTGCAGCAGTAACGTTTGCAGGTAACGCAGGATACAAGTAAGGGGCGTTTGCCGAACGTGAGTGCATCACGTACATTCGGCAAACGCCCCTTTCAGCATGGTCTTTGCGCGAATCCCCATTACGGGATCCAGCGCAAATCAGCCGATGTAGTCGGCCTCGTTCGTCGGGCTGGACGGCACGGCATGATCTTCCGTAACCTTGCCCAAGCCAGACAAATACGCTTCACGACCCGCTTCGATCGCCTTCTTGAACGCGCGTGCCATCAGCGGAATATTGCCGGCGGAAGCGATGGCCGTGTATGCCATCACCGCGTCCGCGCCCATTTCCATGGCTTCCGCAGCCTGGCTCGGACGGCCAATACCAGCGTCGATGATCACCGGAACATTAGAGTTCTTGATGATCACTTCAATGAAATCGCGTGCACGCAGACCCTTATTCGAGCCGATCATCGCGCCGAGCGGCATTACGCAAGCCGCACCCGCGTCTTCAAGACGCTTCGCCGCAATCGGATCGGGGAACATGTACGGCATGACCACGAAGCCTTCTTTTGCCAGCTGTTTCGTGGCTTTGATGGTTTCCTCATTGTCGGGCAGCAGATACTTCGCCTCATGTTCGATCTCCACCTTCACGAAGTCCGTCTGGCACACTTCGCGGGCGAGACGTGCAATACGCACCGCTTCCTCGGCATTGCGTGCGCCGGACGTGTTCGGCAGCATGGTGATGCCTTTCGGAATGTAATCGAGCAGATTGTTTTCGGTGGTACGGCAGCGACGCAACGCCATGGTGACGATCTGCGTGCCCGCGTTCTCAATGGTCGCCTTGATGAGGTTCAGATCGTAGCGGCCGGAACCGAGAATGAAGCGGCTCGTGAACTTGTGTCCGCCGAGGATCAACGGATCGGCGTCGCCGGTGGCGATTTCGTCATACGCGTGCGCATCCGGTTCCGGCAGCAGTGCGGTGTTCGTGGTGGTGCCGACCAGCTCGTCGAGCGTGGCGTTCGGTGCCGCCGCGAAGTCTTTTTCCGCGGTGGTGATCGTGTTTTCGGTGCTCATGGTTAATCCTTACTATGCGATTAGTGTTGTGTCATTCGTTGCGATTTGCGATTTGCGATTGCAATTGCAATTGCGTTTGTGGTTGCGTTTCGCTGTCAGGCGTCTTCTTCGCCGAGAATCAAGCGAGTGATCATATTGGCTTCATGGCAGGCGACCACACCCACGCGCGGTGCCATCAGACCAGCGCCCGGCACCGGAGCGGTTTCGCCGTCGCCGCAGAAGTAGAAATTCTTCGAAACGCGACGAGTATTCACCAAATTGGAACTGCGGAATCCCGCCATTCCAGAAGCGCTCACCAGCTTCTTGTTCGGCAGATTCTCAAGCACGGCATTCACCAGCATCGTCTTGTTTTCCGGCACGTCGAACGCTTCGCAAATAATATCCTCATTGTCGAACAGCGTCGGCACGTTCTCGTCAGTCACTTTCACGGTATCAATGGTGATATCGATAAAAGGATTGATCTGACGCAAGTTACTGCGCAATGCTTCCGTCTTGTACTGCCCAAGATCCTTCAAAAAATACTGCTGACGATTCAGATTCGTCATATCCACGCGATCAAAGTCAATCAAATGTAGGTGACCGACGCCAATGCGGGTCAACGCCACCGCAATGGTCGATCCGAGGCCGCCGCAGCCGCAAATGGCCACGTGCGCCGCGTCGAGCTTGTCTTGCGTGGCTGCGGTATGACGGTCGAGCAGGGCCGCACGGATTTCTTCGCGGCTGACGAGCGTGGTCGGGTCGGGCTGGTTGTCGAAAGCGTGCTGGCGGGCGTCGATCTGCGCCTGCGATGCGGATGGTTCAAAAGTCATGGTTGTTCTCGTATTCTCGTTTTCCGTTCGTGCGTTGTTTTTGCCGGGTTGGTTGTGTTTTGTATGTTCTTGCGATTGTTACGCGTGCATTGTGCCGGTCGTAATCGCAAGAAATTTTGAAAGTGGTTCAGCCGCCCTGCACGAACGTGACGATTTCCAACGTATCGGTGCCCTTGAGCTGCGTCTGCGCACGCTGGGTGCGAGGCACGATCTCACCATTGAGCTCGACAGCCACGCGGTCGGCGCGCAGGCCCTTGCTTTCGATCAGTTCGGCCACGGTGATCGGCGTGGCGATGTTCTCTTCCTTACCGTTGATGATCATTGCGGTTCCCTTCTGTGTCTGTCATGACACATGCTTTCCTGCACTCCGGATGTCCGTTTCTGGTGAATCGGACATCCGGAGGTTCATTGTCGGTCTCTAAATGTCCGATTCTGCAGAATCGGACACGCACGGCATCTATTTCAGTCCACGAATGTCCGATTCTGGTGAATCGGACACGTAGGCGCTTGTTCGAGCCGCTTGTGCGTCCGTTTCTGCAGAATCGGGCACTCAAGGTTGGTACGAAAAAAGGGTCGCCGAAGGAACCGTACCCTATGAGGTGGTGCGCCCCTCCGTGACCCTAATCACGCGATATTCGGTTATCGCGAACGGAAGATGAGATACGTCTTGCGGCGTGAACAACCCGTCTCCTTACGGCGGCATTACCCGCATCAAGTCCTCGGTCGAAGCTCTATGAGCTCCCTCTCAGCCTTTCGGCTCCCGTTCGGTTGTGCCTTCATCTTCGCGCACGCGCCCGACAAGCTTGCGCCGGTTCACGTTGGGTTAGTCTTGATGTGAACATGTGCGAATCGGCTGAGTGCTTGCAAGGAAGGGGAAGATGATGATGGACGGCGAGTTGGCAGGATTTGCGATTCCTCGGCTTGGTATGGGAACGATGGCTTTGGCGATTGAGGGGCGCCCGGATCGCGATACCGCGATTCGTACGATTCATGCCGGTTTGGACGCGGGTGTTCGCTATTTGGACACGGCTTGGTCATATTATCTGCCGAGCGAGCCTGGCACCGGCACTGCGGAAGACCTTGGCTACGGCGAAAAGTTGGTGCGTGATGCGCTCACTTCGTGGAATGGCCCCCGAGATGAAGTGCTGGTCGCCACGAAAACTGGCTATCGACGCACCATGGAGGTCCCCGCTTTTGTTGCTCCTGTGTCCGATTCTGGAGAATCGGACAAACAGGGTGCCGGATTTGGGGTACAGATGTCCGATTCACCAGAATCGGACACTCAGGGGCGGGATTCTGAGGGATGCAGCCGTCGGCCTGGCGAGGAACGCCAGCATTTGCAGGCGGCGGGCAGTCAATACGGGTGGATGGCGGATTCGCGCCCCGAAACCATGATTCGTGACGCCAAGGAGTCCGCGTTGCACTTGGGCGTCGATACGCTCGACCTGTTGTATTCGCATGGCCCCGATCCCGCGGTGCCTTACGAAGACCAATGCGGCGCGTTGAAGCAGCTGCTCGACGAAGGCGTGATCAAATATGCGGGCATCTCCCGTGTGAATAACGAGCAGATCGATCTTGCGCGCGGCATTATCGGCAGCGGCTTGGTCGCCGTGCAAAACCAGTTCTCGCCGTCGCATCCCGATCCGGAACATACGATGGAGCATTGCGCCGAATTGGGGCTCGCTTTCGTCTGTTGGTCGCCGCTCGGCGGATTCCTCGATACGTTCGATCAGAGCGCGTACGATCCGTTCCGCACGGTTGCCGCGCAACGTGGTTGCTCCTACCAGCGTGTGGTGCTGGCGTGGGAATTGACCCGTTACGAACGTCTGTTCACCATTCCCAGCGCTCGCAATCCGCAGGAAATCAACGATTCCTTCGCTGCAACGCAACTTCAGCTCACTCAAGAAGAGCTTGCGATGCTTCCTTGCTGATTATCGTTTCCTTTTTGGGCGTTTTCCTGTACTTGCACGTTGCGATCGAAAAATGTTTACAGTAAAAGATATTATCGAGACATAACTGATGGGCATCGAATAAGGCGAGGTGAAGCGTGGGCTTCGAGCGGGAGTCGTTTGACAAGCTGATGAAAGTGGTCTGGGGTAAGAAGTCTCAGATGCAGCAGGCGATGTCGCGTGATTCCAAGGGCGAGCCATTCATTATTCGCGAGCTTGAGTTCAAGGGCGCGCAAACGCCCTCGCAGTTGGCTACCGCGTTGAAGGTCACGTCGGGCAGGATTTCCACGCTGTTGGCTGCGTTGGAAAAAAAGGGTCTGATCGAGCGTGAGGTCGATCCCAACGACCGACGCATTGTGCATGTGAATCTTACCGAGCAGGGGCGGGCGAAGGCCAAGCAGCAGCGCGAGGATATGCGCGACGCCGTCTGCTGGGTCTTTTCGCAGATGGGGGAGCGTCGCACGCGCGAATTCGTGGATCTTACCGAGGAATTTGCCACATACGTGACCATCTGCATCCCTGGCCAGCCCCGCCCCACCGCCGAAGAAGTAAAGCAAGCCTTCGCAAAAGCCGAATCTGAAGATCCTGCGTAGGGACTGCCTACCACGTAAGCGTGCGCCTCACATGTGCCGTTCGCGACTGTAAGCTTGGCCAAACGGCCTTGAGTGTGTCGCGAATGGTATATGTTGGCCGCGCGCGACCGAGCTGAGAAGAATCGCTCTCAGCAAATACACAGAAATATGAGATTGTCTTACACTGTAAGTAATTAAATATCGTAAGACAATTCAATAGGACTTATGTAAATCATTAATCGCAATTCGATCAACTCATGTAGTTGATCCAACCAATCCATCAATCGCAAAAACTTCAAACGCAACACAAGAGAAGGAATCCAAGCATGTTCCGCATTATGCGATACCTCTCCAAAGCGGAGATAGGCCAGATGCTCATTGCACTGGTCAGCATCGTCGGGCAGATCTGGCTTGACCTGACCCTGCCGGACTACATGTCCGACATCACCACCCTCGTGGAAACCCCTGGCAGTGAAATGCACGATATTTGGATCGCCGGCGGCAAAATGCTGCTTATTTCGCTTGGATCGGCAGCATGCGCCATCATCACCGGCTATTTCGCGGCACGCATCGGCGCATCGTTCAGCCAGCGTCTGCGTTCCATGGAATTCCGCAAGGTAGAATCGTTCGGACCGGCTGAAATGAGCCGATTCTCCACAGCCTCGCTGATTACGCGTTCCACGAACGATATTACGCAGATTCAGATGTTCATCACCATGGGATTGATGATGATTGTCAAATCGCCGATTATGGCGGTTTGGGCCGTCTGCAAGATTGCGGGAGACGGTCTCGAATGGACGCTCGCCACCGGCATCGCGGTAGTGGTGCTGCTGGTCTCCATCACGATCCTCATGGTTCTCGTCATGCCGAAGTTCAAGTCCATGCAGCGACTGACCGATAACATCAACCTTGTGGCGCGCGAGAACCTCACCGGCCTGCGCGTGGTGCGCGCCTACAATGCCGAGGATTACCAGGAAGCCAAGTTCACCAAGGCCAACAAGGAACTCACCGACACCCAGCTGTTCACCAACCGTGCCATGGCCTTCATGATGCCGTTGATGAACACCATCATGAACGGTCTTATGCTTGCCGTGTACTGGATCGGCGCCTACCTGATCGACGCGGCCGACGCGGCCGACAAGCTCACCACCTTCTCCAACATGGTGGTGTTCTCCAGCTACTCCGTGCAGGTGATCATGAGCTTCCTGCTGATGAGCATGGTGTTCGTGCTGTGGCCGCGAGCGGACGTGTCCGCACAGCGCGTGCTCGAAGTGCTCGACACCGAACCGCTGATCACCGACGGCACCCGCAGCGATGCTGGCGAAGCAGGCAAGCAGGGCGAAATCGAATTCCGCAATGTTTCCTTCACCTACCCGGATTCGCGTGAAGCCATGCTCGAAGGCATCAACTTCACTGCCAAGAAGGGCGAAACGGTCGCGTTCATCGGCTCCACCGGCTCCGGCAAATCCTCGCTCATCAACCTCGTGCCGCGTTTCTATGACGCGACGCAAGGCGAGGTGCTCGTCGACGGCGTGAACGTGCGCGACTACACGCTCAAGGCATTACGAGACAAAATCGGATATGTGCCGCAACAATCCTTCCTGTTCAAAGGCACGATCGCATCCAATGTCAGCTATGGCGACAATCCGCTCGACACCACCGATGCCGGCATCGTCGACATGACCGATACCTCGACCGCGGCCGGCAGAAAGCGCGAAAAAGAGCTGATCGCAACGCAAAACGAGCATCGCACACTCACTTCGGAACAGCGCGCCGACGTGCGCAACGCATGTGAAGTTGCACAGGCGACCGAATTCATCGCAACCAAGGAAAAGCAGTACGATTCCGCGATTTCGCAGGGTGGATCGAACGTGTCGGGCGGGCAGAAACAGCGTCTGTCGATTGCACGTGCCGTCTATCGTCATCCGGAAATCCTGATTTTCGACGATTCCTTTTCCGCACTTGATTTCAAAACCGACCGTGCCGTACGCGACGCGCTCGCCAAGGAAGCGAAAGATTCTACCAAACTGATTGTCGCGCAGCGCATCGGCACCATTATGGACGCCGACCGCATCGTGGTGCTCGACGACGGCAAGGTGGTCGGCCAAGGCACGCATAGCGAACTGCTGGAAAACTGCGATGTGTACCGTCAGATTGCGCAGTCTCAGCTGAGCGAAGACGAATTGAACGGCGGCAAGTCGGGCGAAAGCAAGCTGCCGGGCGAAACCGGCAAACCGATTGAAACCGGCAAGCCGTCCGTCGAAAGCGAATTGAACGAAAGCGAGGGTCGCTGATATGCCAGGAGGACCTATGGGACGCGGCCGCGGAGCCGTTGAAAAACCGCAAGATTTCGGTGGTGTGATGAAGAAACTGGTGCATTTCTGCCGCCACTACATTCCCGCCATCATTGTGGCGCTCGTATTGGGCGCGATCGGCACGGTATGCCAGATCGTCGGTCCGGACAAGCTCAAGGACATGACCAACGAGATCGCCAAAGGCCTGCCTGCGCTAGTCAATGGCAAGCCGGTGCTCGGTGCGATCGACATGGACGCGGTCACGCACATCGCATGGCTGCTGGTGGCGCTGTATGTGGGGTACGCGGTGCTGTGCTACGTGCAAAGCTGGATGATGGCGAACGTCACGCAGCGCACCGCACAGGAGCTGCGCGAAGCCATCAGCGTGAAGATCAACAAGCTGCCGCTCAAGTATTTCGACAAGGTCAGCTACGGCGATGTGCTCAGCCGCATCACCAACGATGTGGACGCCATCGGCCAGACGCTCGGCCAGTCGGTCGGCTCGCTGATCACGTCGGTCACGCTGTTCGTGGGCGCGCTCATCATGATGTTCTACAACAATGTGATTATGACGGTGTGCGCCATCGCTTCCAGCCTGGTTGGCCTGCTCATCATGGGCGCAATCATGAAGGTTTCGCAGAAGTACTTCTCCCGTCAGCAGATCGCATTGGGCGATGTCAACGGTCACGTCGAAGAGATGTACGCCGGCCACACCGTGGTCAAGGCGTATTGCGGCGAGGCTGATTCGATTCGCGCGTTCGAAAAATATAACGATGATTTGTACGATTCGGGATGGAAGAGCCAGTTCCTTTCCGGCCTGATGATGCCGTTGATGAATTTCGTCGGCAATTTCGGCTACGTGGTTGTGTGCGTGGTTGGCGCTGTGCTTGCGATGGATGGCAAGATCGAGTTTGGTGTGATCGTTGCGTTCATGATGTACATTCGACTGTTCACCCAGCCGCTTTCCCAGTTCGCGCAGGCATTCCAGAACCTGCAGCGTTGCGCGGCCGCTTCCGAGCGCGTGTTTGGCTTCCTTGAAGAGCCGGAGATGGCCGACGAATCCGACAAGCAGGCGCTGCTCGGCGTGAACGGCAAACCGGTGCGCGGTGACGTTGAGTTCAGTCATGTGAAGTTCGGTTACGATCCGAGCAAGACGATCATCAACGATTTCTCCGCTTCGGTGAAGTCCGGTCAGAAGGTTGCGATTGTTGGTCCGACCGGTGCCGGCAAGACCACGATGGTGAATCTGCTGATGCGTTTCTATGAGATTTCGGGCGGTTCGATTGCGATTGATGGTGTGGATACGAAGTCCGTGCCACGCTGGAACGTGCATGACCAGTTCTCCATGGTATTGCAGGATACGTGGGTGTTCCGTGGAACAGTGCGTGAAAACATCGCGTATTCGAAGCCGGGCGTCACCGACAAGCAGATCGAGGACGCGTGCAAGGCCGTGGGGCTGCACCACTACATCATGTCGCTGCCGAATGGCTATGACACAGTGCTTGACGACAAGGCCACGCTTTCGCAGGGTCAGAAGCAGTTGCTCACCATTGCGCGAGCCATGGTTGAGGATGCGCCGATTCTGATTCTCGACGAGGCCACCTCTTCGGTCGATACGCGTACGGAAGAGCTGATTCAGAAGGCCATGGACGCGCTGACCGTGGACCGTACGTCGTTCGTGATCGCGCACCGTCTGTCCACCATCCGCGATGCGGACATGATTTTGGTCATGAACCATGGCGACATCGTGGAAAGCGGTACGCATGAGGAGCTGCTCGCCAAAGGCGGTTTCTACGCCGACATCTACAACAGCCAGTTCGCCCTCACCGACTGATTCGCCGTTCTGGCTGGCTGATTCACAGGAGCCGCACGTCCCCAAAGACGTGCGGTCTTTGTTTATTTCGGCTGGTATTCGGCTGTTATGCGGATCGCAGGAAGAGTTCGGCCGGGAAGTTGCGGCTGACTGCGATTTGGCGGGATTCGTCCAATGTTGCGTATGTGAAATCGAACGTGCGTTGCAGTTGTGCTACGTCGGAAACGAACAGGGCCGTGGCCAGGCCGTCCGCAACGGCGGTGGGGTAGTCGCGTGCAAGATTGAGCGTTGCGTTCGCTGGAATGTATACCCAGCTGGCTTCGGTTTGTTGCGCGGGCAGTCCGTCGATGGCATTGAGCAGATGATGAATGGCGATTTGGGTGCGCTCGTTGACTGCCACGTTCCAATGGCGTCGGCTGGGTGCGCTTGCGCACAACGCTCCGTTCGCAATATGTGCGATTCCGATTGCGTGGGACTGATCTTCCGGATCCTCAAGTGCGACGGAAATGGGCTGTTCCGCATGAATCAGCAAATCACCTCCCGCATCAATCACGAATTGTGACGACTGCAGCATGCGCCCGAGCAGATCGACGAGATAGCCTTTGCCGCAGGCGCCGAAATCCAACTGCACCGGCTCATGCGTTACCAATGTGGTTCCGTGGCGGGTCACATCGCGTCCCCAAACGGCGCGTCCGCGCAATGCGCCCAAATGTTCGGGCGCATCTTGTGTAACCGTGAAACTCAGCGACGCATCGTATCCAAGTCGAATCAAATCCTCGCCGACGCACGGATCAATCGCGCCGGAAGTGGCGGAAAATAGCGCATCATACAGATCGAACAGCGGCGCGCACCAATCCGGAAAATCGAAACTTCCGCCATGCTCGGCCTTGCCGATCGCCGCAATCAGCGAATCATTGCGGAATCGAGACAGCACGTGTTCGTAATCCTCAATGAGCGATTCCATTGCGGAACGCACCTTGTCGTCGATCGGCGAATCCACGGAAATCACCATACCGGTGCCGAGCGCCCTATAAAACGCCGTGACAAACGGCATGCGTTGCGTCAAAGAATCCATGCCTCCGATGCTACCCGCCCATTTCCTCCAGCTACTGGGGGAAATGGGACTTTCGCGATGGGGCGCATGGTACAGTTGCCGGCAGGGCGTCAACATGGAGGTTGATATGGGGAACGTCGAGAATGCAAGTGCAGCCACGCGCACAACAAAAACGGTGAAGAGCCTGCCGATGCCCAAAGTCTGGGCTTTCGCCGTCGGCCAATTCGGCTGGGCGCTACTTTCCGGCATTATTTCGAATTGGCTCGTCTACTTCTACCAGCCTGACAGCGAAACCATCTCGCAAGGGCAAACCGTGTTCGTACCGCAAGGTCTTGCCGTACTCGGCGTGGTGACCGTAGTCGGCGGCATCACCGCGTTCGCCCGCTTCTTCGACGCATTCGTGGATCCGGCCGTGGCAAGTCTTTCCGACCGTTGCACATCAAAATCCGGTCGTCGCATGCCGTTCCTCAAATTTGCGGCCCTTCCGCTCGCCCTCGTCACCGTGCTGGTGTTTTGGAGTCCAATCAACGATACGAGCTGGATCAACGGCGCGTTCCTGTTCGTCACGGTGATCGGCTACTACATTGCGCTCACGTTCTACTGCACGCCCTACAACGCGCTGATCGCCGAGCTTGGTCACGATTCCAAACAGCAGCTCACCATCTCCACCGCCATCTCGTTCACGTGGGTGGCCGGCACCGCCATTGCATACGTGGCACCGGTGATTTGGGCTGGTTTCGTGCCGGGCTTGGGGCGTGTGAACGCCATTCGTTTGACGTTCACCATCATGGCGGCCATCGCATTCGTGTGCATGCTGGTTCCGCCGCTCACCATCAAGGAACGCGATTACGTCAACTCGCAGCCCACGTCCGAATCGACCATCGAATCGTTGAAGCAGACGTTCGGCGACGGCGAATTCCGCAAGTTCGTCTGCTCCGACGTGGTCTATTGGGTTGCGATCACTACATTCCAGACTGGTTTGCCGTTCTTCGTGACAAGCCTGCTCAAACTTCCCGAGACCACGACCACCATCTATTTCGTGCTCATGACCGCAGTGTCGGTGCTGTTCTACATGCCGGTGAATGTATTGGCGAATCGTGTTGGCAAGAAGCGGATTCTGCTGGTCGCTTTCGTGATTTTCACATGTGCGTTCGCGTTTGCGGGCGCGCTTGGCTCCGGTCTGCTCGCTGCGATTCCGCCGATGGCGCAGGGCTTGATTCTCTCGATTGTCGGCGCGATTCCGATGGCCGCGTTCGGCATTCTTCCGCAGGCGATTGTTGCGAATATTGCCGACGCGAGCTCGAAAACGACCGGTCAGGATCGTCAGGGCATGTTCTATGCGGCTCGCACGTTTGCGATGAAGATGGGTCAGTCGGTGGCGATGCTGCTGTTTACCGGCGTGAGCACGATTGGCATGGCGTCGGGCGCCGGCTATCGCATTGCGGCTGTTTGCGCCGCGGTATTGTGCGGCATCGGCGGTGTGGTGTTCGCGTTCTACAACGAACGCAAGGTGCTTGACGTGCTCGAATCCTGATTCCGTCCATGCGCCCGCTGGCCTCACGATTTTGTTTTTCGTTGCTTTTTCGGAATCGTGAGGTCACCAGGGCGGAATCGTGAGGTCAGAAAGTCCAGCTCCATCCCAAATCCCCCAATTCCCGAATCTTCCAATCGCACGAATATGCATGGAGAGGAACGGCGAAAGCGCCTCAAAAAATCACTATGTGAGACGACTCGCGCGGATTACAGAAAAGAAGAATGGCGGAATTCCGCCATTTTAAAGGTTTCTACAACAAAACTGCCAAAAAATCAAGACTGTTCTTTCGATTTTTTTCGTTTTATCTTGTGAAGTCGGTGCGCACTGTGCGTATGGCAAAGGTGGCGCACTCGTGAATCGGATTGTGAACGGCTGAGAGAGGAAGCGGTCTTATGTCATCCTGCGATACGCAGCGGGCTACAAGTGTGTCCGGTCGCCTTGTCGCGTTCATTGCGGCATTGATGATCGCGTTGACCACGCTTTTCGCGACTACCGCAGTTCCGCAGCCGGCAATTGCCGCCGATGACGGTCAAACGAATTTTGATTCCTGGACTGCCGCTGCGAAGAACATCGAAGACCAGCTTGCGACTGCCGAAAAAGACTACAATGACGGCAATTACGGTCAGGCCGGCACCGATTTCCAGACCGCGCATTGGATCGGTTACGACGCATCCAACTTCTCGAAAGTCGTCAACGACACCATCAGTGCCGACAAGCAGAAGGAACTGCTGCAGCAATTCACCGATCTTGAAGGTCTTGCCTACCAGCAGGACCAAGGCGACGCCATCGCAGCCAAAATCGACGCGCTGACCGCCGAAATCAACGCAACCGCGCAAACGCTTGACGCGAACGCAGACCTCGCCAATCCTAAGGAATACGCGAAGCAGCGTGCCGCGCAAACCGCGGAAGAGCGCAAGAAGCTCGACGCGGCCAAGAAGAATTCATCCAAAGGCAAAGGCGACCGCACGTGGAGTGAGGTTGCCAGCGAAATGACCGTCATTCTCGACCAGGCATACGAGGCTGCCGCTGCCGGCAAGGGCGACGAAGGCTCCACGCTGGTCAACAATGCCTACTACCAGTACTACGAGAAACTCGGCTTCGAAAAGAACGTGATGAACGTGATTTCCGGCGATCGTGTTTCGCAGGTCGAATACCAGTTCAAGATGACTCGTAAGACCATGCGCGACGGCGGTTCCGACAAGGAAATCAAGCAGCATGTCGACGATTTGAAGAGCTGGCTCGTGGAAGACGCGGCCACCCTTGACGGTGGCGCGTCCGGCAATGTCAACGGCTTCACCAAGCTCGTCACCAGCTCCGCCGGCCAGGCGTTCCTCATTCTGATCCGTGAGGGCCTCGAAGCGCTGCTGGTGGTGGCCGCAGTGATCGCCTACCTGGTGAAGTCCGGCAACGAGCGTTTCACTAGGTGGATCTACCTTGGCGTGGTCGCAGGTTTGGCCGGTTCCGGTTTGGTCGCCGTACTCTTTACGTTCCTGTTCGGCGGTTCCGGCCCGATTCAGGAGATTTCCGAAGGCGTGTGCGCGCTGATCGCCACTCTCATGCTGCTGTGGACCAGTAACTGGATGCTCAACAAGAGCTCCGTGGAAGCGTGGAACAACTACATCAGGAATAAGACCGAAGCGGCTGTGGCCGGCGCGCAAAGCAAGGTCGAATCCGGTCAGAGACTGGGCTTGGGCATGATCACCTCGCTTGCCATGCTGAGCTTCCTCGCCGTGTTCCGTGAGGGCGCCGAAACGGTGATCTTCTACGAGTCCATCTACTCCATGAGCCAGGATGCGCACGGCATGTGGGTTGGTGGTCTGGCCGCCGCCGCGGTGCTGCTCGTCATCTTCCTGATTCTGCGATTCACTTCGGTGAAGATTCCGATCGGCCCGTTCTTCCTCGTAACTTCGATTGTGATGGCCGCATTGGTTGTGATTTTCGCGGGTGGCGGCATCCATGCGCTCATCGAGGGTGATCTTATTGAAGGCACCTACTTGAGCACTGTGCCAACTAACGATTGGATCGGCTTGTATCCGTACGTCGAAACGATTACGGCACAGGTGATTGCCGCGATCGCGGTGGTTGTGCTGTTCGTGGTCGGTTTCATTAAGAAACACAGGATGAAGTTGGCCGCGCAGGCGGAACAGGCTAAGTAAGCGCCAATCAATAATCACAAGTAAAGATTTAGAGATTTCCATAAGTTTCCAACGTTCCTCAAGGGACCAAAGAAAAGGAAGAGAAAAAACAATGAAGAATAAGAAGATCGCCGCCCTGCTCGGCATCCTGCTGGCCGGCTCCATGGCCTTCTCCCTGTCCGCATGCGGCAACTCCAACGATTCCGCATCCGATGCCAAGTCCGACACCTCCACTTCGGACACCACCGACAAATCCAGCGATTCCAGCGCTGATGACAGCAACGGCGCCGGCTTCGAAGAGATTCAGGTCGACGAGAAGCACTCCGATCAGGATGTTGACGCTCTGACCGTCAACGCCGTGTACTTCCAGCCGATCGATATGGAACCGTCCGGCATGGGCCTGAAGGCTGCCGACGCTTCCTTCCACCTGGAAGCCGACATCCATGCCAACGAGAAGGGCACCGAGCTCGGCTATGGCAAGGGCGACTTCGTGCCGGATCTGACCGTGAACTACGAGATCATCAACAACGCGAACAACGAGACCGTTGGTTCCGGTACCTTCATGCAGATGAACGCTTCCGACGGCCCGCACTACGGCGCCAACGTCAAGCTCGACGAGGCTGGCTCCTACAAGCTCGTGCTGAAGATCGAATCTCCGGAGAAGAAGGGTTGGATGCTGCATGTTGATCCGGAAACCGGCGTCAAGGGCCGCTTCTGGACCGAGCCGCTCGAGGTCACTTTCCCGGAGTGGAACTACACCCCGCAGGAGTGGTGATCTGAAACGTGAGTTCCGGCACATGCCAAGCGAAACGGTTTGGATGTAAGCCTGAATTCATGTTGAGATTCAACTCGTGGTTAACGCCGTTCACGTATCGCGAAACGTATGCAAGTAGCGCGAATATGGGTACGGCGTTCGCGGTTGCCTGGATAGTCGTTCGACGCGCTCAAGGCCGTTTGGCCGAGCCTACGGTCGAACAACCATCCAAGCAACCGCTCTCTTGCGTTTTAGGGGATACGCTTTTGGGAGATAACGCGCTTTTGGGGGAATCTTGGTAAGGGGGTTCCTTTTGTGTGCCGAATTCACTAGGCTTTGACAGGGATATATAACGAAAGGTGTGAGATGCTGACGCAGTACGTCACGGTGTTGCAGGGAACGCTGGCACCGGCTTTGCTGATTATGGCGCTGAACGTGATGCTCACGGTCGGTGAGGGGCGTGACAAGCCGTTGAGCGCGTACTGGCGTCTTGCGGGCTTTGTTATCGGATTCGCGGGTGCCATTGCGTTCGCCGCGTTGCGTGCGTCCGCGGTGATCAATCAGCGTACGTTCGTCAATTACCCTACGTTGTGGTGTTGTGTGATTTTCGATATCGCGGTGTTCGTTATTGCGCTGTTCGCACGTCGCATCACTACGAATTGGCATGATCATCGCGCGTTGCTCGATATTGCGAATGCGATTGGCGCTCTTGCGATTGCCTCCACCACCTTCCGTGCGTTGCCTGATGTTATTTTGCGTTTGACGATTTTCGTGGAGCCAGGAGATCCGATCTTCACTTCGGATATGCTGCTTCGTGCGCTTGGTTTCGTATTGGGTGCGGCCACTGCGATTGTTGCAGCGTTGATTTTCCGTACGATGCGTTCCACTGCGATTCGTTGGTCGTTCACCACGGCCGTGCTGCTGCTGATTGCGCTGCTGTTTGTCTCGCATTTCACTGATCTTGCGCAGATTCTGCAGTCCAAGCGCATCGTTCATTTCCCTACGGAAGCGTTCCTGGCGTTGGTGTGGTGCATCAATCATCAGCGTCATATGGTCATTGCCATGGTGTTGGTGTTCATCATTCCGGTGGTCGCCAGCATTGTGATGGGCTTCAAAATCAAGCCGGAAGGCGCAAACGAGGCCATTGTGCGATCGCATATCGCGTTCCGTCGCCGTGCGAAGGCGGCCGGCGCATGGAGTCTTGTTGCGATGATCGGCATCACGTTCGCGCTCACGTATGGTGTGGCGCAAACGAAGAAGGTCATTACGCTGTCTCCGCCTGAGGATTATTCGCTGAGCGACGGCGTGGCCACCATCAAATTCAGTCAGATCAACGACGGTCACCTGCATCGCTTCCAATACAAGGCGAAAGATGGCACGGTAATGCGTTTCATCATCATCAAAAAGAATGGTGGAGCGTACGGTGTCGGTCTTGACGCATGCGATAACTGCGGTGACGCGGGCTATTACGAGAAGGATGGCAAGATCATCTGCAAGAAGTGCGATGTCGCCATCAACCTCGCCACTATCGGATTCAAGGGCGGCTGCAATCCTGTGCCGTTCGATTATCAGGTTGAATCCGGCAAAATCGTAATTCAAACTTCGACGCTCGACGCATTGTCGACGCATTTCCAGTGAGCGGAAAGAGGTAGTCATGTTCTTTTTTCGAATGATTTTCCGCTCGTTCAGCAGGCAGTTCAAACGCAGACTGCTGATCGCGGTCACCGTGTGCCTGTCGGCCACGGTCAGCGTGGCCATGCTGGGTGTGGTGTTCGACGTTGGAGACAAGCTGAACGCGGAACTGTCGACGTACGGTTCCAACATCACCGTGCAGCCCAAGGCCGATGCCGTCGTCAACGACCTGTACAACACGGGGGGTGACGCGAATAGCAACGCTTCCGGCACTTCCGAATCCGATCCGACCACATTTCTGAAGGAATCGGACGCACCGAAGATCAAAACCATCTTCTGGGCGTTCAACATCACGAATTTTGCCCCCGAACTTAATATCCATGCTGACGTGAACTGCGCGTCCGAATCGGTGGATTCCAGCTCCTGCAAGGCTTCCGGCGTGCCGATCGTGGGCACATGGTTCGCCAAGACCCTGCATATGGATTCCGGTGAATCCACGGTGGCGGGCATGAACGGCATGCGTTCGTGGTGGAAGCTTGACGGCTCCTGGCCGAAGGACGATAGCGCGCAAGGCCTGATCGGCACCACGCTCGCATCCAAACTCGGCGTGACCAAGGGAGATACCGTAACCCTCTACAAAACCACCGCCGACGGCAGCCGCAACAAGCAGCGGATCACCATCATCGGCATTTACGATTCCGGCGATAGCGACAACAATGCGATGTACATTCCGTCATCCACCGCGCAGGTGCTTGCGAATCTGCCTGATTCCATCGACAAGATCGAAGTCAAGGCTCTGACCACGCCAGACAATGATTTGGCGCGTAAGGCGTCGAAGAATCCGAATGCGCTCACGCAAGATGAGTGGGAAACATGGTATTGCACCGCGTACCCTTCGTCCATCGCCTATCAGATCGAAGAGGTCATTCCCGGTTCCGTAGCCAAGCAGGTGCGTCAGGTGGCCGCATTACAGGGCGATGTGCTGCAGAAAACGCAGGCGGTGATGGTGCTGATGACCGTGCTTTCGCTGGTTGCGGCCGCTATTGCAGTGGCGAATCTGATGGCCGCCTCGATTGGTGAGCGCGGTTCAGAATTGGCGTTGCTGAAGGCGATTGGTGCCACCGATGGTGCGGTTTCTCGCCTGATGCTCGCTGAGACGGCTGTGATTTCGTTGGTTGGTGCGATTGTCGGTGCGCTGTTGGGTTCCGGTGTTGCGCAGATTGTGGGACATGTGGTATTCGGTTCCGGCATTACGATGCGTCCGATGGTGTTTGTGCTGGTGTTTGTGCTGCTGACGCTTACCGTGCTGATCGCCTCGTTCTCGTCGATCCGTTCGATTCTGGGACTCAAACCTGCGGAGGTCTTGCATGGCCGTTGATTTCAACTTGGGTTCCGTAAACTCGGCCGCGGCTGCGGCCTCGGTCACGAACAGCGCACTGTGCTGTTCGTCCCGGAGGTGTTGCATGGCCGCTGATGTCAACTTGAGTTCCGTAAACTCGGCCGCGGCTGCGGCCTCGGTCACGAACGGCACACTGTGCTGTTCGTCTGCGGAGGTGTTGCATGGTAGGTGAGTTCAAGACAGTCCGTAAGGGGCATGAGATGACTAATCGCAAGATGTTCTTCACCATGCTGTGGGGCGCGGTGTTCCGCCGTCGTTCGCGGGCCGTTATGGCCGTGATCGCCTCCATGGTGGGCGCTGCCACGCTGTTCTGCCTTGCGGCGACGTGTATTGCCGTTCCACAGCAGATGAACGAGGAAATGCGTGCGTATGGCGCGAATCTTATCGTCACGCCGTCCGAATCAGCCGAAAAGTCCCACGGCATCGACACCGATACCGTCAAAGCGTTGAACCAGATGGTGAAAGGCTCGTACAGCGCCCGTTCCGCCGCTTACCGGTATGAAAGCGTGCGCATCAATTCTGCGCCATACACGCTGGCTGGCATCACAACCAAAGACGTGAAGGCGCTCAACCATCATTGGAACGTGACTGGCGATTGGCCTAGCGAAGGCAACGTGATGCTCGGCCGTGACGTGGCAGACGCGCTCGGTGTCTCCATCGGTTCGACCGTAACCATCGGCTACCGCGCATCCGACGATGCGCAGGATTCCGGCGCTCTTAGCCAAACCGAAGCGCAAGCCAAAGAAAACGGCCGCGTTTCGTCCGACATTATGGAGAACACCGGCACTGAATTCCGTGTCGGAGGCATCGTCGATACGGGCGGCAGCGAAGACGAAATCGTCTACGCGGTCAACGCTGACGTGGCCAAACTGGCCGGTTCCAAGCGTGGCGCGGACGTGATCGAATATTCCGTCAATGCGGTAGGCAGCGAACTCAACGATGTCGTCAAATCGATCAATGCGAATCCGTCAACCGGCGTGAAAGCGCAGACCGTCACCAAAATCACCTCATCCGACACCCGTATCATCGCCATGCTGCAAACCCTGTTCTGGATCGTGTCGCTGGTCGTGCTCGTGCTGACGTTTGTGGGCGTGGGCACCACCATCAGTTCCATCGTGTCTCAGCGACGCAACGAAATCGGCTTGCGCAAGGCGTTAGGCGCATCCTCGCGCGCTATCGGCATCGAATTCTATGTGGAATCCGCCATCTACGGACTGATTGGCGGCCTGATCGGCACTGCCATCGGCTACCTGCTGGCCCGCGTGCTGTGCGTATCCGTATTCGAACGTGCCATTGGCTTCAACTGGCTGTTGGGCGTCGCTTCGCTGCTGTTGAGCGTGCTCATCGCCGTCATCGCATCCATCCCGCCGGTTCGCCGCGCAACCCGTATCGACCCCGCCATCGTTTTGAGGGAGGAATAATCATGAGTTCCGAACATACGTTGAATACGTTGCTTGAATTGGATCATATTTCCAAGATTTACGGCGATTTGCGTGCCGTCGACGATTTGACTTTGACCGTTCCGCAAGGTGAATGGCTTGCGATTGTCGGTTCGTCGGGTTCCGGCAAAACCACGCTGATGAACATGATTGGCTGCATGGACACGCCTTCAAAGGGTTCCGTCATGCTGGAAGGCCGCAAGTTGGAGGATTTGAACGCCAAGCAGCTTGCCGACGTGCGTAAGAACATGATCGGATTGGTGTTCCAGAAGTTCTATCTGGTACCGCATCTGACGGCTGTGGAAAACGTGATGGTGGCACAGTACTACCATTCCGTAGTCAACGAGCAGCAGGCGTTGGAAGCATTGGAACGCGTCGGTCTGAAGGAGCGTGCCCACCATCTGCCCGGACAGCTTTCCGGCGGCGAACAGCAGCGTGTGTGCATCGCACGTGCGCTCATCAACTGTCCGAAACTGATTCTTGCGGACGAACCGACCGGCAATTTGGATGAGAAGAACGAGAAAATCGTGCTTGACCTGTTTCGTCAGTTGCACGAGCAGGGCACTACCATCATCGTCGTGACCCATGATGCGCTCGTCGCATCTTGTGCCCAGCGCGAGATCATGCTCAACCATGGCGTGCTCGTCGGTGAGAAGTGGAATGATGAAGCCGCAAAGAAAGCCTATGAGCATGCGGGTGGCAAGCCGGCATACACCGGTTCCACTGCGGAAGGCGCACAGAACGGCGAGACGGCCATCAGCTTCGCCGATCCGACCAAAGCCGCGAAAACCGGCGGTGAGGAATAAGCTGAAATCAGCCGAACAATCCAAGCCATAGCACTGACGAATCGTACGGAGCGAACATGAGCAACGAATCATCGAATGCGATCAAAGTGATCGCACTGTCTGCGGCAAGCCTTGCGCTGCTGTCGGCATGCGGCGAACCCACGGCGACACCGATGGACGATGAATATGCCGGAAATTCCGGCGAAAGCGTGCAATCGCAGGAAGAAAATTCGAAGAACAGCGGTAGCGCCACCGATTCCGGCGATTCCGCGGATTCGGATGACAAAAACCATGCCGACGATCCGAACAGCACCACATCCGACAAGCAAGACACCGGCAACTACGCCGACGGTACCTACTCGATCAACGGCCAGTACGGGCCGGTGGGCGAAGACACCATCGACGTGCATGTGACGGTCAAAGACCAGACCGTCACCAATGTGGAGGTTATCGGGCATCCGTTCACGTCCATCTCCAAAAAGCACCAGAATGCGTTCGCCGAAGCCATCAACGGCGTGGTGGACGGCAAGCCTCTCAAAGACCTCAAGGTAGACAAGGTGGCCGGTGCCAGCTGGACGTCGGAAGCGTTCAACAAGGCGTTGGACGTGGCCCGTCAGGAAGCGTCGATCCAGTAGGTCCAGTAGCGGCGAAAAGTCTGCAAACGTACAATGAGCGCCCCGGCTACAGCCTCACCCAAAGAGTGATTAAAGGCCGTAGCGGGGGCGCTCATGAGTTTCAGATACTACTACGTGCAACTCTGCTCTGCAATGCCTTTCAGACGGCCATAACGGGCCACAGAACAGCCGTCATGTTCTCAGGCCAAGGAATACTCGCGTCGCCATGCAACGCCTTACAGGCGAGCATGGAGCCGAGTATCGTGCTGAACAGGAATTGCGGATCCAATCCATTACGGAACACTCCGGCCTTCATGCCGCGCTCAACAAACTCAGAAAAACGCTTCTCCGCAGGAACAAGCACTTGATCGGCAATCGCATTCAACGAAGGATTATCGGAAGAAAGCACCACGCCAACTGCCTTCAAACCAAGCTCACTGTCGAAAAAACAGCCCTGAATGCGTTGCAGTATCGTCAGCAGACCGTTTTTCGACAACTCGACATCGCTGAAATCCGGCAATCCCGCAACTTCCAACTGCACGCGGCGCAACAGATCGTCCGCGTTCTTATAGCGGCGATAAATCGTGGTTTTCGCAACACCGGAACGACGGGCGACCTCTTCAATGGTCACCGCACCGACACCATCGGAAATCACAATCGCAAGCGTGGCCTTCATGATCTTATGATCGGTCTGCTCGCGAAGCTGCTCGCGCCGGCTCTGCGCCTTGCGAACAGCCGCATGCACGTCACTGACCGCGTCGGAAACCACATCGGAAACGGCTCCGGAAACCACCTCATGCACTCCGGTAATCATGCGACCACCTTGGTGCTTTCCACCTTCGCCACGTACCACCTATTGAACTTGACCAGCGGAATACGCAGCAGCAAGCCAATCAGCAGCAGCGGAATCAGGAACAGCAACAGCGAACCGATCGCATGCCAATAATCATTGTTGTAAATACCGGCAATGGCCGCACGCAATGCCGTAATCGCATGCGTGGCCGGCAGGAACGGACTGATATCGCCGATGATCTTCGGCAGCACGGCAAGCGGATACGCGCCGTTCGCGCCGGAAATCTGCAACACCAGCGTCAGCACGCCAATGGCCTTGCCCACGTTGCCGAAGCTCGCCACCATCGTGTAGGTGAAGAACGAGAACACGAGGGAGGCCACCCAGCCGGTCAACATGAACAGCCACGGGTGCACTGCCTGAATGTGCAGGAACAGCAGGCCGCCGCCCAGCGAGAACGTGCTCTGCAACAGTGCGATCACGGCGAACACGCCATAATGGCCGAGGAACAGCTGATGCGGCTTCGGATTGTCGAGCTCCTCACGATTCTTGCGCGACACCGTGGTCTTGAGTGTTACGGCCATAAGCAGCGATCCCACGAACAACGGCAGAATCGTGTAGAACGGAGCCAATTGCGAGCCGAAATTCTCCACAGGGAACACAGCCGTGCGCTTCACCTGGACGGGAGCTGCAAGAGCCGCCGCCAGCGAATCGGTGTTGTTGCCGAGCACGTCCTTGACGGTGTCCATATTGCCGCTGTTCAGCGCGTCGGAAAGCGTGCCATTGAACGAAGACAGCGCGGTGCTCGCCTTAGTGAGGCTTTCGGCGGTGGAATCCAACACCGTGCGAATATTGGTCAGCTGCTTGCCTGCCGACTTCGTGGTGCTGTTGAGATCTCCCAACGCGCCCTTCAGATCGGTGGCCGTGCTGCTCAGTGCGGTGGCCGTGCTGCTGATCGAATCGGAAATGTCGTTGAGCTGCGGCTTGAGCTGGCTGTCGAAATCGGTTTTGATGCCGTCGATGGAGGCCTTCGCCTGCTGGGCAAGCTGGCTCACGCGCTCGCGGTCGGCTGTGGTGTCGCTCACTTTCGCGTCGATATTGTCGGCGCTGGTGTTGAGTGAGTTCGCTAGATCGTTGAGTTGCGTAATGGTCGCGCCCACGTTGGTTTTGAGATGATTGATGGCGATTTTCGCGACTTCCGGCACCAGATTGTTGTTGCTGAGCTCGTCGAGGGCATCGTAGATGTTCTGATAGCCTTGCGCCTGCTTGGATACGTTCGCAGCCTGATTGCGCAGGGCGGTGGCCGTATTGCCGGCTTGGGTGCCCGCATTGTTGAATACGCTGTCAATATCGGTGGAGACAGCGCCGAAGCTGTTCGACGAGCTGCTCAACGCGGTGCTGAGCGCATTCGTGCTGGTTTTGACGGCTCCGGTCAGATCGTTGATGCCGTTCTTCGACTGTTTGAGCTCGTTGACGGCGTTCTTCGCGCTGCCGCTCACGTTGGAAAGCAGGCTGTTGGAACTGTCGAGCAGGTTCTGCGCGCTCAACGTCAGCGAGCTGAACGTGGTCAACGCGGATGACGTGTCGTTCAGCGTGTTCGCGAAGTTGTTCATATTGTTGCTGAAGTTGGTGAGCGTGGCCTGCGATTTCGGTTTGTCAAGCTCATCGGCCAGCTGCGAGGCGATGTTGAGCGCGGTGCTCGTCAACGTTGCGGAGAACATTTCGTTGATCTGTGCTGCCACGGTGTCGGCTCCCTGGCCGGTGATCTTCGGAGCGAGTGCGTTCTTCTTCTCGTTGTTGTAGTAGGTGAGTGTGGCATGGTCGCCGTCCGCGGTGAAGAATGTCATCATGCGGGTGCTGAAATCCTTCGGAATCACCACTGCTGCATAGTATTTGCCGGATTTGGTGCCGTCGATGGCCTCTTTTTTGGTGGTGAAGGTCCAGTCCATCTGGTCGTTGGCGCGCAAGGTGTTGACCACCTGATCGCCGATGCTGATCTTCACGGGAATGAGGTCGGACTTGTAGCCTTCATCGTCGTTGGCGACGGCGAATTTCAGATTGCCGGTGTTGGCGAATGGATCCCAGCTTGCGCTCACGTTGAACCAGGAGAACAGGCCAGGAATTACCACCAGTCCGATGACGATGATGATGGAGACGATGTTGCTGGTCAGGCGTCGAACGTCGCCGACGAACAGTTTCCAGATGTTTTTCATGCGTTGCTCCTTTCGCTGTTACCGTTGGGATTGGTGTTGCTCGCTGTGCCGGTGTTGCCGGTCGCGTTCATGGCCTGTACCAGTGTTGCGATGCCGTCGGCATCGGCTTGGCTGGTGTCTGCGACGTTGGCGATCGCCTGTTTGGTTTCGTGTTTTCTTCGTTGTGCCTTGCGCATCAGCTTGTCTCGCCTGATTTGTTGCGCACGCTTCTTGCGGCGCAGCCTTGCAGCTTGGCGTTCCACCAGTTGTTCGCGAATCGCTTCGTCGCTGAGGCTGCCGAGTTCCACCTGGCGTTGCAGGCTGAAACGCATATATTCGATGACCATCAGGAATCCGATGATGAGCAGCACCCAGATGATCCAGGTGGCAAGCACCACGATCTTCTCGCCGTTGGTGAAGGAGAAGATCAGCACCAGAATCACCGGCACAATGAAACCGGCAACCAGCGCGCCACGCTTGAGCTTCGGATACAGTTCGGCGAAGCGGCTCGCACGTTCCTCGATCGCCTCACGGTAGCCGCCCTTATCGGCGAGCACTTGAATGGCCTGGGACACGTTGTAGCCGCGTTCCGGAAGCTGTACCTCCTCGCCGATGATCATGTCGCTTTCCTTGATCTGACGGGCGAACAGGCGGTTGAGATTGACCAGCAGCGGGCGAATCGCAAGTCCGATGAAGAACGCGACCACGGCGAACATCAGTAGCGCGCCAATCGACTTGAGCCAATGCCCGTCGTAGAAGCCGGCAATCGTCTCACGGAACGCGTCAATCGAATAACTGAATGGTACGAACGGGTAGACCATGCGGAAGAATTTCGGCATCATCTCAATCGGATACAGGCCGGAAGCGCCCGGAATCTGCACGATGATCAGCGCGACGCACAGTCCCTTGCCAATATGCATGAACGAGGTCGACAGCGCGAAGGTGATGCTCAGATATACCAGCGACGTGATGACGCCGGTAAGTATGTACAGCGGCGCGTTCACCGTCTGCACGCCGATGATGAGGTTGCCGATGGTGGTGATCGCGCCTTGGATGGCGCCCATGATGCCGAGCAGCATGTAGCGGGCGAAATATTTTTCGGAAGTGGTCAAGTCGAGGTCTTCGAGGCCTTCATCGTCGACCTCCACCTTGAAGATCACCACGAAGGCGAACGCGCCCACCCACAGGGCCAGGTTGGTCATGAGCGGAGCCATGCCGGAACCGTAGGAGTTCATCGGATACACGTTTTTCGTGTCGATCACCGTGGGGGACTGCATGAACGAAGCGATTTTCTCCGTGTTGAGGGAGCTGTCGCCGGTCAGGCTTTTCAGCATGTCAACGCTGCCGAGCGCTTTCAGGTCGGTGCTGACGGTGATGAGCTTGTTCTCCACCTGCTCGAGCTGCTTGTCGGTGTTCTGCAGCGTGGTGCGGGTGTCGTTCGCCACCTGGTCGAGTTGGTCGAGCACGGCGGAGGTCTGGTTGACCACGGTGGTCTGGCTGGTTACGGTGCCGGACAGTGTGCCGGCGGTCATGGCGAGCGAGCTCAGACCGGAGTTGAGCTGGGGGAGCGCACCGGAATTCAACGTGTTGCGGGCATCTCCCATGCTTTTCAGCGAATTTTGCGTGCTGGTGTTGAAGTCGGTGGCGAGTTTGGACACGCTGTCGGACGTGGATTGCGTGTTCTCGCTCAACGTTTTGAGGTCGTTGAGCGTGCCAGCGGCCGTGTTGTTGGTGTCTTCGAGCTTCTTGATGATGTCTTGGTACTGTGCGTTGTCGCTGACGTTCTTGAGCTTCTCGATGAGCCGGGCGTTGCTGTCGGTCACGCTTTGCATGTTGCTGACGGCCTGCTGTGCGGTGCCGCTTGCGGACGAGACGGCCGTGGTCACCTTGTTGATGCTGGTGGTGGTGTCGCTGGCGGCCTGCGAAATCAGGCCGGAACCGTTTTCCAAAGCGGTGTTGGCGTTGGACGTGAAGGTATTGAGGCCGTTTTGTGCGGTGCCGATGGCGGTGGCGGTGTTCGCCAGTCCCTTGCCCGCGCTTGCTGCGGCCAGCTGCACGTCGTTCATTGCCTGACGGGCGGATTGCGTTTGTTGCGGCACGTTGGCGAGCTGTGCGTCAAGATCTTCGATGGTGGAGCGGATGAGGCTTACGTTCTTCTGGGTTTTGTCGAGTTCTGCTGTGGTTTCGTTGACGAAGGAGTTGGTTTTGCCGTTGATGGTGTCATTCGCGGAGTTCACGGCTTTAGTGAGTACTTCGCTGACGGTGGAGACGAAGGTGTTGTTGACGGTACGATCAACGGTGGTCGCGCCTTGGTCGGTGATTTTCGGGGAGATCGGGCTCGATTTTTCGTTGACATAGTATTCCAGCGTCGGCCGGTTCTTGCTGTCGGTCACGACGTTGGCGAGATCCTCGCTGAAATCGGAGGGGATGATGATCGCCGCATAGCAGTCGCCGGACTGTACCGCTTCCATCGCTTCGGCCTTGCCCATGAATTCCCAGCCAAGCTGGTCGTTGTCTTTCAGCGTGTCTTCGATCTGGTCGCCGAGGTTCATTTTGCCGAGCAGGGCGTTGTCGGTGCCTTTGTCGACGTTGGCCACGGCAACTTTGATGCCTTGGGTATTGCCATACGGATTCCAGAATCCGTAGATGTTGAACCATGCGTACAGCGGCGGAATGATGGTTATACCGATCATGATGACCCAGGCGGCAGGTACGGTGACGAGTCGTTTGAGGTCACGACGCAGAATCTGCAGTACGTTGCGCATTGTCTCCCCAGTCCAATGGATGTTCGACCGTGTTCGCGCGTAGCGATACGTTATTCGTAGCGCTACGCCTCCCGTATCGTAATACCCGCTCTCGGACAAATTTGGGCACAGGCGTAAATGCGCTCCGTCCATGACTGAAATAAACACGACAAACCGCGGCAGGACTGTGAATCTTGCTGTTGGAGACCGCGCAACTTGCCTTCTGTGTCTGCGCAAGTCGAGTCTGCTGTCTGCGCATCTTGTGATTGCGGGATGACATGTGACTTGCGCAGGCAGAAATCGCAGGTTGTGCGCGTTGCGCGCAAACAATCATCTCGTGTAGCGCACTGCGATCGGGTTTTGGTAGCGTTGTTCTGGGAAGGACGAACAAGCATGAGCAAGATTGAAGATGTGAGCGAGGCCATCGCCGACGAAACCGAAATCGCAGCAATCGAAGAGGCCGGCATCATTGCGCAATCGCAATCGGCGGAAGATGACGGCAATCCTGCTGACCGCAGGCTGCCGCTGATTGCACGTATTTACGGCATCGTCATGTTGATCGAAGGCGTGGTGACGTTGCCGATCATCGTGATTTCCTGCCTGTATGCAGTCCACGCCGCGCTTTCCGGCAAACTGGCGTTTGGCGCGCTGAATCTCACCACTATTCTGTCGGTTATTCATGCTGCAGTGCTGCTGGTCTCCACCGCATGCCTTGCGATTTTCGGCATGCTGCTGATTCTCAACAAGCGTCGGCATATCGCGCAATGGACGTATCTGATGATTCCGCTCACGCTTGCGGAAGGCCTATTGTCGTTGTCGTTGCAGGGTTTGGGTGTGAATCTGATCAGTCCGACCGTGCAGCTGCTTGTATTGGTTGCGTTGCATATCACGGCTGATCCGTCGCTGCGCGAGGAGCGACGTTTGCAGTTCGCGCTTCGTCGTTTGGATGCGCGCAGCGAGTATGAGACGGCTGTTTCGAAGGGTATGGCCGGCCGTGATCTGACCGGCAAGGGCTATATTTCGCTTGATTTCTTCAACCTGTTTTGGCTGTTTGTGGTCGGATGCGTGTTCGGTCTGGTAGTGGAGACGCTATACCACTATGTGCTGTTCGGCGAATGGCAGGATCGCGCCGGATTTTTGTGGGGGCCGTTCTCGCCGATCTACGGCTTTGGCGCGGTGATCCTGACGGTATTGCTCAACCACTTGTGGCGGTCGAATTGGATGCTGATCTTCTGCGCCAGCGCGGTGATTGGCGGCGCGTTCGAATATTTCACCAGCTGGTTCATGGAGGTTGCGTTCGGTATTCGCGCGTGGGATTACACGGGTCAATGGCTGTCGATTGATGGGCGCACATCCGGCAAATACATGTTTTTCTGGGGAATACTCGGCTTGGTGTGGGTGAAGCTGATTCTGCCGCATTTGCTTGCGATGATTCAGCGTATTCCGTGGAAGATTCGCTATACGTTGACGGCGGTGTGTTTCGCGCTGATTTTCGTTGACGGCGTGATGACGTTGATGGCGCTGGATTCCTGGTATTCGCGTATTGCGGGTATTGCGCAGGATTCGCCCGTTTCGCAATTCTTCGCCACGTATTTCGACGACGACTTCATGGCCAATCGGTTCCAGACCATGACGCTCGACCCGTCCACGGCCAGCCGCATGTAGTGTCTGACTGTTTTATGGATGACTGCTTTATGGGCTAGATGGCGAAGCTTTGTGGAAGAACGTGTATGGTGCGTCCGCTATTGGTTGCGCCGTGCACGGCTGCATGTGACCTGTGCCCGCACTGCCTTTGTGGACTCGGTGCCCTGCGACTTCTACGCGCTTAGGCGGCGAAGCTTTGCGCGAGCTGGCGGATGAGATCCGGCCTATGTCCACTCCATGAGGAGTTCGGTGAGATGACGACCGGAATCTGCTTGAAGCCAGCGTTTTTGATCTGTTCGAAGGTGGACGGGTTCTTCGTCAGATCAACGGTGTCGTAACGCACGCCCAGCTTTGCGAGCTCTTGTTCGGTGGCTTCGCATTGCGGGTTGCTCGGATTGGTGAAGACGGTCACGGTCATTCGATTTCCTCCCTATGCAAAAATGGCTTCCGTCGTTTGCGAAAGCCGTGTCGGCCACGTTCTTCGGTTATGCTCGCTTACGCAAGCCACTATCTAGCATACACACTACCGGTAGTGGTGTGTCGTGAGTTTCCTCACTGTATATAGTGGGGAATTCCCCAGAATTCCCCAAAATACGAACGTTTGTTCGAATATGTCTAGTGTACCCCAAACCACGGAATTCACGTCCGCGCGCATGTCGTGCGTGTTTTATGGAGAGGGTTGTATATAGGGGGGTGGCTTGGTGACGTCAATGCCTGCCTGATGGTACGGCGAAAACTGTTTATTCATATGTAAAACACCGGCAATATACCGCAAATGACCTCAGTTGTCACCCCCCCCCCCTAAAATGATAAGTATGCGTAGCGCGAATTTGCGTGGGCGTGTTGAACAACCTTGATGATTCCGATTTGCCTACTGTCTTAAGGACTGTTGGGCTGACAGGAAATTCTGAGGGGGCTGTGAGCATATTCGCGGGAATTGGCTCTACGGTATGCTGAGGTTCGGCGGTTTTCCGCTGAATACAGGAAACCCCTGGAAATCGTACGATTCCCAGGGGTGGATGGTTGGTCGCTGGCTAGGGCAGCGCATCAGGGTGAAGAAGTGTTTTCGAAGGCTCTTCCTCACCTATCAACTGCGTTTGAGGTATAGCCCTCGCCGGCAGCCAGCCAAGTCTTATCTTATACACCCTTAGCTATGTCGGCGACCTTATTGCAGGGTGTGTTCAATGAAGCCATAACGTGCCATTAAATACGGCAATTTGGCTCCGCGCAAGTACTCCAGGAGAAGTCGTTGCACGGAGCCAAATTAATCGCTTTCAGGCGAATGCCACCTTGACTGAGTTAGACTCAGGCGCGCTTGCGGAGCACGGTGATGCCAGCGAAGCCGAGCAGGGCAAGCACGGCGAACACCGCAACGCCACCAACGGTAGCGCCGGTGTTGCCGAGAACGGCCTTCTTGATCTTCTGGGCAACGGTCTTCTTGGTGTTGCCCTTGGTGTCATTCTTCTTGGTGGTGTCGGCCGGCTTGCTGTCATCCTTCTTGGAGTCGTCGGTCGGAGCGTCCTTGTACATGGCGTACACGGCCCAGTTGCCGGTCACTTCTGCGTTCGGGTCGACTGCGACGTCGCCGTCGTTGGAGGCGAAGCCCCAGCCGGTGAAGATCTTGCCCTCGACGGCCGGTGCCTGGATGCCCAGCGCGTACTGGGAGAACTTGACCTTGTCCTTGGCGTAGTAGCCGACGGTCTGGATCAGCTTGTCGGTGCCTGCGTAGAAGGAGACCACGTTCTGGGTGGTGTCATCCTTCTTTTCAGCGTTCTTGTACATCGGGTACACGGCCCAGTTGCCGGTCACTTCTGCGTTCGGGTCGACTGCGACGTCGCCGTCGTTGGAGGCGAAGCCCCAGCCGGTGAAGGTCTTGCCCTCGACGGCCGGTGCCTGGATGCCTGCGGCGTAGGTGGAGAACTTGACCTTGTCCTTGGCGTAGTAGCTGACGGTCTGGATCAGCTCGTTCTTGGTGTTGTAGAAGGAGACCGTGTTCAGAGTCTTATCTTCCGAAGTCGGAGTGTCCTTGTACATCGGGTAGACGGCCCAGTTGCCGGTCACTTCTGCGTTCGGGTCGACTGCGACGTTGCCGTCGTTGGAGGCGAAGCCCCAGCCGGTGAAGGTCTTGCCTTCGACGGCCGGTGCCTGGATGCCTGCGGCGTAGGTGGAGAACTTGACTTTGTCCTTGGCGTAGTAGCTGACGGTCTGGATGAGCTGGTCGGTGCCTGCGTAGAAGGAGACGGTGTACTGGGTGGTGTCATCCTGTGCCGGAGTATCCGCGTACGTTGCGTGTACGGCGATGTTCGTGGACACCTGATCAGTGTCCTTGAGCATGGTTCCTTCGGAGTCAGCCCAGCCGGTGAAGGTCTTGCCTTCGATGGTCGGTGCCTGGACGCCCAGGGCGTACATGGAGAACGCAGTACCCTTTGGCCAGCCGGTGCTCTGGAGAAGAGTGCCATTTGCGGCATAGAACGAGACGTTGACGATCGTGGAGTCGCTTTGAGCGGACGCGGCCGAGTTCTGGCTCTGATCGCCTTCAGCCATTGCGACTGCCGGAGCCAAGGCAGCCAGAGTCGCTACAGCTGCAACGCCCGCAATAATCTTTTTGCTAAAAGACATTTGGGGAAACCCTTTCTTAGTTACGTAACTAATTGCCCCAAAGCGATGCCTTCGAAATACCGCCCTGAATGCGTGGAGTTCCCCCTCATAAGAATTCCGAAGGACTATGATAGCTGCCCCCTAGCGACTTTTTCAAGAGGCTAGGGCGTGTTCGTTGGAATTGCAATCTTTTCTCGATTTCTCACTTTCCTATTGCCGCTGTATTGGCGGAAGCCTTTTGGAATCGGCAAGGCGCCATCCCGGCAAGGCGTCTTGCCTGTAAGGGTGAGGAATCCGATGATGGCGACGGCAGGGTGTTTACCGGCGCGGATGATGATGTGACAATCCGTGTTTGGGGCGCGAACAATGTGAGTGCGACTAATTGCGTCTGGAGCCAAAAATCGCGGGAATCGAAAAACCCTCGGAAGCTAATGTTTCCAAGGGTTTCGCGGTGCCCCCCGTGGGATTCGAACCCACAACCCACGACTTAAAAGGACGCTGCTCTAACCGTTGAGCTAGAGGGGCAACAGTGAGACAGTATACAGCATATTTACGCAAAACGCCACACGAATCAGCTGTAAGTAACAAAAAACGTGGATTATCACCAAGTCATCGCCGAATCATCATCGAATTCTCGCGAATCGCAGCGTCATTTCTGCATATCTGCTCGTACAGTGGAACGCATGTCATGTACTACGATTCTTGTAGGCAAGAAAGCCAGCTACGACGGATCCACCATCATCGCACGCGACGATGATTCCGGTTCCGGCCGTTACGATCCGAAGAAATTCATTGCGGTCGCACCGCAAGACCAACCGAGGCATTACCGCAGTGTGCTCAGTCATGTCGAAATCGACCTTCCCGACAATCCATGCCGATACAGCATCGTGCCGAACGTGCTGCCGAATCGCGGAATTCTCGCGGAAGCGGGCGTCAACGAGCGCAATGTGGCGATGAGCGCCACCGAAACCATCGCAGTCAACGAGCGCGTGCTAGCCGCTGATCCGCTCGTTGAACTGCAACCGGCGAACGAAGCCGCTAATACCCCCGAAGTTCCGGGCGGAATCGGAGAGGAAGACATCATCACCCTTGTGCTGCCTTACGTAACCACGGCGCGCGAAGGCGTCGCACGTCTCGCCGAACTGCTTGAAACATACGGCACCTACGAATCGAACGGCATCATCATTTCCGACGTAAACGAAATCTGGTACGTCGAAACAATCGGCGGGCACCATTGGATCGCCCGCCGCGTGCCGGACGACTGCTATGCGACCATCCCCAACCAGCTCGGCATCGACGATTTCGACTTCGACGACGCCTTCAGCACCCAACGCGAGTTCATGTGCAGTGCCGATCTGCGCGAATTCATGGACGCGCACCACCTTGACCGCACTATGAGCGCGGGTGCGAGTAGCGGCTTCGGATTCCAGCCGACGAGCGTTTTCGGAAACGCCAGCATGAACGGCGGTGGCAATAGCAGTAGCGGCGCGGCGCTGGGTCACAACCATTTCAATCCGCGCACGGCTTTCGGTACCGCCACCACCAAAGACCGCATCTACAACACGCCGCGTGCCTGGTATATGCAGCGCCACCTCAATCCAAGCGAGGACTGGGATTCGCCGGCCGCCCGCTACACGCCCGCATCCGACGATATTCCGTGGTGTCGTGTGCCTGAGAACGCTGTGACGCTCGAAGACGTCGACTTCCTGATGAGTGCACACTTCGAGGGGACCCCTTACGATCCGTACGGTACGCTCGGGACGCCGGAAAGCCGCCATCGCTACCGTCCGATCGGCATCAACCGCACCGGGCATATGGTGGCCATGCAGATTCGTCCGTACGCGCCGGAGGCAAGCCGTTCGATCATGTGGATCTCATACGGTTCCGGCCCCTTCACCGCGGCCACGCCGTTCTATGCGAACGTCGACGATACGCCCGCCTACCTGCGTGACACCACGCCGGAAGTCTCGACCGGCAACCTGTACTGGGCGAACCGTTTGATCGCCGCGCTCGCCGACGCGCATTTCTACGAAACCAGCAATGCGATCGAAGGATTTGCGGAATCGGCCCGCGCTTACGGCCATCGTCTGGTGGAACGTACTGATGCCGAATTGCGTGAGATTGCTGCACAAAAGAGCGTGTCCGAATCGCAGGAGCGTGCAGGGGCCGCGGAGATTACGGAAAACGCAAGTATTGCAATTATCGCAAAACTGCAGCAGTCCAACGAAGAAATGGCGGAATACTTGCGCACTCACGTCACGAAACTGCTCAACGACGTGCTCTACACGTCCAGCAATCTCATGCACAACAGTTTCGCCATGTCCGACCGCTGGAACTAAGCATAAAGCCCCGAAATCCGGCAAACCCGTCCCAATGAGCCAGGTTTCCGCGCTCGGAGCATTCCGCATGAACGCAGGCTGTTGGAAGCGTCAGTGCTGCTCCCAACAGCCTCACGACTGCATCTGCATTCTCGTACGTCAGTTTTTGCCCATATCTCGCTTATATATGGCAGATTTCGAGAGCTGACACGAGGCATTTCGCTTATATATATGGCACTCGTGCTTGTAGGCAAGGCGATTTCGGGGGTAAAATATACCCTCTAAGTCACCTTGCTATCAAGGGCATCTGCCATATATAAGGCAGATAGTGCTATCTAGACCGTCGATTGACCATCAAATCGTCGGAAATCGCGATCAGTTGAACCCGACGAC
Source organism: Bifidobacterium sp. MSK.13.1 (assembly GCF_019131435.1). Taxonomy (NCBI): domain Bacteria; kingdom Bacillati; phylum Actinomycetota; class Actinomycetes; order Bifidobacteriales; family Bifidobacteriaceae; genus Bifidobacterium; species Bifidobacterium sp. MSK.13.1. Next base: position 488,660 of record NZ_JAHOMM010000001.1, on the reverse strand, counting down.
GTGTTCCGCCACGAAATATCCCTTGCGAATCACGAAACGACCGATCGACCCGCGCAAATTCAACGCACGAGACATGGCCTTCTTGCGCACATCCTTGTAAATAGTGGGGGAGTACGCCTTAATGTCGTCCCACATATCCTTTTTCTTCTCATAATTTTCCGGATCGCGAGACAAAATCATGAACACACTTGCCACGGAACTTTCAATCGCCAGGAAGTGGATCATATAACGGTACAGGCCGTCCGGCACCGTGCCGCGTTCCGGAGTTGCACGCACCATGCACTGGTTGACGAGGCGCAGCTGGTCGACGCGGCGGATCATCACGTCGGTCTGCACGCTCTGGCCGTCGCGACCGATGAAATAGTGGTAGAACGGCGTATCCAAATACTTCATGGTCTTCACCCACGGGAACGGCTGGTACGCGTAAATGAAGTCCACGTAGAACGTGTGCTCCGGCAGCTGCATACCGGACTCTCGCACCACGGCGGTGCGGTACGTCAGCGCGTGCATGAGAATGTATTCAGCCAAGCCGAAATGCCCAAGATCGTTCCAGGTCAGGCGCTCGCCGGCCTTCATGGCATGGCGGAAGTTCACCACATGCTTGTTGCGTTTGCCAACCTTGTCATACACATAATTGGTGACGAGCATGTCGATCGGCTCGGTGGAATCGGCCTCTTCGCGCAGCACGGCCATGACCTGTTCGAGCGATTCGGGGCCAACCCAATCGTCGGCGTCAACAACCTTCACGTACATGCCGCTTGCCGCCGCGATGCCGGTGTTGACGGCTCCGCCATGCCCCTTGTTCTCTTGGTGGATGGCGCGCACGATGCCTGGATAGCGGGCTTCGAATTTCTGTGCCATTTCCAGCGTGCCGTCGGACGAGCCGTCATCCACGATCAGCACTTCGATGTCGTCGTTGCGCTTCGCTGCGATTAACGACATGACGCATCGTTCCAAATATTCGGTCATGTTGTACGCGGGCACCACGAAGGTGAGCGTCTTCTTCTCCTGCATAGTCTTCCTTGGTCGGCCGAGGTGACCTTCCGCGCGCGGCGCGTGGTCACTGCGTAACGAAACTAACGTAGCACCTTGTTTGCTTCAGAGGAACGGTTTGTATGCAATAGGCACCCTGAATAGTGCAATCTGCACCTGAAATTTCCCTTAAGGGTACCATTGTTGACAATTTGTAAGTTTTCGTCGATGCTTGTTGGCTTGTGCGATGCTTGCGATTCCCCTGTTGCTGGTACTGTTCGATTCTTGCGTCTGGCGCCTGTTGGCGTTGGCTGCGATGCTTGCGATGACTGGGGGCGGCTGGGTTGTTACGACTGCTGTTCGGCTTGCGTGCCTTGGCTTCCGGCTGCGTCTTGTTCGGTATTCTGTTCAGCGTTCTGCTCGGCTGGGCTTTCCGTATTGTTTTGTGATTGTGCCTCTTTTGCGGCCTTGCGCTCGCGTTTCGCGATTTCCTTGATTTCGCGCCTTTCCTGCTTTTCCGCCTCTTTTGTGGCTTTGCCGCTTTCGAAACGCAGTTCCGGCTTGGCTTCCATGCGGCTCAAGCCATGCCAGGCCAGATTCACGATGTGCGCGGCAATCTGCTCTTTACTGAGTTTGCGCTGGTCCGCCCAATACTGGCAGGTATATACGGTCATGCCGATGAGCATCTGCGCGTAGTATGGCACGCCCTTGGCCGGCAGATGCTGGCGTTTGAACGCTTCGGCGAGAATGTCTTCCACGCGCAGGGCGATGTCTCCCAAAAGCGAATTGAACGAGCTGGCCGGATCGGTTTTCGGCGAATCGCGGGTGAGCACTCGGAATCCTTCAGCATTCTCCTCAACATAGGTGAGCAGTGCCAGCGCCGTGCGTTCCACGATTTGACGGGGGTGCGCTTGTGGGTCGGAGAGCGCGTTGACGAGCGTGTCGGTAAGGGCGCGCATCTCACGGTCCACCACCACAGCGTACAGGCCCTCTTTGCCTCCGAAATGCTCGTACACAATGGGTTTCGACACTTTCGCGGTGGCGGCGATCTCCTCCACGCTCACTGCTTCGAACCCCTTCGACGCGAACAGCGAACGACCGATTTCGATGAGCTGCTCGCGCCGCTGATACGACGTCATTCTGGATGTATTGGCCATGCCGTCCAGTTTTTCATGCCCCGTGGATAGTCTGTCCGATTCTGGTGAATCGGACAACTGTGGTGCGTATGGCGTTGTCTACTTGTCCGTTTCTCCCGAATCGGTCATCTGAACGTCGGATTCGGATGGTTTGTTGTCCGATTCTGCAGAATCGGACATTCGTGGTGCGTCCGCGGGGCGGAGCCGGTGTGTCCGTTGCGCTTTTTAGGCTGGAGTCATGGATACGAATGTGATTATTGCGATTGTCGCCGTTGTCGTCATCGCGGCAATTCTGGTGATTGGCGGTTGGTGGCTCGGTAAGACCCGCAAGAACGCCGTCGATAAGTCCACGGAGGATGCGAAAGCCAAGGCTGACGCCCGTCTTGCTGCGGAAGCAAAGTCGGCTGCGGCTGATTCTTCCACGGTGAAGCCGTCCGTTGATTCCAATGTTGATGCAGCTGAAAAAGCTCCGGCTGAAAGTCAGCAGAAGTCCTCAGCTCAAGCTTCCTCTTCCGAAACGGCGGCTCCTGCACCAGCCACCAAAGCCAAGCCCGAACCGGTTCATGAAACCCCCGAATCCGCCGGCACGCGCATGCAGCGTCTTAAGGCGCGCCTGTCGAAATCCGGCAATCCGTTCGGCAAGGCTCTGTTCAACATTCTTGCGAAGGATCAGCTTTCCGAAGCCGACTGGGAAGACGTCGAAGACACCCTCCTGCTTGCCGATGTTGGTGCGGAAGCCAGTGAACAGCTCGTCGAGGAACTACGCAACGACGCCCGAATCGCAGGCCAGTCCGATCCGGCCGAAGTGCGTGCCGCGCTGAAGGACAAGCTGTTGAAGCTCGTAGGCACTGACACGGATCGCCGCCTCAATGCCAATAAGGAGGGTGCCAACAAGCCAAGCGTCATCATCATGGTCGGCGTGAACGGCACGGGCAAAACCACCACTGCGGGCAAGCTTTCCCGCCTGCTTGTTTCCGAAGGCAAGCAGGTCATGTTGGGTGCTGCCGATACCTTCCGCGCGGCGGCCGCCGACCAGTTGGAAACTTGGGGTGCCAAGGTCGGTGTCCCGGTCGTGCGTTCCGACAAGGATGGCGCCGATCCGGCGTCCGTCGCATTCGAGGCCAGTGCCAAGGCCAAGGAAGAGAACGCCGACGTGCTCATCATCGACACTGCGGGCCGCCTGCAGAACAAGGCGAACCTCATGGACGAGCTCGGCAAGATCCGCCGCGTTACCGAAAAGAACCTTCCGGTCGACGAGGTGCTGCTCGTGCTCGACGCCACCACCGGCCAGAATGGCATGACCCAGGCCAAGGTGTTCGCCGAAGCCATCGGCATTACCGGTGTGGTGCTCTCCAAACTCGACGGCTCCGCAAAGGGTGGCATTGTGATTTCCGTGCAGAAGGAGCTTGGCGTGCCCGTCAAGCTTGTCGGCCTCGGCGAAGGCCCGGACGATCTCGCCCCGTTCGATCCGGAAGGCTTTGTCGACGGCATCCTCGCCTGAGCTGATTGTGCTCCCGAGAAAGCCTCCCCGCGTGGGAGGCTTTCTTTTTACCCCTGGCCAGTCCTATTTCGCCTATATATGGCAGATTTGCCGGTTCGTCCGCTGGTTTCTCGCTTATATATGGCAGATGCTTTTGGAGAAAGTCGACTTAGAAGGTATATGTTTACCCCCGAAAGCACCTTTTTTGCGAGTGAGAGTGCCATATATGGGCGAAATGTCTCGTGTCAGTCCTCCAAATCTGCCATACATAAGGCAGATACGCTGAAAAATGGGCTGATAGTGGTTTGGCCTGAGAGCGGTGCGCAATCTGAAACAAAACGTGCCAGCCGCTTTATTCCGCCGTTTTCGGTTGACGTAATGGCGAGATGGCGTTACCTTGCTGTAACACGTCGTAACGTTTTCAAAACGCGGGCGGCGTTCCATACCGTTTTGTCAGCCCCATACGATGGGGCCGGAAATGTGAACTCAAAAAGAAAGAAAGAGGAGGGTGACATGGGTCAGCTTGATTCTGGAAATGCCGCGTGGATTTTGACGTCCGCGTCCCTTGTGTTCCTCATGACGCCGGGTGTGGCGTTCTTCTACGGTGGCATGGTCCGCGCAAAGGCCGTGCTGAACATGATGATTATGGAGGCGGCCGCTCTGTCCGTCACAATGGTGATCTGGGTGCTGTGGGGCTGGTCCATCGCCTACGCAGGCACTTCGGTCGGCGGTGTCTTCGGTGATCCGGCCACAGGCTTCCTGCTGAAGGATTCCATGGTTTCCGACGGCGGTGTCTTCACGTCGGCTTCGCTGAACTCCAACAACTACCCGGTCAGCGTCGATGTGGCGTTCCAGTCCGCATTCGCCATGATTACCGTCGCTCTGATTTGCGGCGCTATCGCTGAACGTGTCAAGTACTCCACTTGGATGATTTTCGTCGCGCTGTGGATTACCTTCGATTACGCTCCGCTCGCCCACATGGTGTGGAATGGCGGTCTGCTGAGCGCTGACGGCGCGATCTCCCAGGCCATCGGCGCTGCCGCCCACGATTTCGCAGGTGGTACGGTCGTGCACATCAACGCTGCAGTCGCCGCTCTGGTGATTGTGTTGATCATCGGCAAGCGCAAGGGCTTCGGCACCCAGCCGTTCCGTCCACACAATGTTCCGTTCGTGATGCTTGGCGCTTTCCTGCTGTGGTTCGGATGGTTCGGCTTCAACGCTGGTTCCGCGTTTGCCGCCAATGGCACCGCAGGCTACGCTTGGGTTTCTACTTCCGCTGCAACCGCCGCCGCAATGCTCTCTTGGGGCTTCACTGAGAAGATCCGCACCGGCCACTACACCGCCATGGGTGCCGCTTCCGGCATCGTCGCAGGTCTGGTTGCCATCACTCCGGCCGCCGATGTGGTTTCCCCGCTGTGGGCCATCGTGCTCGGTGCTATCGCTGGCGTGCTCACCTGCCTCGCTTGCGGCCTGAAGTTCAAGCTCGGCTACGATGATTCTCTCGACGTTGTCGGCGTCCACGGCGTCGGCGGCTTCACCGGCACTGTGCTTATCGGCTTCTTCGGCGAAGGTACCGGTCTGTTCGCGGGCGGCGACTGGAAGCAGCTGGTTGTGCAGCTCATCGTTGCTCTCGTTGCCATCATCTGGTCCGCTGTTGTCACCGGCATCATCGCCTTCGCTCTGGAGAAGACGATTGGTTGGCGTGTCACCGAAGCTCAGGAAGTCGGCGGTATCGATCTTGCCGATCAGGGCGAACGTGCTTACGATTTTGCTGGTACCGCCAGCTCTGTTCTCAAGGAGGTGAAGTGAGATGAAGCTCATTACCGCTATCATTCAGCCGCATAAGCTTGACGATGTCAAGGAAGCTCTCGCTGCCGCAGGTGTTCACGGTCTGACCGTGTCTGAGGCTAACGGTTACGGCCGCCAGCGTGGCCACACCGAGGTTTACCGTGGCGCCGAATACACCGTGGATCTCATTCCGAAGATTCGCGTCGAGGTGCTGTCCGATGACGCCGATGCCGAGACTCTGGTCGGTGTGATCGTCAAGTCCGCCGGCTCCGGCACCATCGGCGACGGCAAGGTCTGGGTTGCCCCGCTTGATTCGGTGACCCGCGTGCGTACCGGCGAGACCGGCTCTGCCGCTATCTGATAATTCATTCGGATAGATATTAAGGGCCCCGGGCTTGGGTTCGGGTTATCAATAGACAGATCCCCGTACGTGCTTCGCGCCGTGCGGGGATTTTCATACGTTTTTCGCGTCAGATTGTCTGCTTCGGATTTCCCCGCTTTCGCTTTTATCTGCTCAGATTTGATTGTTTTTGCGAAGATTCATAAGGATTTGCTATGACTTCAGCGGTTGATGGTCTTAAACAACGTTTCATGGATATGAGTCAGCCGGATGTCGACGGCGTGTACCGCAATGGTGCGGCGAAACGTAAGGCTCGTACGGATCTGGCCATGGATTGCCTCAAACAATTGTGGCAGGAGGCCTGCCAGACGGTTTCTTTTGACGTTCCGCAAGCTGGTATTGGTCTTGGCGCGGTGGGTTCGTTGGCCCGCGGCCAAGTGGGACCGAGTTCCGATCTTGATTTGGTGGTCATTTATGAGCCTCACGCGCTCACTGACCGGCAGCTCAATGAGCTTGCCAACAAATTGTGGTATCCGATTTGGGATTCGGGTCTTGATCTTGACCAGTCGGTGCGTACCCGCGTGCAGTGCGAGGCGGTGACCGACCATGATTTGCCTGCTGCGATGGGTTGGCTGGATGTGGTGCCGATTGCGGGAGATACGCAGCTGATCGAATCCACGGCCGTCTTCATTTTGGAGCGTTGGCGTAGGGCCGCCCGTAAGCGCTTGCCCGAATTGTTGGGCTCCGCCAAGTCTCGTTTGGATGAGTTCGGCCGTATGGCGTATAGCAATCAGCCTGATATTAAAGAGTCTCGCGGTGGTTTGCGCGATTCCGTGCTGGTCTCCGCGCTTGCCGCTTCTTGGCTTGCCGACCGCCCGCACGGCCAGTATGACGATGCCGTCGAACGGTTGCTGGATGTGCGCGATTGCATTCATTTGGTGGCCAATAAAGACACGAACATGTTGCTTGCTCCTTATCAGGCGAGGGTTTCGGCGATGTTGGGTTTGGCTGATCCGACGTTGCCGAATGGCGAGCGTGAGGCGAAGTCGATTGATGATTTGCAGACGTTGCTTGCGCGTGTTGGTCGCCAGATCGCGTTTTCGCTTGATTCCACGGCTTCTCGCGCTGAGCATTCGTTGACTCATGAGAAGCCTCGTTTTGCGTTTTTCCAGGTGTTCCAGCCTCGTGGCGGCGGTAAGCGTCAGGCGCCTACGTTTGATGTGATTGCGCCCGGTATCGCCAAGCATGAGGAGGAGATCGTGCTTGCGCCGGGTGCCGATCCGAAGTCCGATCCGTGTCTTGCGTTGCGGGCTGCTGTTGCTGCGGCTGAGTTTGGTCTGCCGATCGCGCCCGGCACGTTGCAGAATCTGAAGTCGTGTCCGATCGATGATCGCACGTGGAATGATGAGTCGCGTAGTCTGTTCTTGCGTTTGCTTGCGAGCGGTCCCGCGTTGTTGCAGGTGTGGGAGGAGATTGATTTTGTCGATATTCCGGGTCGTTTGATTCCGGAATGGTTGGCGATTCGTAATCGCCCGAGTGCTTCGGCTGCGCATCGGTATACGATTGACCGTCATTCGGTTGAGGTGGTCACGCGGCTTGGTCGTGAAACACCTCGTGGAAATCGTTATGATGATCGGCATTATCAGGCGTTGCTGTTGGCTGGTATTTTGCATGATGTCGGTAAGCGTCCGGGGGTTGCCGATCATGCGGCGGAGGGTGCGCGTCATGCGTCCATGGTGTTGAAGCGCATGGGTTTTGACCGTGACATTATTTGGTGGGTCACGTTGTTGGTGCGTGAGCATCTTACGTTGTCGGAGTTTGCGACTGGTCAGAATCCGAATGATCCTAATGTTGGTGACGAGTTGGCTTCTCGTCTTGATCATGATCCGCTGCTGCTTGACATGCTGTTCGATCTGACTCGTGCTGACGGTTCGTCGTTGGGTGCCACGGCCGGCGAGACCATTTCCAAACAGTACGGCTGGAGTAAATGGCGCGAAACCCTTGTCCGAACCATGTACAACGCCACCCGCTACCACATGTGAGGCCGCGTAGGCTGTGAGCGAATGCCCGGCAAAGCGACATGGTTGCCGATGCGGTACCCGCCGCGTCGGCGGAAACCCATCGTTTAAGAAAAAGTGGGGAACATATCACCTTCGGTTCACTTAAGCAAATCACAACCAGGGGAATGGGCACCCGTACGGAAGATGTCCCCAAGTTGTCCACTTGGTTATCCCCATTTGGTGGATAACTCGATATGTTTTCCACATAGTTATCCCCAGTATGTGGATAACTCGGGTTTTTTCGGCTTTCTTATCCACAGCGAACCGATTCGCGCGTGTCGGGTGATTCCGATCCTGTCAATGCGGAGATTCCTCCAGAATCTCATCGCAACATCATTCGTGAAGTGGCACAGGTATTATGGTTTTTCCCGGTACACCACACATCGAAGAGCTGGAGAAGCATGGCGGAGAGCAATTCTTGGAACAATGGCCTGAATCAAGGGCAAAACCGCGGTTTTTCAGGCAATGGCAGCATTTCCGGCGCGTCGGGAACGGCTATTCGCGACGCCATCTTCGACCGTGTGCCGCCACATGACGACGCCGCCGAAATGGCGGTGCTCGGCGGCATGCTCATGAGCAAAGACGCCATCGGCGAAGTCTCGCAGATGATTGACATCACCGACTTCTACCAGCCGCGCAACCAAACCGTGTACGAAGCCATCATCAACCTGTTCTCCGCATCGCAGCCCGTCGACGCGGTGCTGGTGGCCAACCAGCTGCTCAAAGACGGCGACCTCGAAAAAGTGGGGGGATCCGACTATCTGCACAGCCTCGTCGCATCCGTGCCGACCGCAGCCAACGCAACCTTCTATGCCGACATCATCCACCAGCGTGCCATCCTGCGCAATGTGATCGCAGCCGGCACCAAAATCGCACAGCTCGGCTACACCGCCGAAGGATCCCAAGCCGAAGACGTCGTCAACCTGGCACAGGCCGAAGTCTACGAAATGTCGACCGGCAAAGTGAGGCAGGATTACGCGCCGATCGGCACCGTCATCACCGACACCCTCGACCAAATCGACCGACTGCAAAACGGCGAGGTTTCCAAAGGCGTGCCAACCGGATTCCGTGACATCGACGACGTGACGCAAGGCCTGCAGCCGGGCCAGATGATCGTCGTTGCAGGCCGACCGGCCATGGGTAAGTCCACGCTCGGCGTTGATTTCGCGCGAGCTGCGGCGCTGCACCACAATATGACGTCCGTGATCTTCAGCTTGGAAATGAGCAAAACCGAACTTGCGCAACGAATCATTTCGGCGGAAGCGAATATTCCGCTGTCAGCCATGCGCCGAGCGGAAGAAATCACGCAGGAACGTTGGAATATCCTCAATAATCTGCAGGATAAACTGCAGAACGCACCATTATTCATCGACGATAGTCCGAACATGAGTTTGATGGAGATCCGTGCGAAATGCCGCCGATTGAAGCAGACGAACGATCTGAAATTAGTGGTGATCGATTACCTGCAGCTCATGACTTCCGGCAAGGCCGTGGAAAGCCGCCAGCAGGAAGTGTCTGATTTCTCGCGTGCATTGAAGCTGCTTGCCAAGGAATTGGAAGTGCCGGTGGTGGCGCTGAGCCAGCTGAACCGTGGCCCCGAAATGCGTCAGGATAAAAAGCCGCAGCTTTCGGATTTGCGCGAATCCGGTTCTATCGAACAGGACGCCGACGTGGTGTTCCTCGTGCACAGGCCGGACGCCTACGACAAGGAAGATCGCCCGGGCGAGGCCGATATCATCATGGCGAAGCATCGTAACGGTCCGACGCAGACGTTCAATCTCGCGTTCCTTGGCGCATACTCCAAGTTCAAAGATATGCCGCAGGACTACCAGAGCCAACAGGAGGTATAGCATGGCGTGGAACTCATTCGCAACGCCGTTGATCGGCAAGGCCGTGCGTGCGGCCTCCCGCCTGGCACATGGCGGCGGCAGCGCGTTCCCCGGCAAAATCGTGGAACGGATCGACCCGCAATTCCTCGCACGCACCCTGCAGCAGCTACCGCTTGGCGTGGTGCTCGTATCCGGCACGAACGGCAAAACCACCACCACGCGCATGGTGGCAAGCATGCTGGAATCGTTGGGATTGAAGGTATTCACCAATCCGACCGGATCGAATTTCACCCGCGGCGTGGTCTCGTCGCTGCTGGCCGAAGTCTCGCTCGGCGGCAAACTGGACGCCGACATCGCCGTACTGGAACTCGACGAAGCGTACGCGGTGCATTTCGTCAAACAAGTGCAACCCGACTACTGCCTGCTGCTCAACGTGATGCGCGACCAGCTCGACCGTTTCGGCGAAATCGACAATACCGCACGACTGCTGAGCAAAGCCGCCGAAGCGACCACCGGAACCGTAGTGCTCAATCGTGAGGATCCACGCATCGCACGACTTGCTGACGTCGCACATACTGAAGATGGTGTGGAAGTGCGCTATTTCGGTCTTGACGGATCGTTGCGCAGCTTCTTCCCGTCCGACGACGACATGCGCACGACAGTCGATACTGCATCGTCCGCTGATATTGCATCGTCCGAATCTGCAGAATCGTCCGCAAATATTGAGATTGACGATGCTTCGGCAATCGCGAAAACTGGGGAAAATGCAGAAAAATCGGAAGATGCGGCAATTGCGGAACAGCTACCAGCTGACGTGACCTTGCTTGCCGTGGGCGACCATCGTGCCCGTTTCGGCATCGACGGTGAAACGTACGAAACCGGTGTGAGATTGGAAGGCGTGTACAACCTGTACAACGCGGCGGCCGCGCTGGCCGTCGTGCGAGCGGTCGTGGCCGATGCGCAGGCAATGTTCCTGCCGTTCGAGCAGAACGTAACCGACGAACTATTGCGACAAGTGGGAATCTCACAGCGCATGATCGACTTCGCGCATTCCACCACGCAAGCCATGATCGACGCGGCAGCCGAAGTCACTCCGGCGTTCGGACGCGGCGAGGTCATCGACGTGAACGGCTCGCCGGTGGAGCTGCTGCTCGTCAAAAACCCCATGGGATTCCGTCTGTCGCTCGCATCCTTCACCCCTGAAGGCTGCGACACCATGATCGCCATCAACGACGAATACGCCGACGGGCGTGACATGAGCTGGCTGTGGGACGTGGACTTCTCCTCGCTGCGAGACACCGGTGTGGCCATGGTTTCGGGCGTGCGCGCATGGGACATGGCGTTGCGCCTCGAATACGATCAGGTGCCGGTGAATAGCGTCAACACGGAACTTGAAGAGGCCGTCTCAACGTTCGTGAACGCGAATCCGGGCACCCCCAAGCACATTTACTGCACATACACGGCAATGCTCAAAACGCGAGCCGCGCTCGGCAAAATCGCCGAAGTCGCCGACGCTGGCGTGGGCAAATAACAGCGCGAATCCGCGCAACGCATGAAAACGCATGAAGAACGTATGAACCGCATGAGGGAGACGATATGAGCCAGGTAATCGACATCGTGTCGCTATATCCGAAAGACATGAACATTTACGGCGACTCCGGCAACGTGCTCACCATCCAGCGCCGTCTCGCCCTATACGGCTACGAGCCGCGCGTGCACGCCTACAATCAGGGCGACGCGTGGCCCGAACACGTCGACATGATTCTGGGCGGCGGCGGCCAAGACACCGGCCAGAAGAAAATCATCGACGACTTCTTCAAACGCGCCGACCTGCTGCGATCGCTGGCCGCCGGCGGCACCCCCATGCTCATGATTTGCGGTCTGTACCAGCTGTTCGGCGAATATTTCGAAACGGTGGATGGTTCCCGACTCGACGGCATCGGCGTGATCGGCGCGTACACGGTCGGTCAGGAAGTGCGCATGATCGGCAATCTGACCGAGCATTCCGCCGATTTCGGTGACATCATCGGCTACGAAAACCATTCCGGCCAAACCTTCCTGCGCGAAGGCGTGCAGCCGCTCGGCACCGTCGACGCGGATAGCACCGGCAATAATGGCGAGGATCATACGGAAGGCGCCCGCGTCAACAATGTGATCGGCACATACATGCACGGCTCGCTGCTGCCGAAAAACCCCGCGATCGCCGATTTTCTGATCCGCACCGCCGCAGAACGCCGGTATGGTTCGTTCGATCCGGCCGCTGCAGGGCAGACGGAAGCGCAGCGTGCGGAACTTGATCGCATCAACACGATTGCCAGCAACGCGCGTCGCGTGGCCATGTCACGACCGCGCTGATTGTTTTCGCGCTGTTTCGTAGTTTTCGCGTTTTCGTACGCTGTGAGCATACGGCAGCGAGTCTTCCGCAGAATTGTAACGATTGACTAGTTTCGTTGACGTTATTTGTGAAGAAAATGCGATAGAGTGGGTACCACCATCACCTAAGGAGGTAATCATGGCTGATTTTGATTTTGGTGACGGCCTGCGTAAGGTCTTCCTCGCCGGCGTTGGCGCTTTGGCGACCACGGTTGAGAAGAGCCAGGAAATCGTTGACGATCTCGTCAAGAAGGGCGAGCTGACCGTCGAACAGGGCAAGGCCCTCAACGCCGAACTCAAGCACAAGGTCGCGGAGGTCAAGGAATCCTCTGAAGCCAAGGCTGCAGAGGAAACCAAGGAAGCCGAACCTGAAGCCAAAGCCGAGTAACGTTCAATCGTTCACATCGCCGTCTGCTCGTCGCATCACGTTCAGACGGCGATTTGTTATGCGGAACTTGCGAAACATGCGAACGGCCGTGTGCGGAACGTAAGAAACGTGCGAAACATGCGAATCGCATGAAATACGCGGGACGCAAGTCTCCTCATGAATCCCACTCATCGTAATCCGACCAACGTTTGCGAGCAGCGATATGTCTTTGAATTCTCCGATCGAGCCGGATGCGGCCCGACCCGAAAGCGTGGAGCCGGTCACACTTTCCGACCGAGTCAACGCGGTGATCAATCCGACGGCGAACCCCTCGTCCGACGCGGCTGCGGCAACGGCAGCCAAATCCGCGGGAAAAACGGGAATCCCGCAATCGCAAGGCAAGCAGAACGACGCAACCTTTACGCAATCCGAAACCATCGGACTGTTCGGCCCGCGTAAAGACTCATTCTCGCAGCGCTACCACCTGACTCGTCGAGGCAAACTGAAGCGACTTGCGCAAATCGCGCAAATCGTCAACCAATTCGACATTGTGCACGGCCTGACCCCCGTCAAAATGCGGCTCATGTTCGAAGCGCTTGGCCCAACTTTCGTGAAAGTCGGACAGATCCTGTCCATGCGCTCCGAAATCCTGCCCCAATCGTTCTGCGACGAACTCGCCAAACTGCGCGCCGACGCCGACCCCATGCCGTACGGCACCGTCCTGCAAGTGCTGGAAGACGAATACGGACGCCCGGCAGGCGAAATCTTCGACCATATCGACGCCACACCGCTCGGATCGGCAAGCCTCGCGCAAGTGCATCGTGCGAAACTCACTACCGGAGAAGATGTGGCCGTCAAAGTGCAACGCCCGGGCGTGCGCGAAACCATGGCGCAGGATGTGTCCATCATGCGCACCATCGCACGAATAGCCGCCAAAACCATGCCCAGCGCCCAAGTGGTCGATCTCTCCGGCGTGGTCGAAGAACTGTGGGACACCTTCGAAGCCGAAACCGACTTCATGATCGAAGCGCGAAATCTGGCGGAATTCAAACGATTCTGCGAACACTACAAATACATGGACTGCCCGAAGCCATACTCCGACCTGTGCACCGAACACGTGGTGGTCATGGACTACGTCGAAGGCATTTCCGTCTCGCATCCTGATGAGCTCATCGAAGCGGGCTACGATCTGAAGGAAATCGGCACCAAACTGGTCGACAATTACGCCACGCAAGTGCTTGACGAAGGCTTCTTCCACGCGGATCCGCACTCGGGCAACATCATGGTGCGCGGCGGGCAGATCGTGCTGCTCGACCTAGGCATGACGGGCCGGCTTAATGCCAAAACCCGTTCCGTCTTGAAAGACATGATTTTCGCGGTCGCCAAACAGGATTCGCCCGCGCTTGCCGACGGTCTGCTGCGTTTCGCCGGTGCCGAGGCCGATCCGGAGGATTATCCGGCGTTATTGGCCGACTTGGATGTGATCGTCAAGGAATTCGGCACAGTGGATTTGGCCGAGCTGGATATCGCCGCCATGCTCACCGCGTTGACGCAAATGGCGCAACGACACGGCATTGAAGTGCCGAGCACCGTCACCACGGTCGGGCGTGCGCTGGTCACTTTGGAAGGCCTGCTCGACGAGTTCATTCCAGACGTGAATATGATTCAGATCATCTCCGACCATATCGCCGCAAGCACGTCGAAGAAGGATTTCGCCAAGGATGAGGCGAAATCGCTGGTTATCGAAGGTCATCAGGCGCTGCACAGCCTGCTCGCTGCCGCCAATGAGCTGAAAGTGGCCTCCCGTATGCTTACGCGCGGCCAGTTGCGCGTGAATATGGAGATGGTCGGCTCGCAGGAACCGATCCATCTGCTTGCCAACATGGTGAACAGGCTTACGATGGCGCTGATCGTCGTCGGATTGTTCATCGGCTCGTCGATTGTGTACTATGCGGGCATCAAACCGGTGATTTTCGGTATTCCGATCGTTGGTTTCCTCGGCTATGTGATCGCGTTCGTTTTGTCCGTCTGGATCGTGTTCGACATTTACTTCAAGGGACGTTCCAACAAAAAACGATGACGCTAGGCTAGGGGGAGGGTGGATTCGCGTTGGATGAGGCGGCAGGGGAGATATTCCGTGCCGTGGTGGGGCTGGCCGTTGATGGCGTCCATCAGGTAGCGGGCGGCTTTGCGGCCGATGAGTTCCGTTTCATTGTCGATGCTGGTCAGCGGCGGGCGGGAGCTCTTGGTGAGCACGTCCCAATTATCGTGGCCGATCACCGCCACATCCTCAGGAATGCGTAGATGCTGCGACTTCAACGCGTCAATGCATCCTCGTGCCAGCTGATCGCTCTGGCATACCACGGCGTCGAACTTCACGCCTTGGTCGAGCAGCAGTCTGGTGGCGGCACGCCCCCAATTCTCGTCCCAACGGCCATAGCGAATCGGGCCAGCCGGTTCCAAACCAACCTCGGCCAACGCTTCCAACGCGCCCTTGGTGCGGTCGGTGGAGGCCGTATACGTTTCATCGCCGCCAATAATGGCGATACGGTTGCGTCCGCACGAAATCAAATGATTCACGGCCATGCGCCCGGCGTCCACATTGTCACACGTCACCGAACAATCGTTGGTGTCGGTGGAAGGACCATACACATACACCAGCGGCACGCCCCAATCACGCCCCAGCGACGGGCGCGGATTCGTCTCGCACTGCACAATCAGCAGGCCGTCCACTTTCAGCGACAGCAGTTTCTCTACATGGCTGCGTTCCAGCGCATCGTCACCGCGAGCATTGGCGAGTAGTACCGATGTCGATTGTGCGCGCAGCTCGTTTTCGGCGCCAATAAGAATAGGCGTGGAGAAACGGCCTTGCAGATCGGAAGTGACCAAACCGATGGTTCCGCTTCTGCCGCTTGCCAACGATTGCGCCAGCTTGTTCGGGGAATAGTTGAGTTGCCGCGCTGCCTCCATCACGCGCTCGCGGGTGTCTTCACTGACGCGCGGTTTGCCATGCAGCGCCTTTGAAGCCGTTGCCAAAGACACGTTGGCCAGCGCTGCTACATCTTCAAGCCTTGCTGTTGAGTGAGTATCTGCAGTTGCCATGATGTTCCCCTTTTTTACGGTGTGACGAAAACGTTGGCTGCGCGTCGATGCGCTTCGCCGCCCTTGTATTGCGTAATATTATACGACAAAACTGCGAAAGTTTTCGCATTGTGTCAAAAAGTGGACAAAACGGCTTTATATAGCCGATTGCTGACATTTCACTTGCAAATTGCGAAACTTTCGCATTTGCGAAAATGAACACATTTTTCTTTCGCATTTTCTGCATCTCACGTCATTTTTTGCTGTCATAAACGATTCTTAAAATGCTAAGAATCGTTTATTTATAACGGTTTTATCGACATGAATACCTTTGCATTCTGATGTGCGAAAGCGATTTTGCAAAATCTGGAAAAAACCATATACTGAGAAAAGGCTTTCGCACTACGGTTCAATCGAAGGAGAACAACCGGAAATCGTGAAGGCAGACGGCGGAAGGCCCGCCGGATGGCTCAAAGCTGAGCGATACATAGAGAAAGAAGTAGACATGGTGTCTTTCAACAAGGTCACTCGCGTTATTGCCGGCATCGCGGCAACCGCGTTGCTTATTCCGATGGCTGCATGCGGCGGTGGTTCCAGCAGTGGTGGATCCGCGGCTCCGGCCGATATTCCGGCAGCCGGCACTGATGACGGCACTGAGATCACTCTGTGGACCCGTTCTCCGCTGGAGCGTCAGGCCAAGAACGCGGTGAAGGCCTACAACGCCTCCCACAAGAACCAGGTCAAGCTGGAAATCATTCCGAACGACGATATGGAAGGCAAGGTTGGTGGTGCTTCCCAGACCGATTCCCTTCCGGACATTCTCGCCGGTGACGTGGTGCGTATTCCGTACTGGGCTTCTGAAGGCATCTTCACCGACATCACCAAGCAGATCGACGGACTCGACAACAAGTCCGACCTGCAGCAGGGCCACATTGAAGCCGGTACCGTGGATGGCAAGGAATACACGCTGCCGTTCATCACCGACGTTTCCGTGATGGTATGGAACAAGAATCTGTACAAGGAAGCAGGTCTTGACCCGGAGAAGGGTCCGAGCAGCATCGACGAGTTCGTTGAGCAGGCCAAGGCGGTCGCGGCCCTCAACAAGGACGGCGTGGCAGGCTCCTACTTGGCCGGCCAGTCCGGTGGCGCTCTCGTGTTCGACCTGTTCCCGTCCGTGTGGGCTGACGGCGAATCCGTGATGAACGCAGATGGCACCGAAGCCACCCTCGACAACGATTCCATGAAGGCCGTGCTCGACGCCTACAAGGAACTCGCCAACACCACCAACGGCTTGGGCGCAGGTTCCAAGGAAGAAACCGGTGCCACCTGGACCGCTCCGTTCGCCAACGGCAACATCGGTGTGATGCCGTATCCGAACACCTCCTCCACCGCACTGTTCGAAGCTGAGAAGGACGGTGGCTTCGAAGTCGGTGTCACCCCGATCCCGGGCACCAAGGAAGGCAAGACCTCCACGTTCCTCGGCGGCGATGCCATGGGCATCTCCAAGGACTGCAAGCACGTCGCTCAGGCTTGGAACTTCCTCGCATGGCTCATGAGCGATGACGCCCAGAAGGAAGTCTTCGCAGCCAACGGCGACACCGCATCCAACATCCAGACCCTGAAGACCGCCTACGACGATGCCGATCCTCGCGTCCAGACCATCAACTCCGTAATCATCGACGGCAATGGCCAGACCCCGAAGTCCGCAGCTTTCAATGAGGCCTTCAACGCAGCCGGTTCCCCGTGGCAGCTGCTCATCCAGAACGCAGTCTGGGGCGATGGCGATCTCAAGGCCGACAACCAGGCCATCACCGACGTGCTGGGTCAGTGAGGTGAGCCACTGAAAACAAACTTCTCCTCCTTTTTCTCCTTTCCCCGATTTACATAACTTAAGAACAACTGAATATCGAATAATTGAATATCGAAAACAAAAATCGACAGACCACAGTTGTGGTCTGCCATGGAGATCGACAATACTTCAAAAACAATGTCGGTCTTCATGGCGGATTTCAACGGCCGCACGAGACGGAATCGCACTTCCAAACGCATATCCAATCGCTTGGCCATTTATGTCGAAAACCCCGAACGATTCAAGAGAGAGTCGCCAAAAGTGTTCCAAGGAGGGAATATGACTACTGTTTCCAAGAACGCTGCGCCAGTGAAGACGCATCGTTCCAAGGCCAAGGCGGAGGCAACCCGTCGTGGCCTGCTGTATGCGCTGCCTGATTGGCTGATGATCATCATGCTGTTCTTCGTGCCAATCGTGCTGCTCGTCATCATGGCCGGTTCCCGCTGGTCGTTGATGGGCGGTAACCGTGGTTGGAATTTCCCTGAGAATTTCGTCAAGGTTTTCGAAAATAAACTGCTCGGACAGTCGGTGTTGTTCACACTTGAATACACCGTGATCGTCACGATTTTCCTGCTGGTGCTCGGCCTTGGCCTGGCGCTGATCGTGCAGGAAAGCACCAAGTGGAACAATATGCTGCGCACGTGCTTCCTGCTGCCGTCCGCAACCGGTCTCGCCTCCGCTTCGCTGCTGTTCTACGCGCTGTACTCCCCGCAGGTGGGCCCCGTCACCAAGATCCTGAGCTTCTTCGGATTGATGGATGAGGGCGGTTCCGTGCTCGCCACCGGCCAGAGCGCGCTGTGGGCCACCATTATTGTGATCGTCTGGCGTTTCTCCGGCTACTACATGCTGCTCATGATGATCGGCCTGCAAGCCATTCCGGGCGACCTGTATGAGGCCGCGCGCATGGACGGTGCTGGCACGTGGCGCATTTTCCGTTCCATCACCCTGCCGCTGATGAAGCCGACCATCGTGATGTGTCTGATCTACTGCGTCACCGGTTCCATCCTCGCGTTCGACCAGTTCTTCATTCTGACCAAGGGCGGTCCGAACAATTCCACCATGACCGTGGTGCAGCTCATCTACAACTTCGCATTCGATTCCAAGAAGGATCTGGGCATGGCGGCCGCACTGTCGCTGATCGTGCTTGCGGCCCTCGTAGTGATCAATTCCATCCAGATGCGCGGTATGCGCGACAACACCAAGTGAGCAAGGGGAGGGAACTCACATGACTACTCCATTGTGGAAGCGCGTAATCGTCTATATTCTCGAAGGTCTGCTGGCTCTGGTCTTCATTTCGCCGCTGATCTGGGTGGTGGTCTGCTCGTTCAGTCCGCAGCCTGGTTCCGCACAATCCAAGGGCTGGGGTGTGAACAACTATCTGACGTTGTTCGGCTACCAGGAAGGCCTGCCGAAGTACCTGTTCAACTCGGTGGTGGTGACGTTGGTCGCCGTGGTGTTCTCCGTGGTGGTGTGCACGCTCGCAGGCTATTCGTTCTCCCGTTTCGACTATCCGGGCCGCAATCTCGGATTCATGGTGACGCTGTCCATTTTGATGGTACCGTATGC
The DNA here is from genome assembly GCF_019131435.1 of Bifidobacterium sp. MSK.13.1. Taxonomy (NCBI): domain Bacteria; kingdom Bacillati; phylum Actinomycetota; class Actinomycetes; order Bifidobacteriales; family Bifidobacteriaceae; genus Bifidobacterium; species Bifidobacterium sp. MSK.13.1. The sequence continues at coordinate 469,819 of NZ_JAHOMM010000001.1, read as the reverse complement.
GTCTCTGCTGATTCCGCTGATGGTGTGGTACAAGGATATTGGTCTGAACGATTCCTTGCTGGGTGTCGGTTTGGTTATTACCTTGTTCCAGCTGCCGATGAGCACGTTCATCATGCGTAATGCTTTCGATGCGATTCCGAAGGATATGGAAGAGGCCGCCATGGTCGATGGCTGCAACTCCCTGCAGTCGCTGATTAAGATTCTGGTGCCGGTCGTCAAGCCGTCGATGGTCACTGTCGGTCTGCTTGCTTTCCTTGAGGCTTGGAACAATTTCATGATTCCGCTGTACCTGTCGAGTTCGTCGAACGCCACGCTGCCGCTCGCTTTGGTGAACATGCGTCAGCAGACTATGGGCGTCATTGATTACGGTGCCACCGAAGCTGGCGTCGTGATTCTGATGATCCCCGCAGCCATCCTCTTCCTAGCCCTCCAGAAGTACTACGTCAAAGGGTTTATGGCTGGAGCAGTCAAGGGCTGACACCTGGCGATGTCAGCCCTTGGGAGACAGCCCAGTGGACTGTTTCCAGGCTCCGGCCTGAGCAGAACCGAAGGCGGAGTAGCCAAGAGCCGTCAAGGGCTGGCGAAGTCCTTAATCTTAAGGAAATATCATGAATGTAACTATTACTTCTCCTTTCTGGAAGCAGCGTCGCGACCAGATCGTTGAATCCGTCATTCCCTATCAGTGGGGTGTGATGAATGATGAGATTGCCACTGAAGTTCCGGATGATCCGGCTGGCAATCAGCTTGCCGATAATAAAAGTCATGCCGTGGAGAATCTGCGTATCGCAGCCGGTGATGAGGCCGGTGAATTTCATGGCATGGTCTTCCAGGATTCCGACATATATAAGTGGTTGGAGGAAGCGGCTTACGCACTGTCGTATCATCCTGATCCGCAATTGCGGGAACTGTGCGATAAAACCGTCGACCTCATCGCACGTGCGCAACAATCGGACGGATATTTGGACACTCCGTACCAAATCAAAACCGGTGAATGGGCGCATCGTGAGCGTTTCACACTGATTCAGCAAAGCCATGAAATGTATGTCATGGGCCACTACATTGAGGCTGCTGTCGCCTATCATGAGGTGACCGGTAACCAGCAGGCGCTTGACGTGGCGTGCCGTATGGCGGATTGCATCGATGCCAATTTCGGCCCGGAGGACGGCAAGATCCACGGTGCTGATGGGCATCCGGAAATCGAATTGGCGTTGGCGAAGCTGTATGATGCGACCGGTGAGGAGCGCTATCTGAATCTGGCGCGGTATCTCATCGACGTGCGTGGTCAGGATCCGCAGTTCTACGCCAAGCAGATCGCCGCTGTCGACAACGACTACATTTTCCGGGATCTGGGATTCTACAAGCCCACGTACTTCCAAGCCGCGCAGCCGGTGCGCGAGCAGCAGACCGCTGACGGCCATGCTGTGCGCGTGGCCTATTTATGCACTGGAATCGCACATGTGGCGCGTATTACCGGCGATCAGGGCTTGCTGGATGCGGCGCATCGTTTTTGGAACAACATCGTGTCGAAACGCATGTATGTAACGGGTGCGATCGGTTCCACACATGTGGGGGAGTCGTTCACGTACGATTACGATCTGCCGAACGACACCATGTATGGCGAAACGTGCGCTTCTGTGGCGATGAGCATGTTTGCCCGCCAAATGCTTCTGTTGGAACCGAATGGTGAATATGCCGACGTGCTTGAGCGTGAGCTGTTCAATGGTGCCATCGCGGGCATCAGCCTTGATGGCAAGCAGTATTACTATGTGAATGCGTTGGAGACTTCGCCGGACGGTTTGGACAATCCGGATCGGCATCATGTGCTTTCGCATCGTGTCGATTGGTTTGGCTGCGCATGCTGCCCAGCTAATGTCGCGCGATTGATCGCGTCGGTGGACCGTTATGTGTATACCGAACGTGACGGCGGTCGCACGGTGCTCGCTCACCAGTTCATTGCGAATCAGGCAAGTTTTGATTCCGGGTTGCATGTGGAGCAGCGTTCCGATTTTCCGTGGAACGGTCATATTGAGTACATGCTGGAATTGCCCGCTGAGGCGGCTGATTCGGTACGTTTCGGCGTGCGTATTCCCACATGGTCGGCTGATTCCTATGCGCTGACATGCGATGGTGTTGCTGTGAAGACGGCTCCGGAAAACGGTTTCGTATATTTCGCAGTTGCTCCGGGAACTGCATTGCATGTGGTGCTGGATCTTGATATGGCAGTGCGATTGGTGCGTGCCAACTCTCATGTGCGTTGCGATGCAGGTCGTGTTGCGGTGATGCGAGGTCCGCTCGTCTATTGCGCGGAGCAAGCCGATAATGCCGGCGATCTGTGGACGTACCGTCTTGCTGATGGCGTGGATGCTGCGGATGCCACGGTTACTTTCGAGAGTGATTTGCTTGGAGGTGTTGACGCGGTGACGTTGCCTGCCGTTCGTGAGGCTGCGGATGCCGTGGACGCCCCGTTGTACATGTCCGCTCAGCGTGACGCCTCAGATGAGCGGACGTCGCTCAAGCTGGTGCCCTACTACGCATGGGCCAACCGCGAACTCGGCCAAATGAACGTGTGGTTGCGCAGCTAAACAAAAGAAAGACTTGCTACCCGGCGCTATGGGTGCCATGGTGCCGGGAAGCGGGTGAGCGCGGCGTGATCGATTGGAGCCGAATGCGCCGCGCTGACTGGAATGAGAGACCGGCTGCCCCTTATGGGGTGGCCGGTTTTGTCATAGCCCCTAGTATAAGACGGGAAATGCGAAAACTTTCCTTTTCGCATAAAAGCCATCGTATGGCAGTTCACTTAGAAAAGCATTGGAGAAAACTGAAAGAAAATTTGCGAAACCGTATTCGCGTCATGTATTCTTGAAATGTCGGTGGACGCTCCAATCTCATGTCCATCGCACGACTCTCATTCCTACAGAAAGAAAGTTGGATGCCAGGGAACGAGCCTTGGCAACCAAGGGCCAACGATGGTCCATGTAGGAGGAATTGATGACACCATCAACAAGGAAGAAAGGGATTGTCACGTCATTGGGCGTGCTGACGGCAGTGGCCACACTGTTGTCTGGCGGTGTGACGACCGCATACGCCAATGACGCGCTGGCCAATCCGAACTCTGCCATGGGGTATCCGAGTTTCAAGGGGGCCGCCGACCCGATTCCGGGCACCGGCGTCGCTTTCGATCCCTCGACAAGCTACCTCAAGCAGGTGTTCGATGCGGATGTTGCCAACGGTGCCGGAACCGACACCGCACACGACTTCTGGATCGACAAGATGCTGACGCGCACAGGCACCGCACCAAACGGTACCGGCACCAACGATGCTGGCGACTACAACTATGCGGGCGCAGACAAGAACGAATACCTGTTCTCACGTGGCCGTGCCGCATTCATGTACACGCATACGCCGGAAGCACTTGGTTTCGTAGGAGATGTCGCATACTGGGATCAGACCGGCAACGACGGCTTTACCGTTGAGGTAAGCATTGGCGGTTCCAAGCAGACCCTGCGCGAGAACACCGACAAGCGCAAGCAGACGCCAAGCTACTTCACCACGGAATTCACCAACGGCGACAAGACCATTACCGTCACCGAAGTCAAGTACATCACCTACACCAATGTGATGGTCGCGAATTTCACCATCACCAGCACCACCGGCGGTGACGTAACGCTGACAGCAGCCTCGCCATTCGCACAAGACGGCAATGACGGCGACACTGAACTGACCGGTCGCTTCAATGTGAAGAACGATCTGACCACCATCTATCCACGGTTCTCCGGCAACGGTTTCACCGTAAAGGACGGCAAACTCGCTTCCACCCTCACCTTGGAAGCGAACGTGCCACAAACCACCAAGCTGCAGCTTGGCCTGATCGCCAACGAGTTGCCGGACTCCACCGCGGAATACGAAGCCCGATTCAACGGCGATCTCACCGATCCGGCCGCTTCCTACAAGGATTCCGTGACCACCTACAACCAGTGGTGGGTCGATAACATTCCTTACGTGGAAACCCAGGAGCACAATATCGACAAAACTGTGTTCTACCGCTGGTGGCTGAGCCGTTTCAACATGTTGGACGCCAATATGCCGGGCAATACGTTCCAGTATCCGACCTCCATCGAAGGCGTGCTCGGATACAACAACCAGATCGTGCTGACATCCGGCATGTTCATCAACGACACCAAGTGGTTCCGTAACGCCGAATACTCGTACGGCACTTGGGTGTCGGCCGGGCAGACAGCTAAGAAAGGCCAGTCCGGGTATTACTACTACCACGACAATCCGGGCGATCCAGCCAATTGGAACCACAGCTACACGCAGTACATCACCAAGGCCGGTTGGGACTCCTACAAGGTGCACGGCGGCCCGTCATCATTGGCTGAAGCGTTGGGTGATTACGGTTCCGAAGATGTCAAAGGTCTGCTCAATTCGCAAAGCGAGCCAGACAGCAACGACAACCAGAATAGCAACGGCAACAAGCTGATCGACTGGTCGTGGTGGTCCATGACCGGCAACGATGCCGACGCGGTGTCGTTCTCCGAACCCGGTCGTTCCGGCCAGCGTATGGACCGTGCCGACGGTTCCGCCAACATGTGGGCCAACGCCAATGCCGCCGCGCAAGCATACAAGGCTGCCGGAGACACCGAAAAAGCCGCTGAAATGCAGCAGATCGCCGACGCCATCAAGCAGGATGTGCTCGGCAACCTGTGGGATTCCGACAGCAAACTGCTGCTGCACAAGTGGCTGAACGACGGTCAATTCGCGAAATACAAGGAACTCAACAACTACTATCCGTATTCCGAAGGTCTGATGCCGATCGGCAATGATGATTACGATAGTGCGTTGCGCTTGTTCGAAGATGCCGACGAATTCCCGATTTTCCCGTTCTTCACCGCGAATCAGGCAGACAAGAAGGCGCTGAATTTCCCAGGATCAAACAATTTCTCCATTATCAATGCAACTCCGCTGCTGCAAATCTATTCTGCGGGAATCCGTGATTATAATGCTGCAGACAACGGATATATCACGAACGAATCGTTCAAGAAACTGCTGTATTGGGTGGCGTTCTCGCATTATCAGGGAGGCGACAACCAGTATCCGGACCAGAACGAATTCTGGAATATGGATAATAATTCCGCAGGAAGCACGATTCCGGAGAAGAACGCCGACGCCAGCAAGAACGGTGGAAAGATCACCTACCGTTCCTGGATTCACCACACCCAGCTTGGCACCACCAACTGGACGATTGTGGAAGACGTGGCAGGTATGGTTCCGCGTGAAGACAACAAGATTGAACTCAATCCGATCGAGATTCCCGGTTGGAACCACTTCACCGTCAACAACCTGAGCTACCACGGGCAGGATCTGTCGATCGTATGGAACAACGACGGCGCCTACAACGCTCCGAAGGGATACACCCTGTATGTGGACGGCAACGCCGTGTTCACCTCCGATAAGCTCGCCCACCTCATCTACGATCCGGCCAGTGGAACCGTTGAGGTTGCCGATGATTCCGGAGCGGTGATCACCGGCGCGACCACCGCCACCATGCCGAACGCCAACGAAGTGACCTACGCATCGAACAGCAGGGTTACGCAGATCTTCGCGCAGTCCGGACAGAACGTGGACGAAGCGTCCAAGAGCCAGGCCAACGTGGCCAAGGACGCCGATGTGGAAGCCACTTACGAAACCAAGGGCTACCCGGCAACCAATGCAGTGGACGGCAAGAACGTGATGGAATCCTTCTGGGGCACCAAGGGATCCAAGAACGCCAAGGATTCGCTGACCGTAACGTTCAAGAACGGCGTGCAGAACATCGACGACGTGCGTTTGTACTTCTACCAGACCTCGTCCAGCCAGACGATTGCCGGCTACAGTGAGCCGTCGGTGTACACGCTTGAATATCAGGATGAGGCCGGCGCATGGCATGTCCTGCCGAACCAGGTGCGTACGCCTACTTACGCGGGAGCCAACTACAACCGCGTGCAGTTCTCCAAGGTCGTGGCCAAAGCCATTCGTGCCACCTTCACTCCGCAAGCAGGTCAGGCCATTGGCTTGAAGGAGATTCAGGCCTACGAAACCGACATTGTGCCGGAAGGCGAACCTACGAACCAGGCGCCAAGCGTTGACGCCTACATTGCCAGCAGCACCTCGTCCGGTGCGCAGCTGGTGGGCACGGTGAAGGACGACGGCCTGCCGTCTGACACGCTCACCACCACATGGGAGCAGGTGTCTGGCCCTGAAAACGGCGAAGCGAAGTTCGTCGACGCAACCGCTGCCAACACTACGGTCACGTTCAACCGTGAGGGTGACTATGTGCTCAAACTCACCGCATTCGACGGTGAGAAGACCGGTTTCAAGGAAGTCACCGTTCACGGCATTCCTTCCGACGGCACGGTGAATGTGGCTTCACAGTCCACTGCGAGCGCCAGCTTCACCAATCCATATCAGGCGAAGGACAATGCCAAGAAGGTTATCGACGGTCAGGTGTTGTATACCAATACTCCGAATGAGACTTGGAATAATTGGGGTGACAATACCGGTACCGAGCCGTGGCTGCAGCTTGCCTGGGATGGCACTGTTCCGTTGAAGAAGGCGAAGCTGTTCTTCTGGACTGACGGTGGCGGTGTGCCGATGGTCAAGTCGTGGAAGTTGCAGTATGCGGATGAGAATGGCGATTGGCAGGATGTGAAGCTTGCCGCCGGCCAGTCTTATACCACGATGCAGGGTGAAGGCAATGAGGTTCGTTTTGCCGAAACGGTGGAGACGAACAAGTTGCGTGTGCTGTTCCCGAAGGGTGCCATTGTTGGTGCTACCGAATTTGAGGCGTATGCGCTTGATCCGGTGAGCGTGGATGGCGTGAATCGTATGGTGCAGACTGGCAGCAAGGCTGCCGATGTGAATCTGCCGAAGACGGTGAGTGCCAGCTATACGGACGGTTCCCGTCGTGACTTGAGTGTTGCGTGGGATGCCATCACTGACGATCAGCTTGCTTCCGATAGCGAGTTTGCGGTTTCCGGAACGGTTATTGGCGCGCTCGCTGGAACCAAGGCCACTATTGGCGTGCGTTCCGACGCGCAGTCTCAGACTGCTGGTGCGGCTCAGCCGATCGAACAGACGGTGTACCAGAATTCCAAGTCGGTGGCTTTGCCGTCTGTGGTTCCGGTGCGATTCCCCAACGGCATGCTTGACGATCGCACGGTTATGTGGGATGAGGCAAGTGTTGCCGGCGTCAAGTTGGACACCATCGGCGATTATGAGGTGTCCGGCACGGCTGAGGGTTCAAGCTCGCAGGCCAAGATTACAGTGCATGTGGTCGCCGATCCGAATGGTGGTGCCGATCCTGATCCTGAGCCGACGCCGGATCCCAAGCCGGAGCCCGATACTCCGTTGACTGGTTGGATTGAAGGCAGGGCCATTGACACCACGGTGAGTGCCGAGGCGAGCTGGTCTCCGGCTTCCGGCAAGCTCAACGATGGTGTGCTGGTTGACGATACGTGGCCGTCTGATGATGACGCCGATGTGAATGGCCGCGTGTGGGGCAGCTGGGGTCAAGCTTCTGCTGGCATGTACGCGCAGTACACCTGGAGCAAGGAAGCCACCGTCGATTCCAGCCGTGTGCAGTTCTGGGCCAACTTCGCGGAGCGTAATGATGCCAAGGGTGGTTTGGATGTTCCGGACAGCTGGAAGATTCAGTACTTGGCTTCTGATGGTATATGGAAGGATGTGGAGAATGCGCAATACTCCACCGTGCGTAATTCCCCGGCCTCACGTGCCTCTGACGATGCTCAAGGCTGGAGCGTGGCCACGTTCACTCCGGTGAAGACCACGTCGTTGCGCTTGGTGCTTGATCCGCCGACCGCCGAGGGCGTCACCTTCGGTCTGGCGGTTGCCGAGTGGGGCGTGCATGCTGCGGAAAGCACTCCTGATCCAGAACCGACTCCTGACCCGGATCCAACCCCTGATCCGGAACCAAGCGTGGACAAGAGCAGGCTCGAATCCGCCATCAACGCAGCCGGTTCCGTGCAACAAGCTAATTTCACGCCGAACAGCTGGAAGGCATTCTCCGAAGCCATGGGTAACGCTCAAAAGGTGTATGCGGACGAGAGCGCCACCCAGGATCAGGTGGATGCGGCCATCAAGCAGCTTGAAGAAGCCCAGCAGACACTGGTGAAGAAAGCCGACACCACTGAGTTGAAGACGGTTCTTGACCAGGCACAGGGCGTCAGCGGTGACCTCTACACCGAAGCCAGCGCCAAGAAGTTGGCTGAAGCAGTGGATGCCGCCTCCAAGGTGCTGAACGATGAGAACGCCACCCAAGCTGATGCGGATGCCGCAGTCAAGCAGCTGACCGAGGCCATCGCCGGACTTGAACTCAAGCCAGCACCGAAGCCGGACGACGACAAGACCGACCCCAAGCCGAATGCCAAGCCTGGAAACAAGCCGGTTTCCAAGTCTGAAGTCAGTGCCGCAATCAGCAGCACCGGCAGCAACGTCATCGGCATCGCCGTCGTAGGAATGATCGTCCTGCTGACGGGAGCCGCCATCATGCTGACGCGCCGCAACCGCGACTAGCGCTAGCAATTGCTCAAGTCCTCTTACGGATCGCACGAGGAATACCAACGTAACCTAAGCAATCCGTAAGAGGACTTTTCAATATCCAATCGTGAAAACAGGAATATTCATGAGCTTTTCGCACATCTCACATGCGTCGATGAAGACGCTGGTGGCAGGCATCGCAGCCGCAGCCACCTTATGCACGGGAGCAATCGCAACCATGCAGACAGCCAACGCGGCCGACGCAAGTACCGCGCCCAGCGTCGCCGGACACGCCTACAACGATCTGCCGGTCGGCAATCCCGACGTCACCGTCACACAAATCGACAACAGTGCGTTGCCGGCAACCCTTCGCAACCCCATCGGGCAGAACGAAGGAACCAATACCCCCAACGACCTGTCGCAAAACTACTATTCCGCAGACGCATCCACCCTTGAATACGATGGCAAACTCTTCGTATTCACCGGACATGACGAGGCCGAACCAACCTACGGGTCCTTCAATATGAAAGACTGGGGCGTCTACGTAACCGACAATCCGGAATCCGGCAAATGGACGCACTACAAGACCATCGCCAAAGCCGACCTGTTCGACTGGGCAACCGGCGACGGAGCCTACGCAGGACAAGTAGTAGTCGACGATGCTGGCACCGCAGACACGGCCGACGACTGGTTTTACTACTACGTTCCAGTCAAAGACAAGAACGCAGCCGCGGGAGCCGACCCGTTCTCCATCGGCGTGGCCAAATCAAAAAGCCCCCTCGGACCATGGGTCGACGCCATCGGAGCGCCGTTGCTGACTACCACGCAGACGCAAATCGAAACCATCGATCCCGCATTCTTCGTGGACAATGACGGTACCGGATATCTGCACTTCGGCACCTTCAACAGCGAACTCGCCGTAAAAATGCAGCGGGACGCCAACACTGGCCGCACCTCATATGTTGCCGTGGAAACCATGGACGGAACGGCGGACGGAGCGCCGAAAATCTACAATATGCGTGACGCCGACGCGCTCGCCAACATACCCGACTACGATGCCAGCAAAGACGTGCTTGGCAGCGACTATGCGAACCAAGTGAACGCGTCGCTGACCTTGGGCAACAACGGCGGCGCTTATGCCAACGGGCCCAAAGGCTTCTTTGAGGCGGCATGGGTGTTCCGTGAAGGAGACACCTACTACAACGTGTACGACGGTGGCAAACCCGGGTCGGGAGTGGCGACCTGCGTGGAATCCAACTATCAGGCGTGCGTGCAATACTCCACGTCGGCAAGCCCTCTTGGGCCGTGGACGTACCAAGGCGTAATCGTCGAATCGGGATCGTCCACCACCATGCATCCGTCGATTCAACGATTCGGCGGCAAATGGTGGGTCACCTACCACACTGGAGACAAGACTGGTGGTACTGACTTCCGCCGTGCAGTCTGCATCGATGAAGTGACGTGGAATGGCGGGCGCATAAACGCCGTTTCGCATCCGACCAAAGCCGAACGGTTGCAACCCTCACGCAACGTGGCCCCCTATGCGTCAGTGGATGCGACCTACACCGAAACACCCGCCTACAAGGGTTCCGTGAACGACGGGCGAGTGCTGGAAACTGCTGTAGTACCGCCGAACCATTGGACGAACTATCGAAAGATGCCACAAACACAATCCTCCGATTCACTGATCTACCAGTGGAATGGCGCTGTACGTGTGAATGGATCGAAAGTCTGGTTCGATACCGATGCGAACGCATTGCGTGCCCCTGCCTCATGGAAACTGCAATATCTTGACGCAGACGGTTCCTGGAAGGACGTGCCCAATTCCAGCGAATACGGCGTGGATACAGGCAAGAACGCGCCTAATGAAGTGACATTCGACGCAGTGACCACCACTGCGCTCAAACTTGACATGACCGCGCAAGCCGTTGACGGGGGCTATGCTTCCGTCGGCGTTCCTGAATGGGAAGTATATGCGCAACAGGGAGCAGTTGTGGCTGAACAGCCAGCCGACGTCTACGCCAAGACCGGAGACGCGCCGGAATTGTCGAACACGGTGAAAGTCGCGTACGGCTCGGAAACAGTGGAAACTCCGGTTTTGTGGCGCACGGTGTCTGCTTCTTCGTATGCGCAGGTGGGTGAGTTCACCGTGCAAGGTGTGGTTGCTGGCATTGAAACCAAGCAGCAGGCTGATGATCTGACAGCCGGCAACGTAGCCGTGACCGTACATGTTTCCGACGATTACGTAAAACCGGCTGATACCATTGCTCCTGCCGTGCGTGTGGCATTGGCTGGCACGGCTGGCAATGATGGTTGGCTGGTCACTTCACCGATCGCTCTTATTACGGCTTCCGACAATGCGGCTGCGCCGATCGCAGAACTCGAACTTGCGGTCGGGGATGGCGCATGGGTGACCGTCGGAACGAATGTGAACACTGCGGTAAAGGCTGTGACTGGCGAGGGTATAGTGAGTGTGCGTGCGCGTGCCACTGATGCGGCCGGCAATGTGAGCGAAATCGCTGCTGCGGAAGCGCGTGTGGATGCTACGGCTCCTACGGTAACCGCCTCGGTAGATACGGCTTCCCGCACTATGACATTGACCGCCTCAGATGGTGCTGGATCCGGTGTGAAAACGGTGGAATACCGGGTTGGAAACGGCGAATGGCAGCAATATGAAGAAGGCGCGGCGATTACTGCTTCTTCGTCGAAGCGCGAAACGGTGAGCTATCGGGCTTCGGACATTGCTGGCAATATGTCGGCTGCGGGCGTCAAAGATATTCCATCCGATACGTCGGTGCCGTTGGCCGGCTATATCGAGCAAGATGCCGTTGCTACTGACGTGGACAAAAAAGCGTCTTCTTGGACAGCTGGTGTTGCCGCGCTTAACGACGGCAAAACCATTCCGGGCGATTGCACGGTTGATAACGCCTGCATTTGGGGTACGTGGCCGAATACCGGTGAAATGAAGCTCGACTACGAATGGGATCGCGAAGTCACCATCGATTCCAGCCGTGTGCAATTCACCTCCGATGGAGGGGGCTTGGGAATGCCGGCGTCGTGGAAACTGCAGTATTGGGATGCTGAAACGAATGCGTTTGTGGATATTCCCGATGCCACATATACATTGGTCACCAATGCTCCCGGCGCTTACGGTACCGATAACGGCGGATGGAGCGAGGCAACCTGGACTGACGCGGTGAAGACCACTAAGCTGCGCATGGTGATTCAATCCGGCAGTGCATCGCCGGCTGCCGCCGAATGGCAGGTTCATGCACCTGAACCGACTCCGGACCCGACCCCCGATCCGACGCCTGAGCCCGAGCCGGAACCAACGCCAACTCCAAAGCCGACTCCGGATATCGATAACAACGGCAAGCAGGACGGTAATAATGCTGAGCCTTCTGCGAAACCGCAATCATCGCAGCAATCTCAGTCTCAACGTAAGAAGAAGCTAAGCTCTACAGGCGTCGCTACTACGGCAATCGTCATTGCCATGACGGTGCTGGCCACGGCGGGGTGCTGCATCTTCGTAGCCAAGCGGGGCAAGCTGCGTAACTGAATCCAACATAAAAGTGGTAAGTTCTCAGCCTCGGCCTCTGGACTGAATATGTGTGCTCGACGCACTCAAGGTACCGCTACGCGGTCTTCGCGGCAAGCCGCTCACTTCGCCTGAGGAAAACCCACTGGGCTTTCCTCTTCACGGCTCAGTGGCCAAGCCTACGATCAAGCACACGTATTCAGCCGCCGACCTTTGGAGTCCGACCCCTACGTTTGTGTGAACTCGGACGTCATCGGACCCCATTTTGCTCATAACTCGCCTATGTATGGCAGATTTGCGGGTCTGTCAGGAAGCATCTCGCCTATATATGGCAGAAGACTTCGCTAAAAAGCCATATAGGGGGTATGAAAACGCATGTTTTCTGACTCCAGTCTGCCATATATAAGTGAGATGCCTCGTGACGAGACTCAAAATCTGCCATATATAGTCGAGATATGGCTCGGCTGTTGGTGGCTTGAGACGGCGACATACGATCGCGGATCGCGTAGGTGGTCGCCGTTTTTGTGATTTATGGGCTAATCTCAGAAGAGACAGATTCGATGGCCGCGAACGGTGAGAACCAACGCGAGAGAATGCGCGAGCGGCCGCGTAAGGGAGGATGCCCATGTCCAAATCATTCGTCAACAAGGCGCTGCTCGGCAGCGCAGTCGCTGCAGGCGCCGCAGTGTGGGCGATCGCGCCGCGTACCTTCTCCGATAAGCGCCGCAATTATGTGCCGTCCATTCCCGACGTGTGGTACGCGCATCGTGGCCTGCATGACGCGGGTTCCGGTCTGACCGCGCAGTATGCCAACGAGAGCGGCGAGTATGTGGCGCTGGCACGTCGCATGGCCATGAAGGCCGGCTATGGCAGCCCCAGCGTGACTGGTGCGATCGCTCCGGAGAACTCGCTTGCGGCATTCGCAGCGGCTTGCGAAGCCGGCTATGGCATCGAGCTTGACCTGCAGATGACCGCCGACGGCGAAATCGTGGTGGTGCATGACGGCGATCTGATGCGCGTCGCCGGAGATCCACGCCGTATCGCCGATCTCACGTACGATGAGCTGACCCGCATCCCGCTGTTCCCGACCGACGCCCCCGGTGCCGCTGTGGCAGCGCCGTTGCCGGGTTCGCTTGAAAATCCGCCGCTGGTCACCACACCTGACAGCGCTCCGGAAGGGTATTTCCAGCATGTGCCACTGTTCGCCGACGTGCTCAAGGTAGTGGCGGGCCGTGTGCCGCTGATCGTCGAATACAAGTTCGACGACAATTCCAAGTGGGGTTCGCGCGATGTCGAGCTCATGGAAAAGGGCGACGCGCTGCTGCAGGCCTATTCCGGCGCGTATGTGATCGAATCGTTCAATCCGGCAGCCGTCAACTGGTATAAGGAGAACCGTCCGGAAGTGTGCCGTGGCCAGCTTTCCTGGTGGCCGCAGGGGGAGGAGAAGCCGTCTGATCCTGCTGCGCTCGCCAAGGAATATGCGGCCGGTGCGCTGATTTTCGACTGGATTTCCCGCCCTGATTTCGTCGCCTACGATTGGCATGGCGGCAACAGTCCGCAGGTACGGTTGGCTCGTTTCATGGGTGCCGTTCCCGTGTCGTGGACGGTGCGCAGCCGCGACGAGCTCGCCCAGTGCGATGACTGGTTCGACCATCATATTTTCGAGGCGTTCGTCCCCGACGAGCAGTAGAGGTTTTACATATGATTTCGGCCTGCCGCCGCATGATTTGCGTTGTGGCAGGCCGTTTTTATTCGATTTACTTGATTGACTGATTGGGTTGATTCGGTTGAGCTCTGATGCGGTCAGTCGATCACGCCATATAGACGGTCGCCGGCATCGCCCAAGCCTGGCACGATGTAGCACTTGTCGTTGAGCTTCTCGTCGACGGCGCACAGCACCAGCTTGAACTTAATGGATGGGTCGAGGTTCTCCTCAACGAACTTCAGGCCTTCCGGAGCGCCCAGAATGCACACGGCGGTAACATCCTTTGCGCCGCGCTCGGCCAGGTAATGTGTTGCTGCGACCAGCGTGCCGCCAGTGGCGAGCATCGGGTCGATCAGGAAGCACTGACGGCCGCTCAGATCGTCGGGCAGACGGTTCGCGTACGTGATCTGCTGGGTTGGGTTCTCCTCGTCGCGCTTCATGCCAAGGAAGCCGACCTCAGCGGACGGGATCATCTTGGTCATGCCGTCAAGCATGCCCAGGCCAGCGCGCAGCACAGGCACAATGATCGGCGCCGGGGAAGCGATGTGCTTGCCTACCATCGGAGCGACGGGGGTCTCGATCGGCTTGTCCACGACTTCGACGTCGCGGGTGGCCTCGTAGGCCTCAAGCATCACGAGTTCGGAAACGAGCTCGCGGAACGTGGAGGACGGGGTGTTCTTGTCGCGAAGAACGGTGAGCTTGTGGTCCACCAGCGGGTGGTTCAAAACATGAATATCCATGTCTTCTAAGCGTAGTCCATAATCGCGAGGAAAAGCGCGGGAACTGGGAAAGGAGCCAAGAAAGAAACTGAAAATCGTATGAAAAAAGCAACGAAACTTAAGAAGAGGGAAAGCGCCGAACCACGAAAGCGCCTGTCGGCGCAAAGGCCGCTCGCAGCGGCAAAAAATGGAGCCCGGGGCTATGCATGGCCCGGCGCGAGTTCCTATTCTACAGATGCTGCAGACCGTACGTTACGTCGTGTCGCGAATTGATGGTGCGAGCGCCGTAAAACACTTCCGGTAGCGGTACAGAGGTGGGTGCAGAGGCAGGTGCAGGGGACAGGCACGGAACGCGTTACTCCAGTTTTCCGCGACGCCACAGATTCGCCCCATGGCGAAAATCCTTGGCCGTGACGAACAGATTGCCGGCCGTGTGCATCAAACGGGACGATTTCGTACGTACCTGCTTTTCCATGGCGGAAATGCCGGAATCGCCGCTATCGGAACCTTCCGCAGCTTTCAATCGTGCGATCATATTGCGTGCCTCGATGCGCAATCCCAACGCAACCACGTCGGTGAACGCGGCCGCACGTTCCAGCGCAACCGCAAAATCGCCGGTGAACGCGCCTGCGAGAATCGAATCGGCAATATGCGCAATGTCATCTTCCGTGGGCGCCTGATCGACGCCGGCAATCGCCGAGGCGGTAGTGGCAACCGGCTCTCCAGCGCGCCACAACCGCGCGATCGACTCGCGATTCTTCCGCATCCACGTGCGCAGCAGATACAGCCGCCACAGAATGCCCGGCAGCGAATCCGGCTCGGCGCTGCTCCACAGTTCGGCGATCACGTCAACGCCCTCGCGGTCCACCAGCGTGAGCACGCGCTCCACCAGTTCGGCATCCTGCGTATGATGCACGCGGTCCAACAGTGCGGCCGCCGAAGCGTGGCTCATCTCGTTGATTTGCGCCGGATCGGCACCTCCCGCGATATTGTCGGCCATCATCTGGTCGAGTTGCCCCGGGCGGGCCGGACGCGGCGATCCGGTGTTGGTGAAACCGGCGGAACGGCTTGGTACAACCGATCCGGAACCGTAATGCATGCTAGTAGACAATGGGCGAAACCTTTTGAATATCGATAATGCTGGGACCTTGCGGCGTATCGATTATAAACAGCGCTACGGCGGTGCCGGTAGGCATGAACGGCGTTTTGGCGATGAGCTGCTTGGAGAGCGCTTTGCGGGCGCATAGTCCGCGCAAGTGATCGAACATGCCTCCGATAACCGGTCGGTGCATGCAGATCGCCGTGGTTTCGCGGGTCTCGAGCGTGAGCTGGATCTGCTTGAGGAACGCCAGCCATGCGATGGTCGGGTGCTCGGCGAAGGCGTCTTCCGTGAGCGCGTCGATGTGTTCCATCGGGCGTTCGGTCTGCCAGCTAAGCACCTGCAGTGTTTCCTGGCAGCGCAGCCATGGTGAGGTTGCGAGGCGGGTTGGGTTGTAGCAGGCGAGTTCGCGGTTGAGTGCGAATGCCGCGGCCGCGCCTTTCGGAGTGATCGGCCGGTTCGCGTCGGTGCCTTTCCAGGATTTGCGCGATTCGGCCTTGGCATGACGCACGATCATCAGATTCTGCGCGGTCGCGGCACCCTCCTGTACGCGGTCCACAAAAATGGCGAGGGTGTCTTTATCGGTGGAATGCGTGAGGATTTTACGTGCTTCACGTACGGAAACCCACACGATATCGTTGATTTCGCCTACATCCGCGCGATGCACGGGGCCGAATGCGTCAAGCAGATGTTCCGCATCATCTCCGGAAATCGGTTGCGCCATCCAATACAACGTGTGCTTGGTGTCGACGGCGCGATCGTGTGAATGCCGGGTTTTCTTGCCTTCTTCGGACAGTGGATATTCGACTTCGCACAGATACGGGCCGAGTGCGATGGAAACGCCTGTCTCCTCGCCGATTTCTCGCACTGCGGCATGACGATGCGATTCGCCCTGCTCGAGTTTGCCTTTCGGCCAGCTCCAGTCATCGTACTTTGGTCGATGCACGATGCACACTTCAATGCTGTTGAGTTGTTCCTTTGGAGTTTTCTGCGCTGCGATTGCTGGATTTTCCGCGATTTCGCTACCGGTTTTCCACCGCCATACAATGCCCCCGGCGGCTTCTACGACACGTCTCATGCTCTCGCTCATATCTTTCATTGTAAGTGGTTGGGCACGGGTTTCCCCCATGATTGCGCGACGGCAATCGTGCCATCCGAGTTTTCCTGCGTTTTCCCACGATGGTGATCGCGTATGCCGCAACATAGGAAATGGCCGATTCTGCAACAGCAGAATCGGCCATTTCCTACGGTTTAGTGCCTTGCAGGTCGGCGCGTATGCTTCTTGATGAGATATTCCTGGGAATCGACCAGCGGGCGACCCTCCTCATCCTTCGCATGACGCACGTAGGTTCCGTCGGCTGCCATATGCCACGAGGTGGTGGAATCGGCCATTTGCAGATCCACGTACTTGATCAGCTCGTCGATCTGCTCCGGAGCGGTGATGCGTACCAGCGCTTCGACTCGACGGTCGAGATTGCGGTGCATCAGATCGGCGGAACCGATCCACACTTCCGGACCTGCGGCCGGACCTTCACCGATCTGCGGGCCATCGGAGTTCGCGAATGCGTAGATACGGCTGTGCTCGAGGAAACGACCCAGAATGGAACGCACGCGAATGTTCTCGGAAAGTCCTGGAACACCCGGCTTGAGCGCGCAGATGCCGCGTTCCACGATGTCGATCTTCACGCCGGCCTGGCTTGCACGGTATAGCGCGTCGATGGTCTTCTCGTCCACGATGGAGTTGACCTTGATCTTAATCCATGCTTCCTTGCCTGCGCGTGCCGCATCCTCTTCGCGGCGGATGCGCTGAATCAGACCGGAACGTACGGTACGCGGCGCTACCAGCAGACGGTGGAAGCTCGACTTCGGCGCATAACCGGACAGCTGGTTGAACAGGCGGGTCATATCCTGGCCGACCACCGGATCGCAGGTCAGCAGGCCGAGATCGGTGTAGATGCGGGCGGTCTTCGGATTGTAGTTACCGGTGCCCACATGGCAGTAGCGGCGCAGGCCGTCGGCTTCCTGACGCACCACAAGGCTCAGCTTGCAGTGGGTCTTCAGGCCCACGATGCCGTACACCACGTGCACGCCGGCGCGTTCCAGCTTGCGTGCCCATGCGATGTTGGCGTCTTCGTCGAAGCGTGCCTTGATTTCGACCAGTGCCAGCACCTGCTTGCCCGCATGCGCCGCGTCGATGAGCGCGTCGATGATCGGGGAGTTGCTGGACGTACGGTACAACGTCTGCTTGATGGCGAGCACCTTCGGATCCGCCGCAGCCTGCGCTAGGAACGCCTGAACGGAGGTAGAGAACGAATCGTACGGGTGATGCAGGAGGATATCGCGTTCGCGAATCGCTGCAAAAATGTCTTGCGCGCGGGACGACTCCACCTCGGCAATCTGACGATTGGTGGTCGGCACGAACGAACGGTACTTCAAGTCCGGACGGTCGATGCCGCCAAGTTCGAAGAGCACGGTCGCATCGAGCGGTGCCGGCAGGCGGTACACCTCATCGGCGCTGACGCGCAGCTGGTCGGCGAGCAGCTGGGAAAGGAACGGGCTGGTTTCGTCGGAAATCTCAAGACGGATCGGCGGTCCGAAACGACGGCGCAGCAGCTCCTTCTCCATGGCGTTGAGCAGGTTCTCTGCATCATCCTCTTCCACGTCGATATCCTCGTTACGGGTAACGCGGAAGGATCGCGCTTCCTTGATGATCATGCCCGGGAACAGGGATTCCAGGTGCGCGATGATCAGGTTCTCCATGGTGATGAAGCCGTAGCGCACGTTGGTGGCATCGTCATCGGTCATGTCGTCGACGGGCACGAGACGGTTCAGGTTTCCAGGAATCTTCACGCGAGCGAAGTGGGACTTGCCGGAAGCCGGGTTCTCCACCAGCACGGCGAGGTTGATGGAACCGCCGGAAATGTACGGGAACGGGTGGGCCGGATCCACGGCGAGCGGCGTCAGAACAGGGAACACCTGCTGACGGTAGTAGCGAGACAGGCGCTCCTGTTCGGCGGCGGTGAGCTTGTCCCAGCTCAGCAGCACGATCTGTTCCTTCGCCAGGTCGGGAAGAATGTGATCGATCATGTAGTGCGCGTGCTCGTCCTGCAGGCGGTGCGCCTGCTCGCTGATGGCGCGCAGCTGCTGCCTTGGGCTCAATCCGGAGGCGGCCGTCACGGCGATGCCGGTGTCGATGCGGCGCTTCAGACCTGCGACGCGAACCATAAAGAACTCGTCGAGGTTGTTCGCGAAGATCGCGGCGAAGCTTGCGCGTTCGATGATCGGCAGATCTTCGTCTTGGGCAAGTTCGAGGACTCGCTTGTTGAACTTCAGCCAGCTCAACTCGCGGTCGAAGAAGCGGTCGTTCGGCAACGGCTCTTCGCCGGCCTGAAGCTCACGCTTGTCGTTTTTATCGGTCTCGGCGATATGCTCAGCTATCTGGCTGCGCAAGATCGCCTTCGAGGGTGCGTCAAAAATCTGTGCCATACTTTCCTACTTTATCCTTAAGTAGCTGGAAATGCTGTAAAAAGCCGGCAAAATTTAGCTGGAGTTAACATTCGTTCGCTCATTGTGCAAATTAGGGTGTCGACACGCCGTGTTTTTGCCGCAAACGCACGCAAACGAACAAACACGCCTTGCGTTTCGCACACGATGGAGCATTTTTATGATTCTTGCGATCGTAAAGCAACAGTTGCGACAAATACGGAACATCAGCCGGTTTCGGTTTGCGATTGCCGGATTGCTGAGCATAATTACGAAGTACAAGAACAACTTAAAGAGCAGAGCCCACAAAGAGTGTATGGCCAAGATAGGTCGTTACGTTGAACGGGCATTGGATAGACTTACCGTTACGACGATGTTGTTGTGCAGAGATTCTGCCCTTAAGGTTCTTGCAAGGAAGGCCCACTCGGCGGGCCTTCCTTTTTGTTTGCCTGTTCTCAGGGAATTTTTCGGGAAAACGACGGACGCCGATTATCGTCGTTGTGTGGATAACGGTGCATAACACGCCGGGGTTGTGGATAACTCGCGTCCTCCGACCACAGGGCCGGTTCAGCTTGCAATGGTGCTCGCCGAAGCTTTTCAATCGACGGTATGAGTAATGCAACGTCTTTTTCGAATGTTCCTCCGGTGCCGCTGCCGTCGGGCGGGCTGTTGCCGGTCGCCGGCGCGATCGCGCCGCAAGCGTCACCGCCGACACAACACAGAACCGTCTCTGCGCAACGGTTCTATACGCCGCCGGGATCGAATCGCGGTGGAACGCAACTGGTTGGCGCTGTGCCTGGAACGTATGGCATGGTTGCGCAATGCGGTCGCGCATCGGTGGAGGAACCCTGCGATATGGGCAATGTGGTGGTTATCGACTCCGTGGTGGCAGGAGTGGGCACGAGCACTCTGGCCGCCTTACTGGCCCGCGAGCTGAGCGAACGCGGCCTCAAATGTGTGCTCGTCGACGCCGATCTGCAAGGAGGTGGGCTGGATGTGCTTCTTGGCGTGGAAAACGAGGACGGCTCACGCTTCGGGGAAATCAGCGCTCCGCTTGGCAATATCGACGGCAAAGCGCTACTGCGGGAGCTGCCAATCTGGGATGGTGTGCCATTGCTGGCATGCGATCCTTGGAAAACCGAAAATCCGCAATCGTGGGAAGTGCAAGCGTGCATTCATGCGCTATCGCAGGTGCGAAGCGTGGTCGTCGTCGATATGGGGCAATGGAACGGACTGCAGGATTTGACGGAACTGCGCAAGGCCATCCGCATTACCGTGGTCGAACTGACGGTACTTGGTCTTGCGCGGGCCAAAGCGAATCTGCGGGCGCATCACGGTTCGATCGGAGAACACGATGCCGCAACACAGGAACGGGAGTTTCTTGTAGGCGTGCAACCGCGCGGAACCGTACGCGACCATGGCACGACGGCAATCGAGGAAGCGGCGGAATACCTCGACTGCGATATCACCGCGGTCATCAAACCGGATGCCAAGCTTTGCAGCGAACTCTTGGAAGGGCTTGGACTGCGCAAACCCAATCGTACGAACGCGAAAGCCATCGCAACGTTGGCGGATCTCATTCAGGAAGCGTTGGGAGAAAAGAGCATCAGTCATGGAACTCGGGCCACTTAGCGACATCGCATCCGAGCCGGGCGTCACCGACATCGCGGTAACCTGCGACGGAACGGTGTGGGTGGATCGCGGCCAAGGTATGCGGCCACATGCATTGCGCGTGCCATTCAGCGGTCCCCAAGCCATCCGCGATTTCGCCGTGCGGCTGTGCTCGCAGCTTGGCAGAAGGCTCGACGACGCCTGCCCGATAGCCGACGCCTCCACGGTGGAAGGCGTGCGCGTGCACGCGGTTATCGCACCGCTCGTTCCGCAAGGCGCCGCCATCAGCATACGATTGCCGGACGTTGTTGCGCCCAGTCTGGAATCTTTGGCGGAAAACGGCATGTTTCCAAGCGGATGGATGCCTTTGCTGGAAGGATTCGTGGAACGAAGGGCCAGCGTGCTCGTGACCGGCGGAACCGGAGCAGGCAAAACCACGCTGCTCAAAGCAATGCTTATGCGATGCGCGCCGGGGGAGCGCGTCATCACCGTGGAGGAGGTGCGCGAACTTGGCATGCTCAACCATGCCAACCACGTGTCGCTGGTGACGCGCGGCGCCAACATGGAAGGCAAAGGCGCCATAGGGCTGTCGCAGCTGATATGCGCGACGTTGCGTATGCGGCCGGACCGCATTGTGGTGGGCGAATGCAGGGGCGGCGAAATCGTGGATCTGCTGCGCGCGCTGAATTCCGGGCATCGCGGAGGCATGACCACCTTGCATGCCAATCAGGTGACGGCGGTTCCCTCACGATTGGTGGCCTTGGGATTGCTCTCCGGGCTGAATCCGCAAGCCACCGCGGCGCTCGCGCAAGACGCGTTCGACGTAGTGCTGCATGTGGGCCGAGTGGGAGGCAGGCGGCGCATCACGCAAATAGGACGGCTTGAATTCGCAGAGGGGAAACTGCGGGGAAACCTATTGGCCGGGTGGAACGGCAACCAAATGCGGGCTTCGCAACAGTGGCCTGATTTCGTGCGCGTATGGAGTCGTTGAATCGAGGTGGGCAGATGGAAAGCCTCAGCATTATTTGCGCGGTACTGTGCGGACTGGCCGTATGGCTGTGGCCTCGCCGAAACGTATGCGATGTGGGCGAACGGGCGGGAAACGTAGTGGGGCGCGCAGGCGAAAGCCTTGATGAAAAACCTGATGGAGGATGCGATGGGCGGTCTGACGGAATCGAAGAGGCGAACATGCCGGCGAAACCATTGCCCGCCATCGGATGTGTGGCGTGCGTGGCTTCCCTCCGCGCATCCGTGCGCAGCGGAGCCACATTGGTGCAGGCGTTCGAAGAATTGGGTGGAACGCCGTTCGCCACACCCGAACTTACCAGGCTTCGCATAACCATGGTGATCCGCAGCCGATGCCCGCCCAAAGAGCAATGCGGCCAAGTCGAACGGCTGAGCGGCGAGCTATATGCGGCCTGTCAGCTGAGCCTGACGCTCGGATGCGAAACCGGCCGATGCCTGCAGGCGGTGGCTGAATCGTTGAAGCGGCAACGATTATTGGATGATTTGCGTACCAACGCATTCGCCATGCCCAAGGCGACGGTGAAACTCCTGATGGCGTTGCCGCAGCTCACCGTACTTTTAGGGGAAGGCATGGGAGCGCATCCGTTGACCTTCCTCTTTTCAGGGGTCAGGGGTTGGGCATGCCTTGGATTCGCTTGTGTCTGCTACGGGTTCGGACTCGTATGGATACGCGCGTTGATGAGGCAAGACGATATGGACGGCAAGACGGCATGAATGGTATGACGATATGAAAGGAATTATGTAATGACTGGCATATGGACGCTGATGGCGGCGGTGTGCGCGGCCGAAGCGATGTGGCTGAAGCAGTGGAGGCCGGTCCGTGTGCCAGCCGACCTTGCGCCCGCCGGACGAGTGCGGGAACTTCCGCTGCCGCTGGTATTGGAGATGCTCAGCGTCGCCATACGGCAGGGATCCTCCATTCCACGCGCGCTGATTGCCGTGGGCGATATCGCTGCGGGAGAATTCGGCGCGGGACTACGGTCGGCCGGAGAACAGTTGAACAAAGGTGTTTCCTGGGATGATGCGTGGCCGGATGATGGCGATCTTGCGGTGGTGCGCGATGCGTTCGCCTCGTCATGGCACAGTGGCGCCTCGCCGGTGGAACGTTTGGAAACAGCGGTCGAACAATTGGATTGGGATGAGCGCTCGCAGATCGAACAGGCTGCAGCGAAATTGTCGGTTCGTTTGTTGCTGCCGACTGGATTGTGCTTTCTTCCCGCATTTGTTGCGGTGGGGATTATTCCGTCCGTCATGTCGTTTGTGCAATGACGGCGTGTGCGCAACGACAACGGAAAAGCGGGGAATGTTGGGAGACGATAATTCACGGAGTTTTGTGGATAAATGTGGATGACACGCCGTGGTTGTGGATAACCCACGTCCTCCGACCACAACCCTGAAAAAACGTTCCGACGGGCACGATGATGCGCAACACTGGGTGCACTCGGCCATCTGGCCGAGGTTGTTCGAACGAAAGGAACGCCATGAACAACGAAACGCCAATCAACGTCGATGGCTCGCCAGACCTGATGGGCAAGGCAGGACAGCTGCTGCATGCCATGCGTGAACGGGCCGGCAAAGCGGTATGCCTGCTGGACGCGCGTATGCGCACGCTGACCGTCGAACCGGAGGAAGGCGCTGCCACTGCCGAATATGCGGTGGTTTTGGTTGCCGCCACCGGATTCGCCGCCGTTTTGGTGGGCATTATGAAATCCGATGCCATCAAAACGCTGCTGACCAACATCATCAAGAAAGCGCTGAGCGTCGGGTGATTCATGCTGAGGCAATGGTGGAAACGCCATACCGATGATGCCGATGAGGGAGCGGCCACCGCGGAATTCGCGGTGGTGCTCCCCTGCGTGGCGGCGGTGGCGATTTTGGTGTTGTGCTTGGGGCGTGCGTCTGTGGTGTCCATGAATTGCCAGGATGCGGCGGCGGCCGGTGCCAGGGCTTTCGCGGTTGATGATACGGGCGGCGAATCGAAGGCGAGGACCGCGGTCATGGCGGCTGCGGGAGGTTCGGCGACGGTACGGTTCGAGCGTGGGGCGGACTTCGTCACCGTCACGGTGCAATGCCCTGTGGTGCCGGATCCGACCGGTGTGCTGCCCACTCGAGTTACCGGCAAGGCGACCCGCTACTTCTAGCGTTGCTCCGAAGCGTGCTGGTCTCTGCGCAGTGAGATGCGGGATTGTTGGTTGTGGCCTGTGCATGGAGGTCTGTGAGGTTTGGAGCTTGCGACATACGACGTGTGAAACATGTTGTGAAACACTATTGGCAACCATTTGATGGATGCGGGTCGGAAAGGAATGGGTAATGTGAAACGCCTTGTGAAACATTGGTTTGCTTGGATTCGCGGGTCCGATGAGGGTTCGGGGACCATATCCGGTGTGGCTTTGATCGCAGTGGCCGCCATCATGCTGGGCGCGGCCGCGTCGGCGGGCAATCTGCTGCTGTGCTTGCATCGCGCGCAGAATGCGGCCGACCTGGCGTCGGTAGCGGCGGCCAATGCGTTGTATTCGGGATCGTCCGATCCTTGTTCCGTGGCGGAACGCACTATATCCGGCAATAATGCGACGATCGGATCCTGCACGATAGAAGGCGAGGATGTGCTGGTCGAAGCGCAGGTCGGCACGCAAATGCCATTCGTATCGCATGTCGGCAAACAGTCACGGGCGGGGCCGATTGTCTGCGAATAAGCGTGGTGCGGAACGGTACATTGTGCGGGAAATCGCGCTTCGTAAAAAGGGATCTTTCTACGTAAAGGAACATTCGTTCCACAAAACGCGGCCATTTGTATGGAAAGCCGTTCGCATGTGGCGTGTGGAGCGAATCGCGGTTATCGTACTGAAGTATGAGCGAAACGTCATGTGTGAATGCGACCGTTGCCGTTGTCGGCAATCCGACGTCAAACAAAGGCAAGGGTGCCGAGGTCGGCAAGCAGGTGGTTGAGCTGCTGCAAGAGGCCGGGCGCAAGCATGGCTTCAACGTGATCGACGTGACCGGCGAGAGCTTCGACGATTCCTTGGCGAATGCCAGGAATCGCAGGAACGAATACGACTACCTGGTGGCGGTCGGCGGCGACGGCATGATTGCGCTTGGAGCCAATGCCGTGGGCTGTTCCGGTAAACCGTTGGGCATTGTGGCGACGGGTTCCGGCAATGATTTCGCCCGCGGTCTTGAGCTGCCGGTCAATCGCGTGGAAACCGCTGTCGACGGCATCGTCGGCGCGATTGTGCGCGGCACGCATATTGACGTTGATATGGGTTTGGCCACGTCGTTGCAGGGCGGGTATGCCGTCGATTCCAGTACCGGCGATGATCTGGTCGGCGATTCGGACGTGCCATTGCGCCCGGCGGTCAACCGCTTCTATGCGGGCATGCTGTCGTGTGGTTTGGATGCGAGTATCAACGACCGTGCCAACCATTCCCGCTTGCCCAACGGTTCGGTGCGCTATTTCGTGGCGGCGATTGTGGAATTGACGCATATGAAGCGGTACGGATACCACATCAAAGCCACGTTGGCCGATGGAACGGTGGAAGAAAGAGACATTATTTCACCGTTGCTTACGGTGGCCAATTCACGGCATATTGGCGGTGGCATTGAGATTTCGCCATATTCACGATTCTCGGATGGGCTGCTTGACCTGGTATGGCTCGACCACGTGCCCAATGTCGCCGAATGCGTGGATGCGGTGTCTCACGCGTATAGCGGCAAGATCCTCGGGTGCAAGGTGTTTGGCTGGAAGCGTGTGCGCGATATCGAAATCACCCGCGCGCAAGAGGGTGATGAGCCGCCGGTCTTGATGGCGGACGGTGAATATGTTGGTCGCCTGCCTGTCAAGGTCGTAGTTCAAGACCGTGCGCTTCGCGTGCTGGTGCCGCCGGCCGTGGCGGAAAGCCAAGCTGCCAACACCGAAGAGAAAGTGCTGGAAGCCATCAAGCGTGATCACCGTGATCCTGTCACCGGCAAAACCGACACCTACTACGCGAAGCGCTCGCGGTAGTGCGTGCACATGCCGGTCAAACCGCAACATTGCATATCGAAGATGGCATGTATGCAACTGATTGCGTGATCGGCAATCGTAAGCAATCGCAAATAATTTCGCGATAATAACGAAAAATCCAGTACCCGCAAGATCTTTATCTTACGAATACCGGATTTTCTGTAACTAGCGAACGCCGTAACTATCGAACACGGATTGCGGTCAGGCGGCGACTTCCTGGCGGGCGATGGCCTGCTCGTAGTCGCGGGTGCCCTTGAAGACTTCCTGCAGCCACGGGTTGACGTGCTGCTTCTTCGCGCGGTACATGATGTAGCCGAGTGCGAGCACGTTGGCCACGAGCGCGATGATCGACACGGTCAGGTTCACGTTCGGATTGTTCACCGACTGCACGGCGAACTTGGACTCATCCTGGAACATGGGGAACACCTGCGCGAACATGCACCAGATGGCGAGCGTGTTGGCGCGGTTCTGAATCCAGCCGCCCTTGTTCCAGAAGAAGTTCGCCACGGTCGGGGCGAGCAGCAGCGCGAGGCCGCAATACCAGGAGTGGGTCGGCAGGCAGTTGTAGGTGTAGCAGAAGTTCCAAATATCGTATGCGACGATGAATACCCAAGTCATGTCAGGCCACAGCATGTCCTGCTTCTTCTTTGACACGTAAATGCCGAACCAGCCGGTCATGCAGGCGATGTTGATCAGGCCGGCAACGCCGTTGAACACATTGTGCCAGCCGCCATACAGCGTCACGCCTTCGGTGGAAACCCATGTGGTGCCCCAAGCGCGAATGGCCGATTCGAAGTCGGAGGCCACGGCGATAAGAATGTTGATGGCCACGATCACGAACGGGAAGCACTTGAACCATTCGGATTTGCCGATCTTGCCCCACTTGTATTTGAGTGCCATGAAGCCGATGCAGCCTGCGGTGGCCGCATATAGCTTGGCATAGTGGAACCAGCTGGTCATATGCACGTAGGTCGGATTGCTGAGCGCCCATTCGGCACCCATCGCGGCGGCCACGTAAATGGTGATGAAGTAGATGGTCAGAATGGCCGGCACGATCAGGAACGCGATCACGCCACCGGTCTTGGTGCGACGGGCCAGCTCATTGGCGCCGATCAGGCAGCAGAATACGAGGATCCATCCGATCCACTGGTATATGGCGGTGTCGCCATAGACTTGGAACAACATCGCTCTTCCTTTCTCTCAACACGTATGCGCGCGGGGTGAGCTGCGTTTACATGTATTCGTTCAGATGCAGCGTCTGTGCCGCGACCTGTCTGATGACGGTGTCTTCAATGTCGGGATGCAGTCTGATCAGCGAAATCAGGCCAACGATGAGCGTATAGAACGTCTCATGCTCGTTGGTGATGGGCATGCCATGCAATTTCTCGAAA
Organism: Bifidobacterium sp. MSK.13.1; assembly: GCF_019131435.1. Taxonomy (NCBI): domain Bacteria; kingdom Bacillati; phylum Actinomycetota; class Actinomycetes; order Bifidobacteriales; family Bifidobacteriaceae; genus Bifidobacterium; species Bifidobacterium sp. MSK.13.1. The sequence continues at coordinate 442,712 of NZ_JAHOMM010000001.1, read as the reverse complement.
TCGCGCACTGTCGAATTGCAGATGTATTCCGCAATGCGATCGGCCACGCGGTCGATGAATTTGATGTACAGTCCCGCGTTGCCGTCTTCGATCATGCGTTGGCTGAACGGGCCCTCATCGGCGATGAGGGAACGGGTCAGTCGCACCACGTCATCGAGCGCTTTCGAGATGTTGCCGACTTCTCGATTGGCGTTCCACTCCTCCAATTGCGAGATGACTTCGTCGATGACGTCGTCGAGCACGGCGTCCGCAACTTGGTCTTTGTCTTGGAAATAGTGGTAGAAGAGAGATCTGGTCATGCCTACGCGACCTGCGATATCGCTGATCGTGATTTTCGAAAAGCCCTTTTCCAGGCAGATTGCGCGGGCTGCATGCACGATTTGCGCGCGGCGTGCGTCTCCGACTGTTGTTGCGGAGGCGTTGTGCTGTCCGTCCATGGCTTTCTCTCCTTCGTTCGAGTGGCGTCTCTCACCTGCGCGACACGTTGACACTCTGTCAATTTCTTGACTGCCCTCAGTCTAAACCGTAAATTGACACAATGTCAATTTCGTAGTGTCGATGTCGTCACTCCCAGCTTAAACGTTGCCGCGGCGCTTGTCTTTGGGGACACGCGCTTCACCGTTACGGGCAGGCTGTGCGGCCGGTCTTTGAGAAAAAACGTGTCGTAATTAATCGGTAGCCTAGTGACACCACAGCGGAAGGAATTGCGATGGCACTGGCACTCTATAGAAGGTATCGTCCCGACACGTTCGACGGCGTGATCGGGCAGGATCAGGTCACGATTCCGCTGATGCGAGCGCTTGATGAGAACAAACTTACGCACGCTTACCTGTTTTCCGGTCCGCGCGGCTGCGGCAAAACCAGTTCCGCACGCATTCTCGCGCGTTGCGTCAACTGCGCGAAAGGCCCGACCTCGCACCCGTGCGGCGAATGCGAAAGCTGCAAGGACCTCGCCACAGGCGGCCCCGGTTCCATCGACGTGGTGGAAATCGACGCCGCTTCGCACAACGGTGTGGACGATGCCCGCGAACTGCGCGAACGTGCCGGATTCGCCCCCGCCCGCGACCGCTACAAGATTTTCATTCTCGACGAAGCCCACATGGTCACGCCGCAAGGCTTCAACGCGCTGCTGAAAATCGTGGAGGAGCCGCCGGAGCATGTGATGTTCATCTTCGCCACCACCGAGCCAGACAAGGTGATCGGCACCATCCGTTCGCGCACCCATCATTACCCGTTCCGCCTAGTGCCGCAGGAGGTTATGGGCCCGTACCTCGAGCAGATCTGCGAAGACGAGCATATCGAAGCCGAGCCGGGCGTGCTGCGCCTTGCCATGCGTGCCGGCGGCGGTTCCGTGCGAGACACCCTTTCCGTGCTTGACCAGCTCATGGTCGGTGCGGTCGATGGCAGCATCGCATACGATTCCGCGGTTGCGTTGCTTGGCTTCACGCCTGACGCTCTGATCGGCGAGGCCGTCGACGCCGTTGCCGACAAAAATGGCGAAGCACTGTATGGCGTGATTCAGAAGGTCGTGGTCGGTGGTTTCGATCCCCGTCGATTTGTTGAGGATTTGCTTGCCCGCGTACGCGATTTGCTGGTGCTCACGTTGGGCGGAGAGCGTGCGGAAAGCGTGCTTTCCGACGATGCGGCCGCCGAGAACATGGATGATTTGCGTCGTCAGGCTTCCGCTTTGGGATTGTCTGCGCTGACGCAGATGGCTGACACGATCAATGCGACGCTTGCCAATATGACCGGTGCGATTTCGCCGCGCATGCGATTGGAATTGCTTGCCGCGCGCTTGTTGGCCGGGCGTGAGGAAGGGATGGCTGTCGTTGCGTCATCTTCCGGTGTACCTGATTTTGCCGGCGATGCCGGAACTTCCGCGGCTGCCGAATCGTCGCGTGGATCCATGGCCGGCTCCCGTCGCCGTGCGGCACGACATGCCGCAGGAAATGTGCGGGCGCAGGATTCTGCGCCTGTGATCGATACCCCTTCCGCGCCTGTGCAGCCGTCCGTGGCGCCGACGAATCCTGCCGATGCCGTCGCATCCGGCGTGGCTTCCGTGCTTGCTGACGTGCAGCAGGCGATGAATGCGACGACTTCCGTCGCTTCCGCTGCGCCTGCCGCAACTTCCGTACCAGCTCCCATTCATGACGATCGCACCCCCGACCAGAAGTGGGATGCGCTGGTCGCAGCCCTTCCGGAAGACGTGCAACGTTACGTAAGCCGTGAAAAAGTGCCTCGCGTGCTACTGAGCGGCGACCGTCTGTGGATCAAATTCGACAAGGCGCTCAGCAAATACGCGTTTGCCAAAGCGGTGGCAAAGGAATCGGTGGACGGCAATACCGAAGTGGTGAAAATCGTCCGCGCCGAAGTGCATAAGGCGTTCGGACCGAGCGTCACGCTCGCGCCTGCCAAAAAGCTGGCGGACGGGTCCGAATCGGTGCCGTGGAGCAAACTCAGCCCGGAAGAGCAGAGCAAGATCAATGCGCAACTCGTGCAGGAACAGCTTAAAGCGGCCACGCTGCTGACGGCCAATCTTGGTACTGCTGCAGGTCTCGAATCCTCCGGCAAGGAGCCGGCCGGCACAAGCGCGAAGAGCGCCGAAGACAGTGGCAATGCCGGAGATTCCGGCGATGAGGAGGGCCATCGAGCTGCTGCCGGTGGAGCCGAGGAAGTCGATCCATGGGCGGCCCCGACGCAGGAAGTCCATCATCCGGAACGGCCTGTTCCGGATGATGACCCTTGGGTTGCATCTGCACAGCCGATGCAACCGCAATCGGTGGTCGCAAGCGGCGTCAACGATGTGAAAGCGCCGGAACAACATGCGAAACATGTGGCTGTTCCCGATGTCAGCGATAACGTTGATCCTTGGGCGGCACCGATGCCTGTACCGCAGCAAGCGCCGGTGGACGACGATCCTTGGGGTAACCCCATGCCGATTCAGGCAGGACCGGTGGATCCCATGCCTGCTCCAACGGAACCTGAGGCGGCTCCGAAGCACGCCAATCACCAGCATCGCGCACCGCGGCAGGACGCGGCACCGCAGCAAGGCCAGCCGAATGCCGATCCGTGGAGCCAGCAGTTCTCCGCGACGGCACAGCCAATGCCGCAGGTCGCCGCGGAAGACGACGAATATTCCATGAGCGACGAGTCGATCGGGGCGTCAACCGCGTTAAGCGTGGACGATCTGACCCGACTGTTCGAGGTGAAAAAAGTCGAGGATTTCGGGCCGGACGATGCAAAAAACCCGCGCAACATGCAGCAGAAGAAGAATCTCGACGACTGATGACGGTGCAGTCGCAAGCAAAAATGCGAAACCGAGCAAAATCGACGAATCAACGCAATCGTAAGCACTGCATAATCGCGAATCTTATGGAAACCAAGGAGAGGTGAACCATGGCACTGGCCTATGACGGCGCCATCCAACGACTGATCGACGCGTTCGCGCACCTGCCCGGCATCGGGCCGAAAGGCGCGCAACGCATCGCCTTCTACCTGCTCAACGCATCCGACGAGGAATCACAGGGGCTGATCGACGCCATCGCCGAAGTCAAAGAGAAAATACGATTCTGTGACATTTGCGGCAACGTGTGCGAAACCAGCCCATGCCCGGTCTGCGCCGATCCTCGTCGCGACCACAGCGTGATCTGCGTGGTCGAAGAGCCGAAAGACGTGATGAGCATCGAGCGCACGCGCGAATACCGCGGCCTGTACCACGTGCTCGGCGGCGTCATCAACCCGATGGCCAACGTGCAGCCCAGCGACCTCAACATCGCCAAACTTATCGAACGGCTCAAAGACGGCGAAGTCGCCGAAGTGATCCTCGCGCTCAACCCGAATGTGGAAGGCGAAGCGACCACCAGCTTCCTGTCGCAGCTGCTTTCGCAAACCGACATTAAAGTCACGCGATTGGCGAGCGGCCTGCCGGTCGGTGGCGACCTTGAATATGCCGACGAAATCACGCTCGGACGCGCGTTGGCGGGGCGTCGCGCGGTCTGACGCTACATTGCCTGCGCGTTGCTTATGCTGGCTTGCGCTGGCATGTATTGGATTGCGCAAGCGTCGTACGGGCGATCTGCGGAAGATTTGACGGAACGTACGCCGAAAAAATGTGTGGATCCCATATATTGTTCCGCATGTTGGGCGTGCAGGGGCTTGACAAATCGGATTTTTCCTATAATTGACCAGCCTGCTTAGTATGTTGGCGGGCAACACATTGAAGAAGATTGGATAAGTTGTGGCTCTCATCGTGCAGAAATTTGGCGGCTCTTCCGTAGCCGACCCAGAATCGATCAAGCGCGTGGCCCGACGCATCATCGAAACGAAGAACGCCGGCAATGACGTGGCCGTGGTGGTCTCCGCAATGGGAGACACCACCGACGACCTGATCGATCAGGCGCTCAGCATCGACTCTAACCCGCCGGCGCGCGAGATGGACATGCTGATGACCGCAGGCGAGCGTATTTCGATGAGTTTGCTCGCAATGGCAATTCATGCGGCCGGCTCTCACGCCTACTCCTTCACCGGCTCCCAGGCTGGTTTCATGACCGACGCCCAGTTCGGTACCGCGCATATCAAGGCCGTGAAGCCTGACCGCGTGCGTCGTGCGCTCGACAAGGGTTCCGTGGCCATCGTGGCCGGCTTCCAGGGCGTGAATGAGGGTGGCGACGCCACCACGCTCGGACGAGGTGGATCCGATACCTCCGCAGTGGCTTTGGCAGTGGCGCTGGACGCCGACGTATGCGAGATTTACACCGACGTCGATGGCGTGTTCACCGCCGATCCGCGCATTGTGCCGACTGCACGCCGTATCCCCGTCATCGACTACGAGTCGATGCTGGAAATGTCTTCCTGCGGCTCCAAGGTGCTTGCCCTGCGTTGCGTGGAATACGCGCAGCGATTCGACATGCCGTTGCATGTGCGCAGCTCCTTCTCCCACCGTCGCGGCACGCTGATCGTGCCGGAAGACGTCGATCCGCGCACATTGCCGAACATCTGAGATATCTGAGATTCGCATTCGGCAATCGCGAGACATCGCAGGCAATCGCAAGAAAACCAAGACTTTACGAACAAAGGTAAGAACATGAGCGAAAACAACAACCAGTCCTTGGGAGATCTGTTCCCCGATCTGGGGCCGGAAGTCCCGATCATTTCCGGCGTCGCGCACGACAACACCGAATCGCTGGCCACCGTGCGCCGTGTGCCGAACGAGCCGGGCATGGCCGCCAAGGTGTTCACGCTGCTGGCCGAGGCCGGCGTGAACGTCGATATGATCGTGCAGGCTTCCGCTTCCACCGGCACCGCCGATATTTCCTTCACCGTGCCGGGTTCCGCCGCTGCCAAGGTGCGGGATGTGTTGCAGGAGAAGCAGGACGAGCTGGGCTACCAGTCCTTCGACATCGACGCCAACGTGGGCAAGGTGGCCGTGGTGGGCGTGGGTATGAAGACCCACTCCGGCTTGGCTGCCAAGTTCTTCAACGCGCTGAGCGACGAGGGCGTGAATGTGCTGATGATCTCTACGTCCGAAATCCGCATCGCCGCGCTGGTCCCGCTCGAGCAGCTGCAGGACGCCGTCCGCGCGCTGCACACTGCCTACGGCTTGGATGCCGAGCAGGTGGAAGCCGTGGTGTATGGCGGTACTGGTCGCTGACGCAATACCGCGCAATAACAATCAAAAAAAGACTTGACTGGATTGCTTGAGGCGTCTCAGCCAAGTCTTTTTTATTCCCATATCTGTTTTACAGATATTTTTTCAGATAATCTGCAAATGAAAAAGCGGAGGATTGCTGAATAATCAACAATCCTCCGCAATATTATGTTCTGCGGAAATCAGATATCACCATGTACAATCATGCATGATCATGCGTAACTGCAGAACATATGCAGATCGTTATCACTTCTTGGTGATGTAGCCGAGTGCCTTCAGCATTTCGGCGCTTTCCAAAGCGCCGCCGGCAGCGCCGCGCAAAGTATTGTGAGCGAGCCCCACGAACTTCCAATCGAAAATGGAATCCTCGCGCAGACGGCCGATGGAAACACCCATGCCACCCTCGTAGTCCACGTCCTTCTTGACCTGCGGGCGATCGTCGTCGGTCAGGTACTGGATGAACTGCTTCGGCGCATGCGGCAATCCAAGCTCGGAAGCCTTGCTCGTGTAGTTGACCAAGCGATCGACGAGCTCTTCCTTGGTCGGGTTCTTGCCGAAGTTGATGAACACGGTGGCGGTGTGGCCGTTGAGCACAGGCACGCGAATACACTGCGAGGTGATCTTCAGCGGGCCGTCGAACGGCACGATCTCGCCCTTTTCCTCATCGACGCGGCCGAACACCTTCAGCGGTTCCTTCTCGGACTTCTCCTCTTCGCCGGAGATGAACGGAATGATGTTGCCCACCATTTCCGGCCAGTCGTTGAACGTCTTGCCCGCGCCGGAGATGGCCTGATAGGTGCTCACGATAACCTCGCGCGGCTCGAATTCCTTCCAAGCGGCGAGCGCCGGGGTGTAGGCCTGGATGGAGCAGTTCGGCTTGACGGCGATGAAGCCGTGCGTGGTGCCGAGACGCTTGCGCTGGTGCTCGATCACCTCATAATGCTCCGGGTTGATCTCCGGCACGACCATCGGCACGTCCGGAGTCCAACGGTGGGCGCTGTTGTTCGACACGACCGGCGTTTCGGTCTTCGCGTATTCCTCTTCGATGGTGCGAATCTCAGCCTTCGGCATGTTCACTGCGGAGAACACGAAATCGACGTTTTTGACCACGTCTTCCACGTCGGCCACGTTCTTGACGACCATGTTCTTCACGAATTCCGGCATCGGCGTTTCCATCTTCCAGCGACCGCCGATGGCCTCTTCGTAGGTCTTGCCGGCGCTGTGCGCGGATGCGGCAAGGGTGACCAATTCGAACCACGGATGGTTTTCGAGCAGCGTGACGAAGCGCTGTCCGACCATGCCCGTAGCTCCGAGAATGCCGACCTTAATCTTTTCGGACATAACAACCTCTCGCTTATGCTGGAACGGTTTCGTATGATTTCACGCTTGAGGTCGACCAGCCGGCCCCAAACGACTTCGTGGGCGGCCACATGCGTTGTTCAATCTTACGAAAACCGCGGAACAAGCAGGTTCCCCTATCCGTATGCTGGTCTGCCCGTATGCTGACTCGCACGACCCATGTGTGCGCGTTGTCGGTTCCTTTGTGTTGGAATGTCTGTCTTTTCAGCTGTGCTTTTATGCAAATCCACGAATAGGATTTATGTAAATCCACGAATAGAGGCATCGCTCCTTCCGACTTCTTTCCAAGCTATATCTCAACTTATGTTGACAGAGATGTGCGGGAGGAATTGGGGGTACGTAAGATCGCTGAGTTTAATGTTTTTTGGAATTGGCGGCACTTCGCGTGGGGGAGGTGCTTAATACGGAAAGCCTCGCAAATGATTGCGGTATCTCTGTGGACACGGCAAAAAGTTGGCTGTCGATTCTCGGATCAAGTTTCATCGCTTTTCGTCTTCGACCATATTTCAAAAATTACGGAAAGCGGATTACTAAAGCGTCAAAGCTTTATTTTTACGATACTGGACTTGCGGCGCATTTGCTTGGCATTGAATCTACTGAACAGTTAATCTTAAGCAATCATAGGGGAAACTTATTTGAAAATTTGGTGGTAACGGAAATCATCAAACGTTATGAAGCGTTGGAGAAACGTCCGAGGCTGTATCACTGGCGAGATAGCAATCGCAAGGAAATCGATCTCATCATAGAAAAAGGCGGGAAGCCATACTATTTGATAGAGATTAAATCATCTGCGACGTTCCGTCCAGAGGCGTTTTCCACGATTGATAGTATTGCGCCGGAAATGGGTGTGCCCTGTGAGCGACGTTTTGTGGTGTATGGCGGATCCGACAGTTTTGGGAATAGGCACGGTCGCGTAATAGGATTTCGGAATCTTGGAGAGCTGGTCGAATAACGGGTCGTGCAATTTCGTAATGCATGACTTGAAAACGGCGGAATCTTCAAGGAAAGATGGCATGCTGCAGATATTGGCGTGATATCAACTTGCTGTTGTTCTGCGAAGCGCCGTCACCAAATGATTCAATTACGATTCCGCAGGGTGATTAGCCTACGCGGCAAATCGTCTGCACAACTTGCGTTTTGCGGTCTTTTCGCGAGTTGTGCAGACGGGAAATACGGGTTGTGCAGCCGTAGAATTCAAAATCAAATCGGGGATCATAACCATCTCACTTTTATGGCAATTGTTAAGATCGATATCGTCATCAAGTTTTCTGGATGGATTTCTCTGCGCATTCAATTGACTGCGGATGCATTGGTGTTTTGGTTGACATCTTGCGCGTGTCGTTATTGTCTTTTTTATATTTTCATGAGCGATCGGATTGTCGTTCGTATGATTATGAAAAATACGTATGATAACGGTTTCAAATAAGAAAACTACTGAAATTACTTATATTTACAGTTATTGAGAAAAACGATTTCGTCGTATTATGAAGGTACATGATTCATTGAACGTGGATGTTTTGAATCATGTAGTTCAAAGGAGAATAGATATGAGTCACCGAAATAAAGCGTTAGTTGCTATTGTGGCCGGTACTGCGCTACTAATTAGTAGCGGCGCGGCAATAGGGCAGGCGGCGATAGCGGATGAGCGTAGTGGCAAAGCGATGCAAACATTGAACGTCGACTTTGCTACGGAGACTGGAAATTTTCGAGGCGGAGCTTCGGGAACGTTGTATGGATTGGGCGATGATGGTTCTCCTGCGGATGCCATTCTTGATGGAGCTCAGGTGGAGAATTCATCGCAGAAGCCTCCGAGTGGTACTCAGCATCCTAGTGGTGATGCTCTTGCGTTGGAGAACCAATTCTTTTCGAATGGAGGCAATGAACTTGCTGTTTATATGCAGGATTATTATCCCGATTGGAGCTATAACAGTGGCAATCGTCCATCCGATAGTCGGACTTACGTACTCGATGTCCCTGTAGACGACCCATCGTATGGCACTTACACTAACGGGGGAGATGGAGTATGGGACTACGAACAGGTTACGGAAATTGTAATCAATAAGGTCCTCGCTAACACTGAGCATCCTGACCAATACACCTTTATTCCTTTCAATGAGCCTGACGGCGGGAATTGGTATGCGTCAGGCGACAACGCCAGTGCCAAGATTTTCAGGACTTTTCTTTCGGATTGGGACTCCGAATATAAGCTTATTCAGAAGATCTGGCAACAGTACAAGAATGGTGAAAAGCCTAGTAAGGTCAAGCCAACTGCTGATCATGCGCGTGTGGCAGGTCCGGGTGATTGTGTGTACCGGCAGAATAGGAGCAGTGCCTTCTTATCTCATGCTAAGAGCCAAAATACTCTTCCTGATGTTTTTGTGTGGCATGAACTCGGTAAGGAAAGTCTTTCTTCCTTCCGCAGTCATTATGAAAGCTATAGGAAACTGGAAAAGAAGTATGGAATTAATCCTATTGACGTGAACATCACGGAATACGGCGAGCTGCGTGATATGAGCGTTCCGGGGCAGCTGATTCAATGGCAGTCCATGTTTGAAGATGAGAAGGTGCAGGCTGAGACGGCATATTGGAATTATGCAGGCAACCTATCCGACAACATGGCTCGAGCCAATTCCGCTAACGCAGGGTGGTGGCAGTTCAAATGGTATGGTGATTTGCGTGGGGCTCAGACAGTAAAAGTGTCTTCTGATTACATGAATAAGGCCGACAGCCTTCAGGGAATTGCCGCTATTGACCGCACTAATAAGAAAGCGACGGTGCTGTATGGAGGGGCTAACGATGCTAATGCCGATCAAGTTAAGAACGACGGTTCCAACATTCCGGTAACTGTACATTTGACGGGATTGGATCAGAATCTGTTCGGCAGCACAGTTGATGTCGAAGTTAGAGAGAATGCCTTTACTGGCCCAGATGGTGTTGCAGCTACTCCTAGAGTGGTCAATGCGCTATCCGATGTAGATATTTCTTCCGGCACTTTAGATGTGACCACAACAAGTGTTGATCGATATGCCTCATATCAGCTGATTGTGACTCCTCATCAGGATCGTGTTCTTTCCATTGACAATGCTGCTGCAGGTCGTGCTCTGTTGGTGGAAGAGGTAGAAAATACCGTACTATCAGGAGGCGCCCAGACTTACATTAAGACTCCGTGGGGAGATGGCTGGAACTATTTTATGACATCGGGCAATGGTGATGTTGGAAGTTTCAAGACGGGCTCGATTGCTTCTTGGACGGTGGATGTTCCGGCGGATGGGATATATCGTTTCCAGGTGATCAGTGGTAATACTGGATTTCCGGGGGATAATGACGTGTCTGTTGATGGACAGTCTGCTGGGACTATACACTTTGGCGCTGAACTGGCGATGAAGCCGGCGGCAAAATGGTTGTATCGAGGAAGCGGTGAGGTGCTACTGCGACTCAAGCAAGGGCAGCATCAAATCCAACTTCATGGATCATCGATGGACAACACACTGGATAAGTTCTTGCTTTATCAAGTATCGGCTTCCGATAATTCCTTGGATCGAATCGAATATCCTGCGGATCAATTCCGTCTGGAAAGTGGTGCTCTGCTGACCTATGACCAAGATGGAGCCAGAGGATTCGCCTCGTTGAATGGAGGCGAAGCGAAGCTTTTCGCCCATGCTTGGGAAAGTGGGTATCACTCAGTGAAAGTTGTCTACACTGCATCTCGGGGTGATTCCATGGTGCTTTCGGTGAATGGTACATCGGTCACCACAATTACTGCTGAATCTGACGGTTTGCAGTCTTCCATGGTGAACGTTGCCCTATCTGAAGGAATTAATAAGCTGGAATTATCAGGTGATGCTGTTTCGATTCGTGATATCACCACATGCCGTGATGCTGCGGATGATAGCAATGCCATCACATTGGAAGCCGAGTCGTTGCAGCTTGCAGGAGGTGCGCAAATTCGGGAGAACAGTGCATCTAATGCTTCTGGATATTCGTATGTGACCGGTCTCGGCAAGCAATTCGTCACTGAAGAGAGCGGTGCCTTCGGCATGGGGGATCAAACCCGCGTGGTTACTTTGGATACGAATAATACGCCGAAGATAGCTGACGCTGTGAGGGGAACTGTAACGATTCCAGCGGGAACCATTCCTGCGGGAAAGTTTAATATGGTTGTACGCTTCTCGAACGATGCATTCATTGGTAAGCATGATTACAATCCGCAGATTGTCGATTTGGGATTGCAGGTGCGTGATGGAACTGCCAATGGTGAGGAAGTAGCGCGAGGTGCGTTCCGGTATACCTATTCTGATAGTAACTTCCTAGAGCGGGCGATGACTGTTGAAACCAGTGGCAGTGCTTTGGTTCTGGGGAACTGGGATGAGCCTGGTGTCGGCGCTGGAGCGGTATCGTGGGGCGTTGGTCCTAATCTTGACTATGTGCAGTTTTATCCAGTGATGGTAGGAGATGTGTACCACCAGTCTCTTGCGTAATGCGAGATGATATGGATTGGCCCTCGGGAGTGATTTCCTGAGGGTCAATTTATAATAAAAACGGTATCAGAGTGTCTTAGATACTACTAATGAAGACTATAGGTATTGTAAAAACGTTGGAATAAAGCCATTTTGTGTATATATAAATTGTGTCTGTGAATTCTGGCTATAAGTTGACGTGAAAACGTTATCGCGCTATAGTGAACTTATCGACATAAAAGTTCGTAGTTGGTAAAGAGGCCGTATCTGCTGCGAATTGCGAATCCGATCGCCTGAAGTTCCAGTGGCATAGCTGGGAGGAGTGAGGTGATCTACATTTATGGGAGGTACGTCGTGGTGCAGGACTTTTCTTGGAAAACTGGTGCTGTCACGCTTTACTTTGAGGTTGATGCGGCAGATCACGTTGTGATGAAAAGTGTGCGGTCGGGTGAAGTGAGTCGTGATTTTGCTCGTCCGTTACCGCTGGCTGAGATCATGTTTGCTGGTACTGGACACTGGATTGCTTGCGATCGTTTGATTCACACTACTGTTGGAAAGGAACTCCGGTTCGTTTCATATGAGGAAACAGTGGTGGATAAACTCCACCGGTTGAATGTGAATATGAAAGATGAGGAGTCTTGCGCGTGTGTGCAGATGACATATGAAATTGTGGAGGGAACATCAGTCATTCGCTCATATGTAAGCATCACTAATGAAGGCGTATCCCCGCTTGTTCTCGAATCTGTGACCAGTTTGGTGCTTCCTATGGGATCTGTGCATAGTAACGCATCTTGGACTCACGAGTGGGTGTTGACGGAAGGTCATTTTGATTGGCTGGGTGAAGGACGTTGGCAAGAGCGAAAGCTTGATGACTTTTTCCCAATGCTCCAACAGGAGATGACGGGCCATGATCCCCGTGGTGAGCATGCCGTTGTGTCGACTGGTGCATGGTCTACCGGCAGTATGGCACCATTGGCGTTCCTTGAAAACAAAGATGCCGGAGCTGTGTGGGCTTTCCAGGTTGAACATAACGGAGCTTGGCGCTGGGAAGTGGGCAATAATACAGTAGATGGCTACTTTGCAGTATCCGGACCCACTAATATAAACCACGCGTGGACAAAGAAGTTGGATCCGAATGAATGCTTCACCACAGTTCCTGCTTCTTTTGTGCTGGCCTCAACTCAACAGGAAGCGATTGCGAATCTTACGCAATATAGGAGGGCTTGCCGTCGAGTCGATAGTACGACGACGCAGCCGCGCATTATCTTCAACGATTACATGAATACCATCAACGGAGATCCCACCACGGAGAAGCTGTTGCCGCTGATTTCCGGTGCTGCGGAAGTTGGCTGTGAAATTTTTGTCGTAGATTGTGGATGGTATGACGATTCTGGAGACTGGTGGCCAAGTGTTGGTGAATGGCTCCCTTCGAAGACGAGATTTCCTGGTTCCAAAGGCATCGTGGAAGTTATGGATGCCATTAAAGATGCTGGTATGATTCCAGGGCTTTGGCTAGAGCCAGAAGTTATTGGCGTCAAATCGCCGGTCGCTCAAAAGCTTCCAGATTCTGCTTTCTTCCAACGTAATGGGCATCGCGTTGTGGAGCAGGAACGATATATTCTTGATTTGCGCGATGGTAGTGCCCGAAAGCATTTGGATGATGTGATTGACAGGCTTGTCAACGATTATGGCATCGGTTATTTCAAGATGGATTACAATGTTTCTCCTGGCAGCGGAACGGATTACCAGGCCGATTCAGTTGGTGACGGCATGCTTGAACATAACAGGGCCTATCTAGATTGGATCGATGGTATACATAGAAGATATCCCCATGTAATTCTTGAGAATTGTTCTTCTGGAGGGATGCGAGAGGACTATGCACAAACGTCCCGATTCCAGGTGCAGTCCACGTCCGATCAACAGGATTATCGGTTGTATCCAGCTATTGCGGCAACCGCTCCGGTGATGGTGGCGCCAGAACAGGCCGCAAGCTGGGCTTATCCTCAGTCGTCAATGAATGCGGAGCAAACCGCGTTCAATATCAACACAACACTGTTGGGTCGCTTCTTCCTATCGGGATATATCAATCGTATGGATAAGTCGCAGAAAGCAATTCTGCGGCACGGTATTCAGGCATACCGACGTTTCGTTCAGCCAGTTATTGAACAGTCGGTGCCTTTCTGGCCATTGGGAATGCCTATGTGGAATGATTCGGTGATTGCGTTGGGATTGCGCGATGATTCGCAGTCTCTGATCACGGTATGGGGCAGGAACGTCAATGAAGCGCAATCGATAGCGAAGCTACATGTACCGCAGTATCAATATCAGGATATCTGTGTAAAGCCCATTTTCCCGGTGACGGATGAATTCACTCCGTGGAGCACGGAATGGAATTCTGAGCAGGCTGTATTAACGGTGCGTATTCCTCCACATGAATACGTTTCTAGAACTTTTCAACTTACAGGGGAAGGCGGTGAAACAACTTATACACACTGTTGACTGCAGAAGTTGAATAAGAAAACGCGACAAATAAAAACATATAAGGAATTAATAAGAAAGGTGATATCAATGAAGATGTTCACAAAGTCTCGTCTGATGGCGGTGATTGCAACGAGTGCAGCACTTTCCATGGCTCTTGCCGGCTGCTCGAATCCTACTGCTGATAGCAGCAGTGAATCGGACACGGGAGCACAGGATTACTGGCCTACTGCTACACAAAAGCTTGATGGCGTTGAACTCACGATGTGGGTGGCGCAGAATTCTAACAAGATTCCAGTCAAGGTTGTCAGTGATTTCGAGAAGGCTACTGGCGCTACTGTCAAACTGGAAACTATTCCGGATCCGTATGAGCAGAATGTGCAGACTAAAACCACGACGGGGGATACTCCAGATTTGGCTTTCTGGCAGCCAACACAGTCCATGCTTGCGGGCTTCATAGCCCAAGACAAACTGCAGAAGCTGGACAATGCTCCATGGGTAGATAATTACACTGACGGCATCGCCGATGCAGGTGGCGTAGTAGATGGTACGCGATATGCGGCATTAGTTTCCACTCCGCCAGTGATGGGTGTGTTCTATAACAAGAAAGTCTTTGAGAAGGCGGGAATCACAGATATTCCCAAGGGTTGGGATGGATACGTTGAGGCAGCCAAGAAAATCAAGGATGCCGATATCGATGGAGTGGAATCTCCACTGTTTGAAATGGGTGGCTCCCAGTGGGGAACCCAGTACTCAGTGCAGATTCAGCTGGCTGAAGCTGCTCAAGATGGTCTGTGGGATCGTGTGAATTCCGGCAAGGAGAAGTTCACTGATGATACTATCCAGACGGCCATCAGCAACTACAAGTCTCTGTTCGATGAAGGCCTCTACAACAAAAACGCTGGTTCCGCCAAGGATACCGATGAAGCTCAGGCTCTGTGGGATGGTAAGACCGGCATGATTATCTGCGTGAATTCGCTGTTTAATCAAATTGCCGCCCTAGCAAGTAATGACAAGGCAGCGCTGGATGAAACCATCGGATTCTTCCCGCTCTCGTCCGAGGGCAATATTGGTACGGTGATTCCGGAACAGAATAATTCTGTTGTTGCTTTTAAGACTGGTGACTCCAAGAAAGAAGCCGCAGCTCGTCAGTTCATTAACTATTGGATGACCGAAGATTACGCCACTTTCGTCAAAGATCAAGGTATTGTGTCCGTTATCAAGGGTGTGGATACTCCTGACAACGTTCCTCAGGCACTGCTCGACTCCGCTGATTCCATTAAGGATTCTGTCGGTTCCATGCAGTCCTTGGCTGTGGCCAATCCGGATCTGTACATCAACTTGGCCGACATGATCAACGGTACGAAGAGTCCTGAAGACGTTGCCAAGGCAACGCAGGATCAGTTCGCTCAACTGGCCAAAGCTCAAGGTGTTCAGGGCTTCTGAACATAAATAGTGGAACAAGATATCTGATTGACTGGGCGTCGTAAAACAGGTAATAACGGCGCCCAGCCTCCAAACAAAAAGATAAGCGTAGGGGAACAATGTCAACACAATCTGCGGCACGAGTAGTGCCAAACGCAGAAAAAGAAGGAGGAAGCAAGAGCAAGAAAGCGCTAATGCGTCAGAACTATCCGATTCGATACCTTCTGCCTGCCTATATCATGCTCCTCATCTTCTTTTTTGTCCCAACAATCCTTAATCTAATCTATGCCTTTACTAATTGGTCGGCATATTCTAAAACAATTAATTTCGTAGGTTTCAGTAACTTCATAGAGCTTTTTAAATCAGGCAACCTGTTGCGAGACTTGCGCATTACGTTAATCTATGCGTTGCTGGTCGCAATATTCCAAAATACTTTCGGACTATTGTTGGCTGTCTTTCTTGAGGAAGATACGCGAATCAATAGATTTGCTCGTACGATGTTCTTCATTCCGGTCATCATGTCGGCACTCGCTGTAGGCTACATTTGGCAAGCAGTACTTAAGTCTGATGGCGCATTGAACCAGATTCTGTCGTTTATCACTGGACAGAATATTGACATAGCTTGGCTTGGATCTACAACTTGGACAATCGTTGTTGTGGCAGCCATTCACGGCTGGAAGTGGATGGGACTATCGATGCTCATCTTCTTGGCTGGTCTAAAAACCATCGATTCTGATGTGATTGAAGCGGCTGCAATAGATGGTGCTAATAGGCGTCAAACATTCTGGCGTATTAAGTTTCCGCTGTTGGCCCCAGCCTTTACTTTCAACGTGGCGACATCTCTGCTGGGCTCTATGAATGGCTTCGACATCGTCCAAGCGACGACTCAAGGTGGCCCTGGAAGTACCACTGAAATCATCAACCTCTTCATTTGGCGAACCTTTGGCCAAGGACTATATTCGCAGTCCACAACGATGAGCCTTGTGCTATTCATCATGGTCATGATCATTGCAGTGCCGTTGATCTGGTACCTGCGTAGAAGGGAAGCGAAGATCCTATGACATCTGCAACGTACGGTGCTGCACCTAAGACCAACGATTCGGTCATGGTGAATAAGCCATCAAAAGTTCATGGAATTATTCATGGGATTCTAGTGGTCATTGTTATGGCTGTTTTGTTGGGAATTCCGTTCTGGTTGCTAGTAGTTACTGCAGGTAAGACGCAGGCTGAAGCCATAGTGCCTAACATGAGTTTGCCAAGTAAGTGGCATCTTCTTGAGAATTTCAAGACGGTGCTAGTAGATGGTAAAATGATTTCCGCATTCTTCGGATCTATTGTGGTTACGGTTCCATCTGTGTTCTTGGCTCTGTTGTTTGGATCCATGGCATCGTGGATTCTTGCACGTCGCACAACGAAGACTCTGGCTGTGGTGTATGCCTTGGGTATCTCCGGTTTGATTCTTCCTCCGGCTGTGGTTACTGTCATGATGCTGTTGAAGATTATCGGTCTTTCAGGAACTGCGGTTGGCATGGTCGGTGTATACATCGGCATATACATGTCAACGGTAATCTTCTTTGTTACCGGATTCATTCGAACAATCCCGATCTCCTTGGAAGAAGCGGCTCGTGTGGATGGTGCTAAGCCGATGCGTATCTTTTTCACGATCATTCTCCCACTGCTTGGGCCGACACTAGCTACTGCAACGATTCTTGTGACACTGTATATCTGGAATGATGTGTTCTACTCATTGTTCATTTTGTCCGGAAAGATGGATTTGCTGCCGTTGAACTTGTACAACGTGGCAAGTGCTGGACTTTATCTGAATAACTGGCACCTTATTTTCGCATACATCATTTTGATGAGTGCTCCATTGCTAATTATCTTTGCGTTTACGCAGCGAAAGATTATTAGCGGCATTACTGGAGGTGCTGTGAAGTAATTGATACTACTATCCGGATGCAGTGGACTGTAAGGGGTTGGCATCCGGATAGTTCTTCGTTTTTCTGAAGAAATAGATGGTTTGTTCCGGGTGATTTAGGGAATAGGATTGTATTTTATATCACTTCCCGAGAGAGAAGTACGCAATCATACGAAGAGGTGAACAATGGCCAGGAGTAGGCAGACGAAAGCTGCTTCGATTAAGGACGTTGCTGCGCTAGCGCAAGTATCGGTTCCTACGGTATCTCGATACCTTAATGATAGGGAACGAGTAAGCGCTGAGAAACGGGAAAAGATCGCTAAGGCCATCGATATGTTAGGGTATCGTCCGAATCCGATCGCACGTGCCTTAGTGAAAGACCAGACCAAAGCAATTGCTGTTTTGTCTACAAACACCACTTTGT
The DNA here is from genome assembly GCF_019131435.1 of Bifidobacterium sp. MSK.13.1. NCBI lineage: Bacteria > Bacillati > Actinomycetota > Actinomycetes > Bifidobacteriales > Bifidobacteriaceae > Bifidobacterium > Bifidobacterium sp. MSK.13.1. Next base: position 425,004 of record NZ_JAHOMM010000001.1, on the reverse strand, counting down.
ATGGTCAATCGCATTGCATTGAGGGAATCGAAGAGAAAGCGCGATTAGCAGGCTATTCGCTCACGATTGGTATTCTTGCTGACTCCAGCAGAAATAAGCTTAGATCCAGCGTGCGGTCATGTCTTGATCAGAACCCCGCTGGCGTGATTCTGTTGAATTTCGATCAGGTCGGTAATGATGCTTTTGCATATCTTCCGCCAGAATTACCTGTGGTGATGATCGCTGGCGATCGGGAAGAGGAAATTGCTCAGATTTCATTGTGCGAGCGAGAGAGTGGCTATGAGGTGACCAAATATTTGCTTTCGCTTGGGCATAAAACCGTATACCATGTTGCCATTCCAGGGGGTGGCGGCGGCTATACGCGATTAAACGGATGGAGACAAGCATGCGAGGAAGTGGGAGTTCCTGCGCCGGCTCCCATTGAGGCTGATTGGAATCCCGAAACTGGTCGTCAAATTGGTCAAAAGCTGGGGCGGGACTTTAATGTAACAGCTGTCTTTGCGGGCAATGATGAGCTGGCGATGGGTATAATCCGCGGTCTTAACGATGTTGGTCGAAGAGTTCCCGAAGACGTCAGCGTAGTGGGATTCGATGATCATCCTATCTCCAAGATTTGGAATCCGGGATTAACGACTATTCGCCAGGATTTCCGTTCAGTGGGCATGAAGGCTGTTGATCTTTTGAAGGACAAGATCGACGATCTTGCTGAGGGACGTGGACATACAGAAAATTGGACTCGATATGTTGAGATTCCTGGCCAACTAGTTGTGCGAGAATCGACCATGGCAGTCTGATTAATTTGGGTGTAACCAAGTAGCAGAAGTGGCATATTTAATTGCCGTCTGCACATCCCGCGTTCCGTGTCTGCACATCTGAATAAAACGACCAGAAAATACGGATGTGCAGACGGCTTCATTCCATCAAACACCCCCGATTGCTGGTTTTCCAAGATTCAGATACCCCCTAATCAAATATCCTGTCTGCATAATCCGCAATTTCCGTCTGCATATCCCGAAGATTTCAGCCCTATCGCAAGTTGTGCAGACAGTCTCAATCGCATGTTGCGTGTAAACGAAAAGTCACGACTTTGTATTGTCGGTATTGCCAGTATTGTCGTCTTTCGCCCAGTTGAAGGCGATTACGGCGATCGCGGCAATATTGAGTACATTACTGATGATTTCGATAGGGCTTCCGGTGCGCGTGAGCGCTCCGCCCAAAGTGTGAAGCCGCCTCACGATCTTGAAATTTCGACCTCACGATTCTGCTTTTTCTGCATAATCCGAAATCGTGCGCTCGCCAACGGCGCACAAATATCCCCGAACAAGTCTTTTTGGAATAAAAACATCCATCATTCGAGACAAACGGCCCCTATGACCTCACGATCTTAATCTGACGAACAAACTGCCAGACCCGGGAATCTCACGGAAACCGAAATGCTGGTAGAAACTTCGCGAAGCATCATCATACGGATCGACGACAAGCGCACGGGAACCAATTTGCCGGCTCACCGCAAGAGATCTCTTCACAGCATCCTGCAGCAACATCCAGCCCAAGCCCCGCTTCTGAAAGCGGGAATCCACGCCCAGCATTCCCAATAGAATCGCGGGAATTTTTGCAGGGACATTTCGCCGAAGCCACCCTCCCCGCACGGTCTCGCGATCGATCGAATAGGCGCTTATCGCATAAAAGCCTGCGACATCCCCGTCTGTGGTGAAGCATACGTACGGAACCGCGGTTCCTTGCTTTGCCGCGTAAGACGCATGTTTCGCAGCCCAATCGTCGATGAGCTCAACACTGCAAGAGAACGAGCCGAGTTCTTCACCCGGTTGCAGTCGTCGGGGTTCAAGAAAACGTGCCGCAGCCGCGCCAGTGCCATCAACACCACTCATGCCCATTGAGGTTCCCTCTGCATGAGCTCAGCCATTTCGGCGGGAACAGGCTCATCAAGCGCGCGCAAAAACGCGTCAAACGCTTCATTTTCGAGCTTCAGCGACGAAGCCTCTTCGATTTCCCTCTGCGCGGCTTCCAGCAAATGCTGCGCGGTCCACTGCGTCAATGTGGAGCCCTTTAGCGAAACGGCGCGTTCGATCAACGCGCGCTGTTCCGCAGTCAGCCGAATATCCAAGCGCGATGTTCTATTGCCAAATGTTGTAGCCATATTGATAGTGTACGGCATTTTGCCACACAAAACAACTGTCAGGTGCACAATCAGATTGTTTCAGACTGGGGTATCGGCTTGAACGCGCTGGCGGAACCGGGAATCTCACGGAAACCGAAATGAAGCGCCTTATACATTGGCTTTTCGGGGAATATGCGCCTCCATAACCCACCAGCACATCTCATTTTCCTCTTGAACGCCGGCAAGCAATTCACCTCCATGTTCCACAAGCTGGTTGCGGAAGCGAGAAAGACCAGTGCCATCCAAAACCGCGGAAGGTTTGGCGGCAATGGCATTGCGCAGCCTGACCGCATACTCGTCACACGAAACTTCAATTGTAAGAACGTATGCAAAATGAGCGTCGGCATACTTGGCAATATTCGAAAAAGTTCCCTCGCCAATCCTAGAAGAAGATGCTCAGTGACGACATCATCGCTGCCGGGAATCATCTCTGGCAGCAACACTATTCCGTCGAGACCAAGCGCGGTCAGATTTGCCTGTTTTTCGCTCACGGTCTGCCGTAATTCATTAAGCATGATCTCACCAGAAACGGCGGCCGAAGAACGTTTTGGAACTGTGGCGTACGATATCGCGTCGTGCGGCGGCTTTTCGGAAAATTGCGTAGGTTCAAGTCGCGCAATAAGCTCATGCGAACGCGCCGAAGCATCATCGAAGCACTGCATCGCGTCTGCAATGCGAGTGAAATCGCCTTCTTGCGCCTGCCCAAGCAGCAATGAAGCATCGGTTATATCGTTGGAAATATAATCATGCAGGGCATGTGCAATCTCAAGATTCTCACGCTGCCGCTGAAGCAGGCCATGCAATTCCGCCTGAGCCTGACTTTGCCGAATAAAACCGCCGATCAGCGCAGCCAAAACCAGCAACGCAACCATGTACAACAATTCCTGTGAAGAAATAACATTCGCGGAAACAGTTTTCCTGTCATCCATTGCAGGCAATAGCCAGCTCATTCCCGCCACCACAGCGGCAGCCGCCAAACTTTTGCCCAAGATGACAATAACCAAGCGCCCCAATCGCCATCATGCATGACATCATGTATTCCTCCGGCAGAGGATTCCACAAATCGCAGGGGAATAGCGAAACGTACCAAATGGCAAGAATTATCCAACTGCCGCATCGAGGCAGAAAAGCAATAATACCAAGTGGAATCAGCGAAATAATTATCAGAAAAATATTTATGAGATTCATGCTGACATTCGCTTGGAGAAGCAAATCAGCTAGTGCACAGCAATGCATTATCAAACAAGTTGCGATAAGAATTAAGAGATATTTTCGATTGCGGATGATTTTCAGTGCACTGTCGACCATGGCAGCACTTTCTGAATTTTACCTATTTTATTCTTGAATAAGATGATGTTGCGGGCAAAAGCGTATAGCTTCGATCCGCTTGCTCACACCTAATTTTTTCGAAGCATGATGAACATGAGAAAGCGCTGTTCCGCACGAAATATTGAGATATTTTCCGATTTCTTCAGTAGTTAATCCTTTTGTATACATAGAAAGTATGTTGAGTTCTCGCTTGGAAATAATCCGTTCGTCTTTTTCGGAAACGATGCGAAGATGCTCATAAGATTCTCTCGCTGAAAGAAAATCGCCCGGGCAATCGGCGCGTTTTCCCGAAGCCACCTCCCGAATAGCTTTTGCAAAAGCCGGTGAGAAGATATCCCGCCTGGAGAACAACCCTTGAGCCCCGGCGGAAGCAAGCTGCTGACGATATTGGTCCAGCGGATACGAGTTCACGCCGACAATACCCAACGATGCATTGCGGCACCTGATTTGCCGGTACACATCGACGCCGGAAATACCGTTCAACGCAAGATTCATAACAAGAACATTGGCTTTTGACAGCGAGTCCGCACTTTGTTCGAACGTCACCCGTTCCAGCGTGCGTTGCGCCGTCATGCCAGTCCAAACAACATGCATCGAGCTGCCGGACCGTTGCAGCAGAAGCCGCATCATCTCCAACGCGCATGCGTCATTATCAAGAATCCCCACATTGACGCCATCGTCGCAGTTCTTCGGAACCATACCCCCATAATAACGCTCCGAACCACCTCAGCCTCCGGACTCCATTTTTTCTGTAATCGCACTTGATTCTTTGCTTCGCGAAGCACGAACTTGAGCTACGCCGCGATGGAGCGCAAGTGCTGACGCAGGCTATATCAGGTGGCGTGGCTCAAGTAAGGGGGTTGAAGATGATTCGGCAGACAGTTCAGTGGATCGTGTATTTCGTTACCGTCGCGGCACTCATCTGCGGATTGGAGATCGTAACCGGACTTCCCGCGCAAACGCAGGCCTCGCTGCCATTGGGGACGCATCTGTGGATTGCGCTGTGGTGCGTTTTGGGACTGATGGTCATCGCATTCGTGCGACTTTCGCGCAGCTACCCGCCGCTGTTCATTATCTGCACTACCACCATTTGCGCGCTGGATTGGCTCGTGTTGGGATTGAAATATTCGCACATCACCATTGCCGGTCTTCTCTCGGCATCCAATGTCGAAATCATCAGCAATGTGCTCAATATTGCCGCGATCGCCGTAATCGCCTTCAGCTGGGCGAAAGATGACGATACGGGCAATACTGACAATACAAAGTTGTGACCGCCTACTACGCAACCCGTGGTTTCGTATTGCACAAGTCGCGAAAAGACCGCAAATCGCGAGTTGTGCAGACGGAGCTTCAAGATTGTGCGACGAAATCACGGAATCGTGAGGTCGATTCAAAGATCGTGAGGCGGCTTCATACTTTGGACGGAGCGCTCGCGTACACTGGTAGACATGTCGAAGGCATCAGAAGAAGCGCAGAAGCAATTGGACCGTATCGTGGCGTTGGGCTACCCGGATGTGGCCGATATGTCGGCCGCCGCGTTCCGTGCTTTGGCGCGCCCGCTCATCCGTGCGTTGGAGGATTCCGATTTGGGCACGCAGATTCTGTTGGTGCCTACGCGCGAGTTGGTTTCCCCGGAATCGTTGATCGCGCGTACGTCGATCAACCGTATGGCTGGTTTCACCACGATGCCGCCGCGCGATATCGCCAGTTTTCTTCCGCAGGATGGTTTCGAACCTCCGGAAGGTCCGTTTTACCTGGTGGTCGAGCCGCATACGGGAACGTGCTACATCAATCGAGAGCCCGATGTGGCGCGCAAGCTGATCGATTCCGACGAGCGTTTGCCGCTTACGTTGGAAGAGGGTCTTGCGATTGCCACGCAGCATCCGGAATGGTTGTTGGAGAAGAACGGTTTCAATTTGTTGGGATCGCGTTCCGCGGATGGTCGTGTGCCGAGTATTTGGATGAGCCAGAATGCGCCTCGATTGGGTGCGGTATGGCCGAATTCCCGTCATACTTGGCTTGGCAACGCGTTTTGCGTGTCTCGTCGCGGCGTCAGCCTGTTCCATTGATGTTCTGCTGATATTTCGCAGATTTTCCACAGATTTTCCGCATTCCACAGATTGGCGATTGTCCGACTGTTGCGACGGCCACGCCTTGCGTCGCCGCACCTAGCGCTTGAATAGTTTGGCGATGGCGTGGCCGGCTGCGGCGCACATTACCGATCCGATGCCCAGCAGTGTGGCGGTGACCTGCGGGCGGCGCAATTCGTTGCGGATGCCGATCAGATCGGTCACGCAATGGTCTTCGAAGAACACACGCAATTCGTTGCTGGAGTAGCGCCCGATCAAGTCGCCCCACGTGAGCATGCGCGTCACGTAGCTGACCGGATTGTTTTCGCGGAATTCGAACAGTCGAATGCCTCGCAGCCGCGATTTCGGACCATAGCATTCAAAGCCGCAGGTCGGCGCGTAGCCAAGATCAATGTCATGCACGTGCCCGACGAACGCGTTCTTGTGGTCATGCCCGCAGAACAGCGCGAAATAGCCGCCCGCATCGCGCAATGCCTGCACTTCGCCAACGTTCTCATCCGCACAGCCGATCGCCTCGCCAAGCCTCGAGCCAGGTCTGCACACGTCACGATTCAACACATAGCAATGCCCTGCGAACGTTCGCGCACCCTCCACCGCATTCGGCGTGTATGCGGGCACTTCGCGCAGGCAATCGTAGAACTCCTGCGGCGGAATATGCTGGAACGCGATCGCCGGAACCGCCAAACCGTCGCCATTGCGCTCGCCCAACTCGCGTTGCACTTGCTTCAGCCATTCGATCGCTTCCGGCGAAGGCGTGCCATAGCCGTCGGAATCGGCCAAATCCCATCCGCGCGAATTCGACGCGTATTTTGCGTAGGATGTCAGCGATTCCCGTCCTCCTGCAGCATTTCCAGTATTTCCGGAAGTATCGCCAGATTTGCCAGCATTTCCAGTATCCCCAGCATGCTCGCGATCGCCGGAATTACTGCGATCGCCGTCAAACGCATTATCCGCATAATCGCCGGAATTCACCATCATCACGCTCATCGCAATGCGCCCAGACCCGTCGGAAGCCTCGATCGGAATCGCAAACGTGCCTGGTTCGAGCGCCAAAGGAGACGACCCGGCAACGGGATTCATGCAACCGGAAAACTCTCGGTAGAGGTCATCCTGTTCGTCGGCGAGAATGCCGCACTGGAAATCGTGGTTGCCGTAGGTTGCGGCAAAGGGGATTCGCGCTTCCAATGCAGGTCCAAGGAATGCTGCGAACGTGTCTCGTACTTTCTGCCGCGTGCTGTCGAGTATGGTCGCGGCGGTCGCGCGATTGATGGATTGCGCCCATGATTCAAGCTTGTTGGCGGATCCGTTGCGCCCGTCGCGTTTGTTGCGTTTCACGAGTTTCGGCGAGTCGGTGCCGATGCCGTCGATCATCCAATTGTCGTCGGTCGGGGGCTGTTCGAGCAACGCTTTGGTGAAGGGATGTCGTTTGATGCCGCGGATTTTCGCTTCGATTTCGGTGACCGCTCGTATGTGCGTGCCCGGCTGCTCTCCGCGACGGCGCAGGAACGTGTCGATGTACGCGGGGTCGTATCCGCGAATCTGGTCGCCGGTGAAGACGATCAGATCGGGATGCGTTTTCTTGATGGCGGCTTCGATGAGACGGATCGTGTCTTCGCGCACGTTTGGTCCGTCCTGAATATCGGCCATCTGCAGCACACGGAAGGTGCCGTCGCTGTTGAATCGCAAGGTCATGATGCTCACTGTAATGCGGCAAATTTGGATATGAGGTGAAAAAGAGACGAAAATCGTGGTCTGTCCGTCATATGGCGGAATGCCGGCGATATATGGGATTGGTTGCCGCTACTATGGGCGGCAGTGCAGGTAGGTAACATGCACGTAACAATGTGGGCCGGCAGAAGGCCTGCCCAGCTTTACAGATAAGGAGGAGTGATGGGTCAGGATCAATCTTCAGTGTTTGATCTCGCGGCAGTGGCTGCAGCGTCCAACGGAGGGAACAACGACCCGCTGCTGCCTCCGGCGCGTTATATTGGAGCTCCGCAAAAGCCCAGCAAGATGCCGTACAACAAGTACGTCGCATACGATAAGCAGGTGCCGTTTGATTACCCGGAGCGTACGTGGCCGGGCAAGCGACTGCAGCGTGCACCGCGTTGGTGTTCCGTCGATCTTCGTGACGGCAACCAGGCCCTCGTCAACCCGATGGATTCCGAGCGCAAGCTGCGTTTCTGGAATCTGCTGGTGTCGTTGGGCTTCAAGGAGATCGAGGTCGGCTTCCCGTCGGCTTCCGAAACCGATTACGATTTCATTCGTATGCTGATCGAGCGTGAGCTCATTCCTGACGATGTTACGATCGTGGTGCTGACGCAGGCTCGCGAGCACCTGATTCGCAAGACTTACGAGTGCCTGAAGGGTGCCAAGCGCGCCGTCGTGCACTTCTATAACTCCGTGTCCGTGCTGCAGCGTGAGGTCGTGTTCCGCAAGGATAAAGCCGGCATCAAGAAGCTCGCCACCGACGCGGCCACCCTGTGCAAGGAGCTTGAGGGCGAAGCCCAGGGCATCGACCTGTATTACGAGTATTCTCCGGAATCCTTCACCGGCACCGAGCCGGAGTACGCCGTTGAGGTGTGCAATGCGGTGATCGACGTCATCAAGCCGACTCCGGAGCATCCGATGATCATCAATCTGCCGGCAACGGTGGAAATGACAACGCCGAACGTGTTCGCCGATCAGGTGGAATACGTGTCGAACAATCTGGTGCCGCGCGACGCCGTGGTGCTGTCGCTGCACCCGCACAACGACGAGGGCATGGGCGTGGCCGCCACCGAGCTGGCCGTGCTTGCCGGCGCCGATCGTGTCGAAGGCTGCCTGCTGGGCAACGGCGAGCGCACCGGCAACGTCGATCTGGTCACGCTTGGTCTGAACTTCCTCACGCAGGGCATCGATCCGCAGATCGATTATTCCAACGTTCCTGAGATTCGCAAGACGGTTGAGTACTGCAACCAGCTGAAGATTTCCGAGCGTCACCCGTATGCCGGCAATTTCGTGTTCACCGCCTTCTCCGGTTCTCACCAGGATGCCATCAAGAAGGGTCTTGAGGCTCGTCAGGTGGCCGCCGATCGTGCCGGTGCCGATTTGGACAGCTTCGTGTGGCTGGTGCCGTACCTGCCGATCGATCCGAAGGATATCGGCCGCACGTACGAGGCCATCATCCGCGTGAACTCCCAGTCCGGCAAGGGCGGCATGGCCTACCTGCTGAAGACCAACCACAATCTTGATCTGCCGAAGCGTCTGCAGGTCGAGTTCGACAAGGTTGTGCAGGCGTACGCCGATGAGACCAAGAAGGAAGTCAAGGACGAGGATATTTGGCGTCTGTTCAAGGACGAGTATCTGCCGGTCGAAGAGTCCGGCGCTACTGCGGCTGGTGCCGTGGTCGGCGATAGCAAGGACGACTCCCTCGAGCAGTGGGGCCGTCTGAAGCTGCTGAAGGTGTCGGTGTCGTCCGGTGAAGATGGTTCCGATACCGTGCTGAAGGCCAGGATTCTTGACCGTGGCGTGAACGTCGGCGTTGATGAGCCGGTGGAGCGTGAGGTTTCCGGCATGGGCAACGGCCCGCTTGCCGCTTTCCTGAACGCGCTGAGCAACTTCGGCATCGAGGCTTCCGTGATGGATTACGTGGAGCACACCATGTCCGTCGGCACCGACGCCATGGCCGCCTCCTACGTGGAATGCCAGATCGGTGAGGAAGAGGATCCGCGGATCGTGTGGGGCGTCGGCATTGACACGTCCATCGTCACCAGCTCGCTGAAGGCCATTATTTCGGCCATCAACCGTTCCGAGCGCTGATTTCCGCGGGTTTTCGGTTCTCGTAGCTGAAGGGCTTGTGATGTACTTGCGAGTACGTCACAAGCCCTTTGCTTTTTGATTTCATAGGATTCCCGAGTTTCCGGATTTTCCAGTTTTTCCGGATTATTCGGAAACTCGGAAATTCAGGATTGCGATCCCCAAATGCAGACATTGTTGCCGATTGCGGAGAACGTCATGACCGGCTTGCCGTCGATCTCGCGGGGGAGTGTTGCGAACCGTGCAATGTAGGTCACGTCGTCCAATCGGATTTCCGCGTCGCTTGCGCAACAGTTGAATCCGTTCACGGCGCCGGAAAGCGGTTTCCACGATCCGCAGGTGATCGGCCCGTCCGTCGACCTCGGCAGATTCGCGTCGGGAGTATCGAAGAAACTTACGATTTCACCCCGGGTGATCCGCCCGTCCTCATGGAACGTATATCGCGTCGGACGATTGATGCCAACGTACGTGCCATCATTCTCTTGCTTGCCGTTGAAGAACGTATGCTGATCATGCAGTACAACGTTGTAATCGCCTGTGATATCGGCAATGCCGGTCGGCGCGACGGCAACGGAACCGCGGTATTCGTATGGTGCCGCAACCAGCCAGCCGTCGGAAGTCGGCAGTAATTCGCGTACGTGAGATTCGTAATCTTCATCATCGCCCTCGCTAAAGCGTTCCGCGAAACGGGTGTGGTAGACGAGGAACATGCGACCGTCCTTCGACCGACGAATGGCGGAATTATGCCCCTGCGAGACTTCGACATCGGCAAGTTCTGCCGGACCGCCATCCCACTGTACGGAAGACGTCAATCGAATGCCGGTGCCGCGCTCCTGATTGTCGGGAATCTCACCGTACGAAATCGCGGGATTGCCGTTCTGGTCCACGTACGGGCCAAGCAGCGATTTTGAACGGAACAGACGAATCTGATATCCGCCGGTGCGCCCAAGCCAGCCGTACGACATGAACAGATACCACCATCCGTTTTCACGAATGAAGTACGATCCTTCGCCGGAATTCCAGTAGCCTCCGGCCACTTTCACGCCGTAATAAGGATCGGAGGAATCCTTGACCAGCGGGTATCGCACGGAATAATCACGCAAGCCGGTTTCCGGATCGAGCTTGAACATCCAGATGCCGCCGAACCATGAACCGAAACTCATCCACATTTCGCCGTGCTCGCACAATGCGGGCGCCGCGTCGATGGCGTTGATGCGCGTGTCTTTGAGCGACAGGTAGCGGGTCAGGTCATAGCCGACGGTGCCATCGGTTTTGGGCTCAAGTTCCAGCACTTTCGGCACGTCGGTGTTCCACAGGTTGCTCTCGTCGAAACCGGAATATACCACCGGCCCCACGTACGTCCAGTCGCCGTCCACATGGTCGGCGGTCAACAGCACGATCACCGAGCGGAACTGGTCGCCGTTCACCGACAGGTACATGCACCACTTGCCCATGGTCTCGTTCCAGATCACGTCGGGCGCCCACGTGTTGCCGAGCAGGTCGGGATTGGAATCCTGTTTCGGCCATGCCTGCCAAATATCGCCGAGCAGCGCGTACGGGTCGCGGCTCAGATTGTTATCGAACCGCTCCCAATGCACCATATCCGTGCTGCGCGCGCACCGACGATGCGTGCCGAACAGATAGTAGACACCGTTTTCCTCGACGATTGCGGGATCGTGCACGGCCACCCGACCGTTGGCGAGCGTGTGCTCGATGCCGTTGGGCGAGGTGGCCGGTGCCGCAGATAGTGGTTCTGCAGACGATTGCACTGCAGCATTCACGGTTGTTGTGCCGTTTTCACTCACTTCTGCGACCCCCAAATGCACAGATTGTTCGTGCCCAGAGCGCTGAAGGTCATGACTGCCTTGCGATCCTTGTCTCGCGGAAGCTTGTCGAACGCGCCGGAATACGTGACTTCGCCCTCGTCGCCGGTGAGCTTAAGCGTCATCTGGTTGGCGCCTTCCACGGCCTCCCAAGTGCCCGTCTGGTCGCCGGTCACGGTGCCGTCTTCCTTCAGGGTGATGTTGATGGGCTTGTTCACGCCGCGATAGACGGTGCTCGTCTTATCGGTGACCTTCTTCGGGCCCTTGAAATAGCTGGACTTGTCGTGCGTCACCATCTCGTAATCGCCGGCGATGTCGGCGGTCTTGTAGCCCTTCTTGTCGGCCTTGGTGCCCGTGTATTCGTACGGTGCGGCCACCAGCCATCCGTCGGAGGTCGGCAGCAGCTCGTGCACGCGCACCTCATGCTTTTCGCCGGAACCGGAGAAACGGGTATGGTACACGAGGTAAGCGGTGCCGTCGTCGTCAACGAACGCGGAATTGTGGCCCTGGGAGACCTCGATGTTCGCGTTGTCGTTGCCGCTCCACTGGATCGAGCTCATCAGGCGCTCGCCGATGTCGCTTTGCCAGTTGTTGCCGATGGCCTTGGTGGAAATCGCGGTGTTGCCGGCTTCGTCAACGTACGGGCCGGTGATGTCCTTGGAGCGGAACATGCGGATCTGGTAGCCACCGGTCTGCTGCAGCGCGCCGTAGGAGGCGAATAGATACCAGTAGCCGTTGTCGTGCAGCAGGTAGGAGCCTTCGCCGGAGTTGCCGAAGCCGCCGCCGAGCTTCACGCCATAGTAGGCGTCGGACTTGTTCGCTTCGGTGGGGTAGGTGGAGTTGTAGTCGCGCAGGCCGGTCGCCGAGTCGAGCTTGAACATCCACATGCCGCCGAACCAGGAGCCGAAGGTCATCCACATGTCGCCGTTGTCATCGGTTTTCACGCACGGGTCGATGGCGTTGATGCCGGTGTCGGTCTGCGAAGTGTAACGGGTGATGTCGGCATCCTCGCCAAGCACCTGCGGCACGTCGGTCTTCTTCACGTTCACGCGTTCGAAGCCGGAATAGACCACCGGGCCAACGTACGTCCAATCGCCTTCGATGTCGTCGGCGGTGAGCAACACGATCACAGAACGGTAGTTCGCGCCGTTGATCGACATGTACATGCACCACTTGCCCATGGTCTCGTTCCAGATCACGTCCGGTGCCCACATGTTGCCTTTGACGTCAGGATTGGAGGACTGCTTCGCCCAGCCGTCCCAAATGTCTTTGAAGATCTTCTCGTAGTCGGTGCTCAGATTGTTGGTGAAGGTGCTCCAGTTGATCAGATCGTCGCTTTTGAGCCAAGCGCGATGTGAGCCGAAAATATAGTATTTTCCGTTGGCTTTGACGATGGAGGGATCATGCGATTCGCCGCGCTTGATGCTGGCGGTGCTGGTTTCGGCTTTCGACGATGCGGACGATTGCTTCGTCGAATTGCCGGAGCATCCGGCGAGCGTTCCGACCAGCATGGCTGCGGCGATGATGCCTGACGCGATCTGCTTTGCTGTTGTACGGAATTTCATTTTTCCCCTTCCTTGCGGATGACATTGATTTGTACAACGATGTAATTTCTTGTATAGTGTACAACGTTGTAAAGAAAAGTCGAATCATAAGGGGTTTCTCGATGTCGAGTTCCTACGAATTGCTGTGCTACACGCGCGAAGCCACCGGCCGTGAAGAGGCGAATAATGAAGACATCGCCTACAGCATGCATCTGGCGTTGCGTGCGAGCGAAACCGCGGAATGGAAGCCGTTGAACGAGAATTACGGCATCTTCTTCGCCGCCGGCGTACCCATTCAGGCCGCCACCGCCGAGGCTCGTCGCGCGTGCGTCGCAGCTGCGCCGGTCGCTGCCGATCCGTTCGACACGCCACGCCCAGCCACCGATGCCGTTGCGTACGGCGCGGTGATGCCCGGCATCGATATCACGTTGAAATCGTTGAAGGATCCGTACCTGTTCCGCATGAAAGGCGGTGGATTCGCAATCGCCGCCACCCGTACCGAGCGTGGAGGAGCGCCGGATGGTTCCGAGGAATCGGCGTTCCTGTTGGCCGTCAGCGACGATCTGACCTCCTTCACGCAGCTTGGACTGGTGATGCTGCGTACCGGCGGTGGCGTCAATCGTCCGTCTGTCGCATTCGACGCGGACGCCTCCCGTTATGTGATTTCCTGGACGTCGAACGACGGCAAATCGTATGTCGCGACCGTTGCCGATATTGTCGCCGCGGCCGAATCCGGCGAGTCGATCGATATTGCGGAAGCTGTGGTAACGGCGGAATCAAGCCGTTCCTGCGATTGCAATATTCCCAATGCCGTTCCTGGCAACGTGATTGCCGTCACTGAAGAAGAAGCGTCGAAACTGATCGAACGATTCGGTCGTATTTACAACGTTGAAACATCGGTGGCGACGCAGCATATCGACATGACGGCAAGCAGGGAAGCGGCCTGTGAAGCCGTGCAGACACTCGCCAAGGTCCGCGCCGATCTCGTCTACAGCGACGGTTCCGGTGCCACCCGTGCCGTGGATTGGAACAAAGACGAACTTGAGGCGATTGCGCAGGACGCCGCCGAAGGCAAGCTCCAGCCGGGCGACACGCGCACGGTGAGCGGCCGCATCCGCCAAACCGTATACCCGGTGCCATTTGCCGTGGAGCGTGCGGACCCGTCGGTGTTCGCTTGGAATTTCAACGGCAAGCCGATGTTCATGTTCATCGCCACCGACGATACCGACGGCAACTGCGTCGATCCGAACGATGGCGCCACGCATATGCCGTTGCGCATCGCCGACTCCATCGAAGCGCTTTCCGACGCGGCGGGCGGCCGTGCCAAGGAAATCGATCTGCTCAAATGCGGTGATTACAACGCTGAAGGACGTGCCATGACCGGCTGCTTCTGGGCGCCGGAACTGCATGTCATCGATGGAAAACTGTCGGTGCTCTTCATGCCATGCTTCGATGGGCCGGCCACCAATCCAGACGGCACGCCCAACGATCGCGCGGGCAAGCCGGACATGTGGACGGGCAGCTGCCATATCATGCAGCTCAAGCAGCATTCCGACGGCACGGATTTCGATCCGCGCGAACCCGAAAACTGGACGGTGCCGAAGCCGATTCTCACACCGACCGGCGGCGTGCTCAATCCCATCCAACGTATCTCGCTCGACATGACCGTCATCAGCGATTCCGGCCGCTGGTATTACGCGTGGCAGCAGGTCGGCAGCATTTGGATCGCCAGCTTCGATCCGGCCCGTCCGGAACGGCTTACCTGCGAGCCGAAGCAGGTCGTTGTGCCGGAATTCGCGTGGAACAATATGATCGCCGAAGGTCCGAACGCCATCGTGCATGATGGCACGATCTACCTGATTTATTCCGGCTCGCTGGTCGGCATTGACTACACCACCGGTCTGGTCACCGCTCCGGCCGGGCAGGACGCCGATCTGACCGATCCGAACGTGTGGACGAAGCTCGACTATCCGCTGCAGAAATCCGGAGTATACAACGGGCAATGGCAGCTTGGCACCGGCCATGGCATGTGGTCCAACGACGAGGACGGCAATCTCATCTATGTATTTCACAATGCGGAATACGAGAATGGACGGTATGGCGGCCGCGACGCCCAGGTGCGCCGCGTGCACTGGTCCAAGGAGGGTATGCCGATACTGGACATGCAGGCGGCGGAAGAGCTCAATCCGGACTATGCTGATATAACGATGAAAATCGTGGTTTCCGGCAATAAAGGCTGATTTTGTTGGCTTCAGCGCCGCAAGGGGCGAAAGCCGGTGTTGGGGCCGAATGTATGAGACGTTTTTGGTGAAAAGGGGTTGACATGCCGAAGCAGAATGGCGCCAACGGCGAGCACGTGGTGACCATGCGCGAGGTCGCGAAGGCGGCCGGCGTATCGATCAAAACGGTGTCGAATGTGGTCAACGACTACGAGTTCGTGTCGCAGGCCACGCGAGACAAGGTCAACAAGGCCATCGACGAGCTCGGCTACACGCTGAACGTGTCCGCGCGCAATCTGCGCAGGGGACAGACCGGCATCATCGGCCTCGCCATTCCCGATCTGCAGATGCCGTACTTCGCGCAGCTTTCGTCGCTGGTCATCGAAGAGGCCAAGAAGCTGGGCCTGCGCGTGATCGTCGAGCCGACGCAATACTCGCGCGAAGGCGAGATTGAGGCGTTGCACGGCTCCCAGCAGACGATGATCGACGGCCTGATCTACAGCCCGCTGGAGCTTGACCAGGACGACGTCGACCAGCTGGACGTGGACTACCCGCTGGTGCTTGTCGGCGAACGCATCTTCACCGACAAGGTGGACCATATCGCCACGGAAAACGTGGAAGGTGCCAAGCGCGCCACGTCGTATCTGCTGCAGACCGGCTGCAAGCGCGTGGCCGTGGTCGGCGTGCATCCGGGTGAGAAGGTCGGCTCCGCCGCGCTGCGCTATCAGGGCTACCTTGAGGCGTTGGAGGAGGCCGGCGTCGAATTCGACGAGCGTTTGGTGGTCGAGTCGGGCATGTGGCATCGTAGCGATGGCGTGCGCGTGATGAACGCGCTGCTTGATTCCGGCGTGGTTCCCGACGGCGTCGTCGCGCTGAACGACATGCTCGCCTCCGGTGTGATGCATGCGATCCAGATGCACAATCTGCGCATTCCCGAAGATATTTCGGTGATCGGTTTTGATAATTCCGACGATTCGCAGTATTTGTCTCCTGCGTTGACGTCGATTGCTCCCGGTCTTGAGGCGGTGGCGCGTCTGTCGGTGAAATTGCTGAAGGATCGTATCGACGGGGTTTCGCCGTCGAAGGATCTCAAGCCGGAGCAGAAGGTGTTCCGCAAGGTTTCGTCGTCGTTGGTAGTGCGTCAGTCCACCAAGCTGCCCACGAATTCCTTGGTGGTGTGATCTTCCTCTTCTTTTGGAAGGAAGGAAGTAATTGGTGCCTCGGCGCTTGCGTCCGGTTTTTTACGGATTGCCGGTGCCGAGGTTTTTGTTTTCCCTTTCTGGCGATTGTCTGTTGCCGGGTACTGCGATTCGATTCTTCCGAGGAGTCGGATGCGAGAAACACGCGGTGCGTTCCTCCGATTTGTTACAACGTTGTAATAGTGATATATTCAACGTTGTAAATTACTGGAACAGCGGATTGAAAAGGAATAGACATGGCTGTTTACAACAATCCGATCGTGCTTCAGCGCGCAGATCCTTGGGTCCTCAAAGTTGACGGCGAGTACTACTTCACTGGCTCCGACCCGGAATACAACTGCATCGCCATTCGTCACGCATCGAACATCAACGACCTGCAGAAAGCCCCCGAAACGGTGGTGTGGCGCAAGCATGAGTCCGGACCGGCGAGCATCTATATTTGGGCGCCGGAACTGCACCGCATCAATGGCGCTTGGTACATCTACTTCGCAGGCGCCGCAACGGATTTCGAGGCCTCCGGCCTACCGACCCACCGCATGTTCGTGCTGGAGAACACCGATGACGACCCCACCACCGACAACTGGGTGGAAAAGGGTCAGATCGTCACCCCGATCGACTCTTTCGCGCTCGACGCCACCACCGAGATGATCGACGGCGTGCAGTACTTGGTCTGGGCCCAGAAAGATCCCGCCATCGAAGGCAACTCCAATCTGTACATCGCCAAGATGGCCAACCCGTGGACGCTGGAAAGCGAGCCCGTCATGCTCTCCAAGCCGGAATATGACTGGGAGTGCATCGACTTCCTCGTCAACGAAGGCCCGGCCTTCCTGTTCCACGAGAACAAGATCTACATCACGTATTCCGCCTCCGGCACCGGTGTGCCGTATGCCGTCGGTCTGCTGACCGCCGAGCGCGGCAGCGACCTGCTGAGCAAGGATTCCTGGACCAAGAGCCCGGTGCCGGTGTTCAAGACCTGCGCCGAAAACGGCCAGTACGGCCCCGGCCATAACTCGTTCACCAAGTCCGAAGACGATTCCGAAGACCTGATGATCTATCACTGCCGCAACTATACGGAAATCAAGGGCGATCCGCTGTTCGACCCGAATCGTCATGCCCGTGTCGGCGTGGTCAAGTGGACGGAGAACGGCCCCGACTTCGGCGTGCCGGAACCCGACAATCTGTGGACCCCAACCACCACGGACGTGCTGCCAGCCGATGGCGGCGCTCTTGCGGGAACGCCGGTAGCGAACTGACTTGCGTAATCGTAAGAAACGTTGCGATTCCAATAAAAACGAATAATTGAAGATTATAAAGAAAACAGCTTTTCCATCGGCGTGTTTCCGATTTGTACAACGATGGAAAAAGCTGTATAATCAAAATTACAACGTTGCAAACGGCAGTGCAGCTGACGAAGCGTGAACGACATCGCAAACAAGGTTGTTGATGAATGTCACTGCAACGGTTGGAGGAAATGTCTTGGGAGACCAAGAGGAAAAGGAGAAATCCATGAAGATCAAGAAGAGCACCAAGGCTCTTGCGGCCGCGGCCTCCTTGGCCATGATGGCCACCGTCGGCCTGTCCGCCTGCGGCGGCAGCAGCAACGACGCCGAGACGACCGCTGACGGCAAGGTCAAGATCACGATGTGGCACGGCTTCTCTGAGGCCGATGGCAAGACCCTCGAGTCCATCGTCGACGACTTCAACAAGTCCCAGGACAAGTACGAGATCGACGCCCAGCTGCAGCCGTGGAGCACCATCGGCGAGACCATGGTGACCAAGGTCACCTCCGGCGACGGCCCGGACTTCGTGACCACCGGCGCCGACAATGGCCAAGGCTGGTCCATCGACGGCACCTTCCAGTGCGTCACCGATTTCTATGACGACAAGGACAGCGGCACCGATGAGTACATCGAGAACGTCGTTGACCAGATCACCTTCAACATCGACGGTTCCGAAGAGAAGTGCGGCGTCCCGATGGGCTACGCGCCGACCGCCGTGTGGTACAACACCGACATGTGGAAGGCTGCCGGCCTGACCGACGCCGACTACCCGCAGACCTGGGATGAGCTGCTCGAAGTCGCTAAGAAGCTCACCAAGTCCGATGGCTCCCAGTACGGCATCGCTTTGCCGGATCTCGGCTGGGCTCCGTTCCTGAAGGGCAACGGCTCCGGCATCTACACCACCGATGGCAAGGTCTCCATCAACACCAAGGAGAACAAGGCCTTCCTCGAGAAGATGCGTGACTTCTACAAGGGCGGCTACTCCGTGTCCGGCATGGATGAGACCGCTGCTCGTGAATCCTTCGAATCCGGCCAGTCCGCAATGGTGATCGTCGGACCGTGGGAGGATCAGGCCTCCACCGACAAGGGCATCAACCACGACCTGTTCCCGGTTCCGAACGGTGACGGCACCTATGTGTACCCAGACGGCACCAAGGGTTCCAACACCGGCTCCACCGGTCTGTACTGGTGGGTCACCTCCCAGGTTGGCGACTCCGCTAAGAAGCAGGGCATCTACGACTTCTTCAAGTTCTACAACAACCACGACAACCAGGTGACCTGGTCCCTCGGTTCCGCCTATCCGCCGAACAACACCACCGTCACCGCCGATGAGCTCTCCGAGCGTCCGCTGATCGCCAAGATCGGTGAGAACACCAGCAAGTCCTTCATCGGTATCGCAGGCCTCAAGGGCGGCTTCGGCGACATCGCCGCCTCCGTCGACACCCTGACCTCCAACACCGCCCGCACCGACGACGACATCCAGAGCCTGCTGGACGACGCCGAATCCCAGATCCAGGGCTACCTCGACGAGTACGCCGAGTAAGCGAAGCGGGATTCACCTACAATCAACATAAGTGAGCGGGCCTGACCCGCTCACCACCCCAGCAAAAGGCCACGGTGCTGGCCCTCACGCCAGCGACGTGGCCTTTTGCTGTATTAAAAACACATCCCTGGTGGCATTAAGGAGGAGATAATGGCACAAGCAACTGCCGCCCCAGGATCCGCGCATTCCGCAGTGGCCAAGGAGAACAAGAAGGCGATTCAGGCCCGCAACCTGCGCACCGGCCTGCTGTTCACCGCACCGGCCCTCATCGTTCTCGCAATCTTCGTTTTCTATCCGGCAATCAAGACGTTCATCACGTCTCTGACTTCCGACCGCATCAACCGCGCCGGCAAGTTCGTCGGCTTCGACAACTACGTCAAGCTGTTCCAAAGCGCCGACTTCTGGACCGACGTCAAGAACACCCTCGTCTACGCAGTGGCCTACGCTCCGATCGTCGTGATCGTCGCACTCGCGTTCGCACTGCTGCTCAACCGCAAGGACCTCAAGTTCGTCGGATTCTTCCGTACCTGCATGTTCCTGCCGTTCGTCATCTCCCTGACCGTCGCCGCCATCGCATGGCAGTTCATCCTCTCCCCGTCGCTAGGCCTGGTTCCGTACTGGATCCAGCAGCTGACCGGCATCGCGCACGTCGATCTGCTCGGCACCCGCGAAACCGCCATGGCGGCCATCGTCTTCATCACCGTGTGGAAAAACTTCGGCTACTTCATGGTCATCTTCCTCGCAGGTCTGCAGGGCATCTCCGCCGAACTGTATGAGGCCGCTTCCCTCGACGGCGCCTCCGCATGGCAGAAGTTCCGTTACATCACCCTTCCGGCGCTGCGCCCGACCTTCAACTATGTGGTCATCTTCGGCCTCATCGGTTCCTTCCAGGTCTTCGATCAGGTCTTCATCCTGACCTCCGGCGGCCCGGCACGCGCCACCGAAACCATCGTGTACCGCATCTACACCGAGGCATTCGGCAACGGCAAGCTCGGTTACGCATCCGCACTGTCGTACGTGCTGCTGATCATGACGCTCATCGTGGGCCTCATCCAGCTGTACACCAACAACAAGCATGAGAAGGAGGAAATCGCATGAGCACCGCGACTCTTTCCGCACAAGAGCAAGAGAATGCCCGCATCAACGCCGAAAACGAGCGTCTTCGCAAGCAGGCGACCCGCAAGCGTCGCATCGGCCTGGGCTTCAGCTACTTCGCACTGATCCTCATCACCATCCTGATGATCTTCCCGCTGCTGATCGTCGTGCTGGTGTCGTTCACCCCGAACGCCATCACGCAGACCTGGCCGCCGAAGCTCATTCCGAGCCAGTTCACCCTTGAAAACTACCAGTCGCTGTTCAAACGTCTGCCGATCGGCCGAGAAATGCTCAACACCGTCATCTTCGCCGGTGCCGTGACCATCATCTCCGTGTTCTTCGACTCCCTGGCCGCCTACGGCCTGTCCCGTGTGAACTTCAAGGGCCGTGGCCTGCTGCTCGGCGTGCTGATTGCCACCATGATGATCCCGGGCATGGCCCTGCTCATCCCGGTGTACAAGCTGCTCGCCAACATGGGCCTCATCAACAGCTACTGGGGCATCATCATCCCGCGTATGGCCGACGTCGGCGGCATCTTCCTGCTGCGCCAGTTCTTCATCTCCATTCCGAAGGACCTCGACAACGCGGCCCGCATCGATGGCGCAGGCGAATTCCGCATCTTCGCGCAGATCATCCTGCCGAACGCGGTGCCGGCCATCCTCACCGTGGGCATGTTCAACTTCATGGGCAACTGGAACGACCTGCTCTGGCCGTTGATCATGACTTCCAAGCCGGAGACCCGCACCATCACCGCAGGCCTCGCAATGCTGACCGGCCACGGTTCCTCCGTCACCCCGTACGGCGTGGTGATGGCAGGCGCCCTGATCTCCGCACTGCCGCTGCTGGTGGTCTTCTTCTTGGTGCAGAAGCGCTTCGTCGAAGGCATCGCCATGACCGGCATGAAGTAAAGCCCAACTTCATCGCCTGATCAAACAATCCGTAATTGAAAATCCATAATTGAACCTTGTTTTCCTTCCTTCGATAACCGCACCGTTTGGTGCATAGAACAAGGCCGTCGGCGTGGCTCCTCCCCACGGTGGCGGCCTTGTTCTGTATTCTCGTAAAAAACGTTTGTACACGTATTCGATACACGTATGTAGACGACGCAAAGGAGCGCGCATATGACTTCGCATATTCTCGAACGGGTCCCTCTACAGCAGGTGAGGCTACTGCCAGGAGAACATTTTGACGCTCAACAGGCCGGCGCGCGGTACCTGCTTGATCTCGACGTCGATCGCCTGCTATATCCCTTCCGCAGGGAGGCGGGACTGCCGCAGCCGACCGATGCCGACGGCAATCCGGTAACGTCGTACCCGAATTGGGAGGAAACGGGGCTTGACGGCCATATCGCAGGGCATTATCTGTCGGCTTGCGTCGGATTCGCGCAAGTCGCAGACGATCCGCAACCGTTCATCGACCGCGCCGCCACCGTGGTGCGGTCATGGCATGAATGCCAGCAGTCGTTTGCCGGCGATGCTGTGATGCGCGGGTATGTGGGTGGTGTGCCTGATTCCCGCACCGTGTTCGGGCGCCTTGCCGCAGGCGATGTTGAATCGCAGAATTTCTCGATGAACGACGCATGGGTGCCCATGTACAACGTTCACAAAACGTTCGCCGGTTTGTTGGATACATGGGCCGATTTTGCTTCTATCGATGAACAGACTTCGCAGCTGGCACGTACCGTCGTGCTTGATCTGGCCGATTGGTGGTGCCGTATCGCCGAGCCGCTGGACGACGAGACCTTCGACAGGATTCTGGTGAGCGAATTCGGCGGCATGTGCGAATCGTTCGCCGAACTGTACGCGCGTACCGGCGAGGAGCGCTACCATGTGATGGCCGACCGCTTCAAAGACCACGCCATCTTCGACCCGCTGGCGCAAGGCGAGGATGTGCTCACCGGCATGCACGCCAACACGCAGATTCCCAAAGTGCTTGGATGGGAACGTTTGGGCGCGATTTGCAACGATGAACAGGCCGACGCCGCCACTAACACCTTCTGGGATTCCGTGGTACATCACCGTTCCGTAAGCATCGGCGCGCATTCCGTGTCCGAGCATTTCCACCCGACGGACGATTTTTCATCCATGATCGAATCGCGAGAAGGCCCGGAAACCTGCAATTCGTACAACATGTCGAAACTTGCGGAACGACTGTGGCTGCGTTCCGGCAGCGCCGACTATATCAACTTCTACGAGCGGGTGCTGGAAAATCACCTGCTGTCCACCATCAATCCGAAGCAGCCGGGATTCGTGTATTTCACGCCGATGCGATCGCAGCATTATCGTGCCTATTCCACACCTCAGGAATGCTTCTGGTGTTGCGTCGGTTCGGGATTGGAGAATCACGCCCGATATGGACGATTGATTTACGCGCTGCAGCGGCCGGCTGCGCAGGATTCGGCTGATTCGGCTGCTGCTGGTTTTGCCAGTTCTGCCGCCGAGACGGGCAATACCGTTTCAAACAATGCCGAGGCGGAAGCTACGCGCCTGCTGGTCAATCTGTACATCGATTCCACCTTCGACTGCCCGGAGCAGGGTCTGCGCATCACGCAGCGCGCCGCTCGCATTGAGGATGGCGTCGATTACACGGTGACGTTCACATTGGAATCCACGGCCGAGCATGTTCCCGATACTCCCGGTGGTTTGCGGGAAACCACGCTGTTTCTGCGCCGTCCGTGGTGGGCGGAGCATTACGGCGTGATGGAAGCCACCTGCGCCGTCTGCACGCTTGATCCGGCACGCACCAACGATATTCCCGAAGGATATCTGCCGTTGCGTCTGCGCTGGAACGGCGTTGCGGAAGTGGTGATGCGGTTGCGGCCGCGGATCACCGTCGAGCGTATGCCGGACGGTTCGCCTTGGGTCAGTTTCATGAAGGGGCCGAAGGTGATGGCGCTGGCTTCGGATAGCGACGATATGGACGGCGAATTCGCGGACGCCGGCCGTATGAGTCATATTGCCACCGGTCCGTTGCGTCCGCTCATATCCATGCCGATCATCAACGGCAATCCGGTCAAGGCGTGCGCGCAGGTTTCCAGACCGTACGTGCATGGCCTCACCGTTGCCGCGACGGACGTTTCCGGCCGTACCATGCTGTTCGACATGCATGAGTTCAGCAGTATGCATGGCTGCCGGTATTCCGTGTATCTGCCGGTTGCCGACGATGGCAACGTGTGTGCGTTGCGCGCGCAACTGGCCGATATCGATGCGCGTCAGGCCGCTAGCGAGCAGACCGTTGTCGACACCATCGCATGCGGTCAGCAGCAATCGGAAATCGATCATCGGTATTCGGGCGATAACGACATGATGGGTGCCGACGGCACGTTGCATTGGCGTCGCGCGTTGGCTGGTGGCGAATTCCAGTATGCGATGCGCGGGCGTGGTCAGGCGCATCGTTTGGAAATCGAGGTGATTGCCGATTCCGCGGAAAGCGACGGTGAAAACGCGGCGTATGAAGTGACGCTCGACGGCCTGCCATTGCAGCGTGGCGAGCATCGTCGCATCGACGGCGATCCCACGGCAATCGACGTGTATCCGCTGCCGGATGCCGCAGAAACTGCGGAAACCGCGGAAAATATTGAGAATACCGGAGAAAACGACAATGCTGACGACGCTGCGATCGTACGCATCTCGGCTTCGGCGCATGACGGCGCGAAAATCACCGCCCTACGATTGCATAAGTAGGATTGCAGCGATGAAAATCGCGATATGGCAGACGACTGACCGTCCGGGGGCGTCTGCCATATCGCGATCCGGTGATTGGAGGATGCTGATACGCATTGTGGCGGCAACGATGGTATTCGTTGCCGCCACAATGTTTTTTGCGGTTGCTTTGCCGGTTGCCGTTCCGGCTGGCGTCGGTTGCCGTCAATGAGTGGGTGTCTTGCCTGCCGCCGACGGTCGTTGCGACGGTTATTGGGCTCCGTTTGACTGGTCGTCTCCGGAGTTGTCGCCACTGCTGTTGCCGCCGTTGCCGCCGTCTCCGGAGTTGTCTCCGCCGTTATTGCCGCTGTCTCCGCTGTCTCCGCCGTCTCCGGAGTTGCCGCCGTCTCCGTTACCGCCGCTGTTCTGATCGCTGTTTTGCGTAGGATCGGGTGTGGTCTGCTCGGTGTTCTCTTCGGCCTTCGGCATCTCCTGATTCTGCCGTGTCTCGGTCTTCTGCGCGCCGGTGCCCCATGTGCCGTCCGGGCCGCCGATCTTGCCGTTGTCGGTCGGTTCGGTGAAGGTCAGCACCTCCTGATTCTGCAATGCGAGCGACATGAACTCCTCGAACAGATGCGACGGGTAGCCCGTGGAGGAAACGCCATAGCCTGCGAACGATGGCACTTCCTGCGCGCTGCCGTCTTCCGCAGGATTCCAAATGGCCCACACATTGAGCAGCTGCGGCGTGTAGCCCACGAACGAAGCGGCCTTCTCGTCGTTTGCGGTACCGGACTTACCGGCCACCTGACGTCCGAGACGTGTCGAAACGCCAGCCGCGGTGCCATACGTGGTGGTGCCCTGCATGGCCTTCTGCACCAGATGGCAATCGTTCGCATCGAACACCTGCTGGTTCTCCTGAGCCGTCTTGTACAGCTCCTTCGAACCGTCGGACGTGAGCACCGTGTCGACGATGTGCAGCGTGTTCTTCACGCCATCGTTCGCAATGGTGGAGTGGCCTTGCGCCAGATCCCACACGGTAATGCCGTTGATGCCCAGAATGTTGTAGGTGGTGTCTTCGGCGATGTCTTCCTCAATGCCCGCCTGATGCGCGATCTTGGCGAGATTCGCGGCGCCGAGGTGCTTGTTGACCTCCATGAACACCGTGTTCACCGAATTCGCGGTCGCCTGATAGAGGTTGATATACCCGTAATTGGTGTTCAACGCGTTCGGCACCTGCGCGGTGGTTCCCGGCGTCGTTTCAAACGTCAGGCCGGAATTGCCGTTGAAGATGGTGTTGAAATTCACACCCTCCTGCGCGGCTCCCAGCAAGCCGAACGGCTTCATGGTGGAACCCGGTTCGAACGTGGCCTGCGTGGCGTTGTTGAGCTGCTTGGTGAGGTAATCGTTGCCCGCATACATGGCTTTCACGGAACCGGTCTTCTGATCGACCGCAATACCGCCCACCTGAATACTTTCCGGCATGCCCTCCGGTCGGGTGTCGCCGACCTGCTGAATCTCGTCCTGCATGTCCTTGTCGAGCGTGGTGACGATCTTGTAGCCGCCGGTTTCCAGATCATCGGCGGTGAACGCCTTGGAATTGACCAGTTCGTTCTTCACCGTGGTCAGCAGATACCCGTTCGCGCCGGCCATCTGGTTGCTCTGCTGCATTTCCGCCACGGCAGGGAACTGCGCTTCCTTCTTCTCCTGGGCGGTGATGTAGCCGTCTTCCTTCATGATGCTGAGCACGCGGTCATATCGCTTTTCGGCCTGTTCCTGATTGACGGCCGGATCCCATGAGCTCGGCGCCGGAATGATACCGGCCAACATGGCGGCTTCCGACAAGGTCAGATCGCTGGCGTTCTTGTTGAAATACGCCTTCGCCGCCGCCTGAATGCCATATGCGCCACGACCAAGATAAATCGTGTTCATGTAATTGCATAGCACCTGGCTCTTATCTTGTGCCTGCGCGATCTTGATGGCCAGGAACGCTTCCCTCAGCTTGCCGGAATACGACGTGGTTTCGCCCAAATAGTAGCGTTCCGCATACTGTTGGGTGATGGTCGAACCGCCCTGACGGCTGCCTGTGGTCAGATTCGTATACAGCGCTCGCGCGATGCCATACAGATCGATGCCCTTGTTGGTGTAGAAGGAACGGTCTTCCGACGCGACGATGGCATTGCCCACGTAATCCGGCAATACCGCACAGTCGATGATTTCGCGGTTCTGTTCCGCGTAGCTGCCAATTTCCGTAGTGCCGTCGGCATAGTAGACGGTGGTTTTTTCGGCGAGGGCGAACTTTTCCGGTTCGGGGATTTCCGTGGTGATATACATGTATGCGAACAGGCCGATTCCTGCCGCGAGCAGCGCTGCGAAGATGCCGAGTGCCCACTTCAGCACGAGATGCTTGCGCTTGTTCTGCTTTTTCTGAGGTCCGTTGGCGCGGTGCGATCCGTGGTTCTGCGGCTTGGGCGCGCTATGGGATGCGTTGCTGCGATTGCTGCCGGCGCCGCCGCTGCGGGCGCTTCTTGAGCGTGAGCTTACGCTTCGTGTGTGTGAAACCATAGGTTCCACCGTAGCTGATTGACTTGAGAAATCAGGTGAAAATGGGGTGAGTTTGCCCTTGGGAGGGCATTTTTTGCGCAGCTCTTTTACAAATCGACAGTTTGTGGGTCGTTGTCTCAATATCGGCTTATTTTCAGGGTTTTATCAGTTTTTCAGGTGCCTTTTCGCTGTTTCGCAGGTATGCTTGAAATTTGGTACCTGTGAAACGCATATATGCATATATAACAGAGGAGTCGTTTACAGATGAGCATTCGTGTAGCTATCGCTGGCGTTGGCAATTGCGCTTCTTCGCTGGTGCAGGGCGTTGAATACTACAAAGACACGAAGGACGAGGATAAGATTCCCGGTCTGATGCACAACAATTTCGGCGGATATCGCGTGCGTGACATTGAATTCGTCGCCGCATTCGATGTGGACGCGCTGAAGGTCGGCAAGGATCTGTCTGAAGCCATCGAAGCGTCGCAGAACAACACGATCAAATTCGCCGACGTGCCGAATCTGGGCGTCGAAGTGCTGCGCGGCCCGACCAACGATGGTCTGGGTGAATACTATCGCCAGATGATCGAAGAGTCCGACGCCGAGCCGGTCGACGTGGCCCAGGTGCTGCGCGACAAGAAGGTCGACGTGCTCGTTTCCTACCTGCCGGTCGGTTCCGAGCAGGCCGACAAGGCATACGCCCAGGCCGCCATGGACGCCGGATGCGCGTTCGTGAACTGCCTGCCGGTGTTCATCGCATCCGATCCGGAATGGGCTCAGAAGTTCCGTGACGCCGGTGTGCCGATCGTCGGCGACGATATCAAGTCCCAGGTCGGCGCCACCATCACGCACCGCGTGCTCGCCCGTCTGTTCGAGGATCGTGGCGTGCGTCTGGACCGCACGTACCAGCTCAACGTGGGCGGCAACATGGACTTCATGAACATGCTGCAGCGCTCGCGCCTGGAATCCAAGAAGATTTCCAAGACCCGCGCCGTCACTTCCGTGGTGCCGCACGATATGGATCCGCATAACGTGCATATCGGTCCGTCCGATTACGTGGCATGGCTTGACGACCGCAAGTTCGCGTTCGTGCGTCTTGAAGGCACTACGTTCGGCGATGTGCCGCTGAGCTTGGAATACAAGCTGCAGGTGTGGGATTCCCCGAATTCCGCCGGTATTGTGATCGATGCCGTGCGTGCCGCCAAGATCGCGCTCGACCGTCATCTGGCCGGCCCGATTCTGGCTCCGAGCTCCTATTTCATGAAGTCGCCGGCCGTGCAGCACGAGGATGGCGAGGCCCGCCGCTTGGTGGAGGAGTTCATCAAGGGCGAGGTCGAAGGCAGCGAAGAGCAGCTTGACGCCGATGTCGCCGCCGCCAAGGCAGCTGGCAAGGATGTGTGGCGCGCCTGATTTTTAGTTCGCCTGATATGAGGAATCCCCAATCTACCGTCGGTGGATTGGGGATTTTTAATTACGATTTGGAAACGATGCGTATCGTCACTTCTTGAGAAGGGGTTCGACCTGTTCCTCGTACGCGGTCAACGCGGTGTCGATCACATTGTGCATGTCGTAGTATTTGTACGTGCCCAGACGGCCGCCGAACACCGTCTTCGGCTCGGCCTTCGCGAGCTCCTCGTACCTCGCGTACAGCGCCTTGTCGGCCTCGGTGTTGATCGGATAGTACGGCTCGTCGCCACGCTCGGCGAAACGGCTGTACTCCTCCCACACCACGGTCCTGTCGGGATTCTGCGAGGCGGCGCGCTCCGGATTGAAGTTCTTGAACTCGATCGCGCGCGTGTACGGCACGTCCGCGTCGGAGAAGTTCATCACCGGGCAGCCGAAATGGTCGCCCTCGTCGTAACGCACCTCCTTGAAGTCGACCGTGCGCCACTTGAGCTCGCCCAGCGAGTAGTCGAAGTAGCGGTCCACCGGGCCCGTGTACACCACCGGCACGCCGGCCGCGGCCAAAGCCGCCTTGTTGTACGGCTGGGACCCGTCGAAGAAATCGGTCTCCAGGGTCACATGGATGCGCGGATCGTCGATCATGCGCTCCATCCACGCGGTGTAGCCGTCGGCCGGCAGGCCCTCCCACGTGTCCTTGAAATAGCGGTTGTCGTAGTTGAAGCGCACCGGCAGGCGGTTGATGATGCCCGCTGGCAGGTCCTTCGGATCGGTCTGCCACTGCTTGCCCGTGTAGTTCTTGATGAACGCCTCGTACAGGGGGCGGCCGATCAGCGAAATGCCCTTGTCGTTGAGGTTCTGGGGATCCTTGCCCGCCAGCTCGCCGGCCTGCTCGGCCACGAGCGCCTTGGCTTCGGCGGGCGTGTAGTGCGCGCGGAAGAACTGGTTGATGGTGCCCAGGTTGATCGGCAGGGGGTAGACCTCGCCGTCGTGGGTGGCGTACACGCGGTGCACGTAGTTCGTGAACGAGGTGAACCTGTTCACGTAGTCCCACACGCGCTTGTTGGACGTGTGGAACAGGTGGGCGCCGTACTTGTGGATCTCCGCGCCGGTCTCCTCGTCCATGTAGCTGTACGCGTTGCCGCCGATGTGGTCGCGCACGTCGATGATCTCCACGCGCACGCCGAGCCTCTCCACGGCCTGCTGGGCCACGGTCAGGCCGAACAGGCCCGCGCCCACGACCACCAGATCGGGATATTCCACCGCTTCAGTCATAAGAACAACCTTCCGAACTTAAAACAAACACACAATATTCGTGTGCGATTCCTCATCAAGCATACCCGTCCGCCCTCCTTAACGCGGGATGCTCATGGGAAAGCGGCATTTTGACGTTTGATTTCCCTGTGTCGCTGGTCGTGGGGCTGGCTGCTCCACGGATCATGGCATGGTCTGTGTGGTTCGTGCGCGGCCTGTGGCGCGGGTTGCGCTGCGGTTCGTGCGGCTTGCGGCGCGGTTCGGTCCGGGCATGGTGTACACTGGTCTTTGCCTCCGCGTGGCGGTACGTCACCCAACTCCCCCAGGGCAGGAATGCAGCAAGGGTAAGTGGCCTCTTCCGGGTGCGTGGAGGTTTTCTTATATCTTCATGCCATTCGCGCATACCGTAGAGCCAATGCCGTATTCTCGATGATTATGACCGACGAATTCAAGCCAATCATCCGAGACCCGCACAAGTCCGCGAATATGCTGGAACAGCCGGTCGCGCCCGTTCCCGTGCCGCAGCCGCCGTCTGATCCGATCGAACAGGTGCTTTCCCCACGTGAAGTGAGCGAAGGGCTTGCCGAAGCCGATCCGCTGACCCGTCATCCGCGCGTGTCGAGCATTATGCTCAGCGTGGTGTTCGGTCTGCTGCTGCTTGCCGCCGCGGTGGGCGTCTGGTGGTTGGGCGTGCGCACGATGGAAGGCCAAAGCTATGAAGACATGGTCTGGTCGAAATTCGATGCGGCCCTGCCGGGATGGCTGGAACCGGTCGTGCATGTCTTCACCATTTCCACCGTTGTAATCGCAACAAGCGCAATCATGTCGATAATCGCCCTCGCCGTACTTATCGTAAGAAAACGATGGCTGTTGATTGCTCAACTGGCGGTATTCGGCGGAATCTGCTTTGCCGCAGCAGAGTTGCTGAAGCCGCTGCTGCCACGTCCGTACTTAATCAATCTGGAATCAAATCCCAATAATTCCGCGCCTTCCGGGCATGTCATACTCGCCGCCGCGGCAGGAATGATCCTACTATGCGCCGTGCCTCGCGTATGCCGTGCGCTCGTTGCCGTGATCGGCTGGCTGTATGCGGTACTCGTCGGATTGTCGGTGATTGCGGGACAGTGGCACCGGCCGACCGACGTGATCATGGCGTTGCTGATCGTCGGCGGAGTGGCAATGATCACGCTTGCCGCGACGTTTGCGAACGGCATGGATGAGCCCGGTTCGCGTGCGTCGTCGCCTTCCGTGCAGATCGTCGGCAGCGTGCTGTTGACGTTCGGCGTGCTCGGCACCCTGTATGGCGCATACATTATTTGGCAGATTCAGCCGGGACTTGCGATGAGTGCGGAATGGACGAATTCCGGCGCGCACCTTTCCACGGTGATTCTGACGGCTTCCGTTGCGTCGTTGGTGTTCGGGCTGGTGTTGACCATGCGTCAGCTGACCGCCTCGCCATTGACGAAACTTGGGCTTGTCGGCGCACCTCCGGCCCCTCCGAAACGCTGACGGCAAAACGTACGATCACGCCGAAAATTTCCGGCACCGGTCGCTCGCGCCACACGGACGGTTTGCCAACTGCATACGGTCAGTGAGTATTATTGCGTTGCAAACGCTAGTAATAAGGAGTGGCTATGGCTACCGGCAGCAAGCTCGTGATTGTGGAGTCTCCCACCAAGGCCAAGAAAATCGGTGGGTATTTGGGCTCCGAATATACGGTGATGGCCTCGGTCGGCCATATTCGAGATCTTGCGCAGCCGAGCCAGGTGCCGGCCGCCGACAAAACCAAATTCGGCAAGTTCGGCGTTGACGTGGAAGACGGATTCAAGCCGTACTACATCGTCGACGGCAACAAGAAGAAAACCGTGTCCGAGCTGAAAAGCGCGTTGAAAAAAGCCGACACCCTGTACCTCGCAACCGATGAGGATCGCGAGGGAGAGGCCATCGCCTGGCATCTGGTACAGACGCTCAAGCCGAAAGTGCCGGTTAAGCGCATGGTGTTCCACGAAATCACGAAGGAAGCCATCAAAGCGTCGCTTGACAATACTCGCGACGTTGACGACGACATGGTCGACGCCCAGGAAACCCGCCGTATTCTGGACCGCCTGTACGGCTATGAGCTTTCTCCGGTGCTGTGGCGCAAGGTTGGGCCGGGTCTTTCCGCGGGCCGTGTGCAGTCCGTCGCCACGCGTTTGATCGTGGAGCGCGAGCGCGAGCGTATGGCGTTCGTGCGTGCCCCGTATTGGGATGTCACCGCAACGTTGGAGGCGCCGGATGCCGATGGCAATAATGTTGCGTTCGAGTCTCGTATGGTGTCGTTGGGCGGCCGTCGTTTGGCTGGTTCCAAGGATTTCGGCGCCGATGGCAAGCTGACTGCGGCCGGTGCGAAGGATCAGGTCGTGCAGTTGGACGAGGCGCAGGCTTCCGCGATTGCGCAGGCATTGGAATTTGCAACGTTTACTGTCGCGTCGATGGAAACCAAGCCGTACCGTCGCCGTCCGGTTCCACCGTTTACCACGTCCACCTTGCAGCAGACCGCCGGCAATCGTCTCGGCATGAGCTCGCGTCAGACCATGCGTGCGGCGCAAGGATTGTACGAAAACGGCTATATCACCTACATGCGTACCGATTCGGTGACGCTGTCGCAAGAGGCGATCGCAGCCGCACGCGAAGCGGTCGTCAAGCATTTCGGCGAAAACTATCTGTCGGATGCGCCGAAACAATATGCCACAAAAACCGCGGGCGCGCAGGAAGCCCACGAATGCATCAGGCCGGCGGGCGCGAAATTCCGCGACCCTGCGGAAATCGCAAGCAAAGTGCCGGCCGACCAGCTCAAACTGTACACGCTGATCTGGCAGCGCACGCTTGCCTGCCAGATGGCAGACGCAACCGGTTCCACGGCAACCGTGCGACTGTCCGCGTCGACCGAATCGAATGGGGAAGCCATGTTCCAGGCTTCCGGCACTGTCATCGAATTCCCCGGCTTTATGAAGGCGACCGGTGAAGGCCGCCGCGCATCCGCCGAATCGAAGAAGGGCGATGCTGCTGGAAGCGTTGAACAGGCTGCGCAATCCGGTAAATCCAGCAAAGCGGATAAGAAGTCGGATGACAATGTGTCGCTTCCGCCGATGAATCCGGGCGATGCGCTCGCCGCGGTGGCGGTTGGTGCCGACGGACACGAAACTCAGCCTCCGGCGCGTTACACCGAAGCGTCGCTCGTGAAAACGTTGGAACAGAAGGAAATCGGCCGCCCGTCCACGTATGCGAGCATTATTTCCACGATCATCGATCGCGGGTACGTGTATGAGCGCGGTCGTGCGTTGATTCCGTCGTGGCTCGCGTTCTCCGTGGTCAAATTGCTGGAAACGAAGTTCCCGCGGTATGTGGATTACGAGTTCACTGCCGATATGGAAAGCGGTCTTGACCAGATCGCGAGCGGTCAGGAGACCGGCAGGAATTGGCTGACCCGCTTCTATTTCGGTTCCGGTGAGGGTGCCGCGCAGTCTGCGGACGAGGCGCATGCCGGCTTGCAGCAGCAGGTCGCGCAGTTGGGTGAAATCGACGCTCGCGAGATCAATACGATCGAGATCGGCGACGGTTTGCATGTGCGCGTCGGTCGATATGGCCCGTATTTGGAGGATATGAACCATCTGGATGATGAGGGCAATCCGAAGCGTGCCTCGCTGCCGGATACGCTCGCTCCGGATGAGCTGACGGTGGAAGTCGGTCATGATTTGATCGAGAACCATTCCGGCGGTCCGCGCGCTCTTGGCGTCGATCCGGTTTCCGGAGGCACCGTTGAAGTGCGTAATGGTCGTTTCGGGCCGTATGTTGCGCTGGTGATGCCTTCTGCCGATGCCGGTGATGCTGGTGATGCTGCCGGTGGCGCTAGTGAGAAGCCGAAGCGCGGCAAGGGTGCGAAGAAAGCCGCTGCCGATCGCCCGAAGATGGCGTCGTTGTTCAAGACGATGAGTCCGGAATCGTTGACGTTGGATGATGCGTTGCGTCTGCTGAGCTTGCCGCGTGAAGTCGGTTCGTATGAAGAGGTGGATGCGCAGACCGGTGAAGTGCAGACGGTTACCGTGCAAGCCAATAATGGTCGTTACGGTCCGTATTTGACGAAGACCGGTGCCGATGGCAAGTCGGATACGCGTTCGCTTGCTTCGGAAGATGAGATTTTCACGGTTGATTTGGATAAGGCGAAGGAACTGTTCGCCCAGCCGAAGTATGGCCGTGGGCGTGGCCGTGGTGCTGCGAAGCCGCCGCTGCGCGAATTGGGCGTCGATCCGGAAACGCAGAAGCAGGTGACCATCAAGGAAGGCTTCTACGGCGCGTATATCACCGATGGTGAGACGAATCGTACGTTGCCGAAGCAGTATGCTCCTGAGTCGATCGAACCGGCCGAGGCGTTCCGTTTGCTGGCTGAGAAGCGTGCGCAGGGCCCGTCGAAAAGGCGTGGACGTAAGACCGCCGCCGGCAAGGGCGGGGCTAAGAAGGCTGGTGCTGCCAAGGCTTCTAAGACTTCCAAGGCGGCTTCCGTCGATAAGGCTCGTGCCGATCGCCGTGCCAAGGTGCGCGAGTTGGCCGATAAGGGTTGGGCCAACACCCGTATCGCCAAGGAGATCGGTTCCACGCCGACCACGGTGAAGGCCGATGTGGAATGGCTTGCCGCCAACGAAGGCTACACCCGTCCCGCCGTAGTTCCCGCCCGGTGATGAACAGTCCGGTGGACTGTTCGTAGCAGTGAGCAGCGGTAGCGTTGCGAACGCCGCAATGTAGAGTGATGAATATGCAAGGCATATTCATCTCCTTTGAAGGTGTAGACGGCGTCGGCAAAACCACGCAGGTTGAACGGTTGCGTGCGTACGTTGAGGCGCAGGGGCGCGAATGCGTGGTCACGCGCGAGCCAGGCGGTACTGTGCTTGGCGTGGCGATTCGCGAGTTGCTGCTTGGCGGCGTGGAAGGTTCCGATGCGGATATCGCTCCGCGTGCGGAGGCGCTGCTGTTCGCCGCTGACCGTGCCCAGCATGTTGCCGAGGTGATTCGCCCTGCACTGGAACGCGGTGCCGTGGTAATTACCGATCGGTACCTTGATTCTTCTCTTGCATACCAGGCTGGCGGCCGCGAATTGACGGCAGGTGAAATCCGCGACTTAAGTATGTGGGCAACGTGTGAGCTATTGCCGAATCGCACGTATCTGCTGGATCTTGACCCTGTGCAATCGCATGCACGACTGCAGCATGATGAAGATCGCATGGAGTCTGCAGGAAACGATTTCCAACGTCGTACACGACAGGCGTTTCTTGACTTGGCAAAGGCGGAATCGCAACGCTTCCGCGTGATTGATGCCAGCCAATCCATCGATGAAGTATGGGCGCATATTCAGTCTGATTTTGCGCAAATCGGCCAATCGGAAGCTCTTCAAACGGGGGTTAGCCGATGAGCGTGTGGGATTCGATCGTCGGCCAGCAGCAGGTTGTCGAACAACTCAAAGCCATCGCAAGTGGCGATCCGAAAGCCATTGCGCAATCCTGGCTGATCTGCGGCCCTCCGGGATCGGGTCGTTCCAATGTGGCGCGCGCGTTCGCGGCGGCGCTGGAGAGCCCCGATCATGGTCTTGGCGACGAGCCGACCAAAGCCGCGCAGCAGGTGCTTGCCGGCACTCACCCCGACGTGACCGTGCTGGCCACCAACAAAGTGACCATCGGCATCGACGAGGTGCGAAACATCATCACCACTTCCGAGCAGATGCCAAGCACTGCGCCGTGGCGCATCATCATTATCGAAGATGTCGATCGCATGCTGGAACGCACCACCAACGTGTTGCTCAAGGAGATTGAGGAGCCGAGTGAGCATACGATTTGGCTCTTGTGTGCGCCGAGTGCGCAGGACGTGTTGCCGACGATTCGCTCGCGCACTCGCATCGTCAATCTTGCCGTGCCCTCCACGCAGGCGGTGGCTGCATTTCTGGAGCAAAATGGCGGATTCGAGCCGAAAATCGCGGTGCGTGCCGCACGTCTTGCGGAAGGGCATATCGGCATCGCGCGCTTGTATGCGAAGAATGAGCAGGTGATGTCTGACCGCGACGAGCTGATCGTGGGCGTGCTGGGATTGCGCCGCGCGTCGGATGCGGTACTGCTTGCCGGCAATCTTATCGACAGTGCGAAAGCGCAGGCCGAAGCGGAGGTGAAGGTCAAGGCGGCGGAAGCGGAAGCCGATTTTCGTAGGGTCAATGGGCTTGGTGCGAAGGATCGTATTCCTCCGAAGCTACGTGGCGCGTACAATGCGATCGCCAAAAAAGACGAGCTGAAGCGTCAGACCACGCGCCTTACGCGTGACGTGCTTGACCGTGCGTTGAATTCGATCGCCAGTATTTACCGCGATGTGGCCGTGCTGCAGAACAATGCCGAAGATTCGGTTGGCTTGATTAATTTGGAGAATCGTTCGTCGATTACCGATCTGTCGGTGCGGCTTACGCGCGGGGGAGCGGTGCGGCGACTGGAAGATATCGCCGTCGCACGTCGCCGTTTGGCCGGCAACGGCAATCCCGTACTGGTCTTCGAAGCCCTCTTCTGCGCCCTCATTGCCGGTTAGGGCCAGCGGCGTTGGCGCATACTGTTTTCCGAGGGCAGATTCTTCCAGCGGGTGGAGGTATTGCCCTGCTAGTGGGCGTCTTAGCGTCCTAATTCTTCCAGTTACTGGAGGAATCTTCCCGCTGATTGGCCTCTGAAGGTCCGTTTTCCTCCACTCACTGGAACAATTCTCCCGCTGGTGGGGCTTCTAGCGTCCTGATTCTTCCACTCACTGGAACGATCTTCCCGCTGGTGGGGCTTTTAGGGTCCTGATTCCTCCAGTGAGTGGGGGAAATGGTTGTTTGGCTGCATGATTTTGGCTTGCTGCCGCGTAATTTCGTTTTTTCGCGATTATTTCGAACCGTGCGATCAGAAACTTGCTATCGTGCGATAACTGCCGGCAAAATTGCAAAAAGCGATTTAGCGCTGGCAGTTGGTGGATTCGCGGACGATGAGTTGCGGCGCGAGTGAGATGTGCGCGGGGCTGCCGGGGGCGTCGTTGAGTAGGCGTAGCGCTTCGGAGACGATTTGTTTGAACGGCGGGCGCACGCTGGTCAGCGGCGGCATGGTGGTGCGTGCGATCGGCGAATCGTTGTAGCCGATCACCAGCACGTCTTGAGGCACGCGAAGCCCGAGCGAATGCAACGCCACCATCACACCGAACGCGATCGCATCGTCGGCGCACACCACTGCCTCCGGCTGTACGAGTGGTTCGGAGAACAGTCGCATGGCGCAGTCGAAACCGCGTTGCACGCTACGATCGCCGAACTTGTTCCATTCGGCTTCGGTGTTCAAGTGGTGCGCGCGCACCTGCGTGTGGAACATGGCGAACAGTTCCGCCGATTCGAAGGAGATTTCCTTGCCGGCCATGTATGCCACGGATGCGATGCCACGTTCGGCCAAATGCCTGATCACGATTTCCATGGCGGCGTTTTCGTCGACGCTCACCATGGATGTGCGGGATGAGCATCGACGGCCGCCCACCTGCACAATCGGCAGTGTGGAGGCGTAATGTTCAAGTTCCTCGGAAAGGTAGGCTCCCCAGGCGGGCAGTACGATCAGCCCGTCAACATGGCGGTCCACCAACGATTCGATGCGTTGGATCTGCGTGGCCTGATCGCCGCCGATGCCGAGCAGCAGTTGCTGCGAATCCACGTCGATGACGGGTTCGATTTCGTCAAGCAGTTGCGCGCAGAACGGGTCGGTGGCGGTTGGAATCACCAGTCCGATGGTGTTGGTGACGGTGCTGCGCAATGCGCTCGCCGCATAATTGACCGAATAGTTGAGGTGTGCCGCGGCGGCTCTCACACGTCGTGCGATGTCGTCGTCTTTGGTGCGTTTTCCGGAAAGCACGCGGGAGACGGTGGCGATGGAGACGTTGGCCAGCGCGGCGACGTTCGTGATTGAACTGTTCGCCGAAGTAGCCGAAGCCGAGGCGTTGTCGGTTGTGCGTGCCATGCTCTCCTCCCAAAATCATTCGAAGTATTGGATTATTCGAATTGCTGCCGTGTCTCAATCGCGTATTCAGGAATAAAACAGCCACCCGTCGAATGCGGCAGGTGGCTGAAGCAAGTATCGCAATCATGCATGTTGCATTGCGATTCCATAATTGCGATGCAACAACTGAAGATTGTTGAATATCTTGCGAAATCCTCGAAAATCTTCAGAAAAGAAGATCACTCGGCGTTGACGAGGATGTTCAGCAGGTTGTCTGCCACGGTTTCGTCGTCGGCGCCCTGCACGTCGATGACCACGGAATCGCCCTGCTTGATGCCCAGGCCCATGATGGACAGGATGGAGCCTGCCGGAACCGGGTTGCCGCCTTCCTTGGCGATGGTGACGGTGCAGCCGGAGGCGGTGACGGCCTGGGAGAACTGTGCGGCCGGACGGGCGTGGATGCCGACGGGATCGTTGATGACGGTGGTGCGGGTTGCCATGATGGACACTCCTTTGAGTCGTTATTGTTGATTGTTTTCTGTTGTGTTATTTGAAAGTCGTGCTGCTTGCCGAGCGAAATGCATCGGTGCGCCGCTGGTGATTACTATAGCACTTTTTCCACGAAACGCAGAAAACGTTTACTGGTTGTGTGTTGCGGTTTAAAGCGTGTATACTGTGGGCAGGCTGAAAATGATTTACCGGCAAAGACGGTGGAAATCATTGCGGTAACTCAACGCGCAAGGCAGGCGCGGAAATCACAAGAACACGTTCGGCTCGCGTTCCTTTCGCGAGCAAACAACAAACGCAAACGACAAAACAAGGAAACAGGTCAAAGGAGTTCACATGATCATCAAGGGTGTTGGCATTGGTCGCGGCGTTGCAGTCGGCCCGGTCATCCGTATGGCGCAGCCGCTGCCGGAACCGTCGGACGCCCCGCGTGCGGAAGGCATTGCCGCCGAAAGCGAAATCGCCCGCGTGGAAAAGTCCCTCGCACTGGTGAACGCCGACCTGAACCGTCGCGCCGAAGAGGCCGCCAATGGTGACGAAGGCGCCAAGCAGGCCGCTCCGATTCTGCAGGCCATCGCCATGTTCGCTTCCGATCCGTCGCTGGCCGAATCCATCAAGGGGCTGATCCAGCAGGGCAAGACCGCCGAACGCGCGGTACTCGAAGGCTTCGCCGCGGTGGAAGACATGTTCCGCGCCATCGGTGGATATCAGGCCGAGCGCGCCGCCGATCTGCATGATGTCGGCCAGCGCGTGATCGCCGACCTTATGGGCGCTCCCGCACCGGGCCTGCCGCAGAGCGAAACCCCGTTCGTGCTCGTTGCCGAAGATCTTTCCCCCGCCGACACCGCGGCGCTCGACATGAGCAAGACCCTCGCCATCGTCACCTCGCAGGGCGGCCCGACCTCGCACACCGCCATCCTGGCCCGTGCCCGCGGCATCGTGGCGGTTGTTTCCGCAGCCGAAGCCGAGAATCTGACCGACGGCACCACCGTGGTCGTCAATGCGGCCAAGGGCGAACTGGTCGTCGACCCGACCGAAGAAGAGATCGCCGCAGCCGAAGCCGCCAAGTCCCGCGCGGCCGCAGCCAAGGAACTGCGCGGCAATCCGGGCTCCACCAAGGACGGCCACCTCATTCCGCTGCTCGCCAACGTGGGCAAGCCGGCCGACGCAGCTAAGGCGCTGGAATATGGCGCTGAAGGCGTTGGTCTGTTCCGTACTGAATTCCTGTTCATCGGCAACTCCGAGCCGCCGACCGTCGAAGAGCAGACCCGCGCTTACACCGAGCTGTTGAGCCAGTTCCCGGGCAAGAAGGTCGTGATTCGTATGCTCGATGCCGGCGCTGACAAGCCGCTGCCGTTCCTCACTCCGGAAGACGAGCCGAATCCAGCCCTCGGCCTGCGCGGTCTGCGCACCCTGCGCGCTCACATGGACGTGCTCGAAGGCCAGCTCAAGGCGCTCGCCGCAGCCGATGCCGCCACCGACGCGAACCTGTGGGTCATGGCCCCGATGGTTGCCGACCAGCATGAGGCTGACTATTTCGTGAAGCTTGGCAAGAGCTTCGGTCTGAAGTTCGTGGGTGCGATGGCTGAAGTGCCGTCGATCGCGCTTATGGCCGATAAGGTGGCCGACGTGGCCGACTTCGTGTCGATCGGCACCAACGATCTGACCCAGTACACGCTGGCCGCCGACCGTACGCTCGGTTCCGTTGCCAACTATCAGACCGCCTGGCATCCGGCGGTGCTGCGTGCCATCAAGATGATCTGCGACGCGGGCAACGCCAAGGGCATGCCGGTGGGCGTGTGCGGCGAGGCCGCTGCCGATCCGGACTTGGCCGTAGTGCTGGCCGGTCTTGGCGTGAACTCCCTGTCCATGACTCCGGTGGCACTCGACGACGTGCGTGCCTCCCTTGCCGAAGTCACCTTCGAAGAGGCTCAGGCCCGTGCCGAAGCCGCCCTCAACGGCGACTTCTACCACCCGGCCAACTGAGCCGTACTAGCTGTGCCTATCGCCTGTAACGCCTTGTTTTTCAAGCGATGTGAGGTCTGATAGGCCCTGTTTCCCGGACCGACCCCTGCCCGCGTGCCCCACAGGCTCGCCGCAGGGGTCGTCTCGTTATGTTTCGTTATGCCGTCAATTGAAACCTTGTATGAGTCAGACGCTTGAGGGATACTGGGTGCATGAAGATTTCCGCAGATTTCACCGTCATTCCCGACGCGTTTGCCAAGGCGGCGCCGCCTGAGAACTGCATCGACGGTACGCCGATTGTTTCCTTCCCCTTCTACATTGATGCGCTTGATCCTGCAGTGCAGTTCCTGCATTGGGAATTCGTTGATCCGGATTCAATTCCGGTATGCGGTTTCCAGTGGAATCATTGGTCCCTCGCGAACCTGCCCGTGGAAGCGCTGATGTACGATTTCAACGATTCTCACGCGCTCGCGATTCCGGCTGATTTCTCGCGCACGGTTTCCGCGATGATTCCTGAAACGGTTCAGGGACGCACGTCCGCCGCCTCGCCGTTGCTGCAGGGCCGCAGCAGTGATCCCGCAGTGACGATGCGTTACAACGGTCCATATCCGCCAGATCAGGATCATGACTACTATCTGCATGTGTGGGGTACCACGGCTCCTCTCGCCGGCCTCAATCAGGGATTCTGGCTCAACGAAATGGAACGTGCGCTGCGTACTTCCGGTACAATCGTTGATCAGGGCGCTATTTTCCTCACTGGAAAAGCCTGATTTGTGAAAGAGGATCTCAAGTAAGG
The DNA here is from genome assembly GCF_019131435.1 of Bifidobacterium sp. MSK.13.1. Lineage (NCBI taxonomy): Bacteria > Bacillati > Actinomycetota > Actinomycetes > Bifidobacteriales > Bifidobacteriaceae > Bifidobacterium > Bifidobacterium sp. MSK.13.1. Next base: position 384,794 of record NZ_JAHOMM010000001.1, on the reverse strand, counting down.
CCAGAAATTTGATTTCCGCAGCAATATAACGATATAAAGATGCGGAAATCAGAAATATATCCGACGAAAACGTATTGACAATAATCGAAAGGATTGCTGAATAATTATGGCGTGCACCACGATTTTGGTTGGCAAAGACGCAAGTTATGACGGATCGACCATCATCGCCCGTAATGAAGATAGTGCGAATGGTGAGTTTTGCCCGAAGCGCTTCATCGTAGTCAAGCCTGAAGATCAGCCGCGCAAGTACAAGAGCGTGCTTTCGCATGTTGAAATCGATCTTCCTGACAATCCGCTGCAGTATACGGCTGTGCCGAATGCCGATCTGAAGGAAGGCATTTGGGGCGAAGCTGGCGTGAACGAAGCGAACGTTGCCATGAGCGCCACCGAAACGCTCACCACCAATGAGCGTGTGCTCGGTGCCGATCCGTTCGTGGAACTCACGCCGGCCAAAGGCAAGGAAGGCGAAGAGGGCTATGAGCCGGAAGTCGCCGGTGGCATTGGCGAAGAGGATTTCCTTACTCTCGTGCTGCCGTACGTCACCACCGCCCGTGAGGGTGTGGAACGTTTGGGCGCTCTGCTTGAGGAGTATGGCACGTATGAGATGAACGGCGTTGCTTTCTCCGACGTCGACGAGATCTGGTGGCTGGAAACCGTTGGCGGCCATCATTGGATCGCCAAGCGTGTGCCGGACGAAGCGTATGTGACCATGCCGAACCAGCTGGGCATTGACGAATTTGATCTTGAAGATGCGTTTGGCGAGCAGGAGGACCACATGTGCTCCGCCGATCTGGCCGAGTTCATCGAACGCAACCATCTTGACCTGTCGGTGGAGAATTCCACTCCGTTCAACCCGCGTGACGCGTTCGGCTCTCACTCCGATTCCGACCACGTGTACAACACTCCGCGTGCCTGGTACATGCAGCGTTTCCTTAACCCGTACGACGAGCAGTGGGATGGTCAGGATGCCGACCACAAGCCGGTTTCCGACGATATTCCGTGGGCTCGCCAGCCGGAACGCAAAATCACCATCGAAGATGTGAAGTATGTGCTGAGCTCCCACTATCAGGGCACTCCGTACGATCCGTATGGAAAGCTTGGCGACCAGCGCACCCGCCACATGTTCCGCCCGATCGGCATCAACCGTCAGAGCCAGCTTGCGGTGATGCAGATCCGCCCGTACCGCCCGCAGGTGAGCCGTGCGATCCAGTGGATCGCCTATGGTTCCAATCCGTTCAACACGCTCGTGCCGTTCTTCCCGAACGTCAACTCCACGCCGAAGTATTTGGAAGACACCACCACGCGCGTCACGTCCGAAAACTTCTATTGGGAGAACCGCATCATCGCGGCCCTGTGCGATTCCAGCTTCGCCGACACCGCCAACGCCGTGGAACGCTATCAGGAGAAGACCGGCGCGATGGGCCACCGCATGGTTGCCTCTACCGACGAGCAGATCGAACGTTTGGTGGGTGACGTGACCGACGAATTCGATGCGGAAGACGAAATCGGCGATGTTCAGCCTATGGAACCGGATGCAATCATCGAAGCCGTGCGCAACGGCGAAGCCCGTGAAATCCTTGCCGCAGCCAACGAGACCATGGCCGCGCAGCTCAAGGAGGAAACCGACAAGCTTCTTGATTCCGTGCTGTACACCGCCAGCATGAACATGAAGAACGGCTTCCACATGTCGGACTTCTAAAATCTCACTATTCGGCTCTCGTGACCACGTTGCGGGAGCCAATTATTTTCCGCAATACAACATCGTTAGAATGGCGTGCATTCCAATTTGAAGAAAGGAACCCCAGTGACCAGCATTGAGGATTTCACCAGCCAGTACGGCTTGGTGCAGAAGATTGATGCGTTCGGCTATCTCGATTATTTGAAGAATGATCCGGATGCTCCACGCAAGCATGGCAAGGTCGTGCTCGTCACCGCCGATACTCCGCTGAAGGCGTCTCGCGGCGAGGGCAAGACCACCACCACGATCGCGCTGATCGACGCGTTGCGTGAGCGTGGCATTGATGCGGCCGCAGTGCTCCGTCAGCCGAGCATGGGCATTACCGCTGCCGGTTCCAAGGGTGGCGCTTCGGGCGGCGGCAAGGCTTCCCTGACCCACCCTGAGCTGATCGACTGGGGTCTGTGCGGCGAAATGGGCGCTATCGAAGCGGCCCAGAACCTGCTGGTTTCCTTCGCTGAGAAGGCCATCGACGACGGCAAGCTCGACGATATCGCCGTGCCGCGCGTTTCCGAAGTGCCGTCCCGTTCGCTGCGTCAGATCGCGGTGGACCGCGGCAAGGGCAATGTGGCCGAGCGTGTGGTGCTCACTCCGACCTGCGAGCTCATGCAGATCGTGGTGCTCTCCCGTTCCATGGATGAGATCGCCGAGCGCGTTGCCAAGATGATTGCCGGCACGAAGGACGGCAAGGCCGTTACGTTCGGTGAATTCGTTGATTTGTGGCGCATTACCGGCATTCTTTCCGATGCGGTGAAGCCGGCGAAGACGGAAACGGTGAATGGTTCTCCCGTGTATGTGCACGGCGGTCCGTTCGCGAACGTGTCGATCGGCATTCCGACGCTGGTTTCCGTGGAAATGGCGTGCGCCCTGCATGATGTGGTGATCGTCGAGGCCGGTTACGGTGCTGACGCGGGCGCTCAGAAGTGGCTTGACATTGCTTGCCGCGAGTATGGCGCACAGTGGCCGTCCGCCGCGATTGTGGTGACCCGCGCTTCCACCTGGCGTGACGATCCGGCGCTTGCCTGGCGTTACCCGTTCCACGTGCAGCGTTTGGAAGGTCTTGATATTCCTACGTTCCCGCTGATTAACCTGTGGGATGGCGAAGACGATCAAATTCCGGCGTTGCAGCAGACCGCCAAGGATCTGGAGTTCCGCGAGCCGATTATCGGCAACCTGTATCGCGATGGCGGCGATGCGCTCGCCCCGCAGCTTGACGCGTTCGTTGACGCGGTGGTGAATGGTTCCATGCCGGCCACGCCGCACAGCCACAAGGGTATGGCTCTGGTGGAGAACGTGCGTTGGGTTGCCGAAAATGCGTATGGTGTTCCGGCAGATCGCGTGATCCTGAAGGACGGTTTTGCTGAATCGCTTAATAAGGCGGTGGACCTGTGCGCCAGCGCCGGTATTGATTTCGGTTCGCTTGCACTGGTTGCGGTGAAGTCTCCGGCCACGATGACTGACAACGATTCCGCTCCGGCTGAAGAGCGTACGGTGACGTTGAAGAAGGTTGAAGTGCATTCCGGTGCCGGTTTGGTGCATGTGAATCTCACCGTTTCGCTGACCACGCCGATGCCGAAGATCGTGTGATAAACGAGTCGTAGCGTTCTGATCGCAACATTTTAGGGCGGTCACTTGCGTATATGCGTAGGTGACCGCCTTTTTGCACCTTAATTTCGGCGGTTTCTAGCGAACGTCGCACCGCCATGACCTCGAAGGAACGGTAGAAACTTCGTCAGAAGTTGACGCCCCGAACCGTGAGGCGGGGAACACGGTGTGTTTCCCCGTAGGTGAGGTGAGAGGTTCGCAATATGGGCGAACCTCGAAGGAACGGAGGTGACTTCGTCAGAAGTTGACGCCCCGAACCGTGAAGCGGGAAACACGGTGTGTTTCCCCGTAGGTGAGGTGAGAGGTTCGCAATATGGGCGAACCTCGAAGGAACGGAGGTGACTTCGTCAGAAGTTGCCGCCGTTCCAGCCCCAGTCGGTGGTGGCGGTGTAGCGGATGTACGTGCGGTCGGCCGGGATGCCCAGTTCCTTCTCCAACGCGGCCATGATCTGCTCGGTCAGCTTCTCCCAGGCGGAACCGGGCACGGAACGACCGAACACGTTCACCTCGACGTATGCGGCCGGCTTGGAATCGTCACCGCCGAAATAAATCGGCATATTGTCTTCAAACGGGCACATCAGCCAGCCTTCGGACTTGCCGGGAACGGCGGTGATCGCCTTGCCGTATGCGGACTTCAGCGCCTCGCGTTGCTCGGGAGTGGTGGAAACGGAAACATGAGTGTGGATGACTGGCATGATGCTCTCCTTGGATTGTTGGAATCAGCCTTTGCGTGTTCATCTCCAGTCTAGGCGTCAAACGGCTCAGACGGGGTGTCTGTGTGAGAAATTTTGGGCTTTGTCTGGATATCCGCCAAGGTGGTCTGCGTGCGCGTGTTAAATATTCGTTGTGAGAAAACTGATTGAACAGCTTATGAAATTTGGCCTCGTTGGCGTGATCGCCTTCATTATCGACTGGGGCATTCTGAATCTTCTCGTCGGCGTGTTCCATATGCACAACGTGCTCGCCGCAACCATCTCGTTCATTATTTCCCTGATTTTCAACTACATTGCCAGCATGAAACTGGTGTTCAAGCACCGTGATGACATGGCCCGTTGGATGGAAATCCTCATTTTCGTGGTCGGCGCGGTCATCGGCCTGTTCATGAACGACGCCATTATCTGGATCTCCACGTATGGCATGAACCATGATGCCTACGTGTCGCAGAGCACCGAATACCTGATCCGCACCAACGTCGGCAAGCTCATCGCCACCGCCGTGGTGATGGTGTGGAATTTCCTGACGCGCAAGTGGCTGCTCGACGATACGCACACCAACGCCATGAACCGTTTGCGCAAAGCCGACAACCGCCTCACGCCGGAAGAGCTGGAAGCCAAGTGGCAGAACAGCTTCTCGCACAGGCTCGGTGTATGGTCGCTGGAGCACACCCCCAACGGTTGGCCCAAGTAGTCCTGAATTCGGAAAATCTGTCTGCACAACCCGGAAATCTGCCCTGATCAAATCTGCCCTGATTCCCGACTCGCGCAGACGGCCGGACAGTCCTGAATATGAAAAGGCGGTGCCTTACACCTATAAAGGTATAAGCACCGCCTTTTCGTATGCTCTGCATGCTTTACGTGCGAAAGGTCACACGCTTACGGTGGTAAGCATGGGCTGCTCGGTGGAGTCCTTGATCTGTTTGAAGCCGAACAGGGCGATCGCCAGCGAGGTGAGCGCCAGAGCCGTCACTACAATGAAACCACCGTGTGATCCCATACGGTCGATGAACTGGCCGGCAATCGCCGAGCCGACGGAACCGCCGATTGAGTTCATCGCACCCATCCAGGCCATGCCTTCGGTGAAGCGTGTGGGCGGCACCAAGTGCAGCATCAGCTGGTTGCCGTTCACCCACGTCGGTGCCTGGCATACGCCGATGAACAGGTAGATGATCATGATCACCCACAGATGTTTGGCGAACATGAACGAGCCGATGCCTAGATCGACCACGGCAAGGCAGAAGTAGAAACGCTTCCACAGCGGAATAGTCCAATTCTTTGCGCCATACACGAGCGCGCCGATCAGCGAGCTGAACGAGAAGCAGGCGAACACGAAACCGGTGTACTGCTTCATATTCGCTTCCGTGGCGAACGCGACGATCGAAATGCTGGCGGCCGACTGGAACGCGCCCAAACCGAACCACGTCACGCATACGGCGATTAGGCCCGGCCCCCAAATCGATTCCTTGCGCCCGGCATTCACATCGGCGGCGGCCTGATCCATGGCGGCCTGCACTTCCGCAGCCGTTTTGCCTTCGGAACGTGCGCGATCGCGAGCGTACTCAATGGCCGCTTCCGCCTGCAACGCCTTGGAACGGGCGGCTTCGCGCTCACGGTATTCCTTGCGGGTCATGCCCGCTTCGCGAGCCAGCTGCGTCTGCGATTTCGGCTCGGTGGAAAGTTCGGTGAGGAACATGAGCGCACCGACCACCACACACACGCCAGTGAATGAGAATGCCAACAGCCCGGAAATCACGGCCAGTGTGGAGGCGAGCGGATTGCCGATCACCCACATGCATTCGTCGAACACGCCGGAAAGCGAAAGCGCGCGGTTGGTTTTCTCCGTGTCACCTTTAAGCAGCGTGGTCCAACGCTGACGGCTCATCGCGCCCCACGGCGGAATCGCCGCCATGAACGGTACGATACAGAACAGAATCCACGACGGCACTCGGGCGGTGATGCAGGAAACCAGTGCGGTCGCCGCAATCATCCACACGATGATTGTCGGAATCGACACCTGACGTTGGCCGAACTTGTCAACCAGCTTGCCGAGCACCGGGCTCGCAACGGCCAGCGCGATCGCCTGCACGGCCGTCAGCGCGCCTGCCAGCGAATAATTGCCGTAATAATGCTGCACGGAAATCGTAATCGTCATGCCGACCATCGGGAACGGCATGCATGCGATCACTGAACCGACCGAAAATCGGGCGGTGTGCGGTATGCGAAGAAGCTCCGCGTACCCTCCGAAAAGATGTTGGCCGATGCTTTTGGCGCCGGCGAGGACTGAATTGGTCATGTTTTGCCGCTCCTTTCTGCTCACGGTTGGTGCTTGCGTCCGCTGCGTTGCGTTGCCGCGGACCGCTTGACATACCCTTGTTCTGTCTTGATTGTTTTCTCTCCAGCCCCAGTCTCTCACTTCAACCTTGCTTGAACGTCAATCGATTGACGTTCAAGCGTGTTGCATAGGGGGTGGAGATTGGTTGTGTGCCATTTTCTTGAACTAGACAACTTTATGCGGAGGTACTGTCGCAACACGCGGTGCATTGAGGTTGGCAGACATAATTCGATTGGCTATTTTGTAAGTACTCACCACACGTTCACTTGGTGGACGAAAAGATGTCCGGCGGGCGAAAGACGGTTGTTGCAAAATGGTTGCGCAACGCTTCCACAGCTTGCGATTGCAGGATTTTCGTTCCATCGGTCAACGTCAGCAGTCCGGCAGCATCTTGCGGAAAGGCGGTAGGGATGCCCGCAACAACCATCCATTTCGTACGTCACGGCAAAGTCGAAAATCCAGGGCATTTGCTCTACGAACGACTGCCCGGATTCCACCTGTCGGAAGTGGGTGTGCGCATGGCGCAGGCGACCGCGCACTACATTGCCGTCAATCCACGACTCAACACAGTTTCCGCCATCTACTCGTCGCCGCTGGAACGCACGCGCGAAACGGCCGGCGAAATCCTCACCGCACTCAACGAAGTGCGTGAAACCCGTGGCGAGGAGCCGCTGGAACTCACCACCGACGAGCGCATCATCGAAGCGCGCAACGAATTCCGCGGCACGCGCATCGGCTACGGCGAAGGCGCACTCTGGAAAAACGGCAACTGGAAGCTGGTACGCAACCTGTGGAAGCCAAGCTGGGGTGAAAGCTACCAGTCGATCGCGCATCGTGTGCAAGCGTTCGCCCTCGAAAAAGTGGGGGAGCATCCCGGCGAGCAAATCATCGTAGTCAGCCATGAATCGCCCATCTGGAGCTACAGGCACATGCTGGAAACCGGGCACCCGGAACATAATATGCTGCTACGCCATACGGCACTCGCCTCCATCACTTCCATTACGTACGATTGCGATACACGCAAAGTATTGTCGATCGCTTACGTCGATCCCGCGGCCGACGTGAAATAGCGCATAATGCGGCATGGAATCGCCGGATTGGAAACTTTTGACCGAGACACGCGACAATGAGTGCGGCGGTTGTTGAAAGAACGGGGATTCCATGCAATCATGGAAGGGCTGGATGCTGTTGGGTCCAGTGAGGAAAACAAAATGTCGAAGCTGCAAAGGGGCACGCATGGCTTTCACTATCAACAACGGAGCGCTTTATCAATTATTCGATAGGCCTCATATGAAAATTGCCATCGAAAGCTGTGTTGGAGTGGTGGAATTATGGCCGCTGCAAACCGTTCAGGAGATGGAGAATGACGCAAAGTACACGGAAGATCTGCAAGTAAGATTCTCCTGCACCATGGCAAGGGCAATGCTGCGATTGTCCCACGGGATTAACCCGTCCGTGGCGGAAGCCGTGTACGAGGGAATGGACGAGATTCCGGGTTGCGATCCGGAAATTGTGCAAGCGCTCACGCGGGCCAATCAGGCATACGATGTGATGCGCAATTATTCCGAAACCAACAATGCCGACCTGTTCTTCGAAGCGGCCGACATTCTGGGCATCTTCATCGACGCCCATGTCGAGACGGAAGTCCGCAATATACTGCAAAAGATCGTGGAGTACATTCGGCAGAGCGTCAGCCTGGGCTTCGACGGCGGAGCGCTGGAAGATGTCAACTACTGCTACGCTTTCACCACGACCCCAAGGACGCTCACCGGGCGATTCCTCGCGGCGCTCGCGGTGGGTGACGGTCTGATGAATCTCATGTGCGAAGGCATTGACGATGTGGACGAACAGACCGTGCGCGTGCTGCCGGTGATGCTGTACATCAACGAGTTGTGCGAGCAGATGGCTGTTCCGCCGATCTATGTCGGCGACGTGACCTTGTCTCGAATGGTTGCGCTGCGTAATGCTGTGCGTGAGGCGGGCAGGGCAACGCCACTCGAGGAGAATTCCTTCTGCGACAACACATTCACCATAACCGCGGACAATGTCATTCCGTGCGCGGGTATGGAGTGGGATCATCATGCGGAGTGCCTGCGTTGGGATCCGAAGAGGGCCGAGCAGGAAGCCAAAGATGAGGATGAACGTAAGAGCAAGGAAGCGCTCGCTGAAAAGTTCAATTTGATGACGGACGCTATGAAAAGTATGAGCTACATGGATGATTCCGATGATTCGGGTGATTCAGGCGAAGGTGCGGATGCTGCGTGACGTGGGCAATCCGAGATAATCCGAATTAGTGGGAATTATCGATATAGGAATAAGAAAATCCCGGCACTTGCGATTGCGGTGCCGGGATTTTCTTTATGTAGTACTGATTATTGCAAGTTCGGTTCTTAAGTTCAGTGCTGAACCTGCATATTTCGTCAATGCTGTATGTTGCCGTACACGGTAGGATCGTCGGAATCGTCGGAATTGTCGGATCCGTACGGGGTCTGGCCCTGCGAATCGTTGCCGAACGTGGGGCGATCGAACTGCGTCTGGTCAAGCTGGGTGGACTGTTCCGGAACCGTAGGCAGCGGAGGCATGCTCGGCATGGAAGGGGCTTCGGGTGCCGGGGCTGCATGCGGAGTTGCCGGGGCGGCCGGAGTGTACTGGGCGGCTGGAGCGGCTGGCATCGCAGGTGCTGCGTACTGATCGGTCGGAGTTCCGTAAGGAGCGCCATACGGGTTGCCGTACGGAGTGTTGGTGGCTGCCGGGGCTGGGGTCGGAGCGCCATACGGGTCTGCGGTGGGCATTGCCGGAGTCGGCGCAGGCATTGCAGGTGCCGGAGCGGCTGCCGTATACGGATCAGCGGTTGGCGTCGGAACAGCCGCTGCGTACGGGTCGGCGACCGGTGCCGGAGTGCCGTTCGGGGCGTATTGTGCGGTTGCGGTCGGTGGCATGCCCGGGGCTGGGGCGTAGCCGTTGCCGGCTGCCGGATCGTCGAAGCGTGCGCCGGCTGGATCGGTCTTCTTGGCCATGAGCACAATGAGCACGATCGACGTGGCCAGGCATGCGATGAAACCGATGATCAACAGGAGTATGCCGGCTGCGCCAGTCGAGCTCGATCCGCCACCGATTACGGAAATGGCGCCAAGTCCCGTCATGACGAGGCCGACGCTCAGCAGAACGCCACCGATGAAGTCAATCGCGTAGAGGATGACCAGCGTGGTGCCGGCCTTGTTGGTGTCGTGCAGGCGGCGAACGGAAAGCGCAAGGGATGGAACAATCGTTGCCAGTGCCCAAATGGTGTTGACGAAGCTTCGCATTCCATTGGCTGTATTGCTGTCGATGATGGCGCCCAACACCGCGAAGATGACGGCAAACGCGATCTGGATGATGAATGTGCACAGAACCCACCACCAGAATTCGCCGCGGGAGGCGCGGCCCTTGAACGTGGCGTACTTTTTCCAGAAGCGGATGAACGCCTCGCCGATGGTGCAGTTGTAGGCCGGCTGGTCGAGCGGAGCGGTCAGTGCGAAGAAGCTGCCGGACCCCTGTGGCTGAGGTTGCGGTGCGCCGTATTGCGGCTGCTGCTGGTTGTATCCGGCCGCATTGCCGTATTGCGGTGCGCTGTATTGAGGTGCGCCATACTGGGGTGCCTGCTGGCCGTAGTCGGGTGCGCCGTATTGCGGTGCCTGCTGGCCGTAATCATTCTGACCGTAGGAGCCGTAACCGCCATATTGCTGGGCCTGCTGCGGGTTCTGCGGATTATATTGGTTGGGGTCCGTCATTAGATTACCCTTTCGGAAAGTGAATCGACATCAAAAAAGTGAAGTCGATTAACACAATACTCTTGCATCGCCAAAAATACTGAAAAATATTGCAGTGTGGGACAACCCCGACGGACCCCGCAAAAATCCCCTTTGACTTGGGCATCTTCTGACGCGTTGGGGAAGTCCGTCGATGGCGCGGCTCATGCCCAGCATGGTGTCGTAAGGATTGGTGGCTGCGATCATCGGGTCAATTAGCTGCAGGATGTTCATGACCGCGAAAAGCGAGTTGGTGCGTGGGACTGGATGGCACGTCCGGTTTGCGGGGCACAATGGAGCTTATGACTGAAGCTGAAAACACCAAACCAGAACTTCCTGAGCATGTTCGCGTGCGTTTCTGCCCGTCCCCGACCGGCATTCCGCACGTCGGCATGGTCCGCACCGCACTGTTCAACTGGGCTGAGGCCCGCCATACCAAGGGCACGTTCGTGTTCCGTATTGAAGATACGGACGCCCAGCGCGACTCCGAGGAAAGCTACAACCAGATCATCGAAGCCCTGAATTGGCTGGGCATCGACTGGGACGAGGGCATCAACGTGGGTGGCCCCGACGGCCCGTACCGCCAGTCCGAGCGCGGCGACATCTACAAGGATGTCGCAGCCAAGCTGCTTGAAGCCGGCTATGCATACGAATCCTTCTCCACTCCGGAAGAAATCGAAGCCCGCAACGTGGCCGCCGGCCGCCCGAAGGCTTTCGGTTACGACGGCTACGACCGTGATCTCACCGAAGAGCAGAAGGCCGCCTTCCGTGCCGAAGGCCGCAAGCCTGCCCTGCGTATCCGCATGCCCGATGAGGATGTCGCGTTCGACGATCTGATCCGTGGCCGCATCGAGTTCAAGGCTGGTTCCGTGCCGGATTACGTGATCGTGCGCCCGAACGGCGATCCGCTGTACACGTTGACCAACCCGGTCGACGACGCCATGATGAACATCAACGTGGTGCTGCGCGGCGAGGACCTGCTGAGCTCCACCCCGCGTCAGATCGTGCTCTACCGTTACCTGATCGAGCTGGGCGTGGCCAAGGAAATGCCGCTGTTCGGCCACATGCCGTACGTGATGGGCCAGGGCAACAAGAAGCTTTCCAAGCGTGACCCGGAATCCAATCTGTTCCTGCATCGCGACAACGGTTTCATTCGCGAAGGCCTGCTGAACTACCTGGCGCTGCTGGGTTGGTCCATCGCCGCCGACCGCGACGTGTTCTCCATGGAAGAAATGATCGAGAAGTTCGACGTGCGTGACGTCAAGGCCAATCCGGCCCGTTTCGACCTCGACAAGGCCATTTCCATCAACGCCGAGCACATCCGTATGCTTGAGCCGCAGGACTTCCTGAACCGTGCCGTGCCGTACCTGAACCGCGATGGCGTGGTCTCCGCCGATTCCTGGGATGCGCTGACCGATCGCGAGCGTGAGGTGCTGTCCGCTTCCGTGGAGCTCGTGCAGCCGCGCGTGCGCCTGCTGGGCGAGGTCGCCGGCATGGTGGGCTCGCTGCTCTCCACCGAGGGCTACATCGAGCCTGATGATGACGCCAAGAAGCAGTTGAAGGATTCCGCTCCGGCAGTGCTCGACGCCGCCATTGCGGCGCTTTCCGACGTTGCTGAAGATGATTGGAAGACCGACTTCCTGCATGAGACACTGAACAAGTCGCTGATCGAAGATGGCGGTTACAAGCCGCGTCTGGCGTTCGGTCCGGTGCGTGTGGCCATGAGCGGCCGTCGCGTGTCTCCGCCGCTGTTCGAATCCATGGAGATCGTTGGCAAGGAGATCACCGTCGCACGCTTGCAGGGCTTGCGCGAGCACCTGTGATGCGCTGATGGTGTGATTTTGCCGATCGCATGACTGTCGACCCGCTGGAATGTTCCGTTCCAGCGGGTTTGTTGTTCTGGGATGCTGTTTAAGAATGGCGGAAAATGGCGCGACACGCCGTGACTTGCGCACTCCTACGGATTCGCGTATATTTATCACTCGTTGCGGTTCACGGCTTAGCTGAGAATCACAGCAATAACTCAAGCCCCCGTCGTCTAGCGGTCTAGGACTACGCCCTCTCACGGCGCCAACACCGGTTCAAATCCGGTCGGGGGTACGACGGACAACTTTTCGAAGTTGCCACGCCTGCCAAATTGGGATGTGGTGTAATTGGCAACACAGCTGATTCTGGTTCAGCCATTCTTGGTTCGAGTCCAGGCATCCCAGCCAATGACCCTCGCAGATGCGAGGGTTTTTTGTTTTTCGCAAGCATGTCTGCCAGTACAACATAGTCCAAGAAAATTGCACTACCCTAGGAAGCATGACTGAATTGCAGAACGCAGCAAAAGCCGCCGCCACGCGACCGCGCATCCAACCGGCGGAAGAAGGCGACGATCGCCCGCTTTCCGTATCCGCGCGACTGGGACGATTGCAATTCCACCAATCCGGCAAATTCCGCGTTCTGCAGCTTGCCGACATTCAAGACGGGCCGAAAGTCAGCAAAGACACCGTCAAACTCATCGAAGCGTCACTGGATGCCACAAGGCCGGATATCGTCATCTTCACCGGCAATCAGATCGCAGGATATGATCCCGCATACGCGCAAACCACGCGCAAACGTCGTTGGAGCGCTGCCGCGGGGATTTCCTCCAAAACCGCTTCATCCAAGTCTTCCGAAGCGTCAGAACGGTTCGAAGCTGCGCTGGAACGCACCTGCGCATCCGTGCGCGCCACTGTCGAACAGCTCGTGCGTCCGCTTGCCGATCGCGGCATTCCGTGGGCGGTGACATTCGGCAACCACGATTTTCAATGCGGGCTCAGCAATGCGGAAATCGAAAGCATTTGCAGGGAATTTCCCGGATGCGTGAACCCTGAGCCTACGGGAGGCGAGAGCGGCCTCGGGGACGCAAATTCTGCAAATTCTGTGGGAAGCATGGATTCTGCGGAAGATGCAGGTTTCGTGCAACTCCGGGCGGAATCGTATTTGCCGAATCAGCGCGTATTCGCTTGCGAGCCGGGCACCTTCGCATTGCCGGTTGCCGATGTGGACCATACGATGTCCGTGCTGGGCTTGGTATTGCTGGATTCAGGCGATTACGCACGTTCCGGCGGGTACGGAAGCCCGTCCGCGGAGGCGTTGCGATTTCTTGCCGAAGTGCCGGAAATGATGGCCACGCAATCTCAGAAACAGGCAGGATCGCACGAAACCGCGCAATCGCAGGAAAAGGCAGTGCCGTGCATGGTATTTCAGCATTTTCCGGTGCAACAGTATTACCAACTGTTGAAGCCGACTGCGGCGAATGCGGCGCGTGCGATTGAAGGCTACCGCAATTTCGCTGGAAAACATTACGTTTTGGATGAGGAAAAAACGCTTCCCGGCAGTTATCTGGGGGAGGGTGTCAGCTGCCCGGATGCCGACAGCGGTGAATTCGCGATATTGGAACAGCATGACTATTTTGCGATTTCCGCGGGGCATGATCACCGCAACGCATTCGTTGGAACAGTGCCGGTTTCGCGAGAAATGGCCTCGGCTGATGCGCAGACGGCGGCTTCGCCAGGCAAGGTTGGCGGTCTGATGATGATCGCGTCGCCCACCAGCGGTTTCGGATCGTATGGTCCGGTGCCGCAGAAGCGGGCCGCGCGGCTGATCGAGTTCGACATCCGCCATCCGTACGAGCCGCGTACGCAGCTGCTTGAATACGGCGAATTGGTGGGCAAACCGAGCGCGGGCAAGGCGTACGCGTACGGCATGACCAGTGAATCGAAGCCCGAATCCGAAGGCGTGGATCTGCTGCATCGGCCGACATGGTGGAGCAAACTGTTGACTTGGCTGCGTAAGAAGTAGCTGAAAAGAGCGAAATGACAAATCCTGCAAGGAAATGGCAAAACTTGCGGAAGGCAGGAAATGGCAAAACCGTGTCCTGCATGCATCGCGGAACACGGTTGAGAGGCTGTATATTGCCCGTCAGCGACCGGAAGAAGCCTTAATCAAGGCGTCGGTCAAATACTTGCCGGCAGCCATAACCAGCGGGGCGTAACGGCGTCCGGGATTGGACCCCATACGACCGTCCGGGCCGGAAATCGAAATTGCGGCAATCACCTGACCGGAAGCATTGCGAATCGGCGCGGAAATCGAGCATACGCCTTCATCGCGCTCGTTGACCGACTCGGCCCAACCGCGCTTGCGCACGGCGGTAAGCTTGGCCGCGGTGAACTTGGCGTGACGCAACCCCTGATGCAGGCGTTCGGAATCCTCCCAAGCCAGCAAAATCTGGGCCGCGGAACCGGCCTCCATCGACAGCATCGCACCAACCGGAATGGAATCACGCAAACCGGAAGCGCGCTCCACGGCGGCGATGCACACGCGCATATCGCCCTGACGGCGGTAAATCTGCGCGGATTCGCCAGTGCGATCCAGCAACGTCTGCAAAATCGGCGCGGCTGCGGTCAGCAAACGATCCTCGCCGGCAGCAGCGGCCAATTCCGCAAAACGCGAGCCAAGCACGAAACGACCATGCTGATCACGCAACACAAAACGGTGACGCTCCAACGCAATCGCCAGTCGATGCGCGGTCGGTCGGGCCAAGCCCGTCGAGGAAACCAGCTGTCCGAGCGTTGCCGGACCGGATTCAAGCGCGTCAAGGATTTTGACGGTCTTGTCAAGCACACCCACACCGGAATGAATCTCATTGCTTTGAGAAGACGTCGTGTGGTGGGTCTCAGCTGGAAGCTCAGTCTCATCCGACTGCGATTCAGGCATGGTGGTGCTTGTATTCGAAGAAGTCATAAGAGGGATTATGCCATCTCACATATTGAAATGCAAAATGTACGCAATGTCGGACTGCGGTAGAGCAGGTATTTTAATCTTTACTCAGTTATGGAAAAAGCTGGAAAAAATCTGAATTTTCAACGATTTTGTAGGTACATACGGGGAGATATGCCACAATCGCGGCGATTTTGACATGATCTGGAGTGAACTTGGCGCATATGTGATGTGTGCGTTGCATGCAAGTATCTCATATACCGGCATAAACGCGTTCGAACCAGGCTCGAACACCATAGGCTTATAGCACGAACAACGCGGGTTGGCAATACCGCGAGGAAAAAGCGAGGAAAAATTCGAGGAGGTCCCACAATGGGAACGACATTGGCCGAGAAGGTCTGGGCCGATCATTTGGTACGCAAGGGTAGCGATGGGGCTCCCGACTTGCTGTACATTGATCTGATGCTCATGCACGAAGTCACCAGTCCGCAGGCGTTCGAAGGCTTGCGACTGGCCGGACGCAAGCCACGTCACCTTGACCAGCTGATCGCAACGGAAGATCACAACACGCCGACTGCCGACATCGACCGCCCGAATCCGGATAAGATCTCCGCGCTGCAGCTAAGCACGCTCGAAAAGAACTGCAAGGATTTCGGCGTACGTCTGTGCCCGCTGGGAGACGCCGATCAGGGCGTGGTGCACGCGTTCGCGCCGGTGCTGGGCCTGACGCAGCCGGGCATGACGATCGTGTGCGGTGACTCGCACACCTCCACGCACGGCGCGTTCGGTGCCATGGCCATCGGCATCGGCACCTCCGAAGTCGAACATGTTATGGCAACGCAGACCCTGAGCCTGAAGCCGTTCAAGACCATGGCCGTGAACATCGAAGGTGAACTGCCGAAGGGCGTCACCGCAAAAGACATTATTCTTGCGATTATCGCGAAGATCGGCACCGGTGGCGGCCAAGGGCACGTCATTGAATATCGTGGTGAGGCCATCAAGAAACTGTCGATGGACGCACGCATGACCATCTGCAACATGTCGATCGAAGCGGGCGCTCGCGCCGGCATGATCGCGCCGGACGAAGTGACGTTCGAATATCTGAAGGGACGCCCGCACGCGCCGGAAGGTGAAATGTGGGACAAGGCCATCGAATACTGGAAGACGCTGAAAACCGATGACGACGCCGTATTCGACAAGGAAGTGACCATCAAGGCCGAAGATCTCGAGCCGTATGTGACGTGGGGCACCAACCCGGGTCAGGGCATCAAGATTTCCGGCGTGGTGCCGGATCCGGCTTCGTTCAACGACGAAACCGAGCGCACCGCGGCCGAGCGTGCCATTGCCTACATGGGCTTGACGCCGGGCATGCGCATCAAAGACATTGCCGTGGATACCGTGTTCATCGGCTCCTGCACCAACGGACGTCTCGAGGATCTGCGTGTGGCCGCTTCCATTATGAAGGGGCATCACAAGGCCGAAAACATTCACCGCGTGCTCGTGGTGCCGGCCTCCTCTCGCGTGCGTTTGCAGGCGGAAAAGGAAGGACTTGACAAGATCTTCAAGGACTTCGGTGCCGAATGGCGTAACGCAGGCTGCTCCATGTGCCTGGGCATGAACCCCGACAAGATGGTGGCCCGCGAACGTTCCATCTCCACTTCGAACCGCAATTTCGAAGGTCGACAGGGCAAGGGGTCGCGTACGCATCTGGCGTCGCCGGCGGTCGCCGCCGCAACGGCCATCCGCGGTACCATCTCGTCTCCGGCTGATCTGTGAATCGTTGAGAATGCTTGAAAACCTGAGAAATCTTGGATTTCCGGCATTCTGTGAATCGTTACATCGAAAGAAATAGTGAAATGGAAAAACTGACTACTCTTACCGGCGTGGCCGTGCCGCTTCGCCGTTCCAATGTCGATACTGACCAGATTATTCCAGCCGTGTTCTTGAAGCGCGTGCAGAAGTCCGGTTTCGACGACGCGCTGTTCTATGCGTGGCGTCGCGATCCGGAATTCGTGCTCAACCAGCCGGAATACAAGCGGGGCAAGATTCTCGTTGCCGGACCGGATTTCGGTATCGGATCTTCTCGTGAACATGCCGTGTGGGCATTGCATGATTACGGCTTCCGCGTGGTGATTTCGTCTCGTTTCGCCGACATTTTTTACGGCAACACCGCGAAGAACGGCGTGCTGGCTGCGATTATGCCGCAGGAGTCCGTTGAGTTGCTGTGGAAGCTGCTTGACGAGGAGCCGGGCCGTGATATGACGGTGAGCCTGGAGGATCGCACGGTGACGTGCGGCGACGTGACGCTGCCGTTCGAAGTGAACGACTATACCCGTTGGCGCCTGATGAACGGCTATGACGATATCGATCTGACGTTGCAGTATGAAGACGATATTGTGACATACGAGAAGATGCGTGCCGAAAAGTTCCCGTTCAAGCCGAAGACGCTGCCGGCGAAGCGTGAGCCGGAGCAGTTGATCGCGTCCGCGCGCGAAGGCGAATACCCGGATTGGCAGGGCCCGCTTGCCGATCGCGGCATCATCTGAGTTGGCGGCTGGCTAGGTGCGCGGGCTGTTTGCGGGGTGATTCCTCCAGTGGGTGGAAGAATTGGGACGTCGGGATGATTGTTCGCGGGAGGATTCTTCCAGTGACTGGAAGGATTGGGATGTTATGTGATGCGTGAGCGGGAGGATTCTTCCAGTAGGTGGATGTTTTTGGACTTTGAGACGGTCCGTAGCGGGGTGATTCCTCCACTGGGTGGAGGTTTTGGGACGATTAGGGACTCATATTGTCCGGATTCTTCCAGTGACTGGAAGGATTGGGACGTTGGGATTGCTGATTATGTGAGATTTGCGCGGGTTTTGCATATGAGACGCGCTATGGTGGGCTTATTGTTTCGTGCTTTCGTAGCTTTCGGAGAGAAAAATGAGCCAGGGTTTTGCGCCGTTTTATGATGTCAATCGCACGTATGAAGACAACTATTTGCAAGGGCCGTTCGGCGCGTTTGCCGAAGTGTTGCGGGCTGATGCGTCCGATTCTGCGGGATCGGTCACGTCTGTTGTTGCTGAGGTTGCGTCCGATTCCTCCAGTGAGGTTCAGGGCGTTCAGACCATTCAGGCCGCTCAAGCGCAGGAATTCCTTGGTTTTCGTGTGAATCTGCCGTTCGGTATTCCAGCTGGTCCGCTGCTGAATGAGCGTTTCACCACGGCCGCTTTCCGTATGGGCTTCGATCTGGCGGTATACAAGACGGTTCGTTCCCGCGCATGGGGCTGCAATGCGTTCCCGAACGTGCTGGCCGTGCATCCGCGGAATGCCGATGGTTCGCTGGTTCCGGGCAGTGCCGAACTTGACGAGGGTGTGCTTGCCGATACCCGTTATGAGCTTCCGATTTCGATTTCCAACAGTTTCGGCGTTCCCTCCCGTGATCCCGACGAATGGCAGCCGGACATGCAGAAGGCAATCGCCGCAGCCGGTGACGGCCAGCTGCTGGTGCCGAGCTTCCAAGGCTCCCGCGTGGAGGGCATGGATCGTGAAGCGTATATTGCCGATCATGTCACCACCGCGCATTTGGTTGCCGAAACTGGCGCTGGCCTGATGGAAATGAACACCAGCTGCCCGAATGAGGGACATAATCGTCTGTTGTGCCACGATCCGCATTTGGTCGGCGAGATTACGGAAGCGGTGAAGAACGAAATCGGCGATCGTCCGCTGATCGTGAAGCTCGCATACATTCCGAATGATGCCGATCTGGAAATCATGGTGAAGGAAACCGCCGGCCATGGCGCGGTGCAGGGTTTCTCCACCATTAACACAATCTCCGCGAAGCTGGTGGATGCGAACGGCAATCAGGCATTGCCGGGCGCGGGGCGTGACCGTTCGGGCGTATGTGGCAATGCGATTCGTGGTGCAGGTCTCGATATGGTTGGCCGCCTGAATGCGATTCGCGAGAAGCTGGGTCTTGATTTTGCGATCGTTGGCGTGGGCGGTGTGATTCGTCCGGAAGATTACAAGGCGTACCGCGAGGCTGGTGCAAACGCGGTGATGAGCGCTACGGGTGCCATGTGGAACGCCCGTTTGGCGCAAGACATTAAAGCCGCACTGTAGTCACAGGTTCAATTGCGCCTGATTTGCGCTCTGTTGCGTTTCACCGTCCATTTTTCCCATTCGCTGGAAGGATTAGTGCAGCACGGGGGTAGCTGTCCGTCCTGATTCTTCCAGTGACTGGAGGGTTTTGCCCGCTGAGATGCAGTTTGGTGGGATGATTCTTCCAGTGACTGGAGGTTTTTGGACGGTGGAGGGGCTTGTATCGGGAGGATTCTTCCACCGACTGGAAGTTTTTGCCCGCTGGGATGCGGTTTGGCGGGTGGATTGTTCCAGTGGCTGGGAATTTTGGCCGAAAGTCGAACGAAATTGGGAGACACTGCGCTGAACGCGGCATTTCACGAGCCCACTACATGCCTTATGGCAAACTGAGGGTTAGTGTGTTTCAAGCTTGAACCGTATAAGGGAAGCGAAAGAGGTTGAGCGTGTCTGACAACAACAACGACATTCTGCACGTCGAAGGTGGCAAGCCGCTGAACGGCACCATCAAGGTGCGTGGCGCGAAGAACTTCGTGAGCAAGGCCATGGTGGCGGCGCTGCTCGCCCCGGGTACGTCCGTGTTGAAGAATGTTCCGGAGATTCGCGACGTGCATGTGGTCTCCGACTTGCTGCGTCTGCATGGCGTGGACGTTACGGTGGATGGCGATCACGGCGTGGTCACGATCGACGCCACGAATGTGCAGCTTGCCGATGTGGCCGACGTGGATACGCTGTCTGGTTCGTCGCGTATTCCGATTCTGTTCTCCGGCCCGCTGCTGCACCGTTTGGGTGAGGCGTTCATTCCGGCTCTCGGCGGATGCAATATTGGCGGTCGTCCGATTGATTTCCACCTGGAAACGTTGCGCAAGTTGGGTGCCAACGTCGATAAGGAACATAAGGACGGCATTCATATCACCGCTCCGAACGGTTTGCATGGCGCGAAGATTCACCTGCCGTACCCGTCGGTGGGCGCTACCGAGCAGACGTTGCTTGCCGCCGTGCTTGCTGAGGGCAAGACGGAGCTTTCCGGCGCTGCCACCGAACCTGAAATCATGGATTTGGTGTGCGTGCTGCAGAAGATGGGCGCGATTATTTCCGTGGATGTGGACCGTACGTTCCGCATCGAAGGCGTGAAGGAACTGAAGGGCTACACGCACACTTCGCTGACCGACCGCATCGAGGCCGCTTCCTGGGCTTCCGCGGCATTGGCCACGCATGGCGACATTTTCGTCAAGGGTGCTACGCAGCCTGAAATGATGACGTTCCTGAACGTGTTCCGCAAGATTGGTGGTGAGTTCGACATCACCGATAACGGCATTCGTTTCTGGCATCCGGGCGGCGATTTGAAGCCGGTCGCGATCGAAACCGACGTGCATCCGGGCTTCATGACTGACTGGCAGCAGCCGTTGGTAGTGGCGTTGACGCAGGCGAAGGGCCTGTCGATCGTGCATGAAACGGTGTATGAGAATCGTTTCGGTTTCACGAAGCCACTGGTGCAGATGGGTGCCACGATTCAGCTGTATCGCGAATGCCTCGGATCGCTGCCATGCCGTTTCCAGCAGCGCAATTACAAGCATTCCGCGGTTATCTTCGGACCGACCCCGCTGACCGGCCGCGATATTGACGTGCCGGATCTGCGTGGCGGCTTCAGCCATCTGATTGCCGCGTTGGCGGCAAAGGGCCCGTCCAATGTGCAGGGCATTTCGCTGATTGACCGCGGTTATGCCGATTTCCGTGGCAAGCTCGAAGCTCTCGGCGCAGATTTCGACTGATTTGTTGCTTGATTTATCGCTGATATAGCTTGATTGGCTTGGTAAGGCCGGTGTTCACAACAGTGGGCACCGGCTTTTTGCTTACATATTGCCGTTGCTCGTTCTCAAAAACTTAGTAATTCAGTGTATAAATTATTGAACTTAATTTAGGGGGTTATGGCGCATAATAGTGATGCAAAAGCTTTATTGTTTTTGAAAATAATGTCGATTTTCGGCAGAGATTCTTTCGGAATAGCATTATGATTGTCGATATCGAATGGCGTTTGCAACGAGGTGAACAGCCGAAGATATAAGGGTTTCCCTCATCGTTATTGTGTTTACTGCATGTCCAGACGGATTCTAGGGATAGTCGCAACATCTTCGTCGTCAATCGTCCTCCAGCCTATCCACCAGTTCCGCCTTTTTCGTATATTCCGTGTTTTTGTATTTCGTGTGTGCGTCGTGCATGAGCGCAATCGTTCCAACCAAGCGGAATGGGTGGTGGCAGAATGGAACGCATGGCATCCAAAGGAAAACCCTCGCCGCGTTCCGCGGTCAAACCGTTAAGCGACGAACAAGTCGCAAAGCTCGCACAGCGTCACCATCTCGTTGACCCAACCCACGACTTTCCATGCGGGCCGCGCAAAGCCAATGAAGCCGAAATCGCGGCGCAGAATCCGAAAGCGACCCATCGTCTGCTCACCGGATGCGACATCGTATTCCGCAACCGCACCAAACTCAAGGCGTGGGGCATCGAACACGTGCCGGAAACCGGTCCGTTCATCACCGCGGCCACGCACGTCACCATGTTTGACGTGTTCGTGCCCATGATCTCCATGTTCCATCAAGGCCGCCGTCCGCGCTACATGGCCAAAGCCGAAATGGCCTCGTGGCCGCTGATCGGCAAATGGTTCCAACTGGTAGGCATGCAGCCCGTGCAACGCCGTTCGGGCAAGGCGAAAGCCATTGAGGAAACCTCCGTGGAAATCCTTACCTCCGGCCGACCCCTAACCGTATGGCCGGAAGGTACGGTAACGCGCGACCCGCAGAAATGGCCGATGAGCATGAAAAACGGCGTGGGCATGATCGCGCTTGAGGCTTCGCGCCGACTCGGCTACCAGATTCCGCTGTATTGCGCGGTAACGTGGGGCGCGGCAAGCATCAACCATTGGTGGCCGTGGCCGCGTAAAAACGTGGTCATGTGCTACGACGAGGCGCTTGATTATGCGGATCTGCTCGCCGATTGCGATTTCTGGGGTGAGGAAGTGCCGGAGGATCTCGCCAACGAACTTACCCGACGCATCCGCGTGCGTATGACCGAAGTCATGGCCGAAATCCGCGGCGAACAAGCCCCCGATGGATATTGGGATTATCGTACGATGAGCCGAGTGAAGGACTGAATCGAAGAAGGCCGAATCGAAAAAGACCGCACACGCGATTGCTGAAATGCGGTAATCGAAATACTGCCAGCCGATTGCGCATACGTATGGCGCGTATTGCGGCATATATCGCGGTGTGCGTAGCCGGCGGTAGCATAGGAAAAGCAATTTTTGAGCCAAGACTCCGGGTTATGAATGATGCCCGGAGTAATGCAAGGAGCAAATATGACGAACGTGACGGTACTGGGCGCAGGAGCTTGGGGAACCGCTTTCGGTCAGGTGCTTGCCGATGCAGGCAACAATGTGACTATGTGGGCCATCGAACCGGAGATTGTGGAAGGCATTCGCGACCACCATCACAACGGTGTTCGCCTGCCCAGCGTGAAAGTGCTGCCAAGCAACATGACCGCCACCGGCGACCGTGCCGAAGCCGTAGCCAACGCCGACATTGTGATCGTGGCCATCGCCGCACAGTTCGCCCGCGTCGCGCTCGTCGAATTCAAGGACCTGATTCCCGAAACCGCACTCGTCGCCTCGCTGATGAAAGGCATCGAACGCACCACCGGCAAGCGCATGGATGAAGTCGTTATGGAAACGCTCGACCTGCCGGCCGACCGCTTCGCCGCGATTTCCGGACCGAACCTGAGCAAGCAGATCGCCGACCGCGAGCCGGCCGCAACCGTGGTCGCCTGCGAAAATCTCGACAATGCGCGCAAGATCGCAGCCGCTTGCACCACCGACTATTTCCGTGCGTTCGTAACCCGCGACGTGATCGGCTTGGAAATGTGTGGATCGCTGAAGAATGTGGTCGCGCTGGCCGTGGGCATGGCCCGCGGCGCCGGCTACGGCGAAAATACCGCCGCCATGATCGAAACCCGTGGCCTGGCCGAACTGACCGCCCTGGGCGAGGCGGCAGGCGCCGATCCGAAGACGTTCGCCGGTTTGGCTGGCGTGGGCGACCTGATCGCCACCTGCGGATCCCCGTTGAGCCGCAACTACACGTTCGGATCCAACTTGGGCAAGGGATTGAGCGTTGAGGAAGCCACCAAGGTGAGCAACGGCGTGGCCGAAGGCGTGCCGACCACCGATGCGGTGGTGGCGCTCGGCAAGCAGTATGGCGTGCCTACACCGCTCGCCACGGCCATGAGCCACGTGCTTTCCGATGGCATCTCCTGCGCGCAGATGCTGTCCGAACTTTTCGGCGAAGGCATCAGCGAAGAATAAGCTTTCCGCAACATCGCGATTGCAGATAAGACCGCACTTTCAGGTGCGGTCTTTTTATTTTTCGAGGCATGCGATTGCGTAAAACGTCAATCGGAATGTGTCAATCGTCAATCGCCATATATTTCGGCAATAATAGTAAATCTGTATAAAAATAGTCTAATCGTGATTAGTCTAATCGTGATTAGACAAAGCGATTAAGCTCGGTTTTTCAGGTTGCAATCGCATCATTCCAACGTTTGATTCCGTATTCTATGATTCATGAAAATAGGACATGAGTGACGGGCGTGTGCAATTATGATTCGTCGTGTGTGGGCTGTGGGGTGCGGTTTGTATACTGAACTGCGATATTGCGAATGCGTGGTATCGCGGGCGAACAGAAGTGCGAACCGGCGCGATATTGCGAAGACAGACAGTACAGACAGTATTGGCAGACGGTATTGGGCGCGCGTGCGTTCAACGGACCAACTTATGGAGCATAAGACAAAGATGGCAAAACAGCGCATTGTGGTGATGTATGGCGGCAAAGCCGACGAGCATTCGATTTCCTGCATCTCTGCGGCGGGCGTGCTGCGCGCGTTGGATACTGACAAGTTCGAAGCCATTGAGGTGGGAATCACCAAGAACGGCGAGTGGATCGTAGGCGGCGAGGATCCACGCAAGTGGAACATGAGCGAAGGCCTGCCGATGGTGGAGAAGACGGATTCCTCCAAAGATGTGGTGCTGGATGTGGCACTCGGCCAGGATGGTTTCTTCGCTCGTGAAGATGACGGCACGCTGACTTCGCTTGGCCACGTGGACGCCGTGCTTCCGGTATTGCATGGTCCGTACGGTGAGGATGGCACGATTCAGGGCCTGTTCGAAATGATGAACGTGCCGTACGTTGGCTGCGGTGTGCTCGCTTCCGCCGCTTGCATGGACAAGCATTATACGAAGGTATTGCTGGCTGCGGCCGGTATTCCCGTGGCTCCAGGCATCACGTTGGATGTGCGCGATTATGATGCCGCTTCCGAATTCGCCGCCGAGGCGGACGAAATGCTTGCCGCGGTGCAGCAGGCCGGATTGCAGTACCCGCTGTTCGTGAAGCCGTCCCGCGCCGGTTCCAGCTTCGGCGTGACCAAGGTCGAACATGAGGGCGATGCGGCCGAGCTTGCCGCCGCAGTGTTCGAAGCGTCCCACCATGATTGGCGTGTGCTCGTGGAACAGGGCATCGACGCGCGCGAAATCGAATGCGCCGTGCTCTGCCCGAAGGCCGGCGAGGCTCCGCAGGCCAGCTGGCCGGGCGAAATCGTGCTTGACAAGCGTGCCGAGGGCGACGACCAGTTCTATGATTTCGACAGCAAGTACGTGAACTCCGACGCAAGCCATGTGGAAGTGCCCGCAAGCCTGCCGGAAGAAACTCTGAACCGCGTGCGCGAAACCGCCAAAAAAGCGTTCATCGCAGTCGACGGCGCCGGCCTGAGTCGTGTCGACACCTTCGTGACGGCCGACGGCGAAGTGATGGTCAACGAAATCAACACCATGCCGGGCTTCACCCCGATTTCCATGTATCCCAAGGCATGGGAGGCAACCGGCGTGAGCTACACCAACCTGATCACCATGCTGATCGAGGGCGTGCTGCGCTGATTTCGATTGGGTGGTGGCTCCGCGTCCGATCGCCGCGCTCGCCGTATGAGCTGTTTCGTTGCGGACGCCCATGACGACGGTCATGAGATTGTAAGCTGATATTCAGCATTCCTGTACTAAGGTGCTGAATATCAGCATTTTCGTATATGCACCCCGTGCACGTCGTCGCAAAGGCAAATATGACGTTTCCGCAGTACCCCCAATATCCGCAGCGGCCGCAACAACCGCATACGCAGCAGAATCCACAACAGCCATCCCAATATCAGCAACAACCGCAGTATCCGCAGCCACAAGCCAATCCCTACGAACTGTGGCTCAGGCGCGTGAAAAGCGTGTTCTCCCGCATCGGCGCAGGCATGTGCCTGATGGTGGTGATCTGGTATGCGCTTGCAACGGTGCTTTCTGGCATGCTCTATCAGGTACTGCACACCACGAATCTGCCGAATTGGGCGGTGTATGTGGCATCGGATACCCCTTTGTATCTCGTGGCCATGCCGCTCGCGGTACTGATCATGGGCAAATCGTCGGTCATTGAAACACGCAAGTTCGACATGAAGCCGGGCCAATTCTTCAAACTGCTTATCATGTGCTTCCCGCTCATGTATGGGGGCAGTCTCATCGGCAATATGTTGGCGTCGCTGCTGTCCGGAGGCAAAGCCAGCAATTCGGTGAGCGATCTGGCCATGCAATTCGACGTGTGGAACGTGGTGTTCCTCGTGATTCTCGGACCGTTGTTCGAAGAATGGATCTTCCGCAAGGAACTCATCAGCCGCACGCGCAAATACGGCGAAAAAACCGCGATCGTGTTCTCCGCACTGTTCTTTGGCCTGGTGCACATGAACCTGTTCCAGTTCTTCTACGCATTCGCATTGGGTCTTATGTTCGGCTACGTGTACGTGCGCACCAGCAAACTGCGTTATTCGGTGGCCATGCACATGATCGTCAACTTCATGGGTGGCGTGGTTGCGCCGTGGGTGGTGACGAACATTGACATCGACAGTCTGATGAACGTGCTGACCAGTGCGGAAAACGGCGACGGAACGGCCATGATGCAGTGGATGGGCCAGAATGCGACGGGAATGATGATATTCGGCATCTATATGCTGCTATATTACGGTCTGATCATCGCGGGCATAGTGTTGCTTATCCGCAATCGCAAGAACTTTGAATTCTATACCGCACCGGAAGAACTGCCTCGCGGCATGCGCACGAGCACGGCAATACTGAACGTCGGTGTAGTTACTTACATTGTAGTGACGGTTATTATTACGTCAATCAATCTAATGATGCAATAATTTCAGTATAAAAAAGTGCCGCATGTGGACTACTGCATGCGGCACTTTATATATATGGGTCAACCGCGATTTCTTATGTTCGCGAGGATATTACGATTCTTTGTTAATGGCGCGATTCTCAAGAAAATCAGCATTGGCGATGGAACGTGCCACGGCGTTGATCATGTCGGGAAGCAACGATTCCGGCTTGGCGTACGCGCACACTTCGACATTGATGCCGTAAGGGGAGTAGCCGGTCAGTCTTACTTTCGGAGGGAAGCGCGGATCGGCCAAATCGGCGGTATCGCGCTGCACGGCCTGAACCACCTGACGGGTCATCTCGTCGATGTCGGTACCGGCCTTGGCGGTAAACGGCACACGAACCAGCATCTCATTGGACGGATTGAGTTTTTCCAGTGACGCGGTGTTCAGAATCGAATTCGGAATGATCTTGACGTTGCCATTGCGCTCGCGCACCACGGTCTGACGCCAGTTGATATCTTCGACCACGCCATCGGTGCCCGCCACATTCACCAGATCGCCCGGCTGGATTACACGGCCAAGCATCAGACCGAAACCGCCGATGATGTTCGCGATCGTATCTTTCATACCGAGCGACACCGCAAGACCACCAATGCCGAGCGCGGTGAAAATCGTGGTCGGATTAATGCCGAACACCGGCTGCAGCACAGTGCCCACAGCCAACGTCCACACCACCGCGCGCAGAATATTGATGAAAATCGAAGCGTTCGGCACTTGCGAACGGTCCAGCACTTTGCTCACGATTCGGGTAAGCGCCTTGTCGATAACGGCCGCAAGCAGTGCAACGACAATGAGCAGAATGATTTTTCCGGAATTGGTTTTCAGCCAATCCACAACGATTCCAATCGGTTCCATAGTGTTCTGAAGCGTCCCTTCATAAGTTTGATTCGCATGCATTACTGGTGCGCGCGACTTGCGTTCGCTGCGTCTGCGATGCGTGTTCGAGATGCGTGTTCGCAACTTGTGTTCGCACATATCCTACAGTGCGTGGCTGAGTCGGTTTGAGCGTGGGTGTGCGGGGGCGTGCGCGAGAACATGTGGGAATGCGCGTGGTGACATGTGTCCGGAGCCGTGAACGGACTAAAGTTGAGGCATGGGCAATGTTGTGGATTATGTGCGCCGCGAGTTCCGCGGGTTTGGCGAATTGGCGTTCAGCAATGTCGATTCCTTGGTGCTTTCCGAGCTTTCCTACATGCGATTGCCGGGCTTGGTTCCAGCATTCGGCGAGGCCAAGTCGGTGGCGACCGTGCCGATCCGTGACTTGCTGCGCGCCGAAAGCTACGATGAGATGTTTGTTTCGAATTCCTCTGAAATGAATGATTATCGGCTTTCGTTGCTGCGCGCGGTTTGCGAATCGCCGCGATTCCGCGGGTTGCGGGTGGGGGAGTATGCCGAACGTTTGGATGAGGGCGAGCAGCAGCAATTCGCTGCGATGACCTTCGATTTGGGTGCCGATTTCGGCTTATATGTTGCGTTCCGTGGCACTGACGGCACGCTCGTCGGTTGGAAAGAGGATTTTAATATGGCGGTGCGCTGCCCAGTGCCGTCGCAAGAATCGGCATATCGATATGCGGACTCGATTCTGGACAGGACGGAACGTTTCCTCTCGGCGAAAAAATCACCCGACATTATGATCGGCGGGCATTCCAAAGGCGGCAATATGGCGGTATATGCGGCCATGCAAATCACGCAAAGCGATATTGAAGCGACCAACGAACGCGCGCAACGGCTCGGACTGCTGCCGGCGCTCGGAGGAAGCGTGCCGGGACGCAACTGCAGAATCTCCCGCATCTTCTCGCATGACGGTCCTGGAATGTCTCAAGTCATGGTGCATAGCCGCGCATATCAGACAATCGCGGCACGAATCGACAAAACCGTGCCGGAATCCTCCATTATCGGCATGCTGTTGCAATCGCAAATCAAACCAACCTTCGTCAAAGCCGACGCCATAAGCATTCTGCAGCATATGGGATCAAGCTGGCAAGTGACGCAATCCGGCGAATTCGAGCAGGCAAGCGAGCTGACAGGCGGTGCGCAACTCATCGGCAAAACCATTGACGGATGGTTCGACCGCGTAAGCCAGGAACAACGCGAACGGGCCATCAACCAGATATACGACATCTTCGCAGCCGCGGGGTACGGTAATATCGCTGATCTGGTGGCGAATTGGACGGATTCGCTGCCGAAAATCGTGGCAGCCGCCAGAGGTACCGACGTGCAAACGCGCGAACTCATCAAAGACGTGTTCAAGGCGATTCCAGCCAGCGCAGCGAAAGTCGCTGTCGGGGAACTGCGCAACGACAAGGAGGGGGATGCGTGATGGGCAATATTATTGACTATGCGCGCACGGAAACGCGCAGTTTCGAGGCATTGCCGTTCCGCGAGGCCGACGCATTGGTGTTGGCGCAGCTTTCGTACGACGAAGTACCGGAATGCGTGCTGCGATTGGACGATTTGGTAGCGAAATACGGTACGTTGCAGGCGCGTGCGAAGCAATTCGATATTCGGCGTCCGATCGCATCGTTGCGTATGCTGCGCAAGCCCCCGTTTGGCGGCGTGACGATTGCGCGTGCCGATGACGAGCTGAACCACGACAAGCCCGTGGCCGACCATGATGTGGAGAACGTGGGATTGGTCGATCCGCAGGTGACGCACGACTTCTACCATGCTGTGGCGGCGAATCCGCGGTTTTCCGACGTTGAGATGAGCGCGTACTGCGAGCAGTTCGATGGCGGTGCGCAAACGCAGTTCGCGGCAGTGACTTTCCGGCTGCCGTCGGGAACGCTGGTTGTGGCGTTTCGGGGCACCGATGATTCGCTGGTCGGATGGAAGGAAGACTTCAACATGGCCTTCCAATACCCGGTTCCAGCACAGGTTTCCGCAGCTGAATACCTGAAAAAAGTCGCCTCGCTGTGGGATGGACCGATACTGCTGACCGGTCACTCCAAAGGTGGTAATCTGGCCGTATATGCGGCCATGAACGCCGAAGACGAGATCAAGGACCGCGTTGAACGCATTTACTCGCTCGACGGGCCGGGTTTCCCCGAAGAAGTGGTGAAAAGTTTCGAATATGCGAGCGTTAGCGACCGCATTGTGAAAATCGTGCCGGACTCCTCGGTGGTGGGCATGGTGTTTGAAACCCCCGAACGTTGCGTGGTGGTGAAATCCGACGTGGACGGCATCATGCAGCATTTCGCCTTCTCGTGGCAGATGCACGGGGGTGAATTCGCCAAGGCCGAAGATGTGGCCGACAGTTCGGTGGTGTTCAACAAGTCGCTGAACGGCTGGCTTGCGGGACTTTCCAAAGAACAGCGTGAGCATGCGGTCGACGCGCTGTTCTCCGTGCTTGAGGCTTCCGGTGCGGGCAGTATTTCTGCGATCGTGGCGGCCGGTCCGAAAGTGATTCCTGAAATGCTCGGCACATATGTTGGCTTGAGCAGTGCGGATCGGCGCAACATCAATCAGGCGTTGGTGATTCTGTTGCAGGCGGCGCTCGCTCGCAATCCGAAAGTTCAGCGAAAGTGAAGCGCGAATGAGGCGTGAGTACTGTGCGAACGTGGGCGGGCACTGTTCGCGTAGCGTACTTGTGTTGTAAGCGTGAATTCGTATACGACATTTGCCGAAATTCGGTCTAGACAACTTGTACAATAAAACGTGGTTATGAGGCAACGTGACTAATTATTAGGGGGTACTGATGCCACGACCACGTAGGGATTCGGAAATCCTGCCAGCAAAAGATCGTCTCGAAAACGCCTTCTGGGAGCTGCTTTCGGAACGCGAGTACAACAAAATCACCGTCACCGACATCGTGCGCACGGCCGACGTGAATCGCAATTCCTTCTACTATCATTTCTCCGGACTGCCGGAATTGGCCGACTCCGCCATTCTGCACGCCGTCGAAGACACGCCAATGCCGGGCGTGCCAGGGCGGGATTTCAATCCTGACACCGAATGGCGCAAGCACGTCACCGCGTTGCTGCGCGATCCCGAACAGCGTCAGCGTCTCGACCGATTGGCCTTGCTGGCAGGTCCGCACAGCTCGCCGGAACTCGTTTCGTCGTTGAAGGAATTCGGGCGTTTGACCATGATCTCCGTGCTCGGATTGGATGCCGACAGTCTCGACCTGAAAACCGATCTCATGCTCGATTTCACCGTCGGAGGCATGCTGGCCGTACTGCAGCGCTGGCCGAAACTGCATGAAAAACTGCCGCTCGACACCGTATTCAACGAGGACGTCGCCGTACTCGCGGCAGGCATGTTCATGTCAATGTCGAAAGCGGACATGCTCGAATACTGGCGCAGGATCTTCAGCGAAGGATTCGTACCCGGCATGGCGATTTCGCAGCAGCAGCCGCCGTCTGCCAAGTGACCATCGAAAGCCGGCTGTGACAATCCGGTGGTAGAAACGATATAGCGGCGTTTTTCCGCGGATTGTCCTGCGGAAAAACGCGAACGTGCGAAATGAACGAACGACGGGGAGGTTGTCCATGATCAACGAAGCTTACAAGGCCATGCTCGGCGGAAAATCCGTGATCCGCGAGCTGAGCGAATACGCGACCGCGCGCGGTGCCGAAATCGGCTACGAGAACGTGTTCGACTATTCGTTGGGCAATCCGAGCGTGCCCTGCCCGCAAAGCTTCACCGACGAAATGATCGCCCTGTACCAAGAGGCGGAACCGGTCGCGTTGCACGGATACTCGCCGTCGCTGGGCATTACCTCGGTGCGCACGGCCATTGCGGAAAGCCTCAACCGCCGCTTCGACATGGACTATACGACCGACTACATCTTCCCGACCACGGGTGCGGCCGGCGCGCTGGCCCACGCACTGCGCGTGGTGACCAAGCCTGGAGACGAAGTCATCACCTTTGCCCCCTACTTCCCTGAGTACCAGCCGTATGTCAACGGAACCGGCGCGCACCTGACCGTGGTGCCGGCCGACACCGAAAACTTCCAAATCAACTTCGAAGCGTTCGAACAGGCGCTGAACCCGGGAACCGCGGCGGTGCTCATCAACACGCCGAACAATCCTTCCGGAGCCGTCTATTCCGCCGAAACGCTGACCCGACTGGCTGAAATCCTGCGCGCCAAGCAGGTCGAATACGGGCACGACATCTTCCTGATTTCCGACGAACCATACCGTGAAATCGTGTTCGATGGGGGTGTGCAGCCGTACCCGAGCAAGTTCTACGACAACACGCTCTCGTGCTACTCGTACTCCAAGTCGCTGTCGCTGCCGGGCGAGCGCATCGGCTACGTGGCGGTGAACCCGCGCGCTACCGATGCCGAACTGATCGTGCCGATGTGCGGGCAGATCAGCCGCGGAACCGGCCACAACTGCCCAGGATCCAGCGTGCAGCTGGCCGTGGCCAAGGTGGTGGACGAAACCAGCGATCTTTCCGTGTACGAGAAGAACATGAACCTCTTGTATGACGCGCTGGTGCGCCTCGGATTCGACGTGGTGCGCCCGGGAGGCACGTTCTACATCTTCCCGAAGGCGCTTGAGGATGATGCGAATGCGTTCTGCATGAAGGCCAAGGATTACGACCTGATTCTCGTGCCATCCGACAGTTTCGGCGTGCCCGGCTACTTCCGTATGGCGTACTGCATCGATACGGAAAAGGTGGAGCGTTCTATCGCCGCATTCGAAAAGTTCGTGCACGAAGTCTACGGCCGCTGAGCCCTGTGTGCGCTCGCTGGAGGAATTCGGACGCAAATAAGCCAAAGGGGTGTGTATCTGCCTTATATATGGCAGAAACACACCCCTGTCCGGCGCTATCTCGCTTATATATGGCAGGTCGGTTGGCTAAAACAGCCAAAAACGTACCCCCGAAGTGCTGTTTTGCTGAGGACGTCTGCCATATATAAGCGAGATAGGCGTTCTTAAGCTGTGTGGAGTGTCCGTTTCTGCAGAATCGGACGTTCATAGGCTGGTTTTTGGTGTTTGGATGTCCGTTTCCGGTGAATCGGACAGTTGGGCTGATGTTTTTGGGTCCTGTTTGTCCGTTTCTGCAGAATCGGACATTCAAAGCACTCTCAGTGGGTGGCGATTTCGTCGATCTTGGTGACGTGGCCGCCGAACTGGGCGCGCATGGTGGAGACGACGCGCAGAATGTCGTCCGCGCCGCCGCGGGAAGTCTGGCGGGCATACAGCGCGGCCGCGGTGGAGGGTGTCGGCACGCCCAGTTCGAGCGCAGCCTCGATCATCCACTTCGCCTCGCCGGATTCGTTGGCCACCGGCGGCATGGATTCCAGCGTCGGATCGGACTTGAACGCGATCGCCAGCAAATCCAACAGCCAGGACTGTACCACGGAACCGTCTCGCCATGAAGTCATCACGGCCGCCGGATCCTTGATGAGATCGGACTTCACCATAGTGGCGAAACCCTCGCCGAACGCCTGCATCATGCCGTATTCGATGCCGTTGTGCACCATTTTGGCGAAATGGCCGCCGCCGACCGGGCCTGCGAGCACCAGTCCGGAATCGCCTTCAGGCTTGAGCGCTTCGAAAATCGGGCGAGCGCGTTCGAAATCCTCTTCGCTGCCGCCCACCATAAGCGCGTATCCGCGGTCAATGCCCCATACGCCGCCGGAAACACCGCAATCCATGAAATGGATGCCCCTCGGCTCAAGTTCGGCCGCGTGGCGCGCGTCATCGGTGTAACGGGAATTGCCGCCATCGATGATCATGTCGCCGGGTTCCAGCAGCTCCGCCAATTCGTTGATGGTGCTGTCGGTCGCCTCGCCTGCGGGCACCATCACCCACACGATGCGCGGCGCGGTGAGCGCTGCCACCATCTCTTCGAGGCTTGCCACGGTGCGATCCGATTCGGGGGAGCGGTCATATCCGACCACCTCGTGCCCGGCCGCCGCGATGCGCTTCGCCATATTGCCACCCATTCGGCCCAGACCGATCATTGCCAGCTGCATGATGTTCTTCTTTCTACGGTTTTGTTTGATATGGAATTTGATTGGGATTGGTGCCATCCACCCGCTTTCAGCATCTTCCGCAACGCAGAAAAGAAGATGCGGAAAACGAATGGACGGCAAGTTTTTTGTATTTCAGATATGTTTTTTCAGATATGATGCGCGCGAATCGCAATCGCAATTCGTGTGCGAAGTGTTGCGTCAAAGCACCAGCGAAAGCAGCATGACGCAACCCAAGCCGGTGACCGACAGAATCGTTTCCATCAGCGACCAGGTCTTCAATGTCTGACCGACGGTCATACCGAAGTATTCCTTGACCAGCCAGAATCCTGCATCATTCAGGTGCGAGAAGAATACGGAACCTGCGCCGATGGCGAGCACCAGCATCGCCAGATGCGTCGGGCTCATGCCGGTGGCGAGCGGCACCATAATGCCGGATGCGGTGACGGTGGCGACGGTTGCGGAGCCGGTTGCCAGGCGGATGAGCACGGCGACCAGCCAGCCTGCGATCAGCGGATTCATGGCGGATTCGGTGATCGAATTGGCGATCACGTCGCCAATGCCGGAATCGACAAGCGTCTGCTTGAAACCACCGCCGGCGGCGACGATCAGAATAATGCCGGCGACGGAGCTGAACGACTGCCCGACCATGCCATTGACCGCGTCGCGAGTGAACTTCTGCATGTAGCCGAGCACAACCATCGCGAAAATCGTGGTGATGAGCAGAGCCACCAGCGGAGTGCCGATGAAGGCGAGCGCGCGTCCCCACACGGTTTCGCTCTGGCCGGTCAGATCCACGATGGAAGATGCGAGCATAAGCACGACCGGCAGCAGGATGACGGCGATTGCGGAAGTGAAAGACGGGCGGTTTTCCGCGGATTTCGGGGCTTCTGCCTCAGCAGTGTTTTCTGGGACCGCGATCGGCACCCACTTGGCGGCGAGCTTGCCGAACAGCGGGCCGGAGATGATCACGGTCGGAATGGCGACGATCAGGCCGAGCGCCAGGGTGATGCCAAGGTTTGCGTTCAGTGCGCCGATGGCGGTCAGCGGGCCGGGGTGCGGCGGCACGAATGCGTGCAGGGTGGACAGGCCTGCGAGGGCTGGAATGCCCAGCAGTACGACCGGAGCTTTGGCGCGGCGGGCGGCGAAGAGCACCACCGGAATGAGAATGACCACGCCGACTTCGAAGAACATCGGAATGCCGACGATGAACGCGATCAGTGCCATGGCCCACGGCAGACGCTGCAACGGCGTCTTGGACATGATGGTGTCGACGATGGTGTCGGCGCCGCCCGACTTGAACAGGATCGTGCCGATGATTGAGCCGAATGCGATAAGCAGGCCGACGTTAGCGATGGTGGAACCGACGCCGGACGTGAAACTGTCGAATGCCTTGTCGTATTCCACGCCCGCGCACACGGCCATCGCGAATGAGCCGGCAAGCAGGGAAAGGAACGGATGCACTTTGCATACCGCGATAAGGAGAACGATGATGGCGATGCCGATGATCGCCGCAGCAATAAGGTTCATGAATCCTCCTCGATTCATGGGTTTTGCGTGCTAAGTGTGTCCGATTCTGGGGATTCGGACAGCCGTGCGCTGTTTTTGGGTGCGTAGTTGTCCGTTTCTGCCGAATCGGACACATGCGGACTGGGGGATGGTGGGTTAGGCGGCCTGGGTTGCGGTTTGGGCGGCCACCGTCGCGGCTATGGTTGTCGCATAGGCGTTCAACGCTTTGATGGCACGGTCGACCATTTCGTCGACGCTGCCTTCGATGGAGATTTCCACGCCGTTCTCTTCGGGGGCAAGCGGCTCAAGAATGGCGAACTGGCTTGGTAGTAGCGCGGGCGGCATGAAATGGCCCTTGCGTTCGCTGAGCCTCTGCTGAATGAGCTTGTGGCTGCCGTTGAGGTGAATGAAGAATGTGGGCACGTTTTTGGCGAGCACCTCGCGGTAGCTGCGCTTTAACGCGGAGCTGGACACCACGGTGTTTTCGCCGAGCGCCTCGCGTGCCACCATCCAGGAGTTGATGACGTTCAGCCATGGCCAGCGGTCCTCATCGGTGAGTGGAATGCCGGCTGACATTTTGTCGATATTTGCCTGCGGGTGGAAGTCGTCGCCTTCCGCGTACACGTATCCGAGTCGTTCATGGATGGCTTCTGCGACGGTGGATTTGCCGCATCCTGCAACGCCCATCACCACTACGTGAATGCTCATGTTGCTCTCCTTGCTATTGACGATCCTGTGCCGCTCCGCACCAGGAATAAGACTACTATAAACCGTAAAAGTAGTATCAGTCAAATAAAAAGTACTACGAATTGGAAAAATCGTGTGACTTGCTATGCTGAAGATAGTGCAAAATGGCGGTAAATCACGCAATCGCAGATACGCAATCATCTGCGATTGGTGATTGCCGTGCGTGTCGCAGAATACGTGAAACATACCGTGAAACAAAGCAGGCATGGTGTGAAGTGGACAAGGGAGGAGCGATCGATGGCTGAAGGCACGGTAATCGCAGAAAATACCGTCGGTGAGCTGATGCAGGATTCGGTGAGTCGAACGCTCGCCATCGAAATGCTCGACGGCGTGTGGAAGGCTGGCGAAAGCCTTACGTTGGAAGCCTTGCAAAGTCGTTTCGGTATTTCCAGAACCGTGGCGCGAGAAGTCGCGAAAACACTGGAATCCATGAATGCGGTACTCGTCAAACGTCGCATCGGACTTGTTGCACGTCCATTCGGCGAATGGCAGGCGCTCAACCATCAGGTGATCGAATGGCGTCTCCACTCCACGCAACGCGAACGGCAGCTGTCATCCCTCACTGAACTGCGACTGGCGGTCGAACCGGCTGCAGCAGCTTCCGCCGCACGTCTTGCCCCCCTCGACGTCAAGGCGAAATTCCCCGTGTATGCGGCGCGAATGCGGCAGATCGCCGAAGCCAACGAGGAAGGCGAAGCCGGGCTTGCGCAATTCCATGATCTTGACGTGGAATTCCATACGCTGATTCTGCATGAAAGCGGCAATGAGCTGTTCGCCGCGCTTTCCGACACCATCGCCACCGTGCTGCGCGGGCGTGTGGAACTCGGCAAATACCCGATGAAGCCGAAGTCCGACGCACTTGACGCGCATGATGCCGTAGCCGACGCGATCGCCAAGGGGGAGCCTGAACGTGCGCGCAGCGCCATGCTCGACATCGTCGACGAAGTGGCACGTGCCCTCAATTTCTTCTGATTTTCGCGCCAAACTTGCTTTCTTCAGTGAAAAATCGCAATTGCGATTACTATGCGGCCGACTCTTGCCATGCGTGACTTTTCAGACGTAAGTTGACATCGGAAATACGGCATGAAGGCAGCTCTGCCAACGTTTCTTTAGGCAAATATGAAGACGCCAGAGGGTTCCCTTTGACGGCTTGGAGCCTTCCTTGTTACCGGGAGAAAGCTTCGCCATGATGACAAAATGCGCATGCAGAATCAATCGGTTGCGGTGATTGAATCTACATGCGCATTTAGTAGACAAGTACTACTTGCGGGTGGGGTCTTTTTGCAGGAGGAGGAAGATGAGGGCGACGATCAGCAGGATTGCGATCGAAAGCACGCCCACCGAAGCGTTGCCGGTCAGCGACGTGGTGGTCGCAACGAGGAAAGTGCCGATAATCGAAGCGGTCTTGCCGAAAATATCATAGAAACCGTAATATTCGTTGGCACGATTCTTTGGAATGATCTTGCCATAATACGAGCGCGACAACGCCTGAATGCCGCCTTGGAACAGGCCTACGAGAATCGCAAGAATCCAGAATTCCGTTGCGGAACGCAAGAAGAACGCGGCAAACAACACAATGCAGATATAGGCGACCACAGCCGTGGTGATCATGGTTTTCGCGCCGAAACGACCGGCAAGCTTGCCATAAGCGATCGCGCTCGGGAATGCCACGAACTGCGTGACCAGCAGCGCCATTACCAGATGCGTGGAGTCGATGCCCAGCTGAGTGCCGTACGAGGTGCTCATGGAAATCACCGTGTTCACCGCGTCTATATAGAAGAAGAACGCAATCATGAACATCCACAGCGGCTTGTTCTTGCGGATTGCACGAAAAGTGGAGCCGAGCTCTGCGAATGTGCCGCGGATGGCCTCACCGGTCTGACCCGCGGTAGCGCGGTAGTGCACCTGCTTATAGCTGGTGAGCAGCGGAATGGTGAACGCCACCCACCACAATGCGGTGATTACGAACGAAGCGCGCGTGCATGCCACCGTGGACCATCCAAGCAACGACGGACCGCCGAAAATCAGCGCGATACAGGCGATAAACGGAATCGTGGAGCCAATATAGCCCCATGCGAAACCATGCGAGGACACGCGGTCCATACGTTCATTCGACGTGATATCGACCAGCATGGAATCGTAGAACGTGAGCGAACCGTTCAGGCCGACCGTGGCGAGAATGCACACCACCAAGAAAACGAGCCAGCTGAGCGGCAACGCCATCGCACAGCAGGCGACCACGCCCGTCAGGAAGAATCCGGTAAAGAACTTCACCTTCATGCCCTGCACGTCGGCCATGGATCCAAGCACAGGCATCATCACCGCGATGATCAGCGACGCGATGGTCTGCGCGTACCCCCATGTCGACACGATATTCGATTGGCCGGCGGACTGCAGCAGCGAGTTCGCGTAGATTGGCACGACTGCGGTCGACAGCATCACGAATGCGGAATTGCCGACATCGTAGACGATCCACTTCTTTTCGCGGGTGGTAAGTTTTGCGTTGGGGTCCGGCATATGCTCTGGGGCAGTCTCTGAGGCCATGTCGGACGTAGGTGCGGATGCGGGCGCTGTTGCGCGTTCGGACATGATTGTTGACTCTTTCGAATAAACCGTCAATTCACTATTGTATATACTACAGTTCATCTTAAGCGGCTGTAAGGGGAGCGCTCTGCCGTTACGCATGAACATTGCATGAACATTGCGACTGATGTGTGATCGACATAAAAAATCTGAAATATCGAAATGCTGCAAATAATACTGGGAATACTGAAATGACGGAGATGAACATGTGCAGATTGTAGATTGCATCATCTGTATGTTGATGTCGTATGTTGATGTCGTGAAAAACGTTCGCAGAACGGTATATTGGAACGTGTCAAAATACTGGGAAAACACGAACTAAGTTTGCTGTGTGTGACTGCCGCCGCGCTGTTGCGTCGGCATATTTCTGCGAAGAGTCGAGGAGTCTGTATGAGTGGGGAAGTTCCGGACATGCTTGGTGCGAACGCTGAAATATTGCGCTCGATATTGAGCCAGCCATTGCCTGACACGCTTGACATGATCATCTGGCGTGGCGTCACGAACTCCGCGCAAGCGTTGCCATTCGAACGATTCGCGGCACGACTTTTGGTGGAAGCCGGTGCTGCGGGCATCCGAGACATTGCTGCCGAAAACGATTTTGATGTGATCCGACTGAGCACGACGAAACGATTCTGGCTGCGCTGCAACGGCAACGATCTTTCCAATGAACAATTCAATGTTGTGCAGGCGGTCGAATCGGCGCTTAACCGCATCGACTATGCCGACGACGAAGCGCGCAGGGCGGTGCACGGAGGTATGCCGGAAGCGTGCATCGACGAAAACTTCTATATTGCGAAATCGCAACAGTATCTGCGAAACGTGTCGGGTGCGATCGTGGCAATCGACGGTCTGCAGGAAGGTGAAAACAACTTCCGTAGAATGAGGGGTACGGAAGGGGCACGCGGCGGAAATTGGGATATCAGCACCAGATTCGCCAATGTTTGCGAAAATCTCGAATTGCCTTTCCGCTTGCATTACCGATTTGACGTCGATGCGTCCAGCGGCGTGATGGTAGTGCGTTTCAGCATACCGAACACGGCGATCATGCCGGTTGCGTCGCAATATCGCGACGGATTCGCCTCCGCGTATGCCGTGCGATTGGCGGGCATGCTTGCGTGGGCGGCGTTCTCGTCAAGCGTACGACTGACGCAAGTCGATCTGACCGGTTGCGTGGGGGATGCTGACGGCATTCCCGTGATTTCCATGGGATTCGATCGCGTGCCATTCATGATGGGTGCGCTGCCTGCCATGAAAAACGGACAATGCGACGTGGTTCCGTTGGATGTCGATCCGCTGGCGCTGCTCAATTTGCTGCGCCCGGTGCGTTATGTGGGTTTCTTTGATGGGAACCGTGCCCTGACGCCAATCACACCGCTGGCAACGCCAGCCGTATTCTTGGAGAAACGTGTTTCCGAATGGCAGGATCAACGTGCGCTGCCTGAAGGATTGCGGGGATTCCTACGTGCCGACCGTGCCTGCGAACTTGACGTGATGCATGACGAATCGCCGGTTTCCACCGATGATGTGAACGCGATTATGGAAGAAAACGAAGGATCCCCCATGGTCGCCGAACTCCAATTGGAAGCCGCGTTGGCGCAACTTGGCGAAAGCGGTGAAGCAGGTGGGGTGTGCGAAGCGGGCGGAACTGACGAGACAGGCGTAGCGAAAATTGGCGAAAATGGCGAAATTCCGCTCTACTGCAGCCGTCCAGGCGTGCGACTCATCATCTCCCTGCTAGACGGCGACGAACACACGCGCTACTGGAAACTGCCGGATGCTGTAGTCGACGTACACCAGAATCTTGGGGAACTCGCCAAAAACAATGGCGACTATGAGCGAGCGGAACGTGAGCTGCGCGCCTGCATCAAACTTGCCCCAACCAGCGTACGTTTCTACGAGGAACTATCGCAGGTATACGCAAGAACCGACGAATACGGCAAAGCGGCCGACGTGCTCATCGGCGCGTTGAAAATCGCAGTGCTGCCTATCGATTGCGAAGTACTCTACTATCGACTTGGCTACGCATTGTGGCAGTTGGGACGTCTGCCGGAAGCGCTCGCCTGCTATGCGATGATGGTCAACGGCGGCACGCCATTCCGTACGGCCGCGCGCGATGAGGCCGAAGAAGTGAGTAGGCAGATGGGATTGCCTTCGCCGGATATGAAATATGGGGATGCGTGCGATGCGCTGCGATCCGGCGGCGTGCCGGTTGCGCCGGAAGACAAGGTGTTAGATACGATTGCCCGCGCCGCGATTTGCCTGACGGATGCTGGTTTCCCGCTACTGGCTCAGGATGCGGCTTGGATGCTTGGAATGCGCGATGGCGGTGATGTGATCGGCGCGGTTGCGATGAGCCTGCGTTTTGGAGCCGAAGGGCGTTCGAAGAACTAGCGCGACGACGCCGGGTGGGGTGTGCTGGGCGGTTTGACTGGCTGGCGGCTCGGGCTATGACTGGCTGGCGGCTCGGGCTATGACTGGCTGGCGGCGTCTATGCGCGGGCAAATGTGGTTTGGATGCGCTGTCTGCCGACCTGACGCATGTTGACCAGACAGCGGCATTCCGGGGAATTTAAGGCGATTGCTATCCACAAATTTGCGATTGGCTGGGGCTGGTTGTATAGTTGAGAAGTTGTGTGTTCTGCCTTGCATTCAGTTGCGGGGCATCGAACGCGCAGACTTGCAAGTCAATAGTAATTATAGGGAGTCCATTATGGCAGCTCGTTGCGCAGTGTGCGGCAAGGGACCGCAGACCGGTTTCACCGTTTCGCACTCACATATTCGCAATAAGCGCACCTTCCGCCCGAACCTGCAGCCGGTTCGCACCACCATCGACGGCGAGAACGTTCGCGTTCGCGTTTGCGTCAAGTGCATCAAGGCTGGCAAGGTTCAGCGCGTTGAAGCGTGAATCGCGAAATAACAGCTTGAAACCCCGGTAGACCAATGGTCACCGGGGTTTTGCTTTATCTTGATCTCGCCAGGGCTTTAAGCGTTCGGATTTCTCCACTCGATGGAGAAATCTTCCCGCTTACAGTGGCGTTTGCGTCCGTATTCCTCCAGTAGGTGGAGGAATACTCCCATTGGTTGGCTGGTTTGCGTCCTGATTTCTCCAGCGACTGGAGCTTTTTGCCCGCTAAGGGGCTTGTGGACGGGGTGATTTCTCCAGTGGGTGGAGGTTTTTGCCCGCTGAGGGGCTGGTCTGCGTCCGTATTCCTCCAGCGAGTGGGGAATTTGGGCGGTTTGAGTCGTACCCAGTGGTAGAAGCCGCATCTGTCGGCATAACTGGGGAGAATGGTGCGTTATGAGCACCACACTGGAAACACCGATTTCATCAATCGAGAGCAACCGCCGCAGAGTCGGCGCGCTGAAATCGCTTGGTGTGGTGTCAGTTGGCGACGCCCTGACCTATTATCCGTTCCGCGTAACCGATCCGGTTCCTGCGCGCTCACTGCATGAAGCGAAAATCGGGGAGAAAATGGCGTTCGCCGCGCATGTGCTCGAAACGCGCGTTTTCCCCATGGCACGTCGAGGCTTCCGCCTGATCGCAACAGTCACGGACGACGATTTCGCAGCGCGTCGCAACACCCCAAAATCGTTGGCGTCGCTGGTCTTCTTTTCGTATCGCAAATCGTATGTTGACTGGGTGCAGCGCAAACTGCACGCGGGAGCGCTGCTCGTCGTCGCAGGCGAGCCAAGCGTGTACGACAATCGTCTGCAATTCACGCATCCCGACCTGCTCACCATCAATCCCGTGCAATCGCAGTCGGAAAACGGGGAATGGAACGACGGTTTCGGCGATCCTGCGAATCCGCCTCTCGGCAATCTGAAATACGATGCGCAAACGATCGACGAAGCGCTGAAACGAGTTTGCCGTCCACGACCGGTATATCATGCAACTTCGCGAATTTCCAGCGAACATATTCATGAATCGGTATTGAAATATATGGATGCGTTGCGCGGAGCCGAATATCTGGCAACGCAAAATGCAGGGAATTTCTTAGATAATCCTACGCAAGAAGGGGATTTTGATATTCCCCAAATTGATCGAGAAATACAGATTAAAGTACTCGGTAATGCTATTCCCGATATTATTCCGGAAGATTTTCGTGAGGAATATGGGCTTATGCATCGTGCTGAGGCATTCATGGCGATTCATGATCCGGTTGATCGCAAGAATTTCGATAACGCCTTGCAAACGTTGCGATATGAGGAAGCGCTGATCTGCCAGACCGCGCTCGTCAAATCACGCGATGCATCGC
The DNA here is from genome assembly GCF_019131435.1 of Bifidobacterium sp. MSK.13.1. NCBI lineage: Bacteria > Bacillati > Actinomycetota > Actinomycetes > Bifidobacteriales > Bifidobacteriaceae > Bifidobacterium > Bifidobacterium sp. MSK.13.1. The sequence continues at coordinate 342,480 of NZ_JAHOMM010000001.1, read as the reverse complement.
GCAAATCCAGGGCTACCGCATGCCCTGAAACGCGGTTGAAAGACGATTTCATCGCGTCGCTGCCATTCGCCCTTACGAACGGCCAACAGCAGGTCATCGCCGATATTTCCGCCGATATGGCGCACGATTACCCCATGCAACGATTGCTGCAAGGCGAGGTCGGTTCCGGTAAGACCGTGGTCGCGGTTGCTGCCATGATGCAGGCCGTCGGATCAGGCGGCCAGGCCGTGCTTGTAGCGCCAACGCAGGTTCTTGCCGAACAGCATTATGCGAGCATTTCCACAATGGTATCCAAACTGGGAAAAAGCGACGCAAATTCGAGTGATAATCAAAAAAATCTAGATGATGCCAATGCGCGGCGAAGCAATAAACGGTCCGCGCAAAGTTCGAAAGATGGGGAATTCGACGCAAAAACAATTCACAATAATGCTGTGGATAAAGGTGTACAACTTGCAGACCTTCTTGATTTGGCCGCATCTGATGATGTGGAAACCGGATTTTCCGGCAAAGGAAACGATATATTTGGCACAAAAGATGGGGAGATTCCTGTATTTCTTCTCACGGGAAGTATGCGACTTGCCGAACGTCGTCGCGTGCTCGCAGCAGCCGCATCGGGCATGCCCTGTATCGTCGTGGCGACGCACGCCGCATTTTCCAAGAGTTTCCAGGCGCCGAACCTCACCTTGGCGGTGATCGACGAACAGCACCGCTTCGGTGTGGAACAGCGCGAATCGTTGAATTCCAAGGGTTCTACGGCGCCTCATCTGTTGGTCATGACGGCCACGCCGATTCCGCGCACCGCAGCCATGACCTGGTTCGGCGATCTCGACATTTCCTCGCTGACCGAACTTCCCGGCGGCCGCAAGCCGATTCGCACATTCGTAGTGCCGGAAGACAATGCGTCGTTGATGGGCGAAATGTTTGCCCTGATTCGCAAGCGCATCGACGCGGGGGAACGTGCCTACGTGGTCTGCCCGCGCATTGACGCCGATGCCGAAGATGCGGACGGCGCGCTGGCGGCGTCAGCGGCTTCAGGCTCGAAAACCGCAGGTTCGTCGGCCGCGGCTTTTGACGACGCCTACGATCTTGGCGAAGACGACGAACAGCGCGCACAACGCCCCCCGTTGCATTCCGTGGCGGAAATCGTGGAGCGTCTGCAATCGCTGCCGCAGTTCAAAGGCATTCGATTCGCCACGTTGACCGGGCGTGACGATGACACCACAAAATCGCAGGTCATGGCCGATTTTGAATCCGGCATAACGCCGATTCTGGTGGCGACCACGGTGATCGAGGTCGGCGTGGACGTGGCGAAAGCCAGCTGCATCGTGATTTTCGATGCGGACCGGTATGGGCTTTCGCAATTGCACCAGTTGCGTGGGCGCGTCGGCCGAGGCGGCACCGATTCGGGGGCTTTCCTGATTTCGCGTGCGCCCGCGGACAGTGATGCCGCCCGCCGTCTTGACGTGATTCAGGGCACGTTGGATGGTGCCGAAATAGCGCAGGCCGATTTGGAATTCCGCGGCGCCGGCGACGTGCTCGGCGACGCGCAATCTGGCGGAAAGTCAGGTTTGAAGCTGCTTCGTGTGGTTAAGGATATGAAGATTATTGAGCATGCGCGGGTTGAGGCTACGAGGCTTGTCGCTCAGGATCCTGATTTACTCGAACATGTGCAGTTGGCCGGGGCGGTGCTTGATTTCACGCGCGGCAATGAAACGTTCCTGACCAGTAATTAGTTTGGTGCGATTAATTAATCGCCTGGCACGCTAGAGTGGTGCGTATGCGCGTAATTTCAGGACGATTCAAAGGCGTTGCATTGACCACGCCGAAAGCGGGCACTCGACCGACCACCGATCGCACCAAAGAGGCGATTTTCTCGCATCTCGATTCATGGGGAGTGTTGGACGATGCCCGCGTGCTCGATTTGTTTGCAGGAACCGGCGCTTTGGGCATCGAAGCATTGAGCCGTGGCGCACGAGAGCTGGTGGCGGTGGAATCATCCGCTCCGGCGGCCGCATTGATCGCGCAGACGCTGACCGCACTGAAACACAACCGTTCATGGGAGCTGGGCATGAGCGCGCGCGTGATCAAGGCGCGCGCGGAAAAGTACGCGGCCTGCGCCTCCGCGGTGGCCCCGTTCGACGTGATCTTCATCGATCCGCCATACGCGTTCGAAACCGAGGCATGCAACCAGCTGCTGACCGATCTGGCGGGCCGCGAGCTGACCGGCGATGATACGGTGATCATGCTGGAACGCTCCACCCGTTCCGAAGAGCCCACGGCTCCAGAAAACTGGGAAATCACCGATCGGCGCGATTATGGCGAAACCGCCGTCTACTACATTGAGCCCAGCGAGCCAATCTCAGATAACGGTCAGCAATAATCGCAAGAAAAAACTTGCGATTATTCCGCGTAAAAACAAGCGTTTGAAAGCTAGCGTTTACGCGGGTGAGCGGCGGAAACCTCCCAACCGAGCGTCATCAGCGTCTTGCGATCGGCTTTGTCAAGCTTGGTGCAATCCAACGCTTCGATCAGGTCGGGACGCAACTCATTGGTTTTCTCGAGCGCCTCATCGCGGCGGAAACGATCCACTTTCGCATGATTGCCGGAAAGCAGCACGTCCGGAACCTTGATGCCACGCCATTCCGCGGGCTTCGTGTACTGTCGGTGCTCCAACAGCGCGTTCTCGCCCGTATACGATTCCTCAACAATCGAAGCGGCATTGCCCATAAAACCGGGCAGCAGCCGCGTGATCGCCTCCAACATGACCGACACTGCGACCTCGCCGCCGTTCAACACGTAATCGCCGATCGAATATTCGCGCACGTCAATGCCTTGCGCGCGGTAATACTGCGGAATGCGCGCGTCATACCCTTCGTAACGGCCGCAGCCGAACAGCAGATGATCGGCATGGCTCAGTTCCGTCGCATCCTGTTGTGTGAACAGCGGGGCGGAAGGATTCGGAAAAATCAGCACAGGACCTGCGGAAGATGGTGCAATATCAGTTTTTTCGGAATTCTCAGGACCTGCGGAAGATTGTGCAGTGTCGGAATCTGCAGTATCGCAAGAATCGCCAGTATCGAAGGAATCCGCAGAATCCTCAATATTTTCCGTATTGTCGATTACCGCAGGCTCAAGCTGCAGCAGCTCGTCGAGGCATTCGCTCCACACTTCCGGCTTCATCACCATGCCTGCGCCACCGCCGACAGGAGTGTCGTCGACGGAATGATGTACGTCGTGCGTCCAGTCGCGCAGATTGTGCGCGGTAACCTCCACAAGCCCTTTCGACTGCGCTTTGCCGAGCAGACTGAGGTTCAGCACTTCAAAATATTCCGGGAAAACAGACACGATATCGATCTTCATAATGTTCAGAATACCGGGATGCCTGCCAAGTGGCAGGAAACATAAAAAGTGGGCACTGGATTCCAATGCCCACTTGAATGGATATGTGATCGAAAGCGCGTAATCATGAATGCTTACGCAGGATCGCAAACGATCACAGTCCCGGAATAAGACCTCCAGGCGGATCGAGGGTCAGATAGCCCTCTTCGAGGTCGATGTCTGGCACGAGCTCGTCCACGAATGGCACGAGCGCGCTGTTCTCAACCACAACGCCGTCGGCATCCTTCACCGGATTGGCGAGACGAATCTTCAGCAGCCATTGGGCCACTTCTATCACGTCAACGACTTTGCCGACCACCACGCCCGGTTCGAGACCAAGCATATTGTCTTCAGCCAGTCGCGCCTCAAGACCGATGAGGTCTTTCGGATACCACTCGTCGGCTTCAAGCATGTCTTCCGGATCGTCCGCCTCGCCATACAGCACAATGCCGTTGGCTGCTTCGGACTGGTCGCGGTTGTCAATGCCTTCGAACTTGATGATCCAACGGTTTTTGAAGGTACGGGAGTTCTCCACCACATACTCTTCTTCGCCGTCTTTCGTGTACAACACAGCACCGGGAGCGAACCGGTATTCCGGTTCGTCCGTAAAGATCTGCACGGTGACTTCGCCTTTGAGCCCCTGCGCACGCCCGATACGACAGACCCTCAGCAGCTCGGGCTGTTGAGGGTCGTCAGAATGCATATCACGCACCACGCTAGGATCTCACCTGCGCACGTCCATGATGTCGACGCGCACCTTGTGGTCGGACAGTGCCTGCACCACGGCGCGAATCGCATTTGCCGTGCGTCCGCTGCGTCCGATGACGCGACCGATGTCTTCCGGGTTGACGCGCACGCGAATGAGTTCGCCACGCGCGTTCTCATGGGACTTCACCGATACGTCGTCGGGAAAATCGACGATGTTCTTAATCAGATGTTCCACAGCCTGGGCGAGCATGATCACTCAGCTTCCGCAGCCGGCTCTTCAGCCGGAGCTTCCTCGGTAGCGGCGGATTCGGCTTCAGCCTTGGCCTTGGCGTCAGCTTCGGACTTTGCAGCCTTCAGCTTCTGAGCCTGAGCCTCAACGGCCTCAACGCGAGCGGCGGCATCCGGGCCAGCTTCAACGGTCTTCAGGGTGCCTTCAGCACCGTCAAGGCCCTTGAACTTCTGCCAGTCACCGGTGATCTTCAGCAGGTTCAGCACCTGCTCGGTCGGCTGAGCGCCAACGCCGAGCCAGTACTGAGCGCGCTCGGAATCGATAACGATGGTCGAAGGCTGGGTGTTCGGATTGTAGGTACCGATCTCTTCGATGGCGCGGCCATCACGCTTGGTACGGGAATCCATGATCACCACGCGGTAGAACGCGTAGAACTTCTTACCCATGCGCTTCAGACGAATCTTGGTTGCCAAAATGGCTCTCCTTGTATAACTAGGGGTGTGCGTTTCGTTTTCTGTGTGGGGCACGGAATCCGAAACCCACATGTTCCTCACGTCACGCGATAGTTAGAGGGCCTCGCGCGCGCGAATAACTTACCAAGTATAACCGTGGGGTACGGACGGATGGGTCTTAGGATGTTTCCCGCTCTATGCGACTTGCCGAATCCGTGCAAAACCGGGAAGTCGTTTGTCTGATTCTGCGGAAACGGTCAATTATGCGGCGAATATGATGCCTTGAATGACCGAATCGGCAGAATCGGACATTTGCTGGCATTCGTGAGATGTTTGCGTGGGTCTACATGGCGGAATCGTCGGAATCAGGCAGGCTGGCTACACTTGGAGGTTCCGAGTTTGCGTATGTCCGTTCGGAGTGAACGGTTTGCATAGGGGGAGTTGCCTGAATGATTATCGCGCTTTGGATTGCGTTGATTATTTGCGTTGTATGGATTGCGCTTGGCGAGATGCCGGCTGGTTGGGATGGCCATTTGCCGCTGCCGTACTTGATTGCGTTGATTCCGTTGCTGTGGATTCCGACGCTTGCGATCGCCGTCGCCGGTTTCGCGTTGCATGAGCCGGCTCTCGGGGGAGTCGCTGCGGTGGTCTGTCTTGCGTCGCTGCTACGCAAAATCGCATATTGGATGGAAAATCTTAATTCTCCCAACACTGCGCAGAGGGTTGCCGAAAAACTTGCGGAAAAGCGTGAAACATCTCGTGAAACAAGCAATGAAGCTGTTACGGAATCCGCGAAACATGGCCGTTTCCGTGTGATGACGCTGAACTGCCGATTTGGTCGCGCCAACGCTGCGGCAATCGTCAGTGCGGTCAAAAAACATGATATTGCAGTACTTGCATTGCAGGAATTGACGGACGATCTGGTTGCGCAATTGGACGCTTCGGGATTGTCTGATTTGCTTCCGTACCGTCAGTTGGGGGAGAACAAGGGGACGGACAATGGCGGATTCAACGGTGTGTGGATTCGTATTGAACCAAGCGACATGTCTCCGGTCACTGCGGTGATTCCCGCGGCCGACGTGCCGGGCGTGTGCTTCCCGATCGATTCGATGCGCGGCATCACGTTTGTTTCGGCACATCCGAAGTCTCCGATGCGCGGATGCAGGGAATGGTCCGCCGGCATCATCGGTTTGGGGGAGTTGGCGACCACTCAGAAGCAGGGCGACATCACCGTTGTGTTGGGTGATTTGAATTCCGGTACCGATCATCCAAGCTTCCGCAAGCTGCTGAATGCGGGCTTCAAGGATGCGGCCTTGTGCGAGGCGAAGGGCCGTCATGCCACGTTCCCATCATGGCTGTCGTGGCCGCGCATCATTCTCGACCATGTGCTTTTCACCAAGGGATTGGACGCTTCCGACGTGAGTTCGTTCTGCGTTGAAGGTAGCGATCATCTTGCGCTTGTTGCCACGTTGACGTTGAAGTAGTTGATGGTGATTATAAGGTAGTCGATTCAGCTGAAAACAGCTGATTGGAGTACGCAAAAAGGGGATGCGATTCGTCTTGAATCACATCCCCTTTTTATACGTTACCGTTTTCGCGTCGCTTGCTTTAGTGCAGCAAGCCGGACAGTCCGCCGCCAAAGTTCGGCGGCAGCTCACCGGCATCGCCCATCAAGTCTTGCAATCCGGCGGGAAGTGCAGGATTCTGCGGCTTCTTGGCAAAAGCGGAACCGCCGGAAGACTTACCGTCGGAGTTCTTGCCGGCAAGCTTGTCGCGCAATGCCTTCTCTTCAGCCTCGCGCTTCATCGGATTGCCGGACTTACCGCCCTTCTTCTTGCCCTTCTTGCCTTTACCCTTGCCTTTGCCCCCGCCCATGGCAGGGCCGCCAAAGCCAGGCATGCCAGCGCCGGCCTTGTTGCTCATACGCTTCATCATCTTCGCGGCCTGCTCGAAACGCTGCAACAGCGCGTTCACCTGCGAAACGGTCACGCCGGAACCGTAAGCGATACGAGCTCGACGAGAACCGTCAATAATCGAAGGATCACGACGTTCCGCAGGAGTCATCGAACGAATAATGGCTTCAGTACGATCGATTTCCCTCTCGTCGAACTGCTCAAGCTCTTTACGATGCGCGGCCATACCCGGAATCATGCCAAGCAGATTCTTCATCGGACCAAGCTTGCGCACCTGCTGTAGCTGATCGAGGAAATCATCCAAACCAAAGGAACCATCGGAAATCTTGATGGCGGCCTTACGAGCCTCTTCCTCATCGAACTGCTTCTGCGCCTGCTCGATCAGGGTAAGAATATCGCCCATATCGAGAATGCGGGAAGCCATACGATCCGGGTGGAAAACCTCGAAATCCTTCAGACCTTCGCCAGTGGAAGCGAACAGAATCGGCTTGCCGGTAACGGAGGCGACCGAAAGCGCGGCACCGCCACGGGCGTCGCCGTCAAGCTTCGAAAGCACCACGCCGGTGAAGTCCACGCCCTCATCGAACGCCTTCGCCGTCTGCACGGCATCCTGACCGATCATCGCGTCGATTACGAACAGGATTTCGTTCGGCTGCACGGCGTCGCGAATATCGCGAGCCTGCTTCATCAGCTCTTCGTCAACGCCGAGACGGCCTGCGGTATCGATGATGACCGTGTCGTACAGCTTCTGCTTGGCCAGCGCAACAGCGTCACGCGCCACCTTCACCGGATCGCCGGTGGTCAGACCCGGGGAAGCAACGGCTTCGCCACCGTCGGACTGCACGCCCTTTTCCGGAGCATACACGGGCACGCCTGCACGTTCGCCAACCACCTGCAGCTGCGTCACTGCGTTCGGACGTTGCAAATCGGCCGCGACCAACAGCGGAGTGTGGCCGGAATCCTTCAGCCAGTAGCCGAGTTTGCCTGCGAGGGTGGTTTTACCAGCACCCTGAAGACCGGCGAGCATGATGACGGTCGGCGGATTCTTCGCAAAATTCAGCGGTCGGTCAACGCCAGCGCCAAGCACGGCCGTCAACTCTTCGTTGACGATCTTCACGACCTGCTGGGCCGGATTCAGCGCCTGGGAAACCTCGGTGCCGAGCGCACGCTCGCGGATTCGGCCGGTGAAGGAACGCACCACGTCGAGCGCCACGTCGGCGTCGAGCAGCGCGCGGCGGATTTCGCGGATCGTACCATCGATATCAGCCTCGGAAAGCTTGCCTTTGCTCTTCAGATGCTTGAACGCATTCGAGAGCCTATCTGTCAAAGAACTAAATGCTGCCATAATGTCCCTCAGTCTAGCCGTCCCGCGGGAAATTTCGCATTCCAATTAATGGTGTTGATGATGTTCGGTTGATATTCGGTGAGATGCTTGATGCTATTTGCATGAGAAATGACAATCCCGTCTCTTCCAATAGGAGAAGACGGGATTATTGCTTATTAAGAGCGCTGCGGATTATTTGAGGGTCCAGGTGGGACCCTGGGGAGTGTCTTCGATGGCGATTCCGGCTGCGCCCAAGGCATCACGAATGGCGTCGGCGCGGGCGAAATCCTTGGCCTTGCGGGCTTCGGCACGCTCCTCCAACTGTTCGGAAACCAAACGGTCAAGCGCAGTATGCTCAGCGGAATCGGCACCGGCTCCGGCGGCGCCGCCGGCCGCACCCTCGCTTACCCACGGTTCCGCCAACGGATCCAAACCAAGCGTATCGAGCATCGCACGCACATTCACCAAAACAGCGCGAACTTCATCCTTCGCAACATCCGAATCAACACGATCGGCAAGCTTCGAAAGCAACGTGTTGCCAGAACGAATCGCCGTGAAAATCGCAGCGGAGGCGCCGGAAACATTAATATCGTCATTCATTGCGGCGACGAAATCAGCCGGCAGCTCATCGGCGGAAACCGAAACGATCTCCTCACGGGACGGCTGCCCGCCAACGGCGGCACCGGCACGTTCGATGAAATTCGACACACGATCGTACGCGGACTGAGCCTCGGTCAACGTCTGATCCGACCATTCCAACATGGAACGATACTGCACGGAACCAAGCGCGTAACGCACCACCCAAGCGGAATTTTCCGCCAAAACCGCCGGCACGGACAAGCCGTTGCCCAGCGACTTCGACATCTTCTCACCCTTGGCGGTAACCCATGCGGAATGCATCCAACGAGCCGCCGAATCGTAACCGGCGGCACGAGTCTGCGCCATTTCGTTCTCATGGTGCGGGAAACGCAAGTCCAGCCCGCCACCATGAATGTCGAACATATCCTTCAAATAGCGGTGGCTCATCGCCGAGCATTCAATATGCCAACCCGGGCGACCCGTGCCGAACGGAGTATTCCAACGCGCGTCAAGCGGATCGGAATCCTTCGGAGCCTTCCACAATGCGAAATCACGCGGATCATGCTTGTCTTCCGACATGTCCGCAGGATCCACCGGATTGTACTTGTCGTTGCCCGTATTGTCGACAGACGGACCCATGGCATCGGCCACCTCGGAAGCGGCATCGGCCACAGCGGTCTGCTTCTGATGCGTCAACTCGCCATAATGAGGCCAGCTGGCAACGTCGAAATACACGTTGCCGGTCGGATTGCCGTTCTCATCAGTCACCACGTAGCCGTGGCCATTGTCGATGATCTGCTTGATCAGATCGATCATGTCGATTATGTGGCCGGTCGCACGCGGCTCATACGTAGGCGGCTCAACACCCAACGTGTTGTAAGCCTCAGTGAATTCACGCTCGTAAATGTACGCGCGCTCCCACCACTGCTGACCGGCGGCCGCAGCCTTATCGAGAATCTTGTCGTCGATATCGGTGACATTGCGCACGAACGTGACTTTGTAGCCCAAACGCTCGAACCAGCGACGCACCACGTCAAACGCGACAGCCGCACGAATATGGCCGATATGCGGCGAGCTCTGCACGGTGGCGCCACACACGTACATGCCGACCTGACCAGGCTTGATCGGCGTGAAATTCGACACGGCGTGCGATGCGGTGTCGTACAGCTTCAGATCGGCAGCGGCGCTCGCCACTGCGTCAACTGCGGTTGCGACGCTAGAAATGTTGATATTCTGCGGTTCTTGCGTGTTCGTCATAACCACGAGAGTATTGCCAGAATCGGACATGCATGCGAGATGAAAATGAACGGCAAAACGGTTTTTGTTGGATTTGTGAACATCGTTTACGTAGGTGATGCAACAATAGAACGTATGACGCAATCGCAGGTGCTGATTTTGCAACACGTTCCGTGGGAGAGACCGGGACGCATTTTAGACAGTCTGGATGATTTGGGACTGCAGTATCAAATCATCAATGTCGCCAAGCAGAAGAAACCGGATTTGCCTGATTTTGGCGAGGTTTCCGGCGTGGTGATCATGGGCGGCCCGATGGGTGCGCTCGACTACGACAAGTATCCGGGATTAAAGGCCGAGGCCAAGCTCGCGCGGGCTGCGGTCAGCGTTGGCAAGCCGGTGTTGGGCGTGTGCCTGGGGCATCAGATCATCGCCACCGCGCTGGGGGCGAAGCTGAAGTCGGGAGATGCTCCGGAAATCGGTTTTGCGCCGATTAAATGCATCGACAAGCATGATTATTTCTCGATGTGGAACAAAACCGTGGATGTGCTGCACTGGCATAACGACGTGGTGTCGTTGCCGGAGGGCGCGCAGCCATTGGCGCGATCCGCGAAGACCAAGGTGCAGGCGTTCCGTTTTGGTTCCGCTCTGGGTATGCAGTTCCACTTGGAGGTTACCCCTACTCTGTTGGAGGAGTGGCTTGACGAGTCAAGCATGGTCAAGGATCTCAAGGCTGCCGGCGGGTCGAAATCGCAGTTGCGCGAGGCGTTCGCCGAATATAATCCGCAATTGCAGCCGCTTGCGGATCAGGTGTTTTCAAGCTTTGCCGCTCGTTGTAATTCGTATGGGCAGAATTTGGCTCAGGCGCAGCAGGGCTGATCGCCGAGTTGCGTGCGGCTCCGATTGCTGCGTAGCGCTGGTGGCGATTCGCAAGTTGCGGCATTGCCTGCAGGTTTGGGAGATGTTCCCGCTACATTGGTGACTTATGCCGACTTATGATTTGGGACTTGAACACGTTTCGCTTGCTTTTGCGACCAAGAATATTTTCAACGATGTAACGCAGGGTGTTTTTGAAGGCGACCGCATCGGCATCGTCGGTAAGAACGGCGACGGCAAGTCCACGTTGCTGCATTTGTTCAAAGGCACGCAGGAGCCGGATTCCGGTCGCGTGACCATTCGCGGCGGGCTTACGTTCGGCATGCTCGACCAGCGTGACCCGCTCGACGACAACGCCACCGTGCGCGAAGCTGCGCTCGAAGGCCGTGAAGACTACGAATGGGCTGCGGAAACCAAGTCGCGCGAAATCGTCGAAGCATTGCTTGGCGGCATCAGCTTGGAAGCGAAAATCGGTTCGCTTTCCGGCGGTCAGCGTCGCCGCGCCGATTTGGCACGCCTGTTGCTCAAGGATTGGGATATTCTCGCACTCGACGAGCCTACAAACCATTTGGATGTGGTGACCATTCACTGGCTGGCGGAACATTTGAAGAACCGTTGGCCGGCCGGATCCGGCGCGCTGCTGCTCGTCACCCATGACCGTTGGTTCCTCGACGAAGTGTGCGAATCCATGTGGGAGGTGCATGACGGCGAAATCGAGCCGTTTGAAGGCGGCTATTCCGCATACATGCTGCAGCGCGTGGAACGCGATCGCCAAGCCGACGTGCGTGAAACGAAACGTCGCAATCTGGCTCGTAAGGAACTTGCCTGGCTTACCCGCGGTGCCCGCGCCCGTTCCACCAAGCAGAAATTCCATGTGAAGGCCGCGCGTGAGCTCATCGCCGACGTGCCTCCGGTGCGCAATACGCTGGAATTGAAGCAAATGGCCACATCCCGCTTGGGCAAGCAGGTGGTTGACCTGATCGACGTGACGCAGATTTTCGAACATGTGCAAGGCGAGGCCGATATCGATCCGGACGTTGCCGACATGGAAGCGTCGGCGTCGCGCGTCGATGTGGTGCCGGCCATGTATGCCGAGCCGCAAGTGCATGGTTCCGTGGAAGTTGCCGTCGACGATCTGACTGATCCGCGATTGGTGGATGCCGGTGTTGCAGCGGCGCAAGTTGCTGCAGCTGCGAAAGAATCGCAAGAAATTCAGGAATCGCAAGAAAATAATACTGATGATTCTGCAGAAGAAATTACTTCTGCAGCGCAAAAAATTACTGTTACCGGTCGTAAGATTCTTGACGACGTGACATGGTTGATCGGGCCGGGCGATCGTTTCGGCATCGTCGGCGCGAACGGTGCCGGAAAATCGACGTTATTGAAGATTCTTGACGGCACGATCACTCCCACTGTAGGTCATGTGAATATCGGCAAAACCGTGAAATTCGCGGTGCTTTCACAGCGTCTCGACGAATTGGAGAAGCTCGGTAAATACAAGATCAAGGAAGTGCTGAGCCGTTACAAGCCGAGCTATATCGTGGACGGCAAGGAAACCACGCCGGGGCAGATGATGGAGCGTCTCGGATTCGAGTCGGCGCAGCTGATGACGCCGATCAAGGACCTATCGGGTGGTCAGAAGCGTCGTATGCAGTTGCTGCTGATCCTACTGGACGAGCCGAACGTGCTCATCATGGATGAGCCCGGCAATGATCTCGACACCGACATGCTCGCCGTGATGGAGGATCTGCTCGACACTTGGCCGGGAACTCTGATCGTCGTCTCCCATGACCGGTATCTGCTCGAACGTGTCACCGATCAGCAGTTCGCGCTGATCGGCGGCAAGGTGCGCCACCTGCCCGGTGGCGTGCAGGATTATCTGGACATGACTGAGGCCATCAAGAACGGCAAGAATCCGTTTGCGGACGAAAAGGCAGGTGCCGGCAAAGGCAAGAAGGGCGGTTCCGCTGGGACTGCCGGTTCCACGACCGAAGGCACCGCAGGCAACTCCGCAAGTGGGTCTGCGACTGCTGAAACCGCATCTTCCGCGCCTTCTACGCCGAAACTTTCCGGCAAGGCCTTTCACGAAGCCTCCAAGCGCGTATCGGCAATCGAGCGCAAACTCGCCAAACTCGAAGAGCAGAAAGCCGATCTTGAGCAGCAAATGGCCGCGCACGACCCCAGCGACTACGAGGGCCTAGGCAAGCTCAACGACCAGCTTCAAGCCGTCACCGACGAGTCCGAAGAACTTGAACTCGAATGGATGGAACTCTCCGAACAGCTCGAGTAGCATTCGTATCGTCCGCGTCAATTACCGGACAGGGTGTGCATGTTGTGGCGGCGGCGCAGCTCCTCCATCGTTTCCGGTGAATGTTGGCCATTCGTGCGACAGCGATGCGTGGCATTCCATGTGCCAATGTCATATTCTTGTTATTGCAGGAAACCTTAGCTGTTCTTGTCGGAGAGACCAATGGAGGTGCCTTATGAATCAAGTGATGCGAAGAAGCGCCTGTTGCTTGTTGTCCAGCTTGTTGTTGTGGTCATGCGTTGGCTGCACGAAAGCTGCACATGAAAGTTTCGGTGATGGCTCCGTACAGAGCGGCAGCGAGAATGATGATGCCGCAAAACAGGCATATAAAGCATTTACTGTGGACGCTCTGGACCGTGTCGCCGTCGATGATCTCAATAGCTCGGGCAAACTGGTTCTAGTAAACAAGTTGGGTGCGAAATCCGTACATGGCGATGATGCTATTTCATTTACAAAAACAGTTGATGACAGCAATATGTATTATGTCATCTCCATGTGTAAGCAGAAGGAGCAGGCTCCTTATTCGTTTGTTCTCTACAAAGATGGACAGCCACACACCCTAACCACTAGGGAGGCCTGTACATCTAACGGAATAGAAACGATCTCTCTCCCGGCAAAGAATTTCCCAGATGCCACCTCATTGTCCATTATCAATATCGGCAATACGGATCTTGTTGTTTCCGTATATGAAGTAAAGGAACCCCATCATGAATAATTTCAGTCATAATGCTCCCTGTCGTCCTGCCATCATCATAGTTTGTGGCATCACGATGAATGCTACTGGGCTAGTTGTTGCAAAACTGGCCGATTAGGTAGATGGGGTAGTAGGTGATGTTGTGGTCGGTTTCGATGTTGCCGGGGCCGAAAACTAATCCTTGGCGAAGGTGATAACTTTCCTCTGCGAGCACATTATTAAGAGCCCGATGAACCTTGTTTGATATCTTCTTGCGCCTGGCGAACGTCTATGAGACTGTTGTTTTGCGCAAAAGATGCTACTGCAGCTGGCATGCCTCCAATGATCAGATATTTTCTGAATATCGCAGATCTGACAACAAAAAGGGCTGTCCCGCGTTGAAACGGGAAAGCCCTGTAGGTTTGGGATTAGGCTGATTGGATCAGCGACCGGTGATTTCGGAGCCGAGCACCTTTTCGCTCAAGGCCTTCGGACCGCGCGTCACTGCGACCGCGCCGGAACGAACCAGCTCGATAATGCCGTAATGCTCCAAAAGCCCCAGCAGCGCATCAATTTTGCCTTCGGCACCGGTGGCTTCGATGGTCAGCGATTCCGGATTCACATCGACCACGCGCACGCGGAACAGACGCACGATCTCAAGCACGTCGGAACGGTTGGATTCGTCGGCAGTTACCTTGATAAGCACCAGTTCGCGCTCCACAGTGGTGTTCGGATCCAAATCCACGATTTTCAACACATGCAGCAGCTTGTTGAGCTGCTTGATGATCTGCTCGAGCGGCACCTCATCCACATCGGCGGTCACCGTGACACGCGAAATGTCAGGACGCTCGGTGGGGGAGACGGACAGCGAGTTGATGTTGAACGCACGACGGGCGAACAGGCCGGCAATACGTGCCAGCACGCCCGGACGGTTCTCTACGAGCACGGAAAGCGTATGGCGCTTGGAACCCGGCTGAGATGCAGGATACATTGGTAGACCCTTCCTTACTACTTACTCGTTTACTCGTTGTCGGCAGCGGCCTTCGGGCGCTGCAGCGGCTTGATTCCGGGCATATAGGTGACATTGTCGTTGGAATCGCCAGCTGCGACCATCGGCCACACCATAGCGTCCTTCCACACGCGGAAGTCGATAAGCACCGGGCGATTGTTGATTTCGTTGGCCTTCTTGATCGCCTCAATGGCTTCTTCTTCCGTGAACGCACGCATGCCGATGCAACCGTACGCTTCGGCAAGCTTCACGAAATCAGGAACATCCACGATTTCCGGCGTATTCTCTCCATCCATCAGATTGGTGGCGGAATAATGCTCGCCGTAGAACAGGGTCTGCCACTGACGAACCATGCCATACACGGAATTGTTCAGCAGCGCGATCTTGACTGGCGTGTGATCGTGGAACGCGGTCGCCAGCTCTTCAGACGTCATCTGGAAGGAACCGTCGCCGTCAATCAGCCACACCGGCTTCTCGCCCTCATGGAAACGTTCGGAACCGACACGAGCGCCGATGGCGGCCGGCAGTCCGTAACCCATGGTGCCAAGGCCGCCGGAGCTCAGCCAAGAATGCGGCTTCTCGAAATCGATGAGCTGCGTGGCCCACATCTGATGCTGGCCCACACCGGTAACCCAAATCGTGTCAGAATCAGCCAAGTCGGAAAGCTGCTTGATGACCCACTGCGGAGCGAGCGAACCATCGGTCGGCTCATCCCACTTGATCGGGTACTTTTCACGCCAATCGTTAATGATCTCCCACCAATGCGAAGTGTCAGGCTTGCCATGCACGGCCTGCTCGCGCTTGATTTCCGGAATGAGATCCTTCAGCACGGTTGCCACATCGCCAACGATCGGCACATCCGGCTGACGGTTCTTGCCGATTTCCGCCGGATCGATATCAATGTGAATCACACGTGCACCCGGAGCGAAAGCGTCAAGCTTGCCGGTTACACGATCGTCGAAACGAGCGCCGATCGCAACAAGCAGATCGCAACGCTGCACGGCACCGGTAGCGGCAATCGTGCCATGCATGCCAAGCATGCCAAGCACCTTCGGATCGGAATCAGGCACAACACCGCGTGCGGGCAGCGTGGTGACGATCGGAGCGTTCGTGACTTCCGCCAGCTCCTGCACGAGCTTGCCGGCATCGGAACGTGCCGCGCCGCCGCCCACATACAGCACCGGACGGTACGACTGCTCGAACAGCTTCGCAGCGTCGGAAAGCACACGGCCGTGCGCCTTCGTGGTGGGGTTGTAGCCGGGCAGAATCATGCGCTGCGGCCACGAATAGTACATATCGCCGGTCTGCGCGGTTTTGGTGACGTCGACCACCACCGGACCAGGGCGGCCGGAACGTGCCACATAGTGCGCTTCAGCCAGCACACGCGGAATGTCCTGCGCACGCGTGACCAGATAGGAGTGCTTGACCACCGGGTAGGTTGCGCCGACGATATCGGCTTCCTGGAAGGCGTCGGTGCCAATGGCGTTCACGCCGACCTGGCCGGTGATGACCACCATCGGCACGGAATCCATGTTCGCGTCGGCGATCGGGGTGATCATGTTCGTGGCGCCCGGGCCGGACGTGACGATGCACACGCCGACCTGACCGGTCGATACGGCATAGCCTTCAGCCGCATGACCTGCGGCCTGTTCGTGGCGCATCAGCACAAAACGGAAGCTGGTTTCATCATTGATTGCATCGTATACCGGCAGAATCGCGCCGCCTGGAACGCCGAAAACATCCTTGACGCCCAGATCTTCCAGCGAACGTACCAGCGCTTCGGCGCCGGTCATCTTCTCGCCGTCAACAATGGTCTGCTTTTCAGTGGTTGCGGCTGCCTTGGGCATGCCGCTGAATGCCTGCAGGGGCGTAGGTAACACCATGTTCCCTCTCATATTCGCTCGTGGAACTTTCTTACAGGGGTATGCTGCCGCGTTTCGGTGCACGCAATCAGCCGAACCCCATCATCGGAAAGCGGCGCAATCGCTTGTGGCGACTTGCGAATCGCAATCCTTCGCTAGTAATCAGTCTATGCTATCGGCTGACAGGAGAATATGCCGGATTCGTGCCATATTCTGGCGTATTGCGTTCCGCGGCGGTATGAGAGGGCGGATTCGTAGCTGCTTTTTATCTACCTGCGACTACTTACTGGTGTTTTCGCCGTTGCTGCCGTTACTTTCGTTGCCGCTGTGCTTGTGATGATGTTTGCGATGCTTACGGACGTTTTGTGCTTCAGGCTTGCGATTGTCCAGTGCCTTCCAACCTTCTTCGGCTGCGGCGAGTTGCGCCTTGCGTTTGCTGGTGCCTGTGCCGGTGCTGATGATTTCGTCGCTTTCGCCCAGCATGACGTTCGCAGTGAACACTTGCGCATATTCCGGACCGGAAACCGACATCTGGTAGCGCGGTTCGCCGAAGCCCATGCCATGCGCTTTGACGGTAAGCGAGGTTTTCCAATCGAGGGCTGGGCCTTCCGTCGCGACTTCCGCAAGCGTTTCGTCAACAAGATGATGCACAACGCGACGTGCCTCGTCAATGCCATGCTGAATGAACGTCGCACCGATCAACGATTCGACGATATCGCACAGAATCGAGCTTTTATCAGCGCCGCCCTGATCGCTTTCGCCATGACCGAGCAGAATGTACGGGCCTGCATTGAGCTTTTCGCGAGCGATTTTGCTCAAGGATTCCTCGGAAACGGCTTTCGCGCGCATTTTCGCAAGCTGCCCCTCGTTCATGTCGGGGTGTGCCTTGTACAGGGTTTCCGTGGAGACGAGCTCAAGCACGGCGTCGCCAAGGAATTCCAAACGTTCGTAGTTTTTTGCGCCCGGATTCTCGTGCGAGAAGGAGCGGTGGGTGAGCGCTTCGACCAGCAGGTCGGGTTCGAGCGTGGTGCCGAGCGCTTCAAGCAGTGCGTTGGCGGTCATCTCGCCTTCGGAAACGGCGGATGCGTCGGCGTTGTTCTGGGTCATAATCGTCCTCGGTTTCGTAGTGGGTATGCGACGGCGAAGCTCGCCGCGCTGTTCGGGACGTTGCGTACGTGGCAACAAGCCAGCGAATCTGGCCGATTGCTATGCAAACAACGATCCCGTTCAGTCTACTCTCCACCCATGTCGAGGCGGAAATGCAGGGAAATGCGCGGATACTAGGTGGATGCGATACTTGGCGGATGCGAGGTGAGATGGTCGGGTGCATACGAATGCATATGGCCAAGTGCGCAGCCT
Organism: Bifidobacterium sp. MSK.13.1; assembly: GCF_019131435.1. Lineage (NCBI taxonomy): Bacteria > Bacillati > Actinomycetota > Actinomycetes > Bifidobacteriales > Bifidobacteriaceae > Bifidobacterium > Bifidobacterium sp. MSK.13.1. Next base: position 324,577 of record NZ_JAHOMM010000001.1, on the reverse strand, counting down.
GAAATATACAAAACCCTGCCACCCGTCGATGGCAGGGTTTCAATGCTTCATGCCGTTACTCGGCAGCCACTCACTTGGTGTGGATGGAGCGGACAGCCTCGCGGTACACGCGGCCGCGGTAGGCGCCGCAGCTCGGGCAGGCCATGTGCGGCAGCGCCGGAGCGCCACAGTTCGGGCAGGTAACGGTCTGGGCGGCCTTGGCCTTCCAGTTTGCGCGGCGAGAATGAGTATTCGCGCGCGAGGTCTTGTACTTAGGCAGTGCCATTGTGTTTCCTCTGTTTCGTTCGAACGATTGAGCTTAAGCGTTCAGTATCTTAACTTGTGCTCCGTACAAATTGCAAAACCCAAGCAAAATCAGCCCTGCCAGCACCCGGATGAACCTTACTCGTTGCCTTCCAGCCGGGCCTTCAAGCCTTCCAAAGCGGCGAAACGAATATCGGTCACATCGTGATGATGGTCCGGATCCTCGTTCAGATCGGCGCCGCACTGAGAGCACAATCCCAAGCAATCAGGCTTGCACAGCGGCTGCAACGGCAGTTCCTCGACCAACGTGTCGCGCAGAAGCGTCTCAATATCGGCCCAGGATCCGCCTTCAAGCAGCGGATACGAATCCTCCGACTCGTCTTCGCCGGCGATAATGTCGACTTCCTCTTCCTTGACGCCGCCCTTGCCGTTTTTGCCGCCCTTGCCGGACGCAACGCTTGCGGACTTGTCTTCATATGGGAAGAACGAAGTGACGTTCACCGTCCAATCGCGCTTGATCGGTTTCAGACAGCGGGTGCATTCGGCGTGCACGGGGGCACTGATGCGGGCGTTGAAAATCAGGCCGTCGACAATGGAGTCGAACGAGCCGACAACGGTCACATCCGCACCCTCCTCAACGCCGACGATCTCATCGCCGATGCCGCTCGGTGCGGGGAACGTTGCGTCGATCTCCTTGCTTTGCCCGGCTCGCGAGGCGACTTGCGCCACGGAAATCGCCCACGGGGAATCTTCGATACGTGCCATGTTCAGCCTTCCATTCAGCTTTCCGGATAGTCGTTTGCGTCAAGATGCGGCACATGCGTGCTCGCTTCGCGCTGGCGATCATACAGTACGTTCAATCCCGCCTGCACGTCGTTGCCAAGCTTGCCGAGCTGCTGTTGCAGCGTTTCCATCACCGTGGTGCAGTATTTGTCAGCTCCCTGCGTGAGATGGTCGGCCCTGGCTTGCGCTTGGTCGAGAATAGCACGCGCCTTCTGCCGAGCCAGTTCGGTCACGTTTTCCTGCCCGGCGAGGAATTGCGCCTGCTCGTTGGCCTCACGTATCGTGTCTGCCGCACGCGATTGCGCCGAAGCGACGATGGCGTTGGCTTGCGTTTGCGCGCTTTCCAAACGTCGTTCCGACTCACGCATCAACGCCGAGGCGCGTTCCAGCTGCACCGGCATCATTTTCTTCAACTGGTCGAGCTGTTCGGTGAATTCGTCGCGGTCGACGCGCACGCTGCCGGGGAAGAACAGTATCGGTTTCGCTTCGTCCAATGCCGATTCGAGTTTGTCGATAATGTCGTACACGGTGGTGAATTCGTCGCGGCTCAAATCGTTGGAATCGTCCAGCGGCGCGTTGGGATTGAACGTGTTGCGTAAATCCGGCAGATCAGACATGGAAATCAACGGTTTGACCGGCTCGGCGGCGCGTGCCGTGGCTTGTGCCTTCTGACCGGATTGGGCCGCCCGATCGGTCGGGCGTTCGGCGGTCACGTCGTCGTCAAACTGGCTGCCGGCCGGATCGTACGCATTCGTTTCTTCACCCATCATGCCCTCTTTTCATTATTGAGCGCTTCTCCGAGTAGCGGAATCACGCAATCGGGCACCATGCCGGTCACATCGCCGCCGTGACGTGCCACATCTTTCACGATCGAACTGGAGATATGTTCCAAATCGGGCGCTGCCGGCAAAAACAGCGTTTCCACGTCGGCGAGCTTGCGATTGACCAGCGCCATACCCAACTCGGCTTCATAATCGCCATTCTGCCGAAGCCCCTTCACGATAACCGTCGCACCGACCTTCTTGCAATAGTCGGTAATCAGTCCGGTTGTTGAAGCAACCTTGATATTGCGGCAATTCCGCTCTTCAAGCGCCTTACGGATAATCTCAACGCGGGTCTCTTCGGAAAACATCGGTGTTTTCGCCGCGTTCACCGCCACTACGACATGCACTTCATCGAAAAAACGCGCGCAACGTTCGATGACGTCCAAATGTCCGGCGGTCACTGGGTCGTACGACCCGGGGCAAACTGCAATTGTCATAGCCTCAAGCGTACCGCGATTGCGTGAAATTACGCGAAGTGTCGGCGAATATGTGGATTTTCATGGCTATGATGGAGGCAGTGGTGCCGCGGTTGCGGCGTATTTGAGGAGTTGATTATGGCATGTTCGATGTTCGATGATCGCGACGGCTTCATTGACGAGGCCGACCCGGTCTCGCCGCTTTCCAATCCCGACGCGGGTACCGGCACTGCGGTGTTGGAACGCCCCGAAGAGGAGACGAAGCTGGATGATGGCGGCAACGGCGATGCGGATCGTTTCGCGCATTATGTGTCGCGCGATCGCATTGCCGAGTCCCGTCGCACCGGACGCCCGGTGGTGGCGTTGTGCGGCAAGGTGTGGGTGCCGAAGCGTGATCCTTCGCAATTCCCGGTATGCCCGGATTGCAAGCGTATCTACGATGAAATGATGAATTCCAATTTCTAATCGTTTTTTATCTCTTTCATCGTATGGTGATCTTGGAATTTCGTTGAAATTTCTGAAGATTGCCGAAAGCGATTACATATAAAAAATCTGCCGAGATGGTCTCTATATCGAAATTATTTTTCGATGATTGAGATTGTCTCGGCAGATTTTTTATTGTTGTTGCGTCTTATATCTGCTGATATATCCGCGTTTAGCGCAACGAAATTTCGTCGATGCGACGCAATTCCTCATCGCTGAACGTGGTGTTCTTCAACGCGCCGATATTGTCGAGCAGCTGCTGCGGGCGGGAAGCGCCGACAAGCACGGAGGTCACGTAACCGTCGTGCAGCAGCCAAGCGAGCGCCATTTCGGCAAGCGTCTGCCCGCGTTCGGCGGCAAGATCGTTCAGGTCGCGGATCTGCTGCAGGCGTTCCGGCGTCAACGCGCTTTCTTTGAGGAAGCGGCCGTCGTGTGCGATGCGGCTGTCTGCGGGCACGCCGTTGAGATAGCGGTTCGTGAGCAGACCCTGTTCGAGCGGCGAGAACGTGATAAGACCTTTGCCAAGCTTTTTGGCGGTTTTCTTCAATCCGTTGCGTTCCACGGTGCGGTCGAAAATGCTGTAACGGTTCTGGTTGATGATGAACGGCACATGCAGCTCATCGAGGATCGCGGTGGCCTTTTCCAGCGTCGGACCATCGTAATTGCTCAGGCCCACGTAGAGTGCCTTGCCGCTTTGCACGGCGGTTGCCAACGCGCCCATGGTTTCTTCGAGCGGCGTGGAGGAATCCATGTGGTGATGGTAGAAAATGTCGACATAGTCGAGACCGAGGCGTTCGAGGCTTTGGTCGAGCGAGGCGAGTAGATATTTGCGGCTGCCGAGATCACCGTAGGGGCCGAGCCACATTTCGTAGCCGGCTTTGGTGCTGATGATCAGTTCGTCGCGATGATGATGGAAATATTCGCGCAGCAGACGGCCGCAGTTCTTTTCCGCACTGCCCGGCTCGGGACCGTAATTGTTGGCGAGATCGAAATGCGTGATGCCGTTGTCGAATGCGGTGAACACGATGTCACGCATAGTGGCGTACGGCGTGATATCGCCAAAATTATGCCAAAAGCCGAGCGAAACCGCTGGAAGTTTCAGGCCGCTCTCGCCCACATGATTGTAGGTCATGGAATCGTATCGAGCGGGTGACGGCGTGTAGACGGTGGTCGGTTCAAGCATGGTTCCTCCTTGAAAACTCTGCGTATTCCGCTGTGCGCTGTGTTGCTTGAGTTGGCGCATGTCGTAAGTTTGTCGACGATACTATCGTCGCACTTCAAGTAAACTTGAATGCAAGTATCGTCGATAGTGTGTTTTCCGATGATTGACAATCGCAAGGAATCGCAAAATCGCTAGAAAAACCTAGAAAATCGTAGAAATGAGAAGGGGAATGGCAACATATACGATTCGTGAAGTCGCGCAACGATTCCATGTGCAGACGTCGACCTTGCGCTATTACGAGGATCAGGGGCTGCTGTGCGACGTGGAGCGCGACGATGCGGGGCGACGCGTGTACACCGACTCGCATATCGGGCGGCTCGAGGCGATCGCCTGCTTCAAACATGCGGGCATGAGCATCGATGAACTCAAACGCTTCTTCGCATACGAAAAAGACGAGCGTGCGCACATTGCGGACATGCTGGAATTGTTGGAATCGCGGCATCAAGCGATTTTGAAACAGCGGGCCGCGCTGGAAGAGGCGTACATGCATGTGTTGCGCAAACTGCACTTGTATCGCGATATTCAGCACAGCATCGAAACGGGGGCGCCATACCCGGATTGGGCGAATTATGATGGCAAGGATTTTCGCGCCGACGATCAGTGAAGTTCGGTGGACTGACGAAGATCAGTGAAGACTGGTTGGCGAAGGGCGGTGACGCCCAGTTGGCGAAAAAGCGGAAATAAAAGGTGTGGAACCGCAAACTACAGTTCCACACCTTTAGAACACCTAGCAGAACGTCTAATAGAGACTGCTGCGACTCGTTTCAGCCCTACTTCAGCAGAGTGGCCACGGATGGCAGCAGGGCGCGCAACGCCTTGCCGCGATGGGAGATGGCGTTCTTTTCGGCCGGTTCCATCTGCGCGGACGTGAGCTTCTCGCCGGCTTCGACGGCACGCGCCGGCTGATCGTCGGGCACGAACAGCGGGTCGTAGCCGAAGCCATGCTCGCCATGAGGCTCATGCAGCAGCACGCCCGGCATTTCGCCGGTTTCCACGATTTCCTGAGCGATCGCATAGCGACCATCGGCGCCTGCGCCTGCTTCGGTTTGCGGCACCACCAGCGCGGCCGCGCAACGGAAACGCGCGGTACGCTTGGCATCCGGAATGTCGGCGATCTGCGCGAGCAGCAGCGCGTTGTTGGCTTTGTCATCGCCATGCTTGCCCGCCCAACGTGCGGAAAGAATGCCGGGGGCATTGCCCATCACGTCCACAATCAGACCGGAATCGTCGGCGATTGCCGGGCAGCCCGTACGTGCGGCCACATCACGGGCCTTGAGCAGCGCGTTCTCCTGGAAGGTCACGCCATCTTCCACCGGATCCGGCAGATTCAGCGAACCGGCCGACACCAGCTCCACCTGATCTGCGTCCACACCCAGGCAATCTTCCAGAATGCGGTTGATTTCAACGAGTTTGCCCTCGTTATGCGTTGCGACGATGATTCTCACGTTCCGATTCCTTTCGTTGCTGTTCGTTGCTTCGTTGATGTCGGCTTGCCTGACGTGCGTTTGACGTGCCCTGACTTGCCTAACCTACGATTGGTTTGCGAGGCCAGCCTGCGGTCGGCTTACGTCCGACTTGCAGCCTTCAGTCCTGTGCGAGCGCGGACTGCTGTGCGGCCTGCAGTTCCTTGTTGCCCTTTTCCGCCAGGTCAAGCAGCGCGTTCAACTCGGCGCGGTTGAACGGGCGGTGTTCGGCAGTGCCCTGAATTTCAATGAATTCGCCGGAACCGGTCATGGCCACGTTCATATCGGTCATGGCCTTGCTGTCTTCGATGTACGGCAGGTCAAGCATCGGTGTGCCATCGATCACGCCTACGGACACGGCGGAAACGCTGTCTTTGATCACGCGCTCGGCGGACCTGATGTGCTTGTGCTTCTCGGCCCAGCGCATGGCGTCCACGAGCGCCACATATGCGCCGGTGATCGACGCTGTTCGGGTGCCGCCGTCGGCCTGCAGCACGTCGCAGTCGATCTGCACCTGGTTTTCGCCGAGTGCCTTCATATCAACCACGCCACGCAGGCAGCGACCGATCAGTCGGCTGATCTCATGCGTGCGTCCGCCGATCTTGCCGCGCACGGATTCACGATCGGTGCGGTCTGCAGTGGCTCGCGGCAGCATCGCATATTCCGCGGTGACCCAGCCCAAGCCGGAGTCCTTGCGCCAACGTGGCACGCCTGCGGTGAACGTGGCCGTGCACATCACTCGCGTATTGCCGCATTCCACAAGCACGGATCCTTCCGGAACATCCGTGAAATGACGGGTGATGCGCACCGGACGCAGCTCATCCACCTTGCGTCCGTCCGTACGAATCATCGTTTCGCCCAACAAGTCTTTAATCGCTACCATCGCTGACTTCTCTGCTTTCGATTGATCACACGATCAACAATCGTTTGTATTTTCCGAAAAAACAGTATCACCAGCCGAAAACCCGTCTTTCCGTCTTGAACTCGCCTCTTGCTGCACCTCAATTTGCCTATCCCAATTTGCGTCGTGCCCGAATTTGCGCGCATCTCACGTTTGTCTCACGTAATACAGGCATGCAAGCACGTATGATGGAACGAAAACCTGTGCTTGGCCACGGCGAGGCCTACACTTATGGTCAGTTTCACCAAAAGTCAGAAAGGCTTTGGAAATGCTGGATTATTCACCTGCACTCATGACCGACATGTACGAATACACCATGCTTGACGCGTGCCTGAGGGACGGCACCGCCAATCGCAAGTGCGTATTCGAGATTTTCACCCGTCATCTGCCGCTTGGCCGCCACTATGGGGTGGCCGCCGGCCAAGGTCGTATTCTTGACGCGCTTGAAAATTTCCATCTTGACGATAATGATCTGAAATTCCTTGCAGATCGCAAAGTAGTGGGCCCCGAAACTATCAAATGGCTTGAGAATTTCCATTTTTCCGGTTCGATCAAGGGATATCGCGAAGGTGAGATGTTCTTCCCGAATTCGCCGATTCTGCAAGTCGAAGGCACGTTCGGCGAGTGCACGCTGCTGGAAACGCTGTTGCTGAGCATTCTGAATTACGATTCCGCGGTCGCGTCGGCCGCGTCCCGCATGGTCAGCGCCGCGAAGGATCGCCCGTGCATGGATATGGGCGGGCGCCGTACGAACGAGTGGGCCGCCGTTGCCGCTGCCCGTGCTGCGGTAGTGGGCGGATTCAAGGGCACGGCCAATCTGCTGGCCGCGCAAATGTATGGCTTGAATGCCATCGGCACGGCCGCGCACTGCTTCACGCTGGTGCATGATGATGAGCGCAGCGCGTTTGAATCGCAGATTGCCGCGCTCGGCAAGAACACCACACTGTTGGTTGACACGTACAACATTGAAGAGGCCGTGAAGACAGCTGTTGAAGTGGCCGGACCCGAATTGGGCGGCGTGCGCATCGATTCCGGCGATCTGGCGTCGTTGGCGCAGCGCGTGCGCAACCAGCTGGATGCGTTGGGCGCTACCAACACGAAGATCACCGTTACCAACGATTTGGACGAGTATGCGCTCGCTTCGCTGCAGACCGCGCCGGTCGATTCGTATGGCGTGGGCACCATGCTCGTCACCGGATCGGGCGCTCCGACCTGTGCGATGGTGTACAAGCTGACTGAACGCGAGAATTCCGCTGGTGACATGCAGCCGGTGGCCAAGAAGTCGAAAGACAAGGCCACGGTTCCGGGCCGCAAGCTCGCCTTCCGTTCGTACGAGTATTCGCTGGCCGACTGCGAACATGTGATTTCCGGCTCCGAAGAGCAGCTGGCCGCCTATCAGCCGGAAGAAGGCTGGAAGGATCTGCTGGTCGGCTACGTGAGCAACGGCGAAATCAACTCCGATTATCAGGGACACGAGGCCATCGTCAACGCGCATAATTACCGCGCCCAGGCGCTGGCCGAACTGCCGATCGGCGCGCAAAGCCTCATGAAGGGCGACCCGGTAATCCCTACCGAAATCACCGTCCTTTGACTCGTGCTACCATCATGCTGGTTGCGTACGGCAATCAATCTCGTAATCAACCAGCATGAAGGGGTAGGATTACATGCGAGCATTTTCTCTGGTTACGTTGAGTCCGGAGGCGTTTGACGATTTTTCCGCACATCACGCGGACGGCAACTTCCAGCAGACCTCTGCCGCAGGCCGTCTGCGTGCCGGCCAAGGGATCGAAGTGGAATACCTTGGCGTTCAAGAAAACGGCACAATCGTTGCGGGAGCGCTGTTCGAAACGCATCGCAGCCGCCTTTCCACCTTCAGTGTGGTGCACGACGGCCCCTTGTGTGACTATCGCGATCGCGAATTGACCGAATATTTCATGACCCAACTCAAGCAGCACGCGAAGGCGAAAGGTTCCGCACAGATGGAAATCGTGCCGGAAATGCCATACTGCCTGCATGACTCGCGTGGCAGCGAACTGCCAGCCGACCAAGGTGGTGCTCCTGCTGATGATGCCGTAGAAACGTTGAAAAACCTCGGCTTCATGCATGACGGCTTCACCATCGGCTACACTGCGGTGCCGCGCTGGCGTTACCTGAAAGACCTGACTGGCATTACCGACGAAAAGTCACTGCTCAAGTCGTATGACAAGCGCACGCAGTGGAGCGTGAAACGTGCCGCATCCATGGGCGTGCATGTGCGCGAGCTAGGCGAAGACGAGCTGCAGGTGTTTGCCGACATCGAGCAGGCCACCGCCGAACGCCGTAATTTCGAATATCGCGGTGAAGCCTACTTCCGCAAGTTCAAGCAAGCCTATGGCAGCAAAGCCCACTTCATGGTGGCGCAGATTCACATCGGCGAATACATTGCCGACATGGAATCCAAGTGTGACGCCTTGCGGAAGAAGGTCGATGTGCTGCAGGCCAAGTACGACGAGCATCCGACCACCAAAACGGAACGCCAGCTAGGGGAGGAGTCCCGAAACTTGGCGGCGGCGGAAAAACGCTTGACCGAGGCGGCCGAGTACGCCAAAGACGGTGACGTGCTTCCGGCGGCAGCATCCCTATTCGTGGAACACGCTCGTGAAACGGTGTATCTGTTCTCAGGCAGTGTGGAAAAGTACAAGCCGTTCTACGCTTCCGCGCTCATTCAGCATGATGCCATGCTGCATTTGTGTGTGGAACGCGGTGTGACCCGCTACAACTTCTACGGCATCAACGGCGTGTTCGACGATCCGGAAGATGAGGGTCGTGGCGTACTCGAATTCAAGCAAGGCTTCAACGGGTACGTCGAGGAACTCATGGGCTCATTCGTGCTTCCCGTACGCCCGCTGACCTTCAAACTCAAGACCGCCCTCCGCAAACTCCTGCGCCACTAGCTATTAGCTCACCTTCCGCTTGGAGGATTCTGGGTGGGGGCTTATAGGTGCGCGAGGGTTATGTGAACGCTGTTGACGGCGACTGTAGGCCGGACTAGGTTATCGCTTTTGGCGAAAAGGGATTTTAGCCAGTTGGGATAGTGAAAGGCAGTTACGGATCGTGATGCGCGAAGTGAATGCGAGTGAGGAACAAGAGCAAGAATCGTCTGAATGGAATGTGCGCGAGCTGAGCGGTAGTGAGTTTGATGAGCTTTCCGCCGCGAGCAGATACGGCGGATTCCAGCAGACTTCCGAAATGGCGGCATTGGCTCAGTCCGACGGCATGCAGACGCAATACGTTGGATTGGTGGATTCGCACGATGCTCCGGTGGCTGGCGCGTTGGTGGCTTTTTCGCAAGGGCGTTTCGGCGTGGAAGGCTCGTTATGGCTTGGCCCGTTGTGCAATGGGAATAACAGAGAGCAGATGACCGCGTTGACCGAAGGTTTGCGCGAGGCTGCCGAACGGGTTCACGCCATCAGCCTGACGTGCTGGCCCAACCAGGTATATTGCGTTCGTGATTCGCAAGGCAAGGCCATGGCCGAACCCAATGATGAGATGGTGCGGGAGTACGAGCGGCTGGGTTGGAAGCATGCTGGCTTTACCCGTGGATACGATGCCCTGATGAACCGTTGGAATTACGTCAAGGACTTGAGAGAGTTCTCGAACGCCGGCGAGCTGCTCGCTTCGTATGCGAAGAACACGCGTCGTAACGTCAAGATCGCGCGGAACAGCGGCGTGGAGGTTCGGCGCCTGAATCGCAGTGAGCTGAACGTGTTCCACGATATTTGCGAGCTGAGTAGCGAACGCCAGCATTTCGCCAACCGTAGCCTTGATTACTTCGAACGCGTATATGATGCGTTTGGAGACAAGGCCGAGTTCATGGTGGCGGAAGTGCATCTTGACCGCTATTTGCAATCCTGGGAGGAAAAGCTGGCGAAGTTCTCGAAAGACGTGGAACGCTTGGAGCGTTCGCTTGAGCATACGAAGTACCCGGATGATGTGCGCAAGAAGCTCGATACGGCTCAGAAGAATGTGGAGTCCGCACGTCGCCGTATTGAGGATGCGAACGAGCGCATCGCTCGTGATGGCGAGGTGGTGCCGGTCGCCGTAGGTCTGTTCATGTGGCATGAACGCGAGCTGGTGTATTTCTCCAGCGGATCCGACGATCGTTACGCCAAGTTCTACGCGCCCACCGCCTTACAGCATGAGATGATGTCGCGTTGCTTGGAACGCGGAGTGACGCGGTACAACTTCTATGGCATTTCGGGAGTGTTCGACGATCCGGAAGACGATGGACGCGGCGTGCTCGAGTTCAAGCAGGGCTTCAACGGCTACGTTGAGGAACTGCCGGGCGAATTCACGCTTCCGGTGAGCAAGCTGCGCTACGGCGTGAGCGATTTGGCCCACAAACTCCTGCGCCACTAGCTTTAGGGGGTTTCAGCCATGCTTGGCGCGACGCGGATTTGCGTGGGGTGAGACTTTCTGGTACGCTTTATGTCTTGTGCGCGGATGGCGTGTGCTTCCGGGCATTGCCACTTTAGCTCAGTCGGTAGAGCGGCTCACTCGTAATGAGCAGGTCGACAGTTCGATTCTGTCAAGTGGCTCCAGCGCCCTAGATGTGAAAGCATCTAGGGTTTCGCATATCAGGAGCGTTTCGCCCCGATATGGCTACTTGCGCGAGTGGCGGAATTGGTAGACGCGCAGGATTTAGGTTCCTGTGTCTTTGACGTGTGGGTTCAAGTCCCATCTCGCGCACTTTCAGAAAACGGCGGAATTCCGCCAGTTCTTGGTCATTGTAGTCCACTCAATAAGCCTTTTTGAGAACATGTTGAAAACATTTTGCCCGTTTGCGTCCCAATTCTTCCACTGACTGGAGGATTTGGGACGTTGGGGAGCTCGTTTGCGGGTGGATTCTTCCACTGACTGGATGATTTGGGACGCTGAGGGGCGCGTGAGCGGAGTGTTTCTTCCAGTGGGTGGAAGAAACAGGACGGTGATGGGTGGCTTGGTGGCAGGGGATGCTCCTAAGATGGCTTCGGGTAGGAAGAGAAAGAGATGATTAGGGATTAGGGGAGTGTCGTGTCTGCGCTGATTCAGCCTGTTGCGCTACTGCTGATTATTCTCGCCGGATACTTGTTCAAACGTGCCGGCCTGTTCGAAGATCGCGATTACCGCATTATGCAGACCATTATTTTCAATCTGGTGCTGCCAGGCGCGATCGTCTATTCGTTTGCTACGAATCCGCATGATTCCAGCATGCTGTTGATTTCGCTGTTCGGCCTGATTGTTGCGTTCATTCCGCCGGTCGTGGTTTTCTTGACGTCCCGCCACCGACCGGTGCAGAACCGTGCGTTCATGATGTTGAATGGTTCCGGCTTCAACGTTGGCTGCTTCTGTTTCCCGGTGGTGCAGGCGTTTCTTGGCACGGGCGCGATCGTGCCCGCCGCCATGTTCGACATTGGCAATTGCGTAATGGTTGCCGCCGGTACGAATGTGATGACGCAAACGCTGCTGCACATCAAGCCTGGCATGCCGCTTACCGAACAGTATCAGGGCAATGCGCCCACGCTCCCGTATGTGAAGCCGAAAGACAAGGATGCCAAACGTCTTGCCCGCAAGGCGTTGGCCCGCAACGTGTTCAAGGGTTTCTTCGGTTCGGTTCCGTTCGACACGTACTTGGTGATGATTATTCTCACGCTCGCTAACGTGAAGATTCCTGACATTATTGCCGCGCTCGTGCAGCCGCTTTCGAACGCGAATTCGTTCTGCGCAATGCTGATGGTGGGCATGCTTATGGATTTGCCATCTGGCAAGCAGGATGTGCTTCAGTTGTTGAAGGTGATTGGCTGGCGACTGCCGTTTGGTATTGCGTTTGCTACTGCGGCTTGGCTGCTGCTGCCGTTTGGCGCTGAGATTCGTGAGGCGGCTGCAATGTGTTGTTTGGCGCCGATTGCAGTGTTTTCCACGCTGTTTACCGACAAGGTGCTTGGTAATGCGAAGCTTGCTGGTTTTACGCTGTCGATTACTGCGATTATCAGTTTGCTGCTGATGACCGGCGCTCACTTCTTGTTCGTCGCGCTCGCATAAGAGCGGCAAGGAGATCTTTACCGGGTGCGGGAGATTGTTTGTGACCCCGCAGAGCACGAAGTCGTTGAATGCTTGCTTGCTGGTAGTTGCAGTGCCGTTTTCTTGTCGTTCACTGCATAATGCGATCGTTTCGTTTATTACATGTTTGGAAGTGTTACGAAGACTTGCGCCGGAACCATGCATACGATTTCAGTAATCGTCGAAAATGCGCATGTCGAAGACGGAAGGTTGTCGGAACCGCGCTATATTGCGAATCTTGGCGAATGTGTTAACTCAGGAAATATTTTTGTGTTGTTCTGTCTTCTTTTGTGAGTATCTTGTGAGGTGAAGAGATACGGAATGCGACATGCGGAAATCCGCAGAGAAGCCGCAATCGCATCCGCTTCATAGTGATGATGAAAGGACCTATACACCATGGCCATCAATCCTCCTGTTGACGCCACCAAGACCCCGGAGTGGGCCGCACTGCAGAAGCACTACGATGAGCTGCAGTCCGAAGGCATCAGCCTCAAGCAGTGGTTCGCCGATGACGCCGAGCGCGTCGAGAAGCTGAGCTTCGACGCGGGCGACCTGCACTTCGACCTGTCCAAGAACCTGATCAAGCCGGAAACCCTGCAGCTGTTCGCAGACCTCGCCAAGGCCGTCAAGCTCGACGAGCGCACCAAGGCCATGTACACCGGCGTGCACATCAACAACACCGAAGACCGCGCCGTGCTGCACACCGCACTGCGCCGCCCGGCCGAAGACGAAGGCAAGTACATCGTTGACGGACAGGACACCGTCAAGGACGTGCGCGAAGTGCTCGGCCGCATCTACGCATTCGCCGACAAGGTTCGCTCCGGCGAATGGACCGGCGTTTCCGGCAAGAAGATCGAAACCGTCGTCAACATCGGCATCGGCGGTTCCGACCTGGGTCCCGTCATGGTGTACGAAGCGCTGAAGCCGTACGCTGACGCAGGCATCTCCGCACGCTACATCTCCAACATCGACCCGAACGATCTGGCCGAAAAGACCAAGGGCCTCGACCCGGAGACCACCCTGTTCATCGTCGTTTCCAAGACCTTCACCACTCTGGAAACCCTGACCAACGCTCGCGAAGCCCGCACCTGGCTGCTCGACGCCCTCAAGGCCGCCGGCGCAGTCGACGGCTCCGACGAGAAGAACGCCGAAGCCATCAAGAAGCACTTCGTCGCCGTCTCCACCAACCTGGAGAAGGTCGCTGAGTTCGGCATCGACCCGGCCAACGCCTTCGGCTTCTGGAACTGGGTTGGCGGCCGCTACTCCGTGGACGCAGCCGTCGGCACCTCCCTCGCCGTGGTGTTCGGACCGGAACGTTTCGAAGAGTTCCTGCACGGCTTCCATGAGATCGACGAATACTTCGCCAACACCCCGTTCGAGAAGAACGTGGTCGTGCTGCTCGGCATGCTGAACGTGTGGTACCGCAACTTCTTCAAGGTCGCATCCCACGCCGTGCTGCCGTACGACCAGTACCTGCACCGCTTCCCGGCCTACCTGCAGCAGCTGACCATGGAATCCAACGGCAAGTCCGTGCGTTGGGACGGCACCCCGGTCACCTCCGAAACCGGCGAAATCTTCTGGGGCGAGCCGGGCACCAACGGCCAGCACGCCTTCTACCAGCTGATCCATCAGGGCACCCAGCTGATCCCGGCCGACTTCATCGCGTTCGTGAACACCCCGAACCCGACCAAGGACGGCGACCAGGACGTGCACGAGCTGTTCCTCGGCAACTACTTCGCACAGACCAAGGCTCTCGCCTTCGGCAAGACCGCTGACGAAGTGCGTGCAGAGGGCACTCCGGAAGAGATCGTTCCGGCCCGCGTGTTCACCGGCAACCGCCCGACCACCTCCATCTTCGGCGTGGCACTGACCCCGTTCGCACTCGGCGAGCTTATCGCCCTGTACGAGCACATCACCTTCGTTGAAGGCACCGTGTGGGGTCTGGACTCCTACGATCAGTGGGGCGTCGAACTGGGCAAGCAGCTCGCCAAGCAGATCACCCCGGCCATCTCCCAGGATGACGAAGCACTGGCCGCTCAGGACGCTTCCACTCAGTCCCTGATCCAGTTCTACCGCGCAAATCGCAAGTTCTGATTTCTCTAAGGCTTAAATAGCCTTCGAAAGGGCTCTGCACGGGATGCAGAGCCCTTTTTGCTACCCCTGGCCATCTTCAAAAGGTCTGGCGGGTGGGGTATTTTTGAATATTGCTGTGCCGGGATTCAGGACGCCGCATAATCCTGATTCCCTTCGGGTCCAGCCGAAAACAATCGCAAGATTGAACGGAATGTTGCACAAACGCAAGTTACCGTGATTTTCGGCGGATTGGCAATCCTTCGCAGGCAGACCTGCGGAGAACATACGAGGCAGAACGAAATTGAAAAATCGTGAAGCCCTTACCTGTGCGCTGATATGCGGCGGCGACTCGAGGAAACACAATGGTTAACGCTATTGAGGCATTTGACGCCAAGCACATGAAGCCGGCCGAGGAAATCCCGGCATTCCGTCCGGGTGACACCGTTGAAGTCAACGTGAAGATCCAGGAAGGCAACAACTCCCGTATCCAGGCCTTCACCGGCGTTGTGATCGCTCGTCAGGGCGGCGGCGTCCGTGAAACCTTCGTTGTGCGCAAGATCAGCTTCGGCACCGGTGTGGAGCGTCGCTTCCCGCTGCACTCCCCGGTCATCGACTCCATCAAGCTGGTCCGCAAGGGCCGCGTGCGTCGCGCCAAGCTGTACTACCTGCGCAACCTGCGCGGTAAGGCCGCTCGCATCGTCGAGCGTCGCGACAACTCCGACAAGAAGTGAGTTTCAATCGCGAATAAAGCGTGAAATTGGCCCTCAGCCTCACGGCAGGAGGGCCTTTTCCTGTTCTAGACCGCTATGATAGGGGTCAGTGTGCAAACCGGACGATAAAGGAATCATGTATGAAGCATGCCAAAGAAAAAAACAATGGCGGCGAAAGCTTTGGCTGGCGCGACACCTTGGTCTGGTGCGGGATTCCTATTATCGTCGTACTTCTGGTACGTATTTTCCTTCTCGGTTTCTATGTGATTCCATCGGGATCCATGATGAATACCATCGAGCCGGGCGACCGTGTGATCACCTCGAAACTTACGCCGAAAGTCTTCGATTTGAAACGCGGCGACGTAGTGGTGTTCAAAGACCCCGACCACTGGCTGCAGCAGGAAGACAGCAGCAAACTCGGCGGCGACTACCTTATCAAACGCCTCATCGGACTGCCGGGAGACACCGTGGCCTGCGAAGGACCAGGCAACCCGATCACCATCAACGGTGTGGCGATTGACGAAAGCGCATACATTCGCGAAGGCGTGGACCCAAGTTCGTTTGCGTTCAGCGTGACCGTGACCGAAGGACACGTGTTCGTTATGGGCGACAATCGCGCCAATTCTGCCGATTCACGCTACCATCAAAACGATTCCTCGCACGGGCTCGTGCCCATTTCCGACGTCGTGGGCGTAGGGCTTGCGAAATATTGGCCGTTGAACCGCATTGGCGGACTTGACTCGCACCATGAGGTTTTCGCCGATGTGCCGGAAGGATCCGCGGCCTGATGGCGGTTTCCGTAATTCCCACCTTGGATTTGGAACGTGCGATTGCCGAGCAAGGCTACGACGTGATCGTCGGCTTCGACGAAGTGGGCCGTGGGTCGCTTGCGGGACCGGTGATGGTTGGTGCGGCGGCGATTTGGGCGCGCGATCTGGGCGGATTTAGCGGCGTACGCGGCGGTGAGTCTGCCGGGCGTGGTGAGTCTGGCGAGTCTGGTGATCTTGATGGGGCTGAAGCTGAGGCTGCTGGCGGGGCTAGCGGGGCTGGAGTTGCGCCGCTGGAAGTGCCCAAAGGCGTGGCCGATTCCAAAATGCTGACCGAACGCAAGCGCGAAGCCATCTTCGACGAACTTGAACAATGGTGCGCCGCATGGGCGGTCGGAGCAGCCTCCAATACGGA
The DNA here is from genome assembly GCF_019131435.1 of Bifidobacterium sp. MSK.13.1. Classification (NCBI taxonomy): domain Bacteria; kingdom Bacillati; phylum Actinomycetota; class Actinomycetes; order Bifidobacteriales; family Bifidobacteriaceae; genus Bifidobacterium; species Bifidobacterium sp. MSK.13.1. Next base: position 308,199 of record NZ_JAHOMM010000001.1, on the reverse strand, counting down.
AATCGACGAATGGGGTATTTCATACGCGCTCGGCGTGGCCGCATTGCGGGCGCTCGCCGAAGTGGAGCGCAAGCTTGGCGTTGGCGGGGGTGAATCTGCTGGAATCGCAGGGTCTTCTGAATCATCGGAAGCGTTGAATAATCTGAAAATCGGCGCGATTCTTGACGGACCGAACGACTACATCACCAAAGCACTCAACACCTTCGACGCACCCGATGTGCCAATTCCGGCGGACGTGACCTGCAAAGTCAAAGGCGATCGGCATTGCGCAACCGTGGCTACGGCGGCCGTCATCGCCAAAGTCACGCGAGACCGGCTTATGGTCGAACTCGCCGCGCAGCCGCAATATGCGCCCTACGAATGGGCCAACAACAAAGGCTATGGATCGGCCGCACACCGTGACGCCATCGCTGAATTCGGGCCCAGCGACCTGCACCGCCTGTCCTGGCACCTCGTCTGACATACGGCATCTCATCCGCAGTCCGCGATTACGCTAATCCTTGCGGATGATGCATGCCGGAAGGAAACCTGTAAGTTCATCCCGCCGTCTGATGGCCGGGACCAATCCGTTTCCGTACCGTAGGAAACATGGAACACATACTTCAGGCGACCGATCTGGTCATGGATTATTCGACCCAACAGGCGACGCCAAACGCCACACACATGCTGGCGCTCAATCACGTGGATTTCGGCATCCAGGCAGGCGAAAGCATCGCGGTCATGGGACCGTCCGGTTCCGGCAAATCGACGTTACTGCACGCACTCGCCGGCATCATCACCCCGACAGCCGGCAATGTGATGTTTCGCGGTGCCAACCTAGCGCGGTTGAGCGACGCTGACCGCACCAAACTGCGCCGCAGCGCCTTCGGCTTCGTCTTCCAATCCGGACAACTGCTGCCGGAACTGCCGGCCATCGAAAACATCGCGTTGCCGATGATGCTGGGCGGCGCAAGCTACCAGCAGGCCACCGACATGGCCATGCTATGGCTGGAACGATTGGGATTGCGCCAGCTCGCGCAACAACGTCCCGGCGAAATGAGCGGCGGCCAGATGCAGCGCATCGCCATCGCACGTGCGCTCGCCGCGCAGCCGGCAGTCATCTTCGCCGATGAACCGACCGGCGCGCTCGACCAGACCACCGGCCACGAAATCATGAGCATTCTCATGCGGACCGCACGACAGACCGGCGCGGCCGTGGTCGTGGTGACGCACGATTCGAACGTGGCCGCATTTTGCGATGCCACCGTTACCATGCGTGATGGCAGGTTGAGCTCGCCGCAGCAATCCCAACCTACCGCCGGAGGCGCACGATGAACATGTTCCGATTATGGCGATTGTTCCACCGCTCCGGCACCCGCGGCACATCCGGCCGCACCTCTGCGCTGGCCATCGTTGCCTTCGCATCCGCCACCGCCGTCTTCCTAACCGTGCTCGGAGGCTTGCATGGCTTCATCTGGCGGGCCTCCGCCGACCACACGTTCGGTTGCATGATCGATTCCAACAGGTGCGCGCCCGGTACATACGAAACATGGTCCAAAGCCCTGGCGCACGCCGACAAGCTCGTCGCCACGGTCGGCGACGGCCATTGGACGGCCGACCAGGCCACAGCCGTCATGAACACCTATTCCGACGGCTATGTGATGCTCGCCGCATTCGCCAGTCTGCTACTCATCGTGCCGTTCGTGGCGCTCGCCGGCTCGGCGGCCCGTCTCGCGGCCTCCCGCAGGGACGCACGTCTCGCCGCACTGCGACTTGCGGGCGCCACCACCGCGCAGGTCACGAAACTCACCGCGCTCGATGCGGGTGGCCAGGCTCTGCTTGGCGCGCTGGTCGGCATGGCCGGCTACTTCGCGCTGATACCAGCGATCATGCTGCTCGACTTCCAAAACCAGCATTTCACCTTCGAACAGTTGTGGGTGGGACTGCCTGCCCTGGCGGCTGTGACCGTCGGAGTCACGCTGCTTGCCTTGGTCTCCGCGCTGGCCGCCCTACGCCGCGTGGCCTTCACCCCGCTTGGCGTGACGCAACGTACCGGACAACCCATGCCGTCCGCATGGCGCGCACTGATTTTCCTTGCCGTGTTGGCCGTAGGCTACCTGCTGCTCAACAGCATCTCCGCATTCGCACACTTGGGTCAGATGGTGGTCTACGCCATCATCTTCGGCGTCTTCTTCCTCGGCTTCGCCATGGTGAACGTCGTCGGTACCTGGGTGGTGGCGATGCGCGCCAGATCGCGTGCGAAACACCCGAAGGACGCGGCCACTATGATTGCCATGCGCCGTATCCTCGACAATCCCAAGCGTGCTTGGCGCAACGTGTCCGGCGTGGCGCTCGCTGTGTTCATCGCGGGGATGACGTCGGTGTGCGGATTGCTCGCCACCGGAATCGGAGGCAACCACGACCCGTTCGACCCATCTATGCTGTACATGCGCGATATAGCGATGGGTGGTTTCCTGACGCTCGCCTTTGCCGCGGTGCTCGCCGCCGTCAGTTCCGGCGTGATGCAGACGAGCAACGTCTACGACCAAGCCGACGAGTACCGCATGCTTGCGTTGGAAGGCACGGATGAGGCGACGCTCGACAAGGCACGCATGATGGAAGTGATCACCCCGCTCAACACGGTGATGGCCGTTTCATTAGGGTGCTCGGTGTTGTTGCTGTTTCCGATTCTGGCAACGTCGTTGCTCAATCCGGCTTCGTTGCTTACGTTGGCCGCGGGAATCGGCTTGTGTTATGCGCTGATGGTGCTCGGAGGGTGTGCCGCGAATCATGCGGCGCACGGGCTCGGTCATGCCGGCTACCGTACGGACGATTGATGGTCTCGCCGCGGCGGTCGTGGATACCGCGGCGAGGACTGGCGAGGTCAGCCGAGCAGCACCGCGATGATTGCGATGAAGATCGGTGAGGTCAGTGTCGAGAAGAGAATGCCGTCGCGTGCGAACGAGAGACCCACGTTGTACCGCGCCGCGTAGTTGTAGACGTTCTGCCCGGTCGGCAGGGCGGCGAGCACCACGCACGCGTACAATGTGGCGCCGCGGAAGCCCATCACGAAATACGACAGCAGGAACGCGATAATTGGCATCACGATGTTCTTCAATACCGCCACCGTGAACACCGCGGGAATATTCGACTTGTCCTGCAGCGGCTTCGTGCCGTGCAACGACATGCCGAATGCCATCAAAATCATTGGCACTGCGGAATCGCCGATCATGTCGATCGGATCGTAAATACAGTCCGGCACCACGAAATGACCGGTTTTTGCGGAAATCGCGGATACGGCGATGCCCAGCAGCGAACCGATAAGCAGCGGCTGATGCAGCGGCTGCTTCAGAATCTCCCTCGTGGAGACCTTGCCTTTGGTGGTCACATCGAGCACGGTCAGGCCGATCGGTGTGAACACCGCCTGTTGCATGACCAGAATCGGCGCGACCAAAGCGGGATTGCCCAGAATGTACGTGGCGATCGGCAGACCGATGTTGTTGGAGTTCAGATACAGCGAATTCAACGCGCCGATGGTGGTATCCGCCGCCTTCAGATGGAAGAACAGCCTATTGAGGATCAGAAACACCAATCCGACCAGCACGGCCGAGAAGAACGCCACAACAATGGAGGAGTGGAATATCTCGAAGATTCTCTCCTTGGACAGGATGGCAAACATCAGGCACGGGCTCGATACGAAAAAGCTGAACCTGTTGAGCACCATCTGCGCGGTAGGTCCGCCTATGCGCATGCGCGCGGCCACGTAACCGGTGCCGATGACGATGCCAATGACGCAGAAGCCTTCCAATGCGCTTAACAGACCAGGCATGACACTCTTCCTTTCGCTCTCGGCCGTTGGTTTGGCCGCTATCCAGTGTTGCACCATGCATATGGATGACATCCGATCCGTCTCAAAAGCGTTGTCGAACGGCGATGTCGGTTCCGGTGGTGCTGGATAATGGGCGGTATGAACGAACTTGAGATTGGATTTTCCGCTTCCGCCACCAGGCAGGAGCAGCTGAACGAGCTGATGACCCAGATCATGGGAACCTATTCCGTGAGCGACGACGAAGGGCCGTTGACCGACGCGGTCGAAGCGTTTTTGAATAAACAGCAGCATCTGACAGTGCGCAGGCATGGCGATACGCTGGTCGCATCCACGAATTTTGGGCGTGAGCGTCGCGTGATCCTCGCCGGGCATCTCGACACGGTGCCGGTGATCGACAATTTCCCGCCGCGTTGGCTGGAACCGGGCGATCCGCTGATTCGCGAGGATGTTGCCGCCGGCCATGGGCGGGAGCGCGTGATATGGGGGCGCGGTGCCACCGATATGAAGGGCTCCGACGCGGTGATGATGTATTTGGCGGCCGCGTTGACGGATGCGAAATACGATCTGACATACGTGTTCTACGACCACGAAGAGGTTGCCGCCGAAAAGAACGGCCTACGCAAGGTGGTCGAGGCGCATCCTGATTGGATTTCCGGCGATTTTGCGATTATCGGGGAGCCAACCGATTGCGGTATTGAAGGCGGCTGCAATGGCACGATGCGTTTCGACGTGATCACGCACGGCATTGCGGCGCATTCGGCGCGTGCGTGGATGGGCAAGAACGCCATCCACGCGGCCGCTGAGATTCTGAGCCGGCTGAACGCTTATGAAAATCGTGCGATTAAAGTGGATGGCCTGACGTATCAGGAAGGCCTGAATGCCACGCTGATTTCGGGCGGCAAGGGCACGAATGTGATTCCTGATGAATGCCGCGTGCATGTCAACTACCGTTTTGCCCCCGACAAGTCGTTGGCTGAGGCGAAGGCGCTGATGATTGGCGCGGATGCCGGTGCGGAATTGGGCAATGGCGAGCATGTTGCCACAGGTGGCGTATTCGAAGGCTTCGGCATTGAAATGAAGGACGAGTCGCCTTCCGCACGTCCGGGGTTGACGTCGCCGCTCGCGCAGTCGCTGGTGGAATTGGTGCGCGAGCGCACGGGGCGTGAGCCTCTGGCCAAGCTTGGCTGGACGGATGTGGCGCGATTCTCGATGCTGGGCATTCCCGCGGTGAATCTGGGTGCGGGCAGTCCGTTGCTGGCGCACAAGCATGACGAGCAGCTGCCGGAATCGGATCTGCTGCTGATGGCCAACTTGCTTGAAGACTGGCTGAAGTAGCTGTCTGCTGCCTTTTTCTGCCTCCTGTTTCTGCCTGCTATCGGCTGTTTGTTGTTTTCCGTCTTCTGTCTGCACGAGTCGGATCGGCTGTCTGCACGAGTCGTAATCTGTGTCTGCATTTCTCGCGAATCGTGATTTCTTTCGACTTGTGCAGACGGAGCAACGACTTGTGTAGACGGGGCCTGGGATTTGCGGGCGGGGAAAGCAGGCGGTGAGTTGCAGGATCCGGAAAATTTCCCGTCATGTCACGTTCCGTTGTTTTTTGTGTCATACTTATAGACGGTGGTTCTGCAAATCACCAATGCATCCGATGGCGTTGATCCCTTCGCGTGAAGTTCATGTGTGTCCGCGAGCGCTGGTGTCCGCCGTCGCATGATGAGGACTTTTGACGGAAGTTGCTTCCTACGGGCGCCATGATGCGCGGCCACGGTGAGAGCGTGGTGTGAGAACCGTATGAGGCCTAAGCGTGGGCGGCGCGATTGCAGCGTGTCGTCGAGGAGCCATTGTGCCTAATACCAGTGAGGGCTTCGATCAGGTCGAAGCTTCGGCATCGCCTGAGCGTGCCGTGAATGTTGTGAAATTCGAGTCGGTCCAGTCCGATCCTGCCCCGCGTCGCCGTCGTGGCGGTCGTCGCGTGGTGCGTGGCGTGGGAGCTGCCGGTGCGTCCTTGGAGTTGAAGGTCGAGGAGCATGCTTCGGCTCCGCTGTTCGAGGAGCCGAAGTTGCCGGTTGCGCAACCTGCGCATGATACCGGTGATTCCGCCGATTCCGAGGGTATGACCCGTCCGAGCCGTCGCCGTCGTCGTCCGGTCCAGTCCGATGATGATGTTCGTGAGATTGCCGACGAACGGCCGACGCGTTCTCGTCGCCGTCGTTCGGTGCAGGTTGAGGATGAGCAGGACGAGGATCGTCCGTCGCGTCGTCGCAGCCGTTTCGCCGATGATGCGGATGAGTACGATGAGATGCCGCGTCGTCGCGCTTCCGTCGATGATTCCCATGATGAGGAGTCGTCTGTGGAGCGTGCCTTGGATGCCGTCGATATGTTGCCGGAAGGCCATGAGGTCCGCCACAATCCGCGTCCGATGATGTCTCTGCTTTTCCAGGAGCCGGTTTTGCCGTCCGTTGCGGATTCCCGAGACAGGGCAGACGACGATCGCGACGATTCCCGTAATGACCGCGGCGAGCGTAATGATCGCAATGCGCAGGACCATGACGATGAGCAGGATGAGGATCGTCCGTCACGTCGCCGTCGCCGCCGCAATCGCGACGTTGCCGACGAAGAGCGTTCCGAAGACAATCGCAATGAACGCGATAATCGGGATAATCGCAATGATGATGCGGACAATGATGAGGAAGGCGGATCTCGCAAGTCGCGTCGTTCCCGTCGTTTGAACGCGCAGGAGCGTCGTGCCGCAGCTGAAGTCGAACAGATCGAAGAGGATTTGATCCTCGACGATATTACGTATGCGCCGATTGATGACGAAACCCGCAATCGTCATGACGATGATGACGACGAGCAGCCGACGCGCACCCGTCGTCGCCGTCGCAGCCGCGGCAATCGTGAGGAAGCCGACGAACAGCAGCGGGACAGCGATGAAGGCGAGTCCCGTCGTCGCCGTGAGGACGATGACGAGGATGAAGGCACGGTGACCCGTCGCCGTCGTCGCCGTCGTGGCGGTGCGAAGACGGATGAGACGGAAGAGCCGCTCGTGCGTCGTTCCCGCAAGCAGCAGTACATCGACGAGATCACCGACGTCGAAGGTTCCACCCGACTTGAGGCCAAGAAGCAGCGTCGCCGTGACAATCGCCGTGAGCGCAGCCGTCAAAGCCAGCTCATGGAGCAGGACTTCCTGGCTCGCCGCGAGCATGTCGACCGCCTGATGGTGGTGCGCGAACGCGAACGCCACACGCAGATTTCCGTGATCGAAGACAATGTGCTCGTCGAACATTACGTGTCCGACATTCAGGAAGTCGCCACTGTGGGCAACATCTATCTGGGCCGCGTGCAGAACGTGCTGCCGAGCATGGAAGCCGCGTTCGTCGACATTGGTCAGGCGCGTAACGGCGTGCTCTATGCGGGTGAGGTGAACTGGGATTCCGCACGGTTGGAAGGCCAGCCTCGCCGCATCGAACTCGCGTTCAAGTCGGGGGACCCGGTGCTCGTGCAGGTCACCAAGGATCCGATCGGACATAAGGGTGCGCGACTGACCTCGCAGGTCACCCTTGCGGGCCGTTTCCTGGTGCTCGTGCCATCCGGTGGCATGACGGGCGTGAGCCGCAAGCTCAGCGAGCGTGAACGTTCCCGCCTGAAGAACATCGTGTCGAAGGTCGCGCCGAAAGACATGGGCGTGATCATTCGTACCGCAGCGGAAGGCGCCTCCGAAGAGGCGATCACCAAGGATCTTGAAAGCCTGGTGCGCCAGTGGGAACGCATCACCTCCAAGCGAGACGAATTCCTGCACGGCAAGCGTCCGAAGCTGCTGCAAGGCGAGCCGGACGTGGCGATCCGCGTGGTGCGAGACATCTTCAACGACGACTTCTCCAAGATGATCGTTGAAGGTGACCGCGTGTACGGCCGTATCGAGGAATACCTCGACACCATGGCTCCCGACTTGAAGGACAAGCTCGAAAAGTGGGATCCGGCCGAACATGAAGGCAAAGACGTGTTCGACAAGTGGCAGATCGACTCCCAGCTGCGCAAGGGCATGGAACGTCAGGTCTACCTGCCGTCGGGCGGCTCGATCGTGATCGACCGCACCGAAGCCATGACCACCATCGACGTGAATACCGGCCGTTTCATCGGCCGCGGCAAGAGTCTTGAGGAGACGGTGACCCGCTGCAACCTCGAAGCTTCCGAAGAGATCGCACGTCAGCTGCGCCTGCGTGACATCGGCGGCATGGTGATGATCGACTTCGTCGACATGGTCATGCCAGCCAACCGTGATCTGGTGCTGCGCAGACTGGTGGAATGTCTGGCCCGCGACCGTACCAAGCATCAGGTGGCCGAAGTCACCTCGCTTGGCCTGGTGCAGATGACGCGAAAGCGCATCGGACAGGGCTTGGTGGAGGCTTTCTCCGAGGAATGCCCGACCTGCAAGGGCCGTGGATTCATTCTTCATGACGAGCCGACCGTGTCCGCGGATTATGACGATCCGTACGCCCTGAAGGGCGGCGACCCGTTCGTCAAGACCAACAAGCATGGTCACGGCACGGACGTGCAGGTGCCGAAAGGCTCCTCGCCGGACGTGAAGGCCAAACTCGCGCAGATCGCGGCGGCTGCCGTGGCCGCCAACAATGCGGAACTGGGCGAGGAAGCATAGAAGAATAAATGATTATTCCGGTCTGTCAACCTGACACGCCGGAAACAGACTTGCGGTTGTACGCGGGTATGTGTAAATTAGATTGCTGGTGTCTGGCCGCGAGGCTCGAACGTGCCGGGCAGTAAGCTTTCCAAGTTAATAAAGGAACGGATATGTACGCGATTGTGAAGGCCGGCGGCCATCAGGAAAAGGTTGAGGTCGGTGACGTCATCTACGTCAACCGTCTCGAGGCTAAGAAGGGCGAAACCGTGGAATTCCCGGTTGCTCTCGTTGTGGACGGCTCCAAGGTTGTCCTCGGTGCCAAGGATCTCGCCAACGTCAGCGTCAAGGCTGAGGTTGTCAACGATGAGGCCAAGGGTCCGAAGATCAGCATCATGAAGTATAAGAACAAGACCGGCGTTGCTCGTCGCAAGGGCCATCGCCAGCAGCTGACCGCTGTCAAGATCACGGTTATCGCCTGATTGGCGCAGGGTTAGAGTCAAGGACCGAAAGGAACAGACATGGCACATAAGAAGGGCGCGTCCAGCTCGCGCAACGGTCGCGATTCAAACGCGCAATACCTCGGTGTGAAGAAGTTCGGCGGCGAAGCCGTCGTGGCCGGCAACATCATCGTTCGTCAGCGTGGCACCAAGTTCCACCCGGGTGAGAACGTCGGCATGGGCAAGGACCACACCCTGTTCGCCCTCAAGGACGGCAGCGTGAAGTTCGGCGTGCGTCGTGACCGCAAGGTCGTCGACGTGATTGCCGCCTGAAATACGCGCAATTAACGCTTACAAGATAAAGCCGCGCCCGTTATGGACGCGGCTTTTCTTTATTTTGATGATTGCTGAGGATTGGTTTCCTTCAGCCCGTCCCAAACGTCACGTAACGTTGCATACAGTTGCATAAGACATATCAAACGGACAATAATCGGACCGTTTCGAACAAACGATTAAGGTAGATACATGAGTGATTTCGTCGATCGCGTGACCGTCCATGTGAAGGGCGGCGACGGCGGCAACGGTTCCGCCGGCATCCGTAGGGAAAAATACAAGCCGTTGGCGGGACCGAACGGTGGCAACGGCGGTGATGGCGGTTCCGTGATCTTCATGGCCGACCAGAACGCCAACAGCCTGTTGGATTACCGTTTCATGCCCCACCGCGAGGCTGGAAGCGGCACCATGGGCTTGGGAGACACCAAAGACGGTTCGAAAGGTGCCGATCTGATCCTGCCCGTTCCTGTGGGCACCGTGATTTTCGAAGCCAAAGGGCCGCAAGGCAAGCCTAAGCATCCGGGCGAGCAGCTCGCCGATCTTCGCCATGCCGGAGACAAGTTCGTGGTGGCGGCCGGCGGCAACGGCGGTCTTGGCAACGCCGCATTGGCCAACCGCACCCGTCGCGCTCCGGGATTCGCGTTGCTTGGCGAACCAGGCGAGGAACGTGACGTCATTCTCGAACTCAAATCCATCGCCGACGTGGCCTTGGTGGGCTTCCCCTCCGCAGGCAAATCCAGCCTGATCGCAGCCATGAGCTCCGCCAAGCCGAAAATCGCCGACTATCCGTTCACCACGCTCGTGCCGAACCTCGGCGTGGTTATGGCCGGAGACATGCGGTACACCATCGCCGACGTGCCGGGCCTGATTCCGGGCGCATCCCAAGGCAAGGGCCTCGGCCTTGAATTCCTGCGCCACATCGAACGCACCGAAATCATCGCCCACGTCATCGACTGTGCCACGCTGGAACCTGACCGTGATCCGATGAGCGACTACAAGGCGCTCGAACATGAGCTTGCCGAATATGCCGACAAGCTGGAACTGCCGTTGGGCGCAATCCCAATCCCCGAACGCCCCCGAATCATCATCCTCAACAAGGTCGATATGCCGGAAGCCAAGGAATTGGCCGAATTCGTCAAACCGGAATTCGAAAAACTCGGTCTCAATGTGTATGTCATCTCCACCGCATCCCACGAAGGTTTGAAGGAACTCAACTGGGCGTTGGCGGCCATGGTCGCCGACATGCGCAAGGAAGTCGCCGAACGCGAACAGGCCGAAGAAGAAGCGCGCGTGGTCATCAAGCCGCTCGAAGAGCCGCGCAACCGCCGTCGCCGCAACGACGAAGGCGGCACCGCGCTTGACTTCACCGTGGAACGCAAGGAAGCCGGCAACGGCGACGTCTGGTACGAAGTGCTCGGCACCAAGCCGGAACGTTGGGTCATGCAAACCAACTTCGACAACGACGAAGCAGTCGGATACCTGGCCGACCGCCTCGCCAAACTCGGTGTCGAAGACGAGCTGCGCAACAAGGGAGCCAAGCCTGGCGACGAAGTACGCATCGGCAAGGGTGCGCGAGCTGTGGAATTCGATTGGGATCCGACCATTGCTGCGGGCGCGGAAATGCTCGACGGCGCCCAGCTTGGCGCACGAGGCGTCGACCTGCGACTGCAGGAACAGGACGGCCGTTCGCAGCGCCGCACCAACGCGGAACGCCGTCGCCAGTACCACGAAATGATGGATGCGCGCCAAGCCGTGCGTGAAGCCATGATGGCCGAACGCAAGGCCGGACACTGGGCCGATCCTTCCGTGGACGACGACCGCCATGACGAAACCAGCCTCTTCGGACGCGGTGAAACCACCGATTCCGAAAACGTGGAACAATAGAAGCAGCAAAACGCCCGCTGATGTGCCGATTGGCATGTCGGCGGGTTTTCTTTTCGGCCATTCGAACGCCTGGAGGAACCATGAACACGCCATCGCAAGCCCAAGTGCGCCGCGCCATCGCCGAAGCGCAAACCATCGTGGTGAAAGTGGGATCCAGCTCGTTGACCAAACCAAGTGGCCACCTCGATCCGGAACGACTCAACGCGCTCGTGGCGGCCCTCGCACGCGTGCGACTCATGGGCGGGCGCGTGGTGCTCGTCTCCTCCGGCGCCATCGCAGCCGGATTCGGCTCCCTCGGCTTCGACTCACGCCCAACCGACGTGGCTGACCAGCAGGCGTGCGCGGCCGTCGGACAAGGCCTGCTCATGGCCCAGTACGAGAACGCTTTCTCACAATACGGACTGCGCGTCGGGCAAATCCTCATCACCGTGTCCGACACCATCGCACCACAGCAATACCGCAACGTGCGACGCACCCTCGACCGGCTGCTCGACCTCGGCGCGGTGCCGATCATCAACGAAAACGATTCCCTCGCGTCCAACGAAATCCGTTTCGGAGACAACGACCGACTCTCCGCATTGATCGCCAACATCGTAGTCGCCGACGCTTTGGTGCTCCTCACCGACGTGGACGCGCTCTACACGGCACCCCCAAGCGAATCCGGATCGCGACGCATCAGCTACGTGCCGAACGTGGAGGACGCGCTCGCCAAAGTGCAGGTCGGCGGCACCGGATCAAACGTGGGTACCGGCGGCATGGTCACCAAAATGGAAGCGGCGCGTGTTGCGGCGGTCTCCGGCATTCCCGCAGTGCTCACCTGCGCGGCAAACGCAGGCCCGGCCATGATGGGCGACCCAGTCGGCACCGCATTCGCCCCCATCAACGACCGTGGATCATCACGCCGCCTATGGATCGGGTTCGCAGCACACCCGCAAGGCACGCTCGTGGCCGATGCCGGCGCTTCCAATGCGGTACGCGGAGGGGCCGCCAGCCTGCTTGCCGCCGGCGTACTCGAAGTGCGGGGCGATTTTGCCGCCGGAGACGCGGTGTGGATCGACGATGAAGCGGGCAATCACCTCGCAAAAGGCCTCGTAGGATTCGATTCCGAAGAAATCCCGCAAATGCTCGGCCGCAATACCGCCCAGCTCAAGCGTTTCCTCGGCGAAGAATACGCCCACCCCCTAGTCCACCGCGACAACCTCGTCTTGGTTTAATCCCTTTCCCTCTTTTGTTCGGTGCCCTGTAAATAGCAATATGCCGCCCCTACCGGTCAGCAGGGAAAAGGAATTCCAAAATGTGCTAAAAGGCTGTTGTTTTTCGGGCGGGAGGGATAGCATGGCAAACATGACTATGGCTGACTGGCAGACTCTTTCCGAACGTATTAACCGCGTGGCTCCGAGCGCTACTCTGGCCGTTGATTCCAAAGCGAAAGCGATGAAAGCTGAAGGAATCGACGTCATTGGATTTGGTGCGGGCGAACCGAACTTTCCGACTCCGGCTGCGATCGTCGCGGCTGCGGCCGAAGCGGTGCAGGATCCGAAGAACTATCGTTACACTCCGACGGCAGGTTTGCCGGAATTGCGCAAGGCGATCGCAGATAAAACGTTGCGCGACTCGGGGTATGGCGTCGATCCGAATCAGGTGATCGTAACCAATGGCGGCAAGCAGGCCGTGTACGAATCCTTTCAAATCCTGCTCAATGATGGCGACGAGGTCATCATTCCGACGCCGTATTGGACGAGCTATCCGGAAGCCGTGAAACTGGCTGGAGGCGTGCCTGTCGAAGTGTTCGCGGGAGCTGACCGCAATTTCGAGCCAAGCTTGGAAGACCTGGAAGCGGCACGTACCGAACGTACGAAGGCCATCATCGTGAATACGCCGAACAATCCGACGGGTGCCGTGTGGAATCCGGAAACCGTCAAGGCGATCGGCGAATGGGCTGTGGAACACCATGTGTGGGTGATCTCCGACGAAATCTACGAGCATCTGAACTACGATGGTGCAAAAACCACGTATATCGGCGCTGCAGTGCCTGCAGTGCGTGATCAGCTGCTGGTGCTCAACGGCGTGGCCAAAACCTACGCTATGCCCGGCTGGCGTGTCGGCTGGATGATCGCTCCGCTCGACGTGGCGAAGGCCGCATCCAAGCTGCAGGGGCATATGACGTCGAACGTGAACAATATCTCCCAGCGTGCCGCGATCGCAGCCGTGTCCGGATCTCTTGACGCCGTGTACGAGATGCGTGAGGCGTTCGACAGGCGCCGTCAGACCATCGTCGCCGCGTTGAACGATATCGAAGGTGTGAACTGCCCGACGCCGACCGGCGCATTCTATGCGTTCGCCGACGTGAGCGCACTGCTGAACAAGCCACTCGGCACCAGCAAAACCGCTTATGCGAGCACGTCCGAACTGGCTGCGGCACTGCTTGACGAAGGTCATGTGGCGGCCGTTCCAGGCGAAGCGTTCGGCGCTCCCGGCTACTTGCGATTCTCGTACGCGCTTGCCGACGACGACCTCGTTGAGGGCATGAAGCGTATGAAGCAGTGGGTCGAGGACTGATACTGGCCTGACTGAGACTTTTCACACGATTCGCACCGCGGTGACATGCCGGGTGCGAATCTTTTTTTCGTTGAAAAATAGCGGTTTTGGGACATTTCTTGAAAAACCGGTTGGACTAAGTCGCAAATACCCGCTATTATTTCGACTTGGCGGTTTTGCCGCTTACTTCTTGCGTGGTTTTTCGCACAAAATCCTCGCCAGCAAGTAGAAACGGCAGAGTACACCTAGGGAAGTGGCGCAATTGGTAGCGCAACGGTCTCCAAAACCGTAGGTTGTGGGTTCGAGTCCCGCCTTCCCTGCCAAGCTTCTTACAACAAGCTCAGCGGAGGATTATTATGGCGAAGGCAAAAAATAGCGAAAAGGCCGTTAAGCCGAACATCTTCATGCGTCTTGGCTTGTTCATCAAACAGATTATCGACGAACTCCGCAAGGTCGTGACCCCGACCAGCAAAGAGCTGTTCTTCTGGGCACTCGCCGTGTTCATCTTCGTGCTGCTCCTGATGGCACTGGTCACCGGCATGGACTTCGGTCTGGGCAAGCTGACCCTGTGGATCTTCGGCTGATCAACGACTTGAAGGTGAAACTGCATGACTGACGAAGTGTTTTCCGACAACCTCGACGAAGCTCCAGAAGCTGATCTCGAGGCCGTAGCTGCCGTTGAGGAGCTGCAGGCCGAGGGTGAAAGCGTCCCGGAAGTCGCTGAGGCCGAGCCGACTGCTGAAGCTGCTTCCGAAGAGTCCGCGGAGGACGAGGGCGGCGAAGAGCTGGATGCTGGCGCCAAGGCCGTCGAAGACTTCTCCAACAGCCTGCGCACCCTCGAAGGCAAGTGGTACGTGCTGCACACCTACTCCGGCTATGAGAAGCGTGTGAAGACCAACGTTGAATCCCGTGTGGCAAGCTTCGGCATGGAAGATAAGATCTTCCAGATTGAAGTTCCGATGGAAGAAGTCGAAAAGCACACCGAAAAGGGCAAGAAGGTCATCACCCGCGTGCGTGTTCCCGGCTATGTGCTGATTCGCATGCTTCCGGATGAGAACGCCCGTCGTATTGTGCGTGAAACCGAAGGCGTCACCGGCTTCGTCGGTCCGACCAAGGAACCGGCGCCGCTGAGCCGCAAGGAAGTCGTCTCCATGATGGCTCCGATGATCGCTTCCGAAGCGCTCAAGAAGGCTGGTGACAAGCCGGCCGCCAACAAGAAGCGCGTCCTTGAAGTCTCCTACGCCGTTGGCGATCAGGTCACCGTCACCGACGGTCCGTTCACCACCATGGCAGCTGTCGTCTCCGACGTTGAGCCCACCACCCAGAAGCTCACGGTGCTCGTGTCCATCTTCGGTCGCGACACGCCAGTGGAGTTGGGCTTCAACCAAGTAGAAAAACTGTCCTGATAAGTCTTTGAAAGACCCCGCGCATTGCGGGGTCTTTTTTTGTCTGGGGGAGTGGGCACAATAGGAAAGCTTGTGTCTGGAGGGTTTGGCGTGCCTGAATGAGGGTACGGAATCCGCTAGCACAGCACAGCAATATACGTTGCGGAAGGAACCGGACGCGGGAAACCTACTCCGGTGCCGCTACCACCGCTTCTACAGAAAGAAGAACCATACAATGGCTCCTAAGAAGAAAGTCTCGGCGCTTCTCAAGCTCCAGATTCAGGCTGGCAAGGCCAACCCGGCCCCGCCGCTGGGCCCGGCACTGGGTTCCCATGGCGTGAACATCATGGACTTCTGCAAGCAGTACAACGCTGCCACGCAGGACAAGATGGGCCAGGTCATCCCTGTTGAGATCACCGTTTTCGAAGATCGTTCCTTCACCTTCATTCTGAAGACCCCGCCGGCGGCAGCTCTGCTGAAGAAGGCCGCGGGCATCCAGAAGGGTACCGAAAACCCGCTGACCCACAAGGTCGGCTCCGTTACCAAGGCTCAGGTCCGTGAGATCGCCGAAATCAAGATGGCTGATCTGTCCGCACGCGACGTCGAAGCCGGCATGAAGATCATCGAGGGCACCGCCCGCTCGATGGGTATCACGGTTACCGACTGAGAGGAGAGGGACAAATGGTAAAGCGTTCCAAGAAGTACCGCGAAGCTTCTGAGAAGATCGATCGCAACAATCTTTACACCGCTAACGAAGCCATCGCTCTCGTCAAGAGCATGCCGGAGTACAAGTTCGATCAGACCGTTGAGGCCGTGCTGCGCCTGAACGTGGATCCGCGTAAGGCCGACCAGCTGGTCCGCGGTTCCGTCAACCTGCCGAACGGCACCGGTAAGACCGCCAAGGTCCTCGTGTTCGCCCGTGGCCCGAAGGCCACCGAGGCTCTCGAGGCTGGCGCCGACATCGTCGGTGACGACGATCTCGTGCAGAAGGTCGCCGACGGCTTCCTGGACTTCGATTCCGTGGTGGCTACCCCGGACATGATGGGCAAGGTCGGCCGCCTCGGCCGCGTGCTCGGTCCGCGTGGCCTCATGCCGAACCCGAAGACCGGCACCGTGACCATGGATGTCACCAAGGCCATCAAGGACATCAAGGGCGGCAAGGTCGACTTCCGTGTTGACAAGAATGGCAACCTGAGCTTCCTCATCGGCAAGCTCTCCTTCACCGAGCAGGCTCTCGACGAGAACTTCAAGGCTGTTGCCGACGAAATCAAGCGTCTGAAGCCGTCCACCGTGAAGGGCCGCTACGTCACCAAGGCGACCATCACCTCCACGATGAACCCGGGCGTCCCGGTTGATCCGACGGTCATCGCCTGAGCAATATAGCTTGCAGATAGCTTCTATATAGCTTGCAAAAGACCCGCATCCTGCCCCAACGCGAGATGCGGGTCTTTTCATATATATCTTGCGATTATCTATCTCATTTAATAAATAATGATCCTGCAATCGTCTGACTATCAAAGAATCTCAATGAAACCAGATATCAGATAGATATTAAAACAGAGAAGTGATGTTCAACGATCGCGCATACGGCCAATCGCAAGCGCCGTCGTCAACACGTATGCGTCACGCGGGTCGGTCGCATCCCAACCGGTCGTTTCCGCGGCACGCTTCAAGCGATAACGCACCGTATTCGGATGCACATTCAATTCCTTCGCCGTGTTTTCCAACGAACTGCCGTTGCGCAAAAACGTGGAAACCGTCACAAACGTCGGATCGTCGGGATTCTCGCCATGAAGCACCTGATACACGTTCTGATACAACTCTTCACGAGCGTAATCATCGCCCAACAGCGCCCGTTCCGGCAGCAACTCATCGGCACGCAACGGGCGGGACGGCGACGCCAAAGCGGGAGCCGCCTGCAAGGAAAACAGGGTTTCACGCAACACGTGCGAAGCGCCGGCGACACCGGAACGCACCGGACTCAAATACACCGATTCGTCATCTTTGAAAGCGGGCATAATCGACGTGCAGGTCACTTCGGCAGTGGCGGCGCCACTCTGACAGACAAGCGCCAGCAGAAAACTGCCGTATGTGCCAACAATCACATGTTCTCCGCCCAGATCGCGCACCGCCTTACGCGCAACGAGCGAAGCCGAAGCGGGACTCGTTTCCGGTGTGCCGCCAATCGCGAAACAATCGAAATCCCCACGCCAACCAAGCACATTCATCAACGAGGCGACGCGATCATCCGTAAGAGAAGTCATCAGGCATTCGAAAGCGAGCCGTTCGATGGTTGAATCGTCGGTGTGCCCTGCCAGAAGGTCGAGAATGTCTGCCTGATCGGAGTTCATAAGCGTCAAGTGTAGCCGCCCAACTGGCGAATCGCTGAACGGAAAGCGTCAACGAGGTGAAGTTCATTCGGGGAGTGCCGCTATTATGCCGCTTATGAGCGAAGTCAAACAAACTGGAAAGCGTGGCGAGCGTATCGGCACATTCCTCAGCTGGATGCTGGCCGTGCTGGCATGCCTTTGGGTGGCATGGTGTTGCGCGATCGGGCCGTTGTATTGGTTCGGCGATGGGCTTTCCGACTTCGGCTGGCTGAATGTGCTGTATTTGGTGGTCGCTTTCGCGATATGGTTTTCGATAGTTGTCGCATTGGTCAGATTCGGCCGCGGCCGTCGCGTACTTCCGCAATATTTCGCACGACGGCATGAAAAACTATGCAACGAGATTGCAGGAACGCCGACCACCGTGCTTGGCATTATGTTGCGACACTTGCATGATGCCGCGCACAGCCGCCCAGGGCGCGCCCTGCATGCAGTGATCGTATGGACGGGGCGCAAACTCATCCGCTGCACCGACTGTTGGTGGAAACTCATGCTGGTGTTCGTAATCGGCTGGCTGTGGATTCCAACCACGCTATTGGCCGCGTTCGGCGCCGACATTCGCTCGCAGATCCGTGAATTCAGCTGGGCCTTGAACCAGTGGACGGGCTTGAAACAGCCATATATCGGCTTCTTCTCGTTCGTGCCCATGGATATTTACCCGACCGCGCATTACATGTGGCCGGACAATCCCACATATCTGACCGACCAGCACAATGTCGTGCTCACCGTGTTCTACGGTGCCGCAGCGGCGGTTTCGCGCTACTTCACCGACTCCAACGATGCGGGCATCGTGGTGCTCGCAGCCTTGCAATGGCTGTTCGCCGCATTCTGCTGTTCGGCCACCGCCAACCGGTTCTTCAACCTGCCGTGGCGCAGGCTTGGCGTCGGCACGTTCGACTTCTCGCATCCGGAACGCCACGATTGCTGGAATATGCGCGATTACGCGCATCCTGAAGCAGGCGTTGTGGCACGCCCTTCCAGACTGCGGGCCGGTGCGAAAACACGATTCATGATACTGCTGTTCTTCATGGTGTGCCCGCTTGCGGTATTCGCCACGATTTCCCTGACGAAATCGCCGCTGTTCGCTTTCGCATTCGTATGGTGGTTCGGCGTGTGGTACGAACTGCACATGACGCATATCAAAGCGCTGCCCACCATCAACGGCAAGCCGACGTACCTACGCAAACGCTCGATCATGGCCTTCACCATCTCAAGCTGCGTGATGCTGATCAGCGCGAAATACGCGTGGTACATCATTCTCTTCACCCTGATCCTGGCACTTATCAACGATCGCAAACGTTGGAAAACCTATCTTGTGGCACTTCTGCTGCCAACCATCCTCATTCATGGCGGCATCGTGTTCCTCACCAACACGGGCGCCATCATCGGCGGCGACCCCATCGAAAGCCGTGGCATCCAACTGCAGCAGATCGCGCGCGTCGCCAAATACAATCCGAAAGGCATTCCGGCGGACGCGGCGAAAAAGCTTGAACCGGTCTTCAACCTCGACCAGATGGCCGAAGCGTACTTCCGGCAGGACGCCGACCCGGTGAAATCCTCCGGCATCCAATCGAAGAAAGTCAGTTACAAGTGGCGCACCGTCACCGAAGACGACATGACAAACTTCAACGAGGCCTGGCTTGAAATCGTTGTCGCAAATCCTGTTATCGCGCTCGACGCGTTTTTCGCCGAATGCTTCGGCTATTTCGACGTGACCGACCTGCCATACGTGTCGATGGACTACTACGTGAACAACGATTACGTGCAGAACGACAATGCGTGGATCCACCTGTATAACCACGATTGGCGCGATGCGGTGGCCGGCTTCGCGAAAGGTTGGGGCAATATTCCCGTGATCGGCTGGGTGACGCACGGCAATCTGTACGTAACGCTGATGCTGCTGGTCGGCGCTGCCGAAGTGGTGTTGCGGCGATGGCGCTCGCTGTCATGGCATCTGCCCCTGCTGCTGCTCATGGGCGTGATGATCACCGCTCCGGCCAACAATTTCGAACGGCATATGCTACCGGTCGCGTTCGTATTCGGTTTCGTATGCCTGCAATTCTGGCGCGAGTCGCGTAATGCGCGATCGGCTGCCAGCGCGAACGTGGCCAGTGCGCATGAGGCCAGCCAGGTGCGGCAGGACGAGTAGCGGCTGCGTTGGCTGCTGCATGAGCTGTTGCGTTGCGGCGACATTGCGTCGGCGCGCCGCGCTGTAGTAGGTAGGAGGTAATGATGGCGATTTTGGATTCGGCTGCGATCATGCCGCGTACATGCGTTGCGGCGGATCAGGTGCTTGTTTTGGATACGGTGGGATCCACCAACACGTATGCCGCGGATTTGGTGCGTGCAGGTCGGCTGTTCGGCATGGATGGCATGGACGGCATTGCAGGGAACCTCGTGTGGAGCGGGCATGAGATCGTGGTTGTCGCGGCGAACGAGCAGACGGCCGGTCGCGGGCGGCTCGACCATACGTGGGCCAGTGTGCCGGGGGAGTCATTCATCGTGTCGCTGGTGGTGAGCGTGCCGGTTGCGATTGTGCGCGATTCGTCCGTCAATGGTTGGCTGCAGATGATTGCCGGTTGCGAGATGCGTGAGGCGATTGTTGGTGCGGTATGCGATTTCGGCGGCACGCTCGATGAAGATGTTTTGCTGAAATGGCCGAACGATATTTTTGCTGGCGGCAAGAAACTTGGTGGCGTACTCGCTGAAATGGTGCCGATTCCGGATTGCGGGGATCGCGTTGCCATTGTGATCGGCGTCGGTTTGAATCTTGCCGTCGCTCGGGAACGATTGCCGATAGATAAGTCCACATCGTTGCAGTTGGTTGCGCGCAATCTGCCTGATGCGATGGTGTTGCGCGATGCGATTGCCGTACGTTGGGTGCAAGGATTGCGCTCGCGGTTGGCTGATTTCGAAGAGGACCCTCACCGTGAGGCTGTGCGCGCCCGGGAAGCGATGACCCCGATCTGCTGGACGCTCGGCAAGCAGTGCGAGGCTCATTTTGTGGACGGAACCACTTTGCAGGGCAGGGCTGTCGCGTTAAACGACGACGCCTCCCTGACCATTGAGGATCAGGAAGGCGTATTGCATCGGGTGAGCACGGCCGACGTAGGCGTGCTCAGTAAGTAAAAAATTACTTGATTGCTGAAATTTGCCGCAATCTCACTTCAGCTTGGCAAGACCTGCGACCACGGCGGAAGCGATAACGGCCTTGACCGCATCGCCTGCGACGAATCCCATGGAAGCCACGGCCACAATCGGCAGTGCGATGCCGGTAATGGCGGACTGCACGATGAAACCAAGCAGATAGTCAAGCGCAATGCAGCCGGCGACACAGGCAAACAGGTAACGTGCGGCGGTCAGCGCGCCATGCTTCAGCGAATCGGTGCGCGTCTCACCCTTCAGCAGCGACGTGACGATGGCCGCCGGCAGGAAGCCGATCAGGAAGCCGGCGCTCGGGCCAACCAATGCCATGGTGGAAGCGCCGCCGGCGAACACCGGCAGACCGACCGCGCCGGCTGCCAGATACATGAGCATCGCGGCGCCGGCCTGCTTCCACGGCAGCATCAGCGCGGCCAGCATCACCACGAACGTCTGTAGCGTGATCGGCACCGGCGTGCCCGGAATCGGCACGGCACCGGCCGCGGAGGCGGTCCACATGAGCACGGCGAACAGCGCCGGCTTGAGGATGGATCCGACAGTGCCGCTGGTGGCGGTTTTCAGCGTGGTTTTGAGTGTCAGCATTGCGTTACGCACGATAATTCTCCTTGGATGTGATTGCATTACGTTGATGAATCGACGATTGTTGACAGCCGAAATGATGGCAAGCGCGAAAGTGACGAAAATGCAAGGTTTGTCAACTTATGCCCCCAATCGTAGGCTTGCCAAGTTTCGGTAACGTTTGTGGAGCCTTACAAAAAGATTGCGTGTCTTTTGTGGGAAACGAGTTCACGATTTTTCGTTCGCGCGACCAAACTTGACGTTATGCCTAAAAATGTCAACAAACTTCTGGTGGCGAATCGCGGCGAAATCGCGCTTCGCGTAGTGCGCACCGCCCGTGAGATGGGGATTCCCACGGTTGCGGTGTACGCGGAGCAGGATCGCCATGCACAATACGTGCAGATGGCTGACGACGCATATCTGCTTTCCGGAGACACGTATAAAGACACCTATCTCAACGAGGATCTGCTGATCGACATTCTGCAGCGCAGCGGTGCCGACGCAGTGCATCCAGGCTACGGATTCCTTTCCGAAGTGGCCACTTTCGCGCAGAAAGTGATCGATGCGGGTGCGGCTTGGGTTGGTCCGAATCCGAAAGCCCTCGTGGATTTGGGGGATAAGATCACCGCACGTCGTGTGGCCACGTTCGCCAAAGTTCCGCCGGTTCCCGGCATTTCCCAGTCGATTTCCGACATGCGATTGCTGCTGGATTTCGCGCACACGCACGGTTATCCGCTCATGCTTAAGCGTACCGATGGCGGCGGCGGTCGCGGCATCACGCTCGTGCACAACGATGACGAGCTGCGCGGTTTCTACATGAATCATGATGCGCTGCAGGGCGGTGATCTGAACGAATATTTCGTGGAACGATTCATCGACAAAGGACGTCACGTCGAAACGCAGTGCGGCCGCGACTCGCACGGCAACTTCACCGTGTATTCCACGCGCGACTGCTCCGTGCAGCGCCGCAATCAGAAGCTTGTCGAAGAGGCGCCGGCACCGTTCCTTTCCTCCGAGGTGACCGACCAGCTGGAAACCTACTCTCGCCGACTGTTCGAAGCCGTCGATTACGAGGGGCTTGGCACCTGCGAATTCATGGTGACCGAACAGGGCAAAGTGTACTTCCTGGAAGTCAATCCGCGTCTGCAGGTGGAGCATACCGTCAGCGAGGAGGTCTGCGGACTTGACCTGGTGCGCGAGCAGCTGACTATCGCCAACGGTGGGGAACTGACCGTGAACCATCCGCCTCGTGGACACAGTTTTGAACTGCGCCTGACCTGCGAGGATCCGGCGAAGAACCTCGCGCCAAGCTCCGGCACGCTGGCCTCGTTGCGCTGGCCGTCCGGCCCGGGCATCCGTGTGGATTCCGGCGTGGTCGAAGGCGACACCATTTCGCCGAAATTCGATTCGATGATGGGCAAACTCGTGGTCACCGCATCTGACCGAGCGGCAGCAGTGGCCCGCGTGCGCCGCGCCTTGAGCGAGCTGAAGGTGGAAGGCGTGCCGACTCCGGCAAGCTTGTTCGAACAGATTTTCAACGACGACGAATTCACCGCCGAACACGGTGTTGCATACGATGTCAGCACCAAATGGCTGGAACGCAAGTACCTCAACAAGGAAGCCGCATCATCGCAAGGCGGGCAGCCGGCGTCCATGTCTGGCGCTTCCGAGGTCGACAAGAAGGAATCCAGCGAAACCTTCGTCATCGAAGTCAACAATCGCCGAGTGTCGCTGACCGTGCCGAACGACATCGTCGCCAACCTGACGGGCGGTGCCAAAGCTCGTGACGCGAAACGTGCCATCCAGCCGCTGCGTGGGCAGGGACTGCATCATGCGCAGAAAAAACAGCAAAGCAACGACGGCCAATCCGGTGTGATCGCAAGCCCGATGCAGGCCGTCGTGACGCGTATCAATGTGGCCGAAGGCCAGCAGGTGGCCAAGGGCGACCTGCTCGTCGTGCTCGAATCCATGAAGATGGAAAACTACGTGTATGCGCCGGTCAAGGGCGCTGTCACCAAGATTTTCGTGGGACCCGCGGCGGGCGTGGAAGCCGGCGAAACGTTGATGACCATCGACGTGACCGGAGCGAACGGTACGAAAGCCGGCGAAAACGGCGCAACTGGCGCTGCTGTTGACGGAACCGCAACCGACGGAACTATGGAAGGGGGTAAGTGATGACTGATATCATCGCAAGCCCGGCCGTCAAAGAAGCCGTGAAGATCGTAATGGAGCAGCAGGAGCGACTCGGCAAAAACGCGGCCGAAGCCGTCTCCGCGGCCGACCTGCCGGGCGCATCCCAGCCAATCCGCGCATCCGTGCTTCGTGCGGCGCAACTCGCGCACGAAGCGGAAGATCATGCCCGCAATCGCCAGCATGTCAAAGGCAAGCTGACGGCGCGCGAACGTCTTGACCTGCTGCTTGACACCGGTTCCTTCGAGGAAATCGGACGATTCTGCGGCGGCGACATCAACGGCGGACGCGCGGGAGCGGCGGTCATCACCGGTTTCGGCGAAGTGTTCGGACGCAAAGTGGCCGTATACGCACAGGACTTTTCCGTGCGCGGCGGCACGCTGGGAGTCGCGGAAGGCCGCAAGATCTGCCGATTGATGGACAAAGCGCTCGACTTGAAAGTGCCGATCATCGCGCTTATCGATTCGGGCGGCGCCCGCATTCAAGAGGGCGTGGCCGCGCTGACGCAATACGGGCATCTGTTCCGTAAAACCTGCGACGCCAGCGGTTTCGTGCCGCAGCTCTCGCTGATTCTCGGCCCATGCGCGGGTGGAGCCGTGTACTGCCCGGCACTGACCGATCTGATCATCATGACCCGTGAAAACTCCAACATGTTCGTCACCGGTCCTGACGTGGTCAAAGCGGCCACAGGCGAAGTGATCAGCATGGACGACCTCGGCGGCGGATATGTGCACAACGCCACCTCCGGTGTGGCGCACTACCTGGGCGAAGACGAAGCCGACGCGATCGACTACGCACGAACCGTGCTCGCCTACCTGCCGTCCAACTCCGACCTGCAGCCGCCCACCTACGCGTACGCCGCAACCCGCGCCGACCGTGACGTGGCCAAGCGACTTGCCACCATCGTGCCGGACAACGACCGCCAGCCGTACGACGTGCTCGACGTGATCCGCTGCATCGTGGACTACGGCGAATTCGTGCAGGTGCACGAGCTGTTCGCAAGCTCCGCAGTGGTGGGATTCGCCTGCGTGAACGGGCAGCCGGTCGGCATTGTGGCAAACCAGCCGAACGTCAACGCGGGCATCCTCGACGTGGATTCCTCCGAAAAAGTGGCACGATTCGTGCGTCTGTGCGACGCGTTCAACCTGCCGGTCGTCACCTTGGTGGACACCCCCGGATACAAGCCTGGCGCCGAACAGGAACATGCGGGCATCATCCGCCGCGGCGCGAAAGTGATCTACGCCTACGCCAACGCGCAAGTGCCGCTGGTCACCGTGATCCTACGCAAAGCCTTCGGCGGAGCCTATATCGTGATGGGATCCAAAGCCATCGGAGCCGACCTCAACTACGCGTGGCCATCCAGCCAAATCGCAGTGCTCGGCGCGGCCGGAGCGGTGAACATCATCCACCGCAAAGACCTGCAGAAAGCCAAAGACGCAGGCAAAGACGTCGAAGCGCTCCGAGCCAAATACGTGACCGACTACGAACGCACCACCGTCAACGCGAATCTATCGCTGGAAATGGGCGAAATCGACGCCATGATCGACCCCGAGCAAACCCGCGAAACCATCATCGAATCGCTCAAACTGCTCTCCAGCAAGAAACGCGTGCGCAAAACCACCAAACACCACGGCAACCAGCCGTTGTGACGGGCGCAAAGTGCGCGGATGAATCGTAAGCAAACGTAAACGCAAGAACACATCGCAAGATTTTTGAAACAAGTAAGGAACATCATGAACACCTTTTTTCTTGACCGACTGAACAGCGAGCCGCACGCACTCGCCTTCGCAGGCCAATCCACCCCATGGCCGGTGACGCTCGCCGACCAGAGCGCCAATCCGGTGCTCGACGAAGCCCTGCATACCCACGCCGACGCAGCCCAGGCACTGCTGTACCCGGTGTCAGCCGACCTGCTCGCCACCACCGGGCGCCCGGTCGACCTGTTTGGATTCGAGCCGAATCCAGCGCGACTCGGCGCTGCCGCAGCGGCTTCCGCCAGCGTTCCGGGCATTGCTCTCGCCCAGTTGGGTGCGCTGCTCGATGCTGCTTCCCTCGGCTACAATCCCGCCGTTGCCAAGCCGGTTGCCGTGCTCGGTCACTCCCAAGGCGTGCTCGCCGTGCACATGGTGCAGGCGATCGTCGAAGCGGGTTCCATTGAGGCGGCTTCCGCGCAAATCGATGAAATTCTTGCGATTGCCACGCTGATCGGCGTTGCCGGCACCCGTCAGGCGCGTCAGCTTGGTCTTGCCGCACGTCACGGCGAAGCCACGCCGATGCTGTCTGTCAAGGACATCACCCGCGCCCAGGTGGATGCGCTGATCAAGCGTGTTTCCGGTGCCCGAGGCCCGATCGCCGTGGCAGTCACCAATTCCGCCACGCATTATGTGCTCTCCGGCTACCCGGAGGATCTGGCCGCGTTCGGCGTGGAAGTGGCCAAGGAGCACAAGCACCAGGCCAAGCTGCGCGAAGAGAAGGTGCGTGGCGGTCGCGTGTTCGAACCGGTGCTCGAATACCTTGACGTGACCCTGCCGTTCCACAGCCCGCTTATGGCCGAGGCTGTTTCACAGGCTGTTTCATGGGCGGAATCCTGCGGAATCAACGCCGACCACGCTCGCGAGCTCGCCGCCGAAGTGCTGCTCAACCATGTGGATTGGGCCGCACGCGTGCGTGCGCTCATGAAATCCACCGATCCGAGCGCCCTGTGGGTGTTGGACTTTGGCCCGGGAACCACCGTCGGCAAGCTGTTCTCCACCGTTGCCCAAGGCACCGGTGTCGGCGTGGTGGAAGCCTCCACCGTGGCCGATCGTGGCGCGCTTTCCACGCTGGAAACCCTGCCGGAGCGCACCCAGAACTGGACCCGCTTCGCACCAAGCATCATCCACACCTCCGCCGGAGACAAGGTGCGTACCGCATTCACCGAACTGACCGGCAAAGCGCCGGTGCTGCTCGCCGGCATGACCCCGACCACCGTGGAACCGGAAATCGTGGCGGCGGCCGCCAACGCCGGCTACTGGGCGGAACTCGCAGGCGGCGGTCAGGTGACCGCCAGCGTGTTCGACCGTCATGTCGCCAAGCTGGAAGAAGAGCTTGAAGAAGGCCGTACCGTTGAATTCAACGCGATGTTCATGGACCGCTACCTGTGGAACCTGCAGTTCGGATCCCAGCGTATCGTGCCGAAGAAGCGTGCCAGCGGCACCCCGATCGACGGCGTGGTCGTGTCCGCGGGCATTCCGGAACTTGACGAGGCCGTGGAACTCATCCACACTCTCAACGCCGACGGATTCCCGTACGTGAGCTTCAAGCCGGGCACCGTCGACCAGATTCGCCAGGTGGTGCGCATCGCCAAGGCCGTCGCTCCGGTCAAGGTGCTCATCGAAGTCGAAGGTGGTTCCGCAGGTGGACACCATTCGTGGGAATCATTGGACGATCTGCTGCTGAGCACCTATGCCGAAGTGCGTGAACAGGCCAATCTGGTGCTCGTGGTCGGCGGCGGCATCGGCACGCCGGAACGCGGAGCCGACTACATCACCGGCGAATGGTCCGCCGAATACGGTCGCCCGCTCATGCCGGTGGACGGCGTGCTTGTCGGCACCGCCGTGATGACCGCCAAAGAGGCGCACACCAGCCCTGAAGTCAAGCAGATGCTCGTCAACACTCCAGGCATTCCCGCCAAGGGAGCAGACGTCGATCCGTTCGCTCCGCTGGGCGAACAGTGGGTGCCGAGCGGCCAAGCCAAGGGTGGAGTCACCTCCGGCCTGAGCCACCTGCATGCCGATATTTACGAGCTGGAAAACTCTTCCGCGCGTTGCGGACGCCTGCTGGTGCGCGTGATGAAGCATCCGGAAGAGCTGGAAAGCCGCCGTGAGGAAATCATCGATGCGTTGAACGCCACCGCGAAGCCGTATTTCGGTGACCTGAAGGCCATGACCTATCTCGCATGGGCACAGCGTTTCGCCGATCTCGCTTTCCCGTGGGTAGATGAAACCTATGCCGATCGCTTCCTGCACTTGCTACAGCGTATCGAAGCCCGCGTCACCACGAAGGAAAGCGGCGAATTCGCATCGCTGTTCGCATCCCGTGCCGATGTGGAATCCGATCCGCATGCGGCCATCGCCAAGCTTGCCGAAGCCTATCCGCAAGCTGATGAACTGACCGTCACCCCGATGGATGAAGCTTGGTTCCCGGTGCTCGTGCGTGAATACCCGAAGCCAATGCCGTTCGTGCCCGTCATCGACAACGACCTGCTGCGTTGGTGGGGTCAGGATCAGCTGTGGCAGTCCGAAGACTCCCGTTACTCCGCCGATTCCGTGCGTATTATTCCTGGTCCGATCTCCGTTGCGGGCATCACCACCGTTGACGAACCGGTCGCCGACATTCTTGGCCGTTTCGAAGAGGCCATGGTCAAGCGCGTTTCCGCCGAATCGCCAAGCGCAGACAAAACCGCGTTTGCCCAGCTCGGCGCGGCATCTTCCGCAGAAGAATTCATTCGCAAATCCCCGAACATCTCGTGGGTGGGCCATCTCATGGCAAACCCGGCGTACGGTACCAGCAACGGTGACGCCAACTACGAAATCCGCAAGATTTCCAGCGAAGGAAGCATCGAAAAGTACGATCTCGACATTCATCTCGATACCTACTGGGACAACGATCCTGACGGTGGCGCATCCAAGCACGCCGTACGCGACATCGTCATCCCGCTGAACGTGGACGGCAACGAATCCGGGCTCTTCCCGGTGGTCGACCGCGACCGCCTGCCGGAACACGTGTACCGCATGCTTGCCGACACCGCGGGCATCGGCAATACCGCCATCACCGGCGACAAGCTCACCGCCATGCCCGTTATTGAGCAGGTGGCAGACAAAGCCGCCCATCCGTTCGGACAGGCGCATACCAGCTACACGCTGTCCGCCAACCTCGGCTTCGACCATGAAGCGGCCACCGGCGGCGCGCTGCCGAGCAATCTGGTGCCGTCGCGCATCGCACCGGACGCACTCGTCGGACCGGCATGGCCCGCCATCTACGCGGCCCTCGGATCCGTATACGTCAACGGCTTCCCGGTGATCGAAGGCCTGCTCAACGCAGTGCATCTCGACCATCTCATCGAACTGGAAGTCAGCGAAGACGAGCTGCTCAAGCACACTGGCGAACAGATCGCACTGACCAGCTGGGCCGAAAACTACTTCGAATCGGCATCCGGCCGTGTGGTGACCATCCACGTCACCCACAGCGCACAAGACGGCACCGTGCTTGCCAACGAAACCGAGCGTTTCGCCATCCGTGGCCGCGCATATTCCGACGCACTGCCGCCGGAAGCGCCGGACTACGGCGGAATCGAAGCGGAAATCGAAAGCACTCCGCGCCGACTGCTGCGCCGTGTCAAGGTGACCGCTCCGCACGAGATGACCGCCTTCGCCCGTACTTCCGGCGATTTCAACCCGATCCACACCTCGCATCGTGGCGCTGCCGTTTCCGGTCTTGCGGCACCGCTCGTGCACGGCATGTGGCTCTCCGCAACCGCGCAATACGCGGTGCAGGCGCTTGACGGCAAGGGTGCGCACTACGAAATCGCAGGCTGGACCTACAACATGTACGGCATGGTGCAGCTCGACGACGAAGTGGAAATCTCCGTCGAGCGTGTCGGACGCGTGGCACACTCCGGCATGGTGCTCGAAGTGACCAGCCGCATCGACGGCAATATCGTGTCTCGTGGCACCGCCATCGTACGTGCGCCGAAGTCCGCCTTCGTCTACCCGGGCCAGGGCATACAGCAGCAGGGCATGGTGCTCGACGAGCGTGCCAAGTCCCCGGCCGCACGAGACGTGTGGGAGCGTGCCGACAAGGTGACCTGCGAGAAGCTTGGATTCTCGATCCTCGCCGTCGTGCGTGACAATCCGAAGGAACTGACCGCCAACGGCGTGACCTACCGCCATCCGGAAGGACTGCTCAACCTGACCCAGTTCACGCAGGTGGCGCTCGCCACCGTGGCATTCGCCCAGACCGCACGTCTGCGCGAAGCCGGCGCCGACATTTGGCCGGCCTATTTCGCGGGCCACTCGCTGGGCGAATACAACGCCCTGAGCTCCTTCGCCGGCGTGATTCCGCTGGAAACCGTGATCGAACTCGTGTTCCACCGCGGTTCCACCATGCACCACCTCATTCCGCGTGACGAGAAGGGTCGCTCCAACTACCGCATGGGTGCGCTGCGTCCGAACCAGTTCGGTGTGGGCGACGACGGCGTACGCGAATACGTCGAATCCGTGTCGAAGGCTTCCGGCGAGTTCCTGCAGATCGTGAACTACAACCTGGCTGGCCAGCAGTATGCCGTGGCAGGCACCATCGCCGGTCTGAAGGCGCTGAAGGCCGATTCCGACCGCCGCGTAGCCGAATATGGCGGCAAGCCGGCATTCATGCTGGTGCCGGGCATCGATGTGCCGTTCCATTCCACGCTGCTGCGCAAGGGTGTGCCGGAATTCCGCGACAAGCTTGACGCGCTCCTGCCGCAGACCATCGATTACCGTGGTCGCTTGGTCGGACGCTACATTCCGAACCTGGTTGCGGCTCCGTTCGAAATGACGAAGGAATTCGCGGCCAAGATTCTCGAAGTCGTGCCGTCCGAGCGCATTCAGGCCGCTTTGGATGATCCGCAGATTTGGGATTCCTATGCTGCTGATGATCAGAAGCTCGGTCGATTGCTGCTTACGGAACTGCTGTCTTGGCAGTTCGCCTCCCCGGTGCGTTGGATTGAGACGCAGGCTCTGCTGTTCGGTTCCGCCGAGCAGGGCGGTCTTGGTGTGGAAGAGTATGTTGAGGTTGGTCTCGGCAATGCTCCGACACTCGCCAATCTTGGTGCCAAGACGTTGCGTCTGCCACAGTTTGCCGGTCGCGATGTGACGGTGTACAACGTTGGTCGCGATGAGGGCCGCGTATATATGACCGATTCCGATTCGTTGGTTCCGGAAGAAGATGCCGACGATTCTGCAGTTGCGGCTGCGGCTTCTTCTGCGGCTGCTGCTCCGGCTGTTGCCTCAGCTCCTGCGGCGGCTCCTGCAGCCGTTGCGGAAGTTCCGGTTGCCGCAGCTTCCGCTGGCGCTCCGTCTGGTGCCGCCGTTGCGGATATTCCATTCAAGGCATCCGATGCGATCGCCACATTGCTGGCTTACTCGGCCAAGGTTCGCCCCGATCAGATCGGCGAAAGCGATACCACCGATACGCTGACTAATGGCGTGTCTTCCCGCCGTAACCAGTTGCTTATGGACATCAGCTCCGAACTGGGCGTGGCTTCCGTGGACGGTGCCGCCGAAGCGACGGTCAAGGCGCTGAGCGCTTTGGTCAACAAGGTCGCTCCGAACTACAAGGCGTTCGGTCCGGTGCTGTCTGACATCGTGCGCGACCGTGTGCGTGGCATGTTCGGTGCCGCCGGTGTGAAGCTCGGCCAGATCACCAAGCGTGTGACCGATACATGGCAGCTTGGTGAAGGGTGGACTTCCCATGTGGTGGCTGCGCTCGTGCTCGAAACCCGTGAGGGGGCCAGCTCTCGTGGCGGTGATCTTGCCTCGTTGAGCACGGATGCCGCTTCCAATGCGGCCGCTGCCAACGCGCTGATCGATGCGGCCGTGCAGAAGGTTGCCGCCGACAAGGGCATCGCCGTTGCCATGCCGAGCGCTGGTGGCGCAGCTGGCGGGGCTGTGGTTGATTCCGCCGCTTTGGACGCGTTCGCGGCCAAGGTGACCGGTGCCGATGGCGTGCTCGCCTCCACGGCGAAGTTCGTGCTGAACCAGCTGGGCGTTGCCGCTCCGGTTGCCGAAGAAACTGCTGATGAGAACGCGGCTGTTGTGGCTGCGGTCGAAGCCGAACTCGGTGCTGACTGGCCGAAGCAGGTCGAACCTCGTTTTGACGAGCGCAAGGCCATTCTGTTCGACGATCGTTGGGCATCCGCACGTGAGGATCTGGCACGCGCCTACTACAACAACGATGAATCCGCATTGAACGGTAGCTTCATCGGTCTCGGCAAGACCATTGCCGACGAAGCCGCCTGGTATGCAGGCAAGAGCGACAACGCGGATCTGAAGGCCGCATTCAATCGTGTCGCTGCCGAAGCAGGAGAAAACGCTTCCGAATCGGCGGAAACCAGCCGTTTCGCTGGAGATATCGCCGTGGTGACGGGCGTGGCTCCGAACTCCATCGCAGCCCAGGTGGTCAACGGCCTGCTTGCAGGCGGTGCGACCGTGGTGGCCACCTCGCACAGCTTCAAGCCAAGCGTGAAGGCATGGGCCAAGCAGACCTACCGTGAGCATGCGGCCGGTGACGCCAAGTTGTGGTTGGTTCCTGCGAACCTGTCAAGCTACCGTGACGTGGACGCGTTGGTCGCTTGGGTCGGCAATGTGCAGAAGAAGACTTCCGGTGCGACCACCACGATTCTCAAACCTGCTTACGAGCCGAGCCTGTTCTTCCCGTTCGCGGCTCCGCCGGTGCATGGCAGCCTCGCCGATTCCGGCGAACTGTTCGAATCCCAGGCTCGCCTCATGCTGTGGGGTGTTGAGCGTGCGATTGCCGGACTTGCGAAGATCGGTGCCGACACCGATGTGCAGCATAAGTTGCATGTGGTGTTGCCGGGATCGCCGAACCGCGGTATTTTCGGCGGCGACGGTGCCTACGGCGAAGTGAAGAGCGCGTTTGATGCGATTGTGAACCGTGCTCGCGCCGAAAAGGTGTGGTCGAGCCGTGTGACCTTCGCCCATCCGAAGATCGGCTGGGTGCGCGGCACGGGCTTGATGGGCGGCAATGATCCGCTGGTCGAAGTGGTGGAGCGTCACGGTCTGAAGACCTATTCCACCGCCGAAATCGCGGTAGAACTGCTGAACCTTTCCACCCGCGAATCCCGTATCGAAGCAGCCAAGGCCCCGCTCGACGTGGATCTGACCGGCGGACTCGGCAACGAGCCGATCGACATCAAGGCACTGCGTGCGGAAGCCATGGAAGACGCGGCCCAAGCGGAAGCGGCGAATGCCAAGAACGCAATCGCAGGCAACGAATCCGATACCGCGGCCAAGACGCTCATCAAGGCACTGCCAAGCCCGCGTGCTCCGCGTCAGGCCAAGGTCGATCTTGCCGATTGGCAGAACGTCACCGCCCGTCCGGAAGACGAAATCGTCATCGTGTCCGTGGGTGAACTTGGCCCATGGGGCTCCGGCCGCACCCGTTTCGAAGCCGAACTCGGCATCCATTCCGACGGCCAGGTGGATCTGTCTGCCGGCGCGGTGCTCGAACTGGCATGGAATATGGGCCTGCTGACGTGGAACGACAGCCCCAAGCCGGGCTGGTACGACGTTGATGGCAACCTCGTGCCTGAGGAGGATATCGCGGAACGTTACCATGACGAGGTCGTGGCCCGTTCCGGCGTGCGTCCGTTCGACGAAGGCATGGGCAACGACTACAAGGACGGCACCGACGAGGAAGAGGCCGAGGTGTTCCTTGACCACGATGTGACCTTCTCGGTTCCGACTCGTGAGATTGCCGAAGAGTACGTCAAGCTTGATGAAGCGCACACCAGCTTCGCGGCCGATGCGGAATCCGGCGAATGGAACGTGACCCGCCATGCCGGCTCCATGATTCGCGTGCCTCGTCGCGCGGCCATGACCCGTACGGTCGGCGGCCAGTTCCCGAAGGGCTTCGATCCGGTCAAGTGGGGCATTCCGGCTTCCATGGTCGGCGACGTCGACAAGATCGCCTTGTGGAACATCGTTACTACGGTCGACGCCTACCTGTCCGCAGGCTTCACGCCGACCGAAATCCTCGAGGCGGTGCATCCGTCGATGGTGGCCTCCACGCAGGGCACCGGTTTCGGCGGCATGGCCTCCATGCGCAAGCTGTACTTGGATCGCTTCCTCAACCATGAGATTCCGACCGACATTCTGCAGGAGGCTCTGCCGAATGTTGTCGCAGCCCACGTGATGCAGTCCTACATCGGCGGCTACGGCAATATGGTTCAGCCGGTTTCCGCCTGCGCCACGGCTGCCGTCTCCCTTGAAGAGGGTGCCGACAAGATCGCGCTCGGCAAGGCCGACTTCGTGGTCACCGGTGCGATCGACGACATCGGTGTGGAATCCGTGATCGGCTTCGGCAACATGAACGCCACCGCCAATTCGGAGGAAATGTACGCCAAGGGCATCGACGCGCGCTTCTTCTCCCGTGCCAACGATCGTCGTCGTGGCGGATTCGTGGAATCCCAGGGCGGCGGCACCATCCTGCTGACCCGTGGCGATATCGCGTTGAAGCTCGGCCTGCCGGTTGCCGGCGTAATCGGATTCGTGCACTCCTACGCCGACGGCGCGCACACTTCCATTCCGGCTCCGGGATTGGGTGCGCTTGCAGCGGGCATGGGCGGCAAGGATTCCAAGCTGGTGCGCGATCTGGCCCGTCTCGGCGTCACCCCGGATGACATCGCCGTGGTTTCCAAGCACGATACGTCCACCAACGCCAACGATCCGAACGAGTCCGAACTGCACAACACGTTGGCCCACGCCATTGGCCGCGCCGACGGCAACCCGCTGTTCGTGATCTCGCAGAAGACGCTTACCGGTCATGCCAAGGGCGGTGCCTGCATCTTCCAGGTCAACGGTCTGACCCAGCTGTTCAAGTCCGGCGTGATTCCGGCCAATGCCGCCCTTGACTGCGTTGATCCGAAGCTCATGCGCGACGACCACATGGTCTGGCTGCGCGAACCGTTGAAGGTCGGCTCCGTCAAGGCTGGTCTGGCCACGTCGCTCGGCTTCGGCCACGTGTCCGGCTTTGCGGCGATCGTCAATCCGGGCGCGTTCGAAGCGGCCGTGGCCAACACCGCGGGCGTCGAAGCGTTGAACGCGTGGCGTGATTGCGCCAACGAGCGCTTGGCGGCCGGCCAGCGTCGCCTTGAGGAAGGCATGATGGGTCGCGCCGCGCTCTACGAGCCGATCGACAACCGTCGTTTCCATGAGGACGGCCGCGGCTACAACGCGCACGAGGTGGAGAAGGCCATGCTGCTCGACCCGAACGCGCGCCTGGGCGCCTCCGGCTACTTCGAAGCCTGATTCCCGCGTCTGAGCGCCTGAAATTTCTGGCGCTCAGACGCGCGATCATCAAAATCCCGTATCTGTCGCAATCTCAGTATTTCGCGGCAGATACGGGATTTTCATATTCTTGAATCACTCTACTTTCCGTCTGCACGATTTCCGTTTGGTGTCGTATTTTCACTTGTGCAGACGCGAAACGAGGGGCGCGCAATGCGGGTGGCAGAGGATGAAGCGCTTAGGTAGGATGGTGTCCTTGCATGAAAGCGAAGTGTCGCCCGCCTGTTTCGCGGAAGTCGACATGGTTCGTTTCTTCCTGAAAACTTTCGAAAGGCTGGAAAATGCTGGGTTTAGGGCATGACGTCGTGGATGTGCCTGCGTTCGCCGAGCAACTGGGCGAACCGGGGTCGCGCATGCGAAACCTGTTCTCCATGCGCGAGCTATGGCAGACCGCTCAACGTGTGCAGGTCAAAAGGGACGGTGAGGCGGTGCATCTTGCGGCCCGATGGGCGGGCAAGGAAGCTTTTCTCAAGGCGTGGTGCGAAGCGATTTCACGCAGGGCAAATGCCGATGGAGACATTGCCTATCCGTACACGCTCGACGATTTTCCTTGGGCGCGCATCGAAATACTTGACGATTCCCACGGCGTGCCCCGTGTCATGCTCTCGCCCGAGGTGCGACGCAAGTTGCGGCAATCGTTGGGATTGCCGGTTGATGGGGATGATCAATCGTGCGCAATCCATATTTCCATGAGTCATGACGGATCCGTCGCATCCGCGGTGGTGACGATAGAAGCGTGACCGCAAGTGATTGCGTCAATCGATTGACGTCAATCGCGACAACACCTCGAACCGGTTTGATAAAACCGTAAAATCACGCTACACTGGTGCCAACGTCGTGGCAACGAACGCTGCGGAATCCAACTCATAACAACGAAGTTCCCTGGGAAGAGGAGTCAAGGAATGGCACGGTCCAAATCCGACAAAGCATTTGACGAGCGCGTCGCACAATATAGTGAGGAACTGCGCGAACTATTGACGGATCTGTATGGGGAGCAGGCCGACGAAGCCTTCCGCAACCTCACCGAGCTGATGGCCAAAGCCCACGATGCGCGCCCCGCCGATCTGAAGCGTCTCGACACCAAGCGTCTCGCCGATCCGGAATGGTACAAGCGCGGCAACATGTTCGGTATGACCATGTACACCGATCTGTTCGCCGGGGATCTGAAGAAACTCGCCGACAAAGTGCCGTACCTGAAGGAACAGAAACTCACCTATCTGCACCTGATGCCACTGCTGAAAATGCCGCATCCGCAGAATGACGGCGGTTACGCAGTGGAGGATTTCGACACCGTCGACCCGTCGCTCGGCACCAACGAAGACCTCGCCGCGCTCACCAAGAAACTGCGTGCGGCGGGCATCAGCCTGTGCCTCGACTTCGTGATGAACCACACCGCATCCAGCCATCGCTGGGCCAAAGCCGCTCAAGCGGGCGATCCGAAATATCAGGACTACTACTACTGCCACGACGACCGCACCATCCCCGACCAGTATGACGCCGTGGTGCCGGAAGTCTTTCCGGCCACCGCGCCCGGCAACTTCACCTGGAACGAGCAGATGCACAAGTGGGTGCTCACCTCGTTCTATCCGTTCCAGTGGGATCTGAACTACCGCAACCCGAACGTGCTCGTGTCGGTGCTCTCCAGTGTGCTTGGCCTCGCCAATCTTGGCGTCGAAGTGTTCCGCATCGACGCGGTGCCTTACATCTGGAAGGAACTCGGCACCAACTGCCGCAATCTGCCGCAAGTGCACGCCATCGTGCGTATGCTGCGCATCGTGCTCGAATGCGTCTGCCCGGCCGTAGTGCTGAAGGGCGAAGTGGTGATGGCCCCCAAGGAGCTTGCCGCCTACTTCGGCACGCCGGAAAAGCCGGAATGCCACATGCTTTACAACGTGTCGATCATGGTGAATCTGTGGAGTGCGCTTGCCAGTGGGGACGTGCGCCTGCTCAAAGACCAGCTCGACAAGCTTAACGCGCTGCCGGAGAACTGCTGGTTCGTCAACTACCTGCGCTGCCATGACGACATCGGCTGGGGCTTGGACGAGCCGGTGGAGGAGAGCCTCGGCATCGACCCGCTCAAGCATAAGGAATTCCTGTACCACTTCTACGAGGGATCGGTGCCTGGCAGCTGGGCTATGGGAGAGCTGTACAACTACGACGAGGCATCGAAGGACGCGCGCAGCTGCGGCACCACGGCCAGCCTGTGCGGTGTGGAACGTGCGCTGATCACGCATGACAAGCCGCTGCTCGACATTTCGATGAAACGCGATCTGATGATGCATTCCGCCATGTCGTTCCTGCGTGGCTTCCCCATGCTGAGCTGCGGCGACGAAATCGTGCAGCTCAACGGCTGGGAATACAAGGAGGATCCCGATCGCGTCGAGGATTCGCGCAATCTGCATCGCAGCCCCTTCAATTGGGAGAATGCGGCCAAGCGCAAGCAGGCGGGCACGCTGCAGAAGCAGATGTGGGACGGTTTGAAGAGCGTTCGTGAGATGCGCGACGATCCCGCGTTCGCTCCGGAAGCATGGGTCACTACTTGGGATGCGCATAATGATGCGGTTCTTGCGGTGGTGCGCCACGTTGAAGGACGTACGGTATTGGGATTGTTCAATTTCTCGTCCGCACGTCAGATCGCGCGTCTTGATTCGGACGGCGATATCGAGCTTCCTGCCGAAGTTGCGTTGGAGCCGTACCAGGTTTGCGTGGTCGAAAAATAATTATTACGATTTCGACTTGCGATTGTTGAGAGAGTGTGTATAATGGCTCGAGTCGTTTCGTGTCGACTTCGGTCGGCATAGACGGTGCGCGGATGTAGCTCAATGGTAGAGCCTCAGTCTTCCAAACTGATTACGCGGGTTCGATTCCCGTCATCCGCTCCACACAATCGTTAGAGAAGAAGAAAGGCGTGCTTAAGGCACGCCTTTTGCATACCTGCCGTGCGATTGCTTCGATGACTGGGTATGCTGGACGTGTCGCGACAGCGGTGCGACAATCGCAATACAACGGAGCGGGTATGGCACAAACGCAAGGCAACAAGGTGACGGAAGTCGTCGACGGTGTGGTCGAACAGGTCGACGTTTCCAAGCATCCAACGGCATCCATTGAGGCGTCCGATCTTTCCTTGGCCGATATCGAACGGCGCAAATCGCATCCGGGGCATTGGGCGCTGTTCATCGCGCTGGTGCTGGTGGCTTTGATCGTGCCTTACTGGTGGGGACGTTTTCTTGCGGTCAAGGATGCGGCTTGGATGGTGGCCAATCTCAGCTTCCTCGATCCCAAAGGCGTGGCGCTGATTTCGTGGACGGTCACCATTATGGCGATGGCCGGTTTGGGATTGATGGTTGCGGATGTGAAGAAATGGCTGTGGGGCACGGTTTTCGTGGTGGGGCTCGCCGCCGAGCAGTTCGTCGCCGGCGTATGCCTGCTGAGCTTCAACTTTTGGAACGCCACCTACGTGATGTACGGCGATTCCTCAGGGCTGGCCAACGCGGCGAACCTTGGCATTATCGCAGCCGGATGCGGTGTCGCCGTCTATGCGGTGCTCTGGGTCGGATTGCTGGTATGCATCAAAAAGGAATCGAAATTCAATGTGCTGACGCGCAGTTGGGCATCGTTCCTGCTGTTCTTCGCGATTGAGATCATCGCGCTCGCCGTGGTGTTGTTCGGAGGTCTGCTGAACGTGGTCTGATCCGCCATTTGTTGTGGATTCGATTTGGTCTGCCCTTCGTGTATGATTTCCCCTTGGCGTGTTTCGCCCGCGGATAGAGAGCGCGCCGGTATTGGACCGGCAGCACCGCGCAGCAATATAAGGAGGATGCCGTGGCACTTACGGCTGAGGAAAAGCAGGAAATCATCAAGACTTACGCTACCCACGAGGGTGACACCGGCTCCCCGGAGGTCCAGGTTGCTCTGCTGACCAAGCGTATCGCTGATCTGACCGAGCACCTCAAGGAGCACAAGCATGATCACCACTCCCGTCGTGGTCTGCTGCTGATGGTCGGCGATCGTCGTCGTATGCTTGATTACCTCAAGCGCGTCGACATCAACCGTTACCGCTCCCTGATTGAGCGTCTGGGTCTGCGCCGATAGTTACATTCTTCCGCCCGAATGCCTTCCTTGGCGTTCGGGCGTTTTTGCATGACAGCCGCGTTGAGGAAAAGACAGTTTGAAAGCCCAAGGTTTAGGGTGCATGAGGTCTAGAATCTAAAGATGAGGAAGCGACGAAGGTAACGTCGCGTCACGCATGCAGAAATCGGTTGGAGTCCGCTGAAGAGGACTGCCGATAGTTGGTAAAAGAAAAGAAAAAGGAGGAACCCTATGGAGGGTCCC
This sequence comes from Bifidobacterium sp. MSK.13.1, assembly GCF_019131435.1. Classification (NCBI taxonomy): domain Bacteria; kingdom Bacillati; phylum Actinomycetota; class Actinomycetes; order Bifidobacteriales; family Bifidobacteriaceae; genus Bifidobacterium; species Bifidobacterium sp. MSK.13.1. Next base: position 269,444 of record NZ_JAHOMM010000001.1, on the reverse strand, counting down.
GAAATCAAGGCTGTTGAAGCCGTAATCGATAATGGTTCATTTGGCAAGCGCACGTTGCGCTTCGAGACCGGTCGTCTCGCCCAGCAGGCGGATGGTGCCGTTGCCGCCTATCTTGACGATGATTCGATGATTCTGTCGACCACCACCGCCGGTTCCAGCCCGAAGGAGAACTACGACTTCTTCCCGCTGACCGTGGACGTGGAAGAGAAGATGTACGCCGCCGGCAAGATTCCGGGCTCGTTCTTCCGCCGTGAAGGCCGTCCGAGCTCCGAGGCGATTCTGGCTTGCCGTATCATCGACCGTCCGCTGCGCCCGCTGTTCCCGCACACGCTGCGCAACGAAGTGCAGGTTGTGGAAACCGTGCTCGCCGTCAACCCGGACGATGCTTACGATGTTATCGCTCTGAACGCTGCTTCCGCTTCCACCATGATTTCCGGTCTGCCGTTCGAAGGCCCGGTTTCCGGCGTTCGCCTGGCTCTGATCGACGGCCAGTGGGTCGCTTTCCCGCGTTGGAGCGAGCGTGAGCGCGCCGTGTTCGAAATCGTGGTTGCCGGCCGTGTCGTCGAAAACGGCGACGTCGCCATCGCCATGATCGAAGCCGGCGCAGGCAAGAACGCCTGGCACCTCATCTACGACGAAGGCCAGACCAAGCCGGACGAGGAAGTCGTCGCCGGTGGTCTCGAAGCCGCCAAGCCGTTCATCAAGGTGATCTGCGAGGCTCAGGCCGAACTCAAGAAGATCGCTGCGAAGGAAACCAAGGAATTCCAGCTCTTCCCGGAGTACACCGAAGATCTGTACAACCGTATCGATGAGATCGCCCACGCCGATCTCGACGAAGCCCTCTCCATTGCCGAGAAGCTGCCTCGCCAGGATCGCATCCATGAGATCAAGGAGGGCGTCAAGGCCACGCTCGCCGGTGAATTCACCGACATGGACGATGCCGAGAAGGAAAAGGAGATCGGCAATGCGTTCAAGGAGCTGCAGCGCCAGATCGTGCGTCGCCGCATCCTGACCCAGGATTACCGCATCGATGGCCGTGGCCTGCGTGACATCCGCACCCTGTCCGCTGAAGTGGACATCGTTCCGCGCGTGCACGGTTCCGCACTGTTCCAGCGTGGCGAAACCCAGATTCTGGGCGTCACCACCCTGAACATGCTCAAGATGGAACAGCAGATCGACGCACTGTCCGGTCCGCAGTCCAAGCGTTACATGCACAACTATGAGATGCCGCCGTACTCCACCGGTGAAACCGGCCGCGTCGGCTCCCCGAAGCGCCGCGAAATCGGCCACGGTGCGCTGGCGGAGAAGGCTCTCGTGCCGGTGCTGCCGAACCGCGAAGAGTTCCCTTACGCCATCCGTCAGGTCTCCGAAGCCATTGGTTCCAACGGTTCCACCTCCATGGGTTCCGTGTGCGCGTCCACACTGTCGCTGCTCGCCGCAGGCGTGCCGCTGAAGGCCCCGGTTGCGGGCATCGCCATGGGCCTCGTGTCCGGCGATGTTGACGGCCAGCACATCTTCAAGACCCTGACCGATATTCTCGGCGCCGAAGACGCCTTCGGCGATATGGACTTCAAGGTTGCCGGTACTTCCGAGTTCATCACCGCTCTGCAGCTCGATACCAAGCTCGACGGCATTCCGGCTGACATTCTGGCCTCTGCTCTGCAGCAGGCCAAGGAAGCCCGTACCACCATTCTCGAAGTCATCAACGAGTGCATCGATGGTCCGGCCGAGATGAGCCCGTACGCACCGCGCATCATCACCACCACCGTTCCGGTCGACAAGATCGGCGAAGTCATCGGTCCGAAGGGCAAGATGATCAACCAGATTCAGGAAGAGACCGGTGCGGAGATCGCCATCGAAGATGACGGTACCGTGTTCATCTCCTCCGAAGGTGGCGACGGCGCTGAAAAGGCCAAGCAGATCATCGACCAGATCGCCAACCCGCACGTTCCTGAAGCCGGCGAAACCTACAACGGCAAGGTTGTGAAGACCACCTCCTTCGGTGCCTTCGTGAACCTGACCCCGGGCACCGACGGCCTGTTGCACATCTCCCAGATCCGTAATCTGGCCAACGGCGAGCGTATCGACGCCGTCGAAGACGTGCTCAAGGAAGGCGACACCGTTGAGGTAGTCGTGCAGGGCGTTGACGATCGCGGCAAGATCTCCCTGGCCATTCCAGGCTTCGAAGATCAGGAATCCTCCGCTCCGCGCCGTGAGCGTTCCGATCGCGATGACCGTCGCGGCAGCCGTGGCCGTCGTGATGATCGTCGTTCCGATCGTGACGATCGTGATTATGATGATCGTCCGCGTCGCCGTCGTTCCGATCGTGACGATGACCGCGATTACGATCGTGATGATCGTCCGCGTCGTCGTCGTTCCGATCGCGATGACCGTGACTACGATCGCGATGATCGTCGTTCCGATCGTGACGATCGTGATTATGATGATCGTCCGCGTCGTCGTCGTTCCGATCGCGATGACCGTGACTACGATCGTGATGATCGTCGTTCCGACCGTCGTCGCAGCAGCCGCCGCGACGACCGCAATCCGCGTTACGCAGCCGACGAGAACTACGACGAGTACCGTGCCGATCGCGAAGAGCGTTCCGAGCGTCCTCGCCGCCGCGTCCGCCGCGACTTTGATCCTTTTGAGGACTGACGCCTCAAAAGGATCCCTCGCAGCATAGCTGACTGACTGAAGTGCCCTGTACCGGAAGGTACGGGGCACTTTTGCGTTTCCATGCAGATTGCATGAAAATGAGACACGGGGGCATGAGTTTTGTCATAACGTACCTGGGCGCATGCAAGAATGGTGTGAAGAGCCATTAACGAAGGAGTCGTCATGGTCGTTGGCATTATCATTGCCGTCATCGTTGTACTTATTGTGCTTTGGGCCGTCAGCGCCTACAACGGGCTGGTCACGCTACGTAATCGTGTGAAGAACGGTTGGGCGCAGATCGACGTGCAGCTCAAGCAGCGTACCGATCTTATTCCGAACCTGGTGGAAACGGTCAAAGGTTATGCGGCCCACGAATCCCAAGTGTTCACGCAGGTCACGCAGGCCCGTGCCGGCGTGGTGCAGGCCGCGCAAAGCGGTGACGTGGCGCAGCGCATCGCTGCGGAAAACCAGCTGAGCCGCGCACTTGTCAATCTGCAGGCCGTATCCGAAAACTATCCGCAGCTGCAGGCCAATACGAATTTCATGGATTTGCAGAATCAGCTGAAATCGTTGGAAGAGAAGATCGCCTACGCACGCCAGTTCTACAACGATGTCGTGCAGAAGTACAATACCCAGACCGAGGTTGTGCCGACCAATATTATCGCCGGCTTGTTCCATTTCGAACAGGCCCCCTACTTCCAGGTGGACGAAGCGGATCGTCAGGTTCCGCAAGTTAAGTTCTGACATGCATGTAAAGCCCCGTCCGATGACGATGGGGCTTTACTGTTCAATTCGGCTTGTACGGCCATCTGTTGTACGGCCATCTGAGGGAAGAAGAAGCGAGAAAGAGGGATTATGACGGCCAAACAGCATGCGTCGCGAGCGGTGCGCAGCTTCGGTATCGCGATCGTCGTCACCGTTGGCGTTGTAGCGGCCATATTGCTGGCCATCGCATTGGATGACGGTGGGGCCGATCTGAGCTACAAAACGCTCGACTACGATGTGCAGGTGCAAAGCAATGGCGATTTGAAAATCACCCAACACATCGATATGAAACTCGCCGACCGCAGCGATGACGACGGCGACCATCCGTGGAAGCAGCTGTACCAGCAGTACACGCTGAAGGAAAGCAACCTGACCAATATCACCGATATCAGCGTGCGCAACGCGACGACGGGAGAGACCTACCAGCAGGGTGATATCGCAATCCCAAGCAGCTATAGCACCGACGAATGGAATCGAGAACATGCGGGGCAGTGGTATATCGCCGATGTTTCGCAAGGTGACAGCAATCCGCAGCCGTTCGATCCCGCAAAAGACGGTCTTGTTGCCGACAATACCGACGATCGTTCCAAGAAAATCGAAATCGGCTGGAATATTCCCGCCACCACGTCGGCGAGCAGCCTGAAATTCGATGTGACCATGACCATGCAGGGCGTGGCCACCGCCTATCAAGACGTGGCCACGTTCCAATGGGAGCCGCTCGGCGTGAGCAATCAGATTCCCATCGGCAAGGTCACCGGAACCGTCACGTTCCCGGATGGCATTACGGCGGATAATTCATGGGCCTGGCTGCACACCGAACGTACGTCAACCACCGAACGTGGTGATAAGGGGTCGTTGCAGTTCACCGTGCACGACGTTCGTGCCGGCGACTATGTTGACGTGGTCGCCATGTTCGACGTCGGTGCGACCAGCGGTGTGGCACGCACTCGTGATACCACCATCAAAAACGGCATTATGGAAAGCGAGGCCCAACAGGAGCAGCAGTGGCGTGACCGGCAGCGCACAAAAGCGCGTATCCGCCTGATCACGTGGATCGCCATTGCCGTGGCCGGGCTGATCTTGTGTGTGATCGCCGTTGTGCTCGCATTGCACAGTTTCGATCGTTCGCAATACCACGGTGACATCGAGTATTGGCGTGACGAGCCGGAAATGAGCCCCGCCAGCGCTGCGGAACTGCTGCATATCGTTGACAACAAGCATTCGAAAACACTGTCGAGCCGAAAAATGTCGGCTTCCGTGCTCTCGCTCGCTTCGCGTGGAGCAATCGCCATTTACCCGGGGCCGGCCGCCATGTATCGGGGCATTGATATGAGTCGGTCTCGCAATGCCGATATCGCGCAGCTGATTTCCAATGATCCAGCTCGTGCGCGTGATGCAGGCAAAACCAGCACCATCGTGATACTGCCGGTGGTGTTCGATAACCCGCAGTCATTGGCGCTGAGCCAGAGCGAACGTACCGCGCTCGACCTGCTGGTGAAGGCGTCCGAACGCATTGGTTCTCCGGTGTTCGATCTGAAACAGATGGACAAGAATTTCTCCGATTGGTCGAAGGGCTACAAGTATCAGGAAAAGTTTACGAATGCGTGCAGTAGCGAATTCTCCATGTTGGGTGCCACTTCGTCATGCGGCGGGGGAGCGTTCGCCGCAGGCATCTGCGCCGCGATCCTGGCGTTCCTTTCCATAGTGTATTTTGGCGTGATCGGCAATCTTGCGTTGGTCGTGCTGATTTCCGCGCCGATGATGTTCGCGTCCGTGTTTGCGCTGAGCTACCTCAAATTGAAGGGGCTTAACGACAATGGTCAGCGTCTTGCCGGTCAGGTGGTCGGTTTGAAACGGTATATGGAGGATTTCAGCGACTTCCGTGATCGTGGTGTGGCTGATCTGACGTTGTGGGGTCGCTACATGGTGTACGCCACCGCGTTCGGCATTTCCGAAAAGGCGATGAAGCAGCTGCTCAAGGCGTACCCGCAGCTTGCCGACCCGAATTGGCTTGATGCCAACGCTTCCGATTCGCTGCTTTACTGGAGTTACCGTTCATGGTATTTCAATCATCATTACGCCGGTCCTGCTTCGTTTGATACGAATTCGATGGATTTCTCGCCGAGCGCCAATTTTGGTGATATTGGCGCGCAGTTGGAATCAGGTTTTGCTGATATTCAATCGACGATTGCCGCGGCATCTCCGTCCAGCAGTTACGGTGGTTCCGGTGGTAGCTTCTCCGGCGGTGGTTTCGGCGGTTCCTCCGGTGGTTCCGGCGGCGGCAGCTTCGGTGGTCGCTGATCTGCGGCATTACGCGCATGTTTGGTGGGTTTGTTGTCTGCTGAGGCGGGTCGGCTGGTAAGGTTGCATTCGGAAAGACACTCTGTACGTTGTTGAAGGAGATCGGGATGGCTTTGTTCCGTAATCTTGGACCGTTCCGCACCACGGCCATCGGCCATGGTGAAATGCCGTTGACCATTGAAAACAATCGTGGTCACGATGTCGGTATCGAAACATTGCACGCCTCGTTGGATGCCGGATGCCGTCACATCGACACCGCTTGGGCGTACTACACGCCGGGCGAAGAGGAACAGACCGGCGAAAAGCTGGTGCGTGAGGCGCTTGACTCGTGGAAGGGCCCGCGTGAGGAAGTCACCGTGGCCACCAAGGTGGGCTTGCGCCGCGCTTGGGAGGGTGACAAGCCGGTTTGGCCGCGTGACGGCAAGCCGGAGCATCTGATCGAATACGGCAAGCAGTCCGCGATGGCGCTTGGCGTTGACAGCATCGATCTGCTGTACCTGCACCGTCATGATCCGGAAGTGCCGTACAACGAGTCCTGCGAAGGCATCAAGGCGCTGCTCGATCAGGGCGTGGCCCAGTGGGCGGGTGTTTCCAACGTGAGCATCGAACAGTTGAAGATCGCGCAGGAGATCCTCGGCGACAAGCTTGTGGCCGTGCAGAACCAGTATTCTCCGATTCATCTGGACACCCAAGATACGCTTGACTATTGCGCCGAGCAGGGTCTGGCGTTCGTGTGCTGGAGTCCGTTGGGCGGCTACCGTCACCCGTACGACGAGCGCCTGTTCGATCCGTTCCGCGAGGTGGCCGAAGCCCGTGGCGTGAGCTACCAGCGTGTGGTGCTCGCATGGGAGCTGGCCAAGGGCGACCACATGTTCGTGATTCCCGGCGCCCATCGACCGGAAACCATTCTCGATTCCCTCAAGGCCGACGAGCTCGAACTCACCGAAGAGGAACTCGCCAAACTCGGCTGAGTGTCAGATTCGCAACGTTTTGCGTCAAGGCGTCCGTCTCCACGATGGACGCCTTTGTTTTTCCGCATGTGTTTTTCCTCGTATGTATTTCCCGGATGCGGCAGAAGTGTCCCGTGAATAGTCGAGAATATAGAGCGGAAAAATCGAGTAAGAGGAACAAGCGTGCAAAGAAGAAACAAGCCTGAAGTATTGGCTCCCGCGGGCAATCTGCGAGGACTGAAAACCGCCGTCGATTACGGTGCGGACGCCGTCTACTGCGGAGGTAAAGCGTTCGGCATGCGTTCGGCGCCGAAAAACCTGAGTTTGGAGGATTTCGAAGAAGGCTCCCGTTACGCGCATGAGCGTGGCGCTCGCGTGTATGTGACCTGCAATGTGTTGCCGCGCAACAATGAAGTCGAAGCGATGCGCGAATACATCGGCCAGCTCAAAGACACCGGCGTGGACGCACTGATCGTTTCCGACATTGGCGTGATGCTCATGGCTCGCGAAGTGGCGCCGAACCTGGAACTGCATGTGAGCACGCAGGCGGGAGTCACCAACTATCAGGCAGCGAACGCCTTCTACCAGTTGGGTGCACGTCGTGTGGTGCTTGCCCGTGAAATGGATCTGCAGGCCGTGCGAGACATTCGCGCACGCATTCCCGACGATCTTGACATCGAATGCTTCGTGCATGGCGCGATGTGCATGGCGTTCTCCGGTCGTTGTCTGTTCTCCAATTATCTGACCGGACGTGACGGCAATCATGGCGAATGCGCTCAACCGTGCCGCTGGAAGTATTCCATCGTCGAAGAAAAGCGTCCCGGCCAGTATTTTCCGATAGAACAGACTAAGGAAGGCGCGTATCTGTTCAATTCGCAGGATATGAACATGCTTGCGCATATCGACGATCTGCTTGATTCGGGTGCGACCAGTCTGAAAATCGAAGGACGTTCCAAGAGCGCCTACTATATTGCGGCGATGACGAACGCTTACAAGACCGCCGTTGACGCATACATGGTGCAACGCGGTTTTGAAGACGAGGATGGCACTGTGCTGAAGCCATTCCATGACCGTGTGATTCGCCCGTCTGATCCGGATTACGGCAAGCCGGAAACCACCGATTTGATTATGGAACATGCGGATGGCGCGTTCGCGGGGAAGCCGGATATTGCAACCGTTCCAGTCGCTTCCGCCGGCGAACCGGATGATCTGAGCTACCATGCGCGTAGTACGAGGCGTAAGTCGAACACGGCTGCGGAAATCCTGCCGGAAGGCTGGTATCACGCCGGAGTGCGCCCGGCGGAACACGTGTCCCTGCCTGACTGGTTGCTGGACGAGCCAGACAAGGTGGCGCACCGCGACTATTCCACCGGCTTCTACTATCCGGAACACAAAGTGCAGCAAAGCACCGACCGTTCCGCGTATTTCCGCGCTTGGCTGGTGGTTGGCGAAGTGCTCTCGTGGAGTGAAGAAGACGGCGGCCGTGTGACCATTATGAGCCGCAACAAAATCGAAGCCGGTCAGGAAGTCGAATTCGTGCTACCGGGCGCGGCGCCGCTCGCCTACACCGTTCCCGCAGGCGGATTCCGTGACGCTGACGGACATTGGGTCGAATCCATCAACAATCCGGCGCATGTCTTCTCCATGCCATGCCCGCAGGAAGTGCCCGTGAACGCAGCCATCCGATCTCGTACCAAAAAGCCGACGCTCAAAGCGGAATAATTGCGAAAAACATCGTGTAGACGCAGAAAATCAGCAGAAATAAGTTGAAATAATCGTAGAACAATCAAGGAAAACAAAAAAATGACTGACAAGCAGTATGACGACGCGATTCTTGACAGCAATGCGATCGACCCGACCGACGTGGACGGCAATCCAATCCCGGTGACCATTCCGATCATGCTTGCGCCGGGCGTCAAAGTCGTGTACACCACGCGACTTGGTGGCACCAGCGAAGGCGATTATGCGCACTGCAATCTCGGAGGCAAGTCCGGCGATGATCCGAACCATGTGCTCGCCAATCGTGTGGCGCTCTCCAATGCCATCGACGCGAAGCTGAGCTTGGTCAGCCAGGTGCATTCCGGCGTTGCCGTCGATGTGGACGAATTGTTCGTCATGAACCGTCCGTTCGGTTTCGACGTGTCTGGCGGCAAGGGCGAAACCGCTCAGCAGGTGGGCGAAACCGCGGATGAGCCGGCAGTGGTTGAAGCGGACGGCCAGGTGACCGCTCAGAAGAACGTGGCGCTCGGCATGTTCGCGGCCGACTGCCTGCCGGTGCTCATGGCCGATCCGGAAGCTGGCGTGATCGGCGCCGCGCATTGCGGCCGTCGTGGCCTGCAGAACGGTGTGATCGGCGCCACCATCGAAAAGATGGTGTCCAAGGGAGCCAGGCCGGAGCGTATTGTCGCCACGCTGGGCCCGTGCATCTGCGGCGACTGCTACGAGGTGGGCGGAGACATTGCCGACGAATTCGACGCGCAGTTCCCTGGAACCTTCACGCTGAGCCGTTTCGGCCAGCCGGGCATCGATATTGCGGCCGCCGCGCTGCAGGAGCTTGCCAAAGCCGGTGTTCCGGCTGATAACGTCGTTTCCTCCCGCGCCCGCGTCAACGCAGCCACCCAGTATCTTTCCGAAGACGAGGAATTGGCGGAAATCTGCCAGGCCGATGGCGAAGGCGAACCGCAGCTCGCGGAACGTTTCAAGAAAATCCGCCGTAGCCTGTGCACGCTGGAAAATCCGCTCTGGTTCTCGCATCGCCGTGCCACCATCGCAGGCAAAGCGCACGAAGGTCGTATGCTTGCGCTGATCGTGCGCGAATAGTGGGAGAGCGGCGCGCTATTGCGGATTGCGTGCAGAACGTAAGGCAAAACGCGCTGCAAACCGATTCGGGGGTTTACGGTGGGACGTATGAGTGAGGGAGAGCAGATGCAGGAACAGAAGATGCCGGTTGTGGCCGTGGTGTTGGCGGCCGGTTTCGGCACGCGATTCGATGAGACCAATCCCAAGCAGTTGGTTTCGGTGGGGGATAAGCCAATCGTCTGCTGGAGCATCGAGGCGTTCGAACGCAACGATCGCGTGAGCGACATCATCGTCGTGGTCAACGAGCGTGTCAGCAATATGGTGAACATGCTCATCGACGAAGCCGGTTATACCAAGGTGCGTGCCGTGATTCCGGGTGGCTCCGAGCGTGTGGACAGCACCCGCTCCGCGCTTGATCTGCTCAAGCAGGCAGGCATTCCCGATGGCGCGAAAATCCTCATCCACGATTCCGTGCGACCGTTCGTCGAACAGCAATCCATCGACGGCTGCATCGACAGCCTCGACCAGTTCAACGCGGCGACCGTGGCATACGCGTCCACTGACACGATTCTACTGACCGAAGATCTTGGAGAGCGCAAGGTGGTGCGCTCCGTGCCTGATCGTACGAACGCATTCCGCGCGCAAACCCCGCAGGCCTTCCGTTTCGGTACCATCACCAAAGCCTACGAGCTCGCCACCGCCGATCCCGACTTCCACCCAACCGACGACACCCGCGTGGTGGTGGACTATCTGCCGAACGAGCCGGTCGCCATCGTCGCCGGATCCGAAACGAATCTCAAAATCACCACACAGGCCGACATGCCGATCGCCGAGAACATCGCGCGCAGCCTCGACCCGGAACATGCCAAACAAGAAGCGAAAGCGCGCATGCACGCGGTGTTCGCCGAAGCATTCTCGCAAATGCATAAGCACTGATCGTAAACGAACCCACCTTTCGACCACGTACACTGGAACACATGCAGCAGATCAACATCGTCATCTCAGGTTTCACCCCGTACGACGGCATCGACGTGAATCCGGCCGTACTTGTTCCCGTGGCGCTCGCCGAATATTGGAATGATCCATCTCAATCCGTGGCGCTGTCCGACGATCTTCTGCAGGATGTTTCCATGAGCGTGACGACGGTGACGCTTCCGGTCAGTTTCGCCAATGCCTGGCCCATGTTGCTGAACGCCATCGAACAGGCGAATCCCGATATTGTCATCGCCACCGGTTTGAAGCGTTCGGCCCGCGGCGTGCTGTTGGAGCGATGCGCCACGAATCTGATGGACGCGGCCAAGCCTGACGCCGACAATGTGATTCCGCCTCGCCGTCCGATCAATCCGGAAGGGCCTGCGGCATATTGGACGCGCCTGCCGTTGCGTTCGATTCTGCGCGATTTCGCCAAACATGAGATTCCCGCCGCGTTGAGTTCGGATGCGGGCACGTTCGTCTGCAATTCGCTGTTCTACCATTTGCTCGACTGGTCTGCAGCGCAGGAAAAGCGCATTCTGTCGGGTTTCGTAAGCCTGCCGATCGTCAACGAGCAGCCACATCCGCAACATGGACTGTCAATCGCGCAGCAAATCGCCGCAGGTAACGATGTGATCCGCGAATCGGTGCGTTATTATCTGCAGCCATCCTCAAGTGAGATTCTGCTCGGCTGAACGGCGTCGGCGTTTCCTCGAACGATTTCTGTGCTCTCTGTGAGAATTATGCGACTGCCGTGTGCCGAACGTTTGTTCTGCGCTAAAGTTCAAAATGGATAGGCGCGGGCAAGATGCGCGATGGAAGGGAATTCGTGAAAGGAATACCATGGTTGAGCAGTTCCCAATCGTGTTGAGGGGGTACGACAAGGAAAGGGTCGATGAGGCGTTCGCTTTGGCTCAGGAGACGGTGGACCGTCTGCGTGATCAGGTCAAGGCCGACGATCAGACCATCCTTGAACTGCAGGCACAGTTGCAGGAAGAGAAAAACAAGAAGGCCAACCCGAATTCGTTCGCATCTCTGGGCGCCAACGCGCAGCAGATGCTCGCCAGCGCGGAACAAACCAGCGCCGAGCTGCTCGACCGTGCCAAGAAAGACGCTTCCGCGGCACGCGCCACGGTGCAGCTTCAGGCCGAAACCCTGCTGAACAACGCCAAGCTCGACGCCAAGCGTATTCTCGACGAGGCCAACGCCAAGGCCGAAGCGGTGCTGTCGAAGGCCAATAATGATGCCGACACGTTGAAGTCCAACGCCCAGCGCGAAGCGGACCAGCTGCGTGGCGAAGCGCAGAAGGCCGTGGTGGCGCAGCGCCAGACCGTCGATCTGGAATTGACGAACTCCCGTGAGGAGCACGACAAGCGTCTCGCATCGGAGCGCGCCACGCAGGAGCGCGAGCTCTCCGATCTGCGCGCCGAAGCCACCGAGCAGATCGCGGCGCAGCGCAAGAACGCCAATGACGAGATCAACCGCATGAAAAGCGAGACCAACGACCAGATCGAATCCGCGTTGGCCGAAGCCAACAAGAAGCTGGCCGACGTGCGTGAGCAGGTGTCCAAGATGATGACGGACGCGCAGCGCCGTGCCTCGGAAATCACGGATACCGCCAAAGCCAAGGCACAGGAGATCACCGACGAGGCCGAAGTGCATCGCACCAAGACCATCAGCCAGGTCAATGCCGAGGTGGAGCAGATTCGCGCCGACATTTCCGCCCAGCAGGATGAGGCTACGAAGAAGGTCAACGAGCTGCTCGCCGACCTGAACGAACGCCGTGAAATCGCCAAGAAGCAGTCCGACGAGCTGATTTCAGAAGCGCAGCATACGCGCGATGAGGCCGAGGCATACGCTTCCGACAAGCGTGAGGCAGCCGACAAGCAGGCTGCCAGCATTCTCAAGCAGGCCACCGAAGAGGCCGACGAGCAGATCAACGAGCGTCGTGAGGCAGCCAAGAGCGAGCTTGAAGGTGTGCAGCAGCGCATCGCCGACCTGCAGACCCGTGAGGCGCAGATCACGCAGCGTGTCAGTGAACTGCGTGCCATGTTTGCCAACGCGTTCTCCGGTTTCGGCGCGAACGGCCTGTCCGTGGTCAATTCCATCGACGGCGAACAGCATGATTCCGCAGCTGAAGCTGAAACTCCGGCGGAATCGCACGACGAGAGTGGCGAAACTGTTGCGGGCGAACCGGAAGTGACCTTCGACGAGGATGTTGTCTCCGACGAACAGCAGAATAATGACGATTTTGAAGAACCGTCCGAAGACGAGCAGTCTGACCAGGGCGAAGAAGCACAGGAGGAACAGAACAATGACTGACATCACGCCGTTGAGCGCTGATGCATTGGCAACGCTGGTTGAGGATTTCGAAGCCAGCGACCACAACCGTATGGCCATGAACGCGGTCACCGCGGCTGGCATCAACAAGGTGGCACGCAACTATGACCGCGCCCGCCTGATGCAGCGCCGATTCTCCACCATTGTCGACAATGGCACCGCCACCCATCAGGATCGTTCCGGCCGTTGCTGGCTGTTCAGCTCGCTGAACGTGGCTCGTTTCGTGGCCAAGAAGAACATGGGGCTGAAGGAATTCGAGTTCTCCCAGAACTATGCCATGTACTACGACAAGCTCGAGCGCGTCAACTACTTCCTGCAGGACGTGGCCGAACTGGTGAAGGCCGGCGAGCCGTCCGACTCCCGCCTGATCCAGCATCTGCTCGCCGACGTGATGGGCGACGGCGGCCAGTGGACCATGGCCATGAACGTGTACAAGAAGTACGGTGCCGTTCCGAAGGATCTGTTCCCGGAAACCGAATCCTCCAAGAACACCGGCGAAATGAACGTGCAATTGCGTCGCCTGCTGCATACGGCCGTCGCGCACATGTATGCTGATCCGGCTTCGATCGAATCGGTAATCGCCGAAGCGACCGCCGCCGGACACCGCATTCTGACGATTCACTTGGGCGAGCCGCCGAAGAGCTTCGACTGGGAGTGGACCGACAAGGACGGCGAGTTCCACCGCGATGGTGAGGTCACGCCTGTGGAATTCTGGCAGAAGTACGTCGGTTCCGCTGATTTGGAAAGCTACGTGTGCCTGGTCGACGATCCTCGTCAGGAGCATGCGAAGGGCAAGAAGATCGGTATCGAGCACTTGGGTAATGTGGCCGGGGGAGACCCGACCGAATACCTGAACGTGCCGAACCAGTTCATGAAGGATTGCGTGCGTCAGATTCTCGAAGAGCAGGGCATTCCAGTATGGTTCGGTGCTGACTGCCACCCGATGATGGATCGTGAAAACGGCGCTTGGGCTACTGATCTGTTTGAATACGGCAAGGTGTATGGCGTCGACTTCGATCTGAACAAGGAAGATCGCGTGCGTTTCGCCGATTCCGCGATGAACCACGCTATGGCGTTCGTCGGCGTGGACGTGGCCGAAGACGGCACGACCACCCGTCGTTGGCGTGTGGAGAACTCTTGGGGCGACAAGATCGCAGACAAGGGCTACTTCACTATGAGCGACGACTGGTTCACCGAATACGTGTACGAGGTCGCCGTGCCGAAGGCGCTGCTCCCTGCCGAATATCAGGCCGCTCTTGACGAGCCAGCCACCATGCTCCCCGCATGGGATCCGATGGGCGCTCTGGCTGACTGATACGTAAACCGACAAACCGATTGACGAATGCCGACTGCATGGGACTTCGCAAAAAGTCCAGCATGCAGTCGGCATTCGTGTTATTCCACTTTTATCCGTTAAGGTAACTTCGGTGATTATCATCCATGCACAGTATGCATGAAGCAGGTATGCAGGTATAAGGAGGAGCAGAAGAGATGTCAGGTCTTCGCGGTCCAGATAGTTCGAAGGATGCGCAGTTGTTGGATAACGCCGTGTTTCCGGAGACCGTGGATGTCAATATTCGACAGTTGGACCCGATTCCGGCTCCCCGATATTTTCTGAAGGAAATTCCACTCACCGATGAGATGAGCGATCTGGTGTTGAAGTCCCGTCAGGAAATCCGCGATGTGCTCAACGGCAAAGACGATCGTCTGCTTGCCATCGTCGGCCCATGCTCGATTCATGATCCGAAAGCGGCGCACGAATACGCGGCAAAACTCGCCGCGGTCAAAAAAGAACTGGAAGACCAACTGGTCATTGTGATGCGCGTGTATTTCGAAAAGCCACGCACCACCATCGGTTGGAAGGGTCTGATCAACGATCCCGATCTCGACGGCCAGTTCAATATTCGCAAGGGCATGTGGCTCGCACGCAAGGTGCTGACCGACGTGCTGAGCGTTGGACTCCCGGCAGCCACGGAATGGCTGGATCCGATCACCCCGCAGTACATCTGCGACCTGATTAGCTGGGGTGCGATCGGCGCTCGCAACACCGAAAGCCAGGTGCATCGCGAGCTCGCGTCGGGCATGTCGATGCCAATCGGCTTCAAGAACGCCACCGACGGTTCGATCAAGCCGGCAGCGGATTCCTGCTTCGCGGCCGCCTTCGAGCATCATTTCCTGTCCATCAATCTTGACGGTCGTGTGATTTCCGCCGAAACCAAGGGCAATCCCGATTGCCATCTGGTGTTGCGCGGCTCCTCGCACGGCCCGAACTACGATACCGATTCCGTGGCGAAGGCGTTGGCCGATCTGAAGGTTTCCAAGGCGTCCGGCCCGAGCGAGCACGGTCTTGTCATCGACGCGGCGCACGGCAACTGCGGCAAGGACGAAGTGCGCGAAGCCGAAGTGATCGAAAACATCGCCTCCCGCATCGCAACGGGAGAGTCGGGCATCAGCGGCATCATGATGGAAAGCTTCCTGAAAGCCGGCAATCAGAAGCCCGCTCCGCTCGACCAGCTCGAGTACGGCAAATCCATCACCGACGCCTGCGTGCCGTGGGAACGTACCGAACAGTTGCTGCACACGCTTGCCGATGCGGTCGAAAGCCGTCGCGCACTCGCCAAATAAGCGCAAATAATCGCAAATAACTAACCGTGCGGAATACGTGTAACTGCGTAATCGCACGGTTTTTGCATAGCGACTGCCATTTGATTGATATTCTTGGGGAGATAGGTGATTGTCAAGGAGAGCAGTGAAATGCAGCAGCAGCTGAACACGCCTGAAGAGCTTCGCGCCATCCGCGAGGCCATGGATGAGGGAAAGAATCCGCTGGTGGCTACGGATGTGCCACGCTGGGAAGATCAGGTCGGCATCAGCCGCATCGTGAACCGCAGGGTGCTTGAATTCGAGGTGCTTCCCACGCCGGCGCAGGTGTTGGGGGACCTGCCGCTCAGCGATCAGGCGCAAGAGATCGTCGCCTATTCACGCGATGAGATTCGTGCCTGCCTGTACGGCCAGGACGATCGATTGCTGGTGATCGTCGGTCCGTGTTCCGTGCATGATCCGGCTGCCGCACTCGATTACGCCCGTCGCTTGGCCGCGTTGAAAGACGAGCTGGGCGGAGAATTGCTGATTGTGATGCGCGTGTATTTCGAAAAACCGCGTACGACGGTCGGTTGGAAAGGCTTGATCAACGATCCCGACATCGACGGCAGCTGCAATATCAAAAAAGGCCTGCTTTTGGCCCGTCGTACGCTGCTTGGCGTATTGGACGCAGGTTTGGCCACCGCCACGGAATTCCTGGAACCAACCAGCCCGCAATACATTTCCGACGCGGTCAGCTGGGGTGCGATCGGCGCTCGCAATACGGAAAGCCAGGTGCACCGCCAGCTCGCTTCGGGCATGTCGATGCCGATCGGCTTCAAAAACGCTACCGACGGTTCCATCAAAGCGCCGACCGACTCGTGTTTTGCGTCGGCACAGCAGCATACGTTCTTCGGCATCGATCATATGGGTCGTGCGGCCGTAGTCAAAACGCTTGGCAATCCCGACTGCCATGTGGTATTGCGTGGTTCGAGCAGCGGCCCGAACTATGACGCCGAATCCGTGGCGAATGCCATGAAGCTCATCCGTGAGGAAATGCCGGTCGAATCCGCGGCGGCACACGGTCTGATCGTGGACTGCTCGCACGGCAATTCCGGCAAAGACGAACATCGCCAAGTCGAAGTGGTACGTAATATCGCAAGCCGTATCGCCGAAGGTGAGGAAGGCATCACCGGCATCATGATGGAAAGCTTCATCGAAGGTGGCAGTCAAAAACCGGCACCGCTCGCCGAACTCACGTACGGTCAATCCATCACCGACAAATGCTTGAGCTGGCAGATTACGGAAGCGTTGCTGCGCGAACTTGCGCAAGCTGTGGGCAAGCGCCGCTGGAAGTGAGCGAAGCGAAAATAAGCGAAACCGAGCGAAAAGCGTGAAGCAATCGAAAGGAACGAACGCATGAGCACAATCGCCATCATCGGCGCCATGGACGAGGAAGTCGCCAATATCGCATCCGCATTGAGCGACATCACCGTAACGGAGGAAGCCGGCGTCTGCGTGACGCGCGGCACCATCGAAACCAACAAGGGCACTCGCGTCAACGTTGCGGCAACGGTCGGCGGCATGGGCACCGTCAATATCGCCGCCACCACGCAGCATCTCATCGACGCGGACCAGCCTGACGCCGTGATCTTCTCCGGCATCGCAGGCAATCTCAACACGCATCTGCACATCAACGACGTGGTGCTTGGCGGCACGTTGCGCTACCTCGACACCGACATGCGTCTCGTCGGCCAGTGGAAGCCAGGCACTGCGGACCAGCCGGTGGAGGAATTCCACTCCGACGACCGTCTGATCGAAGTCGCCGATAAGGTGCTGACCGATCTGAGCGTGCATCACATCACCGGCATCATCGCCACGGGCAACTATTTCGTGGACGATCCGAAGAAAGTGGAGCAGGTGATTCGCGAAACCGGCGCGGACGCGGTCGAAATGGAAGGCGCCGCGGTGGCGCATGTCGCGGCGCGCAACGGCCTGCCCGTGCTGGTCATCCGCGCGTTGAGCGACAATGCCGACACGGATTACGTGGAATTCAAGGAATTCGACATTTCCGAATATGCCGACACCGCGGCGAAAATCGCGGTGAACATCGTCAAGCGCATGTAAGCGCATGAAAGACGGCCCGTCCAACGCATCGGTTGCTGGACGGGCCGTCTCATATTTCGGTATGGCGGATCTCACGAAAGTGAACTGCGGGGAAACTTCCGATGGCGTGAGGGAATCGCGCACGGAAATCGCTTTCCGGAACCGCTACTGTTGAAGAAGAATGACGGATTATCGGAAGGTTAACGTATGACGCTGGAGCACGTGGTGATGGCGATTGTGGTTGTTGCCGTCGCTGTGGTCGCCTTTTTGCTGGGGCGTGCCCGTGGCGTGCAATTGGGGGAGGATGAGATCGACCCGAACGATCCAAGCCTGTTCGGCGCGCAGAAGAACATGTCGCTGTTCGGGCCGCGCGTGCCCGTGCAGTCCACGGAACGCCAGCTGATCGCCGTCATGCCGGAGGCGTTGATCGTCGTCGATTCACTGGCGTCGGTCACATATGTTTCCCCGGGCGCGCAACGTTTCGGCATTGTTGAGGACAGTGCGATGACGCTTGCCGAAATCCGCGATATTCTGCGATTGGTGTCGACCGACAGCGTGGTGCGCGAACGCGAATTGTCGATTCCGCTGGATCGAGCCGCCCGTGCGGCCGCGAAAAACACCGACGGCAAAGGCATTGAGGCAGGTAAGTTCCGTCCTTCCGACACGCTGTATCTGCATGTGCGGGTCGGCCAGATCTCCGATGATCTTTTTGCGATTTTCATTTCGGATATGAGCGAGCAGCGTCGTTTTGAGATTATGCGACGCGATTTTGTGACGAACGTTTCGCACGAATTGAAGACTCCTGCCGGTGCGATTTCCCTGCTTGCCGAAACGATCGGCGACGCTGCGGACGATCCCGGCATGGTGAAGTATTTTGCGGGCCGCATTTCCAAGGAATCCGAACGATTGACGGAATTGGTGCATCGCTTGATCGACTTGCAGAAGGCGCAAAGCACGGCTGCGGTGCTGAACGCGGAACGGCTTTCCGTGCTTGCGTTGGTACGCGAGGCGATCGTCGAAAACCAAGTGAAGGCCGAATCGAAGCATATCAATCTGGTGCTTTCGCTGAATGGCAAGCAGAAGCTGGTGCACGTCGAGGGTGCCGTAAACGCTGTCGATGAGGATGATCTGTTCATCAACGCCGATCATGAAACCATCAAAACGGCGGTGAAGAATCTGGTGGAAAACGCCGTCAACTATTCTCCGGAACACACCACCGTCGCAGTCGGCATCGGCAGTGGCGATGACGAGGTTGCGATTCGTGTCGTCGATCAGGGCATTGGCATTCCGGAATCCTCGCTGGATCGTATTTTCGAGCGATTCTACCGTGTCGATCCCGCACGTTCCCGCGAAACAGGGGGTACAGGATTGGGTTTGGCCATCACCAAACATTGCGTGCAGGATTGCGGAGGCACTATCGCCGTGTGGTCGCGTGAGGGGGAGGGATCGACCTTCACCATCACCCTGCCTCAGGCACAAGCGGTGGAAACAGCGGAAACTGCAGGGACTGCGGGAAACGTACAAACTGCGGAAGCGGATCGCATGGAAGTGACGGGCGAAACCGAACGCATCGAAACTACGCAATCCGAGCAATCCGAATAATCTGAGCTAAACCGACTACAGCAAATAACAAGCAACGTTCCCATCAACAGAGCAATGGAGGAGAAGCACTGATGACACGTATTCTGATCGTCGAGGACGAGGAATCGTATCGAGAGCCGCTGGTCTACCAGCTCACCCGCGAAGGCTACGACGTGTCCGCCGCGGCCACCGGCGAGGAAGGGCTGGAACTGTTCACCAAAGGCGGCATCGATTTGGTGTTGCTCGATCTGATGCTGCCAGGGCTTGACGGCACCGCGCTATGTCGCAGAATTCGTGAGCAAAGCCGCGTACCGATCATCATGCTCACCGCGAAAAGCGCGGAAATCGACAAGGTGGTCGGTTTGGAAATCGGCGCGGACGACTACATCACCAAGCCGTACTCGTTCCGCGAGCTGCTGGCGCGGGTGCGTGCGGTGCTGCGACGCAACCAGATGGTGGCCGACGCGACGGAATCCTCCGATGACGATATTCCGCTGATCTGCGGCGACATTTCCATGAAGATCGGCCAGCATGAGGTGATGGTGCGCGGAGAGAACGTGTTCTTCCCGCTGAAGGAATTCGAGCTTCTCGAATATCTCATGCAGAACAAGGGCCGTGTGATGACCCGCCACCAGCTGATCGACCGCATTTGGGGGTCCGATTACGTTGGCGACACCAAAACGTTGGATGTGCACGTCAAGCGCGTACGCTCCAAAATCGAGGAGGATCCGGCGCATCCGAAATATCTGACCACGGTGCGCGGTTTGGGCTACAAAATCGACGTTCCAGCGGAATAAAGCGGAAATATCGCGATAGATGGAAATATATAAGATAAAACACTGCGATTCCAGTACTCATCGTAAGTTTCCGAATAATTGATTATTAATTGATAACTGAATGTAAGACCGTGGTATCACGGTAGTCGCCGAAGATCGGTGAATGGAAATGACGAAAACGTCCGAAGTGTCGTAGAGTGTTCATCTTCCGTTCACCGATTTTGGTTTTGCGGGACCCAAACCACCAATAGGCTTGACAGTGTCATGAAGAACGATGGCGACAACAGCATATGAAATGTCAGAAACATACGCCATCAGAATGTTGACAGAGGGAAAAGAATAATGCGTAATTCCATTCTCGTACGCTCCATTGCAGCTGTGTCCGGCATTGTGATGCTGGCTTCTGTCGCGGCTTGCGGCGACAACACTGCTTCCAACACTGATTCTTCGGCTAGCACCGACACCAAGACCACCGAAGCCGTGTCCGGCAACTTCTCCGGCGCTGGCGCTTCCTCCCAGCAGACTGCTGTGGAAGCCTGGATCGCCGGCTTCCAGGGCACCAACCCGGATGCCAAGGTCGCCTACAACCCGTCTGGTTCCGGCGCTGGCGTTTCCACCTTTCTGACCGGCGCCACCGCATGGGCCGGCTCCGATGCCGCCCTGTCCAATGACGAGGTCGAGCAGTCCAAGAGCGTGTGCGCTTCCGGCAACGCCTTCGACATCCCGGTCTACGTCTCCCCGATCGCCGTGGTCTTCAACCTCAACGGCATCTCCGGCAAGGGCAAGACCCTGAACATGGACGCCGACACCATCGCCAAGATCTTCGACGGCAAGATCACCAAGTGGAACGATGACGCCATCAAGCAGCAGAACCCGAAGGTCGACCTGCCTGATCTCGACATCACCGTGGTGCACCGCTCCGACAAGTCCGGCACCACCAAGAACTTCCTGAGCTACGTCAAGGATGCTGCTGGCGACGCTTGGAGCTACGAGCTCGGCGAGAACTGGCCGAACGAGGTTGGCCAGGGCGCTAAGGGTACCTCCGGCGTGATCTCCACCGTGCAGCAGGCTGACGGCACCATTGGCTACGCCGATGCTTCCCAGGCTGGCGAGCTCGGCACCGTTGCAGTGAAGGTCGGCGACGATTACGTGCCGTTCTCCGCTGAAGCCGCTGCCAAGGTTGTGGACGCTTCCCCGCTCGACGAATCCGCCACTGGCGACAACCGTGTGGTCGTCAAGCTCGACCACAACACCACCGAGGCTGGCGCCTACCCGATCGTGCTTGTCTCCTACGACATCGCTTGCCCGGCATACAAGGATGCCGACACCGCCAAGTTCGTCAAGTCCTGGCTCACCTACGTGGTCAGCGACGAAGGTCAGCAGACCGCTGCCTCCGCAGCAGGCTCCGCTCCGCTGTCCGACACCATGCGCCAGAAGGTCCTCAAGTCCATCGACGCCATCGAAACCAAGTGAGCTTTGATACAGTAAGCGATAGGCTCTCGGTGAACGGCAACTGACCGTCTGTTTCAGGCCGCAGCCGCAACGTGAAAGCGGGTGCGGCCTGAAACGGTATCTGCAGGTAAAACAAAAAACGCAGTCATCGCAAGTAATCGCAGATCTGTTTCAAACAATCGCAAGTTAAGGAGAACCCGTGAGTTCGCAAAGCAAAACGGCACAGCAGCCGGTGAGCGGCAAAAACGCGGATAAGGTGTTCAAGGGCGTGGCCTACGCCTGCGGCATCCTGATCCTCGTAGTGCTCGCCGCCGTCGCGCTGTTCCTGCTGTTCCGCGCATGGCCGTTGATCGGCGGCGATCAGCAGGCCAACAGCGACACCATCAGCAACTTCACCGGCGGCAAGGCTTCCAGCTTCTGGGGCTATGTCGGACCGCTGCTGTTCGGTACTGTGTTGATCTCCGCGCTGGCACTGTTGATTTCCTTCTTCGTGTCGGTCGGTATCGCATTGTTCATCTCGCACTATGCGCCGAAGAAGCTCGCCACCGCCTTGAGCTATGTGGTCGATCTGCTCGCCGCAATTCCGTCCGTTATCTACGGTCTGTGGGGTGGCCTGGTGCTGGTGCCCGCCATCTACCCGTTCTGGAATTGGGTGGCCAAGTATCTTGGCTGGATTCCGCTGTTCGCAGGTCCTGCCGCCAATCCTTCCCGTACCGTCGCCACCGTGGCCGTGGTGCTCGCAGTCATGATCCTGCCGATCATCACCTCCATGTCCCGCGATATCTTCCTGCAGACTCCGCGCCTTCAGGAAGAGGCCGCGCTTGCTCTTGGCGCCACCAAGTGGGAAATGGTCAAGCTTGCGGTGCTGCCGTTCGGCAAGTCCGGTGTGGTGTCCGCTTCCATGCTTGGCTTGGGTCGTGCGCTTGGCGAAACCATGGCCGTGCTCATGATCCTGTCTCCAGGTCTCAACTACTCCATCAAGCTGCTGCAGGCTTCGCAGAACCAGACGATCGCAGCCAACATCGCCGCGCAGTATCCTGAAGCCAACGATCTCGGCGTGTCCGTGCTGATCGGCACCGGCCTGGTGCTGTTCCTCATTACTTTCGTGGTGAATTTCATCGCCCGTAAGCTTACCGAGAAAGCGAGTGCGTGATGACCGCAGTGAATAACAACGCTTCTCCGATGGACGGTGCCCCCGTCATCGATTTCGACAAGTTCAAGCCGACGCGTTCCTTTACCGCTGCACGTAAGCGCAAGGATCTTGCGATGCGCGTACTGATCGCTCTTGCGTTCATTGTGGCGCTGATTCCGCTGTTCTCGGTGCTGCTCACCACCATCGTCAACGGTGTCAAGAGGCTGAACCTCAACTTCCTGAGCTATAACATGACCGGTGTGGTCGGCGGCAATCCGACGCCGTCCGGTGGCTACGGCGGTATTCAGCACGCCATCATCGGTACGCTGGAAATCACGTTCGGCGCCATGATCATCTCCATTCCGATCGGTCTGATGTGCGCCGTGTACTTGGTGGAATATTCCAACCGTGGCAAGCTGGCTCGCGTCATCACCCTGCTGGTCGACGTGATGAGCGGTATTCCGTCCATCGTCGCAGGTTTGTTCGCATTCTCGATGTTCACGATTCTAATTGGACCTGGCACCATCAACGGTTTCGAAGGTTCCGTGGCACTGTCGCTGCTGATGCTGCCGACCGTGGTCAAGTCCTCTGAAGAAATGTTGAAGATCGTGCCTCACGACTTGCGTGAAGCGTCGTATGCTTTGGGTGTTACCAAGCAGCGCACGATTACGAAGATTGTGTTGCGTACCGCTTTGCCGGGCATTGTTTCGGGTGCGATTCTCGCCGTCGCCCGTGTGATTGGTGAGACCGCTCCGTTGCTGATGACCGCAGGCTACATCGCCTCCACGAACGTCAACCTCTTCTCCGGCCAGATGACCACCCTTCCGGTGTACGTCTACCAGGAGTACTCCAAGCTCAACGCGAATTGCCCGGCTTCCGCCGACGCTTCCTGCGTGACCACCATCCCGATGGAACGCGCATGGGCCGCGGCTCTCGTGCTGATCCTCATCGTGCTTATCCTCAACCTTATCGGTCGACTCGTGGCGAAGGTCTTCGCCGTCAAGTCGGAACGATGAGCGGTAGTCTTACATACAGAAACAACATATAAGGAACCAAAATGGGACAACGTATTGATGTCAATCATCTGAACATCTACTACGGCGACTTCCTGGCCGTTGAAGATGTGAACATCAACATCGAAGCCAACAAGGTCACCGCTTTCATCGGACCTTCCGGCTGTGGCAAGTCCACGGTGCTGCGCACGCTCGACCGCATGCACGAGATCATTCCGGGCGCTCACTGCGAAGGCGAGGTGTTGCTGGAAGGCAAGAACC
Source organism: Bifidobacterium sp. MSK.13.1 (assembly GCF_019131435.1). Lineage (NCBI taxonomy): Bacteria > Bacillati > Actinomycetota > Actinomycetes > Bifidobacteriales > Bifidobacteriaceae > Bifidobacterium > Bifidobacterium sp. MSK.13.1. The sequence continues at coordinate 245,758 of NZ_JAHOMM010000001.1, read as the reverse complement.
TGTACGACAAGGACATCGACCCGGTTGCCGTGCGTCGCGATGTCGGCATGGTGTTCCAGCGTGCGAACCCGTTCCCGACCATGTCCATCCGCGAGAATGTGCTCGCTGGCGTGAGGCTCAACAACCGCAAGATCTCTAAGTCCGATGCGGACGATCTGGTCGAATGGGCTCTGCGTGGCGCCAACCTGTGGAACGAGGTCAAGGATCGTCTTGACAATCCTGGCATTGGTCTTTCCGGTGGTCAGCAGCAGCGTCTGTGCATCGCCCGCGCCGTGGCCGTGCACCCGCAGGTGCTGCTGATGGACGAGCCGTGCTCCGCTCTTGACCCGATTTCGACGTTGGCTGTCGAGGATCTGATCAACGAGCTGAAGAACGACTACACCATCGTGATCGTGACGCACAACATGCAGCAGGCCGCCCGTATCGCCGACTACACCGCGTTCTTCAACCTGAAGGCAGTCGGCCAGCCGGGTCACCTCGAGTACTTCACCGACACGACCACCATGTTCAACAACCCCCAGAACGAAGAAGCCGAGCGCTACGTATCGGGACGCTTTGGCTGATCGGCAAAAGCCGATCTGCCAAAGCGTAGCGTCGGCCCAGGGCGACGCCGTTAAGCAAACAGTCCAGTGGACTGTTTGTAGGCAGCGCCGAGATGCGACAGTATCGAGGCAGGAAATAGTGCCTTGCCTTGGCAAGGCTCCTTTTCCTGCGAGCTTGCACGCGGCTGATCGGCAAATCATCTCTTACTCCCGCTTGCGGGGGATTGTCGCACGGATGTGCGGTCGAAAGTGGTTGCTTCGCTAACCATTTCGATCCCATTCGTGGCGGCCGTTCCCCTGAGCGGGAGTTTTTTGTATGTGATACCTGATCGCGACACGCTCTATTGATAATGATTCTCAATTAAGTTATGATGGCGTTATATCACGTTAGGGAGGATCTATCATGTACCGTATTGTGAGAATTGCGATTGCCGCACTTGCTTCTGTAGGAATGCTTGCGTCGGTTGCTGCGTGTGGAAGCGGCCGATCGTCGTCCGAAAAAAACGGAACCATCGAAGTGGTCGCTTCCGTGAATCAGTGGGGTACCGTGGCGAAAACCTTGGGCGGTGGCAACGTCAACGTAACCAGCATCATCAATTCCACCAATGTGGATGCGCATGATTACGAGCCAACGACGTCGGATATCGCCAAACTGCAGAAAGCGCAAGTCATCATCGTCAATGGAGCCGGCTACGACGCATGGGCGGTCAAAGCGGCGCAATCCGCCAACGCAACCATCGTCAATGCCGCTGCAGTCGGCGGGGTGAATGACGGCGAAAATCCGCATGTTTGGTTCTCCGCCGATGTGCGCAAGGCAGTGGCACAGGCGATCACCGAAGCGTACGAACAGGCCGACGCCGCGAAAAAGAGTGATTTCGACAAGCTGCACGATCAGTGGAAATCTGAAGAAAACAACGTCGAAAGCAAAATCGCCGAAGTGAAACAGAAATCGGATGGATTGGCGTACGCGGCAACGGAATCCGTGGCAAGCTATCTGGCGGAAGACATGGGTTTGACCGACGCAACGCCAAGCGGGTACGCGCGAGCCACAGCGAACGAAAGCGAGCCGACGCCAACGGATATCAGGCAGTTCGCCGACGCATTGAAATCAGGTGAAATCAAACTGTTGATCGTCAATACGCAGGAGGAAAGCGAGCTGACGGGCAAAATCACGAATGCCGCGAAATCCGCAAACGTGCCCATGGTTGAACTGACCGAACAGATGCCGGAACAATACGATTCCTTGACGGCCTGGATGGAAAGTCTGGTTGACGCCTTCTCGAAAGCCATCGCATAAGACGGTTCACTAAAAAGCAGTACGAAAACAAGCGATACAACAATAGGGGCGACTCCGCAGTGAGAGCGGAATCGCCCCTATTCCATTTGCCGAATTTATTTACTGAACCAGTAATTTCGGCTGGTGGTCAGGTTGAACCTGACGTTCAGAACTACAGGATCGCGGTGATGATGAAGTCCAGAATGAACAGCAGCGACACAACCCAGATCACCGGGTGCACTTCCTTGGCCTTGCCCTTGCAGGTCTTGATCAGGCAGTAGGTGATGAAGCCGCCGGCGATGCCGTAGGAGATGGAGTAGCTGAACGCCATGAATACGGAAGCGAAGAACGCCGGCACGGCCTCGGAGATATCGCCCCAGTCGATTTCCTTCAGCGAGGACGCCATCATGCAGCCCACCACCACGAGCACGCCTGCGGTTGCGGCGGACGGAATGGCGGAGATGACCGGGGAGAGGAAGGCGGACAGGGCGAAGCAGATGGCCACGACCACGGAGGTCAGGCCGGTGCGGCCGCCAGCGGCGATACCTGCGGAGGATTCCACATACGTGGTGGTGTTGGAGGTGCCGCAGATGGCGCCGATGGAAGTTGCGATCGAATCGGCGAACAGGGCCTTGTCCATCTTGGAGGAGAAGCCGGAACCGTTTTCGAGGGCTTCCTCGTCTTCCGCGGAGAAGATGCCGGTGCGGCGGCCGGTGCCGATGAACGTGCCGATGGTGTCGAAGGTATCGGACATGGAGAATGCGAAGATCGTCAGCAGAATGATCGGCAGCTTCGACATGTCGGAGAACAGCGATGGGAAGCCTTCAGCGCTGAAGATAGCGCCAAAGGTCTGCGGCAGCTGGGCGAAAGTGTCGCCGATGGAGATGGAGTTGGCCATGGTGGTCTGACCCATCGGAATGCCGGCGATGGCGGTGACCGCGATGGCGATCAGCATGCCGCCGCGCACCTTGAGCACGGTGAGGATGATGGCGAGGAACAGGCCGATGATGAACAGCCAGATGGTCGGATTATTCATGACGGCCAGACCTGGGGTGGCCTGCACGGTGTCGCCGTTCTTGGCGTCGGCCTTGGTGGTGAAGGTGAAGAAGCCGACGTTCAGGAAGCCGACGTAGGCCACGAACAGGCCGATGCCGCCGCCGATGGCGTTCTGCAGCACTTCCGGAATGGCTTGGATGATGATCTTACGAATCTTGGTGACGGTGATGAGAATGTTGATCAGGCCACACAGGAACACCATGCACAGGGTCTGCTGCCAGGTGAAGCCGAGGCCGAAGCAAACGGTGTAGGTGAAGAACGCGTTGAGGCCCATGCCGGCGGCCTGAGCATACGGAACGTTGGCGAACAAGCCCATGACGAGCGTGCCCGCGATGGCTGCGATGATGGTTGCAAGGAACACGCCGCCCCACGGCATTCCCGTTTGCGACAGTATCTGTGGGTTGACGATGATGATGTACGACATTGCGAAGAACGTGGTCAGACCGGCCATGACCTCAGTGGACACGGTGGTGCCGTTCTCCTTAAGATGGAAGAACTTTTCCATTTTTCCCTATCTCTATTTCTCTTGGGTTGGTAGGAACGTTCCGACTATTGGGCGGCGCGTTCCGGCGAGAATTGCGACTCGCCTTGTGGAATCGTGGGATTCCGAACAAGGCTTAACCGTAACACTTGAGTGAGTCATGAAGATTTCGTAAAGCGCGACACGCCCGGATGACGGCAAGTCCAAGCATGACCGTAAGTTGTTCACCTGTAAACCACAGACCGTTGGTTGGAGCGTGCAAGCGCTCACGAAGTTTGGTTCGCCAAGCCAACGCAGGTTGAAGAACATACGCCCACCAAGGGCTTTCCGCTTAGCGGTCGAATGTTGCTCTGCCTGCGTGCAGGGCTTTTTTATTGTCCGGCGAAACGTTCCTGCTTCACAGTCAATGGTTGACTAAGGAAGGAACGCCATGAAGAGGCCCGAAAAGGAAGCGGTGGTCGCCCAGCTTACGGATAAGTTCCGTGAAGCTGACGCTATCTACCTGACCGAGTACCGCGGGCTTACCGTTCCGCAGATCTCTGAACTGCGCGAAAAGCTAGGCCGCGATACTTCCTACACTGTGGCTAAGAACACGCTGATTCGCATCGCAGCCAAGGAAGCTGGCATCGAAGGTCTCGATGAGATCCTCGCCGGTCCGACCGCTGTGACCTTCGTGAAGGGTGACTTCATCGAAGCTGCGAAGACCCTGCGTGACTTCGCCAAGACCAATAAGGCACTGATCATCAAGGGCGGCTTCGCTGATGGCACCGTCTACGATGCTGAAGGTGCCCAGAAGCTGGCAGACCTCAAGTCTCGCCCGCAGCTGCTCGCCGAGTTCGCCGGCGACATCAAGGCTACGATGTCCAAGGCCGCGTACCTGTTCAACGCTCTGCCGACCAAGGCCGTGCGTACGATCGATGCGCTCCGCGAGAAGCAGGAAAAGGCTGCCTGATTTCATTGCGGTTAGCCGCGTGAATGATAGTGACCATAAAAGAAAAATAATTGTTTTAGGTGACGGTCACCTCTTCAATCAAACCGTCGCCAAGAATGAAAGGAAGCCATTATGGCTAAGTACACCAACGATGAGCTGCTCGAAGCTTTCGGTGAGATGACCCTGGTTGAGCTCTCCGAGTTCGTCAAGGCTTTCGAAGAGAAGTTCGACGTCGAGGCTGCCGCTCCGGCTGCTGTCGCCGTTGCCGCTCCGGGCGCTGCTGCTCCGGCTGAGGAAGAGAAGGACGAGTTCGACGTCATCCTCTCCGCCGTTGGCGACAAGAAGATCCAGGTCATCAAGGCCGTCCGCGCTATCACCTCCCTGGGTCTGGCTGAGGCCAAGGCTCTGGTCGACGGCGCTCCGAAGGCTGTCCTGGAGAAGGCCAAGAAGGAAGACGCTGAGAAGGCTAAGTCCCAGCTCGAAGAAGCCGGCGCTACCGTCGAGCTCAAGTGATTCGCGCGGCTTGAAGCCGCATATCACAATCTTGAGTGGAAACCCCGTTCGCCACAAGGCGGCGGGGTTTTCCGCATATTACGGGATTTTCTTTCGCTGACGATCCAATAAAATCCGATTTAGGCATGAATGCTTCCATATCGTGCCATACAATGGGGGAATTAGGCGAAAGTTGTCAATTAATCGCGTCATAATCCTGAAATACGTGGCAAGGCATGACACAATGACAAGTAGTGGTATGTGTGAAAGGAAGGCCGACAACGGTGAGCGAAGATCAACGAACGGCACAGCAGTGGACCGTCAAGGTTGATGGAACCGAACTGAAGAAGCTGGGCAGCGGCGAAAGCGTGGAAATCGGCCGCAAGCCGTTACGTCCTCTGGCGGATGACGGATTCGCGCGCCTTGACATTATGGATACGAACAAATCCATGTCGAAACGGCATGCCATTGTTTCAGTCGACGCGCAGGGCAACGCTTCCGTACGTGATCTCAAGTCGACCAATGGTTCGTTTGTAGTGGCCGACAACGGCCAATTGATGCGTCTGCCCGCGGATGAGGATTTCAAACTGCCATCCACGCCAATGACCTTGCAATTCGGCGACGTACGCGTCACTTTTGAACGTGACAGCGTGAGCGCCATGCCCGAATCCGAGAGTACCGCGTCAGCTCCGGTATCTAATCTGTTCTCCTATGCAGTGTCCGATGAGGCGTCGCAGGAGCCCGACGCCGCCGATATGTCGGTCGACGACATTCTCAATCTGCGTGCCGGAGAGCCGACCGCATTGTTCAACGCGCGCAACGTCGCCAATCGTGTGAATCTCATGCAACGCTCCGAACGTCAGTCTTTCGCGCCAGTTCGATCCAACGAGCCGGATTATGGGGATCTCCCATCCGTTTCGCTGGTGCAGCATAACGACGTCGTGGATAACGCGCCACGTGACCTCTTCGCCGACGCCGCAGCCGAGGCAGATGCCGTGGCGGAACAGCAGGCGGCGGAAGAAGGGGCCAAGAAGAACGCCGCCGAAAAGGAAAAGCCGGCTATGCTGCCCGAATCCCAATTGCGGACGCAAGTCATCGCAGGCAACGACGTCGAACACGACACGATTCCCGTGAGCAAACTATTCAGCGCAAGACCAAGCAAGCCGATTATCGTGGCATTGCCGGATAGCAGCGACATGCCTGAACAACAAGCGGAAAAAACGCACGAGCAGCGCAATGAAATTGCAGAACAATCCGGTACCAATCCGATTCAACCGGAAGAAGCGGCGCAACGGGCCGACGACGAGCGTTTCAGGCCGCATAACACGGAGCAGCCACAGATTGTGAGCGAGCCGACACCGGACGAAACCAGCGTATTCAAACCGGCTTTTGAACCCGGATCGGTGTTCGATCGAGTCGCCAAGGGAGAGCTTGCCAAGCAGGAACAGACCATTGAAGTCGACGGACTGACGTCGGATGATGCCAAACGCACCGACGATTTCACCGTGCAGTTCGAGATGGCACGTCATCCGGAGCTGCTGCCGTTCCTTGCCATGAACCCGTCGCTGTACGACGATTTGTACGCATGGCTGGGAGCTTTGGGCAATGCAGACATCGACGCGGCCCTGTCACATAATCCGGGGTATGCGGAATACCGCAAAGCGGTAGGGAAGTGAGTCAATACATGAGCGAAAGCAACGAGACCGTCACCGCGCTGGATCGTATTCGGGGGTGGCGTGAGAAGTACCGTCTTGGTCTATCGCCGTCGCCGCTTGAGGACGTGACGCAGCTGAGCGCCCAGCTTGACATGACGCATGCGCATCCGTCCGGCATCGCGCAGCTGTTCGCCAGCGGGCATGTGCAACTTGATTCCTTGTTCCGCGACAACGGCATGTTGCGTGCCGCCGGGCGTCGTGTGGAGCGTGTGCTCGACGATCGTGAGGCGAAAAGCCGTGTCAGCGGCGTGGGCGAACTGTCTTTGGTGGTTGGCGTGGCCATCTGGAAAGGCAACCAGATGCCGGTACTCATGTATCCGGTTGAGGTGCGCAAAGAAGGACGCAATATTGAAAACGGTACGGTGATCGCGTTCACAGGGCGCGTACGCTTGAATGCGGCTTTCGCCGCCGTGCTGCGCGAGAACAACGTCGTATTGGACGAGTCCAAGCTGTTCGACGGTTCGAATTACGAAAGCGGCACGCCGGAAACATCCGCGGTGTTCGCTGCCATCACACGCCTTGCGGCCAACGCGTTCCCTGATTTTGAGATCGAACGGCACATTATTCTCGGATGCTTTATGGATCCGGCATCGCAGATGCTGGTGGAAAGCCGGAAGATCATCGACCAGTTGGCGCAAGGTCCGACCGGCAATACCGCCTTGGACGCTTTGGCGGGAGACAAGTCCGCCGCCGAAGCGTTGGAAGGTGCCGAAATTCCGGAGTACAGTCCGTTTGATGCCGATCCTCATGGCGAGTATGAGGTCGGCGATGCGGACAATACCGTCCGATACGCCTCGCAGCTTGCTTCCGCGGGCCATTCGCTGTTTGTGGATAGTGCGATCGCCAACAATACCGCCGAGCAGGCCGCGGCGATTGCGTCGCGTTGCGTGATGAACGGACGGTCTGTGCTCTATGTGCCGTGTGTGACCGATCAGAAGCGTCGTTTTGTACAGGCCGTTGCCGCAAACGAAATGAGCGGACAGCTGCTGGATATCGCCGATGATGGTGCCAACGCTGCGATTGACCGTCAGCTGATTGCAGCCGTCGGCTTCCAATCGGGGGTTGCTTCCTCCCGTTTTGATCAGATTGCCGATGAGCTGGTTGGCGTGCGTTCGCGTTTGACCCGTTATCTGGGCGATCTTCACGGCGTGAGTCAGGAGTGGGGTGTATCCGCCTACCAGACGATTCAGAATCTCGCGCAGATTGCGGCATTGCCCACCCATCCGACCACGCATGTGCGTTTGAACAAGCAGACCGCGCATTCCATCGCGGACAAGATCGAGGATTGGGCTGCGAAACTGCAGCGTGCGGGCGAGCTTGGCGAATACACCATTACGGAGAACGACACCGCATGGTATAAGGCATCGCTGTATTCCGAAGAGGAGGCGGTGAGCGCATACCAGCGTGTGGTTGAGCTGTTGCGCAAGGTGTTGCCCGCCACCCGCGAGCAGGTGGCCAGTACGGTACAGACCTGCGGATTCCCGATTCCCACGACCGCGCAGGAGTGGAGCCGTCAGGTCATGGTGCTGAAGAACCTGCGCCGTGTGCTTGACGTATTCCAGCCGGAGATTTTCGAACGTGACATTGCATCCATGATCGAGGCGACCAAGCCGAAGGCCGAGCGCAAGGCCGAAGGTACGTCCATGGGCTTCTGGGAGCGTCGCCGCCACATCAAGGAAGCCAAGGGTTTGCTGCGCGTCGGTGCCCAAGTGGAGAACCTGCATGAGGCGTTGCTGGTGGTGTCCAAGCAGGCCGATCAGTGGCATATGTTCGTGCCTCATGGCGGCTGGCCGGTATTGCCCGCCAAGCTGGATGACATTATCGAAACGCAGGAGAATCTCAATCGGGATATGACCGCGTTGAATGCGGTGCTTGCCACAACTCCGCAGGGCGGCAATCTTGAAACCGTTGATTTCAATCAGGTCGAAGAGCGTTTGAAGGCCCTGTATGACGATAAGCAGTCGCTTGATATTCTGCCTGAGCGCGCCCGTCTGGAACGTGAATTCCATTCGGTCGGCCTCGACGAGCTGGTCGAAGATCTGAACAATCGTGGCGTTGCCAACGATGCCGTTGCAGGGGAACTGCAGCTGGCATGGTGGACCACGGCGTTCGAAGACATCGTGAAATCCTCCGCGATCATTTCCAATCAGGATGGGTCGGCATTGCAGGGCGCTGCGGAGCGGTTCGCCCAGGTCGATGTGGAACATGTGCGTTCGGTCGGTCCGATGGTGGCGCAGGAATCCATGCGCCGTCTGTGCGACATGCTGTTCTCGCGTACGCAGGAGGCCAATCTGCTGCATACCACGCTTGCCGGCGCCCGTAATGTTTCGCTGAACTGCCTGCATAAGGAGCATCCGCAGATTCTCGCCGCGGCGAAGCCTATTCTCGTTGCGACTCCTGCCACGCTTGCGGCCATCACCGATCCGGCGCCATTGGCCGACGTCGTGATCATCGATGCCGCAGCGCATATTCAATCCATCGAACTGCTCAGCATCATCAGCCGAGCCAAGCAGGTGGTGGTGATCGCGCATCGCGAAACCGTCACTTCCGACGGTCTGAAGCGTCTCATCGCATTGCTGCCGAGCGTGAAAATCGCCAATCGTCCTGTTCGCCGTGCGCCGAAGCTCAACGCGTTCCTGGAATCGGAAGGCTACGGTTCCGTGTCCTTCGACGTGGCCAGGGAAGGCGCGCAGGGCGAGGTCGCCTACCATTTTGTGGCCGATGCCAATGGCGTGCCGGTCATCACGTCCGGACTGGTGGAAAGCAGCCAGCAGGAAATCGACGAGGTGGTCAGGCTGATCACCAAGCGTGCCGCCGGTTTCACGATCGTGCCTGCATCGTACATGCTTACCGTGGTGACGCTGACCCATACGTTCCGCACCCGACTGGGAGCCGAGCTTAAGGCGATCGCCAATAAGAACAAGGCCATGGGCATGTTCTTGCGTCATGTGCGCATCGTGGACATTTCCGATGTGGCCGGCGCGCATGCCACCGATGCGATTCTTGCGATGTGCTACGCGAAGACTTCTCATGGAAGGCTGCTGCAACAGTTTGGAGCGTTGGAATCCGAAGGCGGACGGGGTATGTTGCTGGATGCGTTGGCCGTGCCGGATCGTCATCTTGACATCGTGTCCGCATTCTCGTCAGCTGACATGGATGACGAGCGCCTGCACCAAGCTGGTCCGAAGATGCTGAAAACGGTGCTTCGCTGGGCGGAACAGCTCGATGACAGCGTGGTGCGTCCAGTCGTCAAGACGAACGGTTCGAACGTATTGCTCAACGATCTTGCCGACCGTATTCGTGCCCGCGGTTTGAATGTGGCCGTCGACTACGGTTTCGACAATGGTTCCAAGCTGCCGCTGGTGGTTGGCCTGAACGACAAGCCGTTCGCATTGGCCGTGCTTACCGACGATGCGCAGTTCATGGGATTGCAGTCCACCAGGGAACGCCACCGCGTGCTTTTGCAGAACATCGAATCGCTTGGCTGGTCCGTTATGACCGTGTGGAGCGTTGGCGCGTTCGTGAATCCAGACAAGGAAGTGGATCGCATCGTGGCACGCTTGAGCGACCTGTATCAGGAGGTCAAGTGAGCGTCGACGAACCCTCCATCCAAGAGTCCGCGGAATCTGACCAGTCTGCCGTGCGTGTGGTGTCCGGATACTCCGCCACCCGCCGTACGGCGCGCAAACACAAGCGTGTGGTTCGGCAGGGTACGGAACTGTTCGATGCCGATGGCGTCAAGCTTGAACCGTCCGATGTGCTTACCGAACGCCAGCGCAATGCTGACGACGACAAGCGTATTCTGGGCGAGCTGCCACCGCATTGGGGCGTGTTCTCCGAGCGGGAGCGCTGACGTTCGTCTGCTATACGGGAGGTTCTGATACGTTCAGGCCTCCCGAATTTCATATATTCCGCATGATGGTGCTGCGGATTCGCTTGGGAATGCCGTTACGAACCGACGATGGCGATGATCGCGCTGTATTCTTGGGCCTGCAATACGGTTGCCGCCTCATGAGGAGGCATGGCAAACACCGCAAGCGTGTCGCCGTCCGCATTCCGTGAAGGTTTCGCGGTCAATATCGCTCCCGTGCACAGCTCACGTAACGACACCGCATCCATATCCGGTACCGTTTCCGGCGTGGCCTCGCTGAACATCGTGGCGCTGGAAAGCGTCACCGTATCGCCAATCGTCAGACTGTCGGCGGAACTCGCCAACCGAACTTCGACCGCCGTATATCCTTTGGGAACAACGGGGGAAGCGCGAGCCATGGCCGAGGTGACGATGCTGCCTTCCGCAATATCCACTTGGGCAATCAGCCCGACGGCATCATCGATATCGTGAGCAACGCTGCGCAGGGCCTCATCGTATGGAATATCTCGCAAAGCAAGCGAATCCGCGGAAATCACGCCGCCTTTGGCGATGGACTTCGCCGCAATGACGACGGATTGCGTGGAAATCGTCAATCGCACGCACTGCAGGGCCGCGAATATGGCAAGTCCGGCGCACAGCGAAGCAAGTAGACGATGCAATTGCGCGTTTCGTCGTCGTCGATGAGGCGCCGAAGACGGTGCGCGGTTCGTGTGTTTGCCGTCCGTGCCTTGCAGACGTTGGCTAAGGTCATGAAAAAAGGTCACCATTCATGCATGATGACCTTACGAATAGTTGCTGCGCAAGCCGGATCGAGGGTTGTGGTCGGAGGATGCGAGTTATCCACAGGATTCGGCGTGTCGCCTTGTTTTCCAAGGTTTGCTGACCCTGGTTATTTGGCTCGTTTCCTTGCTTCGGCTGCTCGGTTACGTGTATTCGTTTTCGCTCACTTGGACTTGTCGGTGCGATAGAAACCAGATCCCTTGAATTCGATCGGCGGGGCGGAATACACCTTGCGGACCTGCTCTTCGCCGCATTCCGGGCAAACGGTGATCGGATCGTCGGTGAATGACTGCTGTTCGGTGAAATCGTAGTTGCAGTTCTTGCAACGGTAATGGTAAGTAGGCAAAGTATCCTCGCTTCAACCAGGTTCTCAAATTTCTTAACGGGACATATCCTAGTACGTTCCCTGAGACGGCTGCGTGAACGTCTTATCTTCGGACGTCTTATTCGCGTATGGCCGTAAATCCGTTCGGAGTGAGCACGCCATCGACGGGAATATCGTGGTCTTCGTGCGGAACAGGCTTGTCCGTCGGCTCCCACGGCCAGCAAACCGCCACCACCCGTGCACCGGCCGCACGATACTCGAGCGCGCGGTCATACCACCCTCCGCCACGTCCCAGACGGAATCCCTCTTGGTCGACAGCAAGGGCGGGAACAATGATCAGACCGGCGTTTTTCAGCGCTTCAGGTCCGTTTGCGCTATTGCCCGGCTCTTGCGGGCGGTGCGTATTGATGGACCCGTCGCTGTTGGTCTGGTCCTGCAGATCGTGAATGTCGCCAAGTTCGCTCCAGCCAATATCCATGCCGGATCCGAGCCGTGGCACCAGCACGTGGCAATTCGAATCGAATAATGCCTGCAGCATCGGCATCATCGACATTTCGCTGCCCATGGACGCGAATGCGGCCACCGTGGTGAACGAATGAATGAGATTCGCCTTCCGCGCCTGTTCGGCCAACTTATGGCCGGCTTCCAGTCGTTCCTCCTTACTGGTCTGTTTTCTTCGTGCGATTGCGTGTGCGCGCCATTGCTTTTTCAGCTCACGTTGGTTCGCGGCTTCGTCACAGACGCTGTTTTCCATGACGTCGGCTTGCATGTTCGTGGTCATACCGCATGTTGTACCACGGGATGGTTGCGCGCAATCGGAAATGTTATGCGTATGGCAGAATGAGGGCGTGACGATTTTGCGATCTTTACGGGGCATGATGCGTTCGGATCCCAATGCCATTGATGTTCCGCGGTTCATTCAGGCACATGGGCTTCACGTTCCCATAATCCTGCGTCCGCTGACTACTGACGACTGCGACGAATGGAACGAAGTCCGCTGGCGCAACGACGATTGGTTGAAGCCTTGGGAATCCGGGGATCCGGTGCATGGCGCGTCGATGTCGTTCAACGAGTGGGTGCGTGCGATGCGATGCAACGAGCGAAACGGCACCGGAGTGGTGTTCGCCATCGAGCATCATGGGCGTATCGTCGGCCAGATTTCGTTAGGGGCCATCTGCTATGGCGCCATGCGTACCGGCGTGGTTGGCTATTGGGTCGATGAGCGGTGTGCGGGGCGTGGATATGCGCCGATGGCTGTTACGCTATTGGCTGATTGGGCGATGTTCGACCCTTCCGGACCGCAATTGCATCGTGTGGAGATCGACTTGCTTCCCGAAAACGAACGTTCACGTAAGGTGGCACTCAAAGTGGGGGCATCCTATGAGGGGATGCGCAAGGCGTACATGTTCGTGAACGGGCAATGGCGTGACCATGAATCGTATGCGTTGCTGCCGGAGTACGCACCGAATGGCTTTACCGCACGGTTGATGGGCGAGTGAGCCGTTGGCGAGGTTCGACACGCGCTTTCGCGCACATGTTCGACACGCGGGGGCGTGCACCCCGGAGAATGTCGGAATGTCACCTATTCTTATGAGTTATGGGTTATGAATCGTTAAGCACGGTTGTGGTGCTTGCGATTGTGATTATTCTCATGGTTTTCTGGCTGCCCAAACGGACGGTCAAAGGCATGAAGCGGGTAATCGAGCACCGAGAGGACCGCTTTTCGCCGTCGCTGCATCTGGTGGATGCCGACAGTGGAACGCGATTCTCCGATGAGACCGCCGCAAAGGCGAAAGGGGCAATAATGCAGTCCAACGAGACGCATGAGGGCAAGCTGACCGACGAAAGGATCGCGCATGTCCGTGCCCTTCGTCGTGCCGCGATCCGCAGAAGGCGGATTATTGTTGTCTCGATGCTGGTGATCACAATCGTCGTGTTGATGTGTGCGTTTGTGTTGCATTTCAGTCCGTTGTTTGCTTTGATTCCTGCGTCGCTGCTTGCTGGAGTGCTCGCTTTGGGGGTGAGGGCCGCCAAGCAGGCCGCAGCGTGGGAGCGGAAAGTCGCCAAGTATCGTTCCAAGATGAGGAAGCGTGCTGCGGCAGAGCGCAAGCGCGCCCAGGAAGAGCAGGCGGAGCGCGCTCGTTTGCGGGAGCAGGAGCTTGCGGAAATTCGCAGGATCGCCGAATCTCAGGTGCCGACCGATGTTATGCCGGAAGGTGAGATCCGTCAGGCGATCGATCGCGGCAAGGCCGACCGTGATGTTGTTGTAAGCAAACGCAAGGAGGAAACCGAAGCGAAATCCGCTGCGGAACCGAACGTTGCGGATGCGCAAGTCGTGCCGGATAAGAAGAACGGTCTGTCCATCCACGATGAGCGTGATGAAATCGCCAAAACCGAGGGTGTGGATGCATGCGATGCGGATTCGTCCGCCGTGGCCGGCGCGTCGCAGGATCTGATTTCGTTCTCGTTGGGATCGCCACGCAACGGTAACGATATCGCGCCAGCCGCTCCGAAAAGCATGGAAATCAAGTCCACTCGTCAGGTCGCCAAGGCCGTGCCTCCGACTGCGAGTACGGTTTCCGACAATGTCGAGCCGTTGATTGTGCCGACCGACGCGATCAGCAACATGGATTCCGACGAGGCCGCAGCCCGTGTGGAGGCTGGTGTGCATCTGCAGGACGTGGATACCGTGGGATTCCACGACTCCGAGGTCAGCGCCGACGTTGAGGCTCCCAGCGTCACCTCCGATTCCCTGGGTGTGGGTTTGGCGTCCATCATGGCCCGTCGCGGGGCGTGACGGAGGGAAAGCGAACGCACGAAACGCACGAAACATACGAACAAGCGTAAAGAACATCAGCCTGAAACCGCATGGTTTCAGGCTTTTTCGTATATTTTGCTCTCAGCGTTAGCACTCGAGTTGGCAGAGTGCTAATAATCGCGCTAGGATATGTTTCAGCGCGAAAGGACGACGCCGTAAGTGATCGTCAGCCTCTTGCTAGCGGGTCCCGGCGCGGTAAGTAACGATTTCTCTTAGAAAGAGGAGGTCCACAGTGTCGATCTCACTCACACCGTTGGAAGACAAGATCATCGTCAAGCAGGCGGAAGCTGAAACCCAGACCGCATCCGGTCTGTTCATTCCGGACAATGTCAAGGAGAAGCCGCAGCAGGGTGAAGTCCTGGCTGTCGGTCCGGGCCGTCGCAACGACGCCGGCGAGCGCATTCCGGTCGACGTCAAGGTCGGCGACAAGGTGCTGTACTCCAAGTATGGCGGCACCGAGGTGCACTATCAGGGTGAGGATTACCTGATCGTCTCCGCCCGCGATATTCTGGCCATTCTCGGCTGAGCGTAGCGCGTAGCTGTTTGAAGACCCCGTCAGCGAACGATTGGTGAACAATCGTTGCGTTGGCGGGGTCTTGTTGATTTCAAGCACTTGGGGTTCCTGCAATAGGCCGTGCGCGGCCGATGTATGCCGTGTTCATTGGCGTTGGCGTGCTGGTGTTGGCGTCGCTGTTCAGATGGTCTGCAGGGAAGGTTCGGAAGAAATACTCGTGTTTTTTCTTTTTGGAATTTTTTTCGGGAGGATTTGCTCTGATTGACACCGACATGTGGCTGATAGTGAGAAATCGTTGGAATTTCAACGATTTTGAGACTTTTTGGCTTCCGCGACACGCCGTATTTGCGTTAATCGCATGATCTGTGGCATACTAAACGGGTTGCCGGTTGGGGTTCAACCAAACAGGCAGCACGGCGGATTTCCCAAGCGGTCAAAGGGAACTGACTGTAAATCAGTCGCCTCGTGCTTCAGTGGTTCGAATCCACTATCCGCCACGCCTCGATAGCTCAGTGGTAGAGCACTTCCTTGGTAAGGAAGAGGTCGTGAGTCCGATTCTCACTCGAGGCTCTCATGGCGGGATAGCTCAGCTGGCTAGAGCGTACGACTCATAATCGTAAGGTCAAGAGTTCGAGTCTCTTTCTCGCTACAAAGGTCGACGGAACGTCGGCATAGCAACGAACCACAAGAGGTGAACTTAAATGGCAAGCAAGAGCGCCGACATTCGTCCGGGCATCACGCTGGCATGCACCGAGTGCAAGGAGCGTAACTACATCACGACGAAGAACCGCCGTAACACGCCGGATCGTCTTGAGCTGAAGAAGTTCTGCTCCCGCTGCGGCAAGCAGACCGTGCATCGCGAGACCCGCTGAACGAGTTCAAAGCTTTATGAAACCCGACCAATATGGTCGGGTTTTTTGTTTTCTTTCAACCTTTTCTTGACACCTTTCCAACTGCCTTCCCCGCACGCTAAGCTAAGCATCATGACCAATTTCGCAGATCTCACGACCATCGCCGTAGGTGGACCAATCGCATCCTTTATCGAACCGACCTCGCGTGTCGGCGTTATCGAAGCCGTCGAGGATGCCGACGCCAAAGGATTGCCGCTGTGCGTGATCGGCGGCGGATCCAATATGCTCGTGGCCGACACGCCGTTCGATGGTGTCGTGGTGCGTGACGCGCGACACGCCGTAAGCGTGCTTGATGAGGCGGCTCCCGTCGAAAACGGCGAAAAAATCGTGCATGTCAACGCCGAAGCGGGTTGCAATTGGGATGATTTCGTCGACTACTGCGTCAACCTCGGCTTGGAGGGCGTGGAAGGACTTTCCGGCATTCCAGGCACTGTCGGCGCGTCGGTCGTGCAGAATATCGGCGCATACGGCCAGGAAGTCGCATCCAGCGTCGAAAGCGTGGAGGTCTGGGATCGCAAAAACAAGCAGACCAAGGAGCTCACCAATCAGGACCTGCATTTCGGCTATCGCATGAGCGCGCTCAAAGCGAGCATGTACAGCGCTCCGGCAACGCCTGCGGCCGACTTCTTCCCGACACCGCGCTACGTGGTGTTGTCCGTTACTTTCGCGCTGCATCACAGCGAAACCGGCGTAGTTGGCTACGGCCAGCTCGCCAAAGCATTGGGCGTGGAAGTGGGCGACCGTATGGCGACCGCGGATATTCGCAACGCCGTGTTGAAAGTACGCGCCTCCAAAGGCATGCTTGAAGATTCCCATCGATATCTGACCGAAGCCATGCGAGGCACCAAAAAGAGCGAACTGGTCGCCATCGCGCATGACGCACAGCGCACGCAGACAGGCAACGATGAACCCGACTACAATCGCCACAGCTGCGGCAGCTTCTTCATGAATCCGATTCTCACCAAAGAACAAGCGGCAAAGCTTCCCGAAGACGCGCCACGATTCGACGCGACCTTGCCGGATGGCACGCCGGGCGTCAAAACATCCGCGGCATGGCTTATCGATCATGCGGGATTCCATAAGGGCTACAAAGCCAGCGGAAATGCCGCAGCGGGGCTTTCGACCATGCATACGCTGGCATTGACCAACCGCGGCGGAGCCACAGCTGCAGATATCGCGGAACTTGCCAAAACCGTGCAGGATGGCGTTGAACGGGCATATGGCATTCGTCTCGTTCCCGAACCGGTCGTCATCGGCATGAGCCTTAAGTAAACGTAAGAACGAAGGGAGAAGGGAAACGCAATGAACGTATTACGTAAGAAATCCGTCGAACAGACGCTGGCGGAAACAGAGGAGTCGGGGCGCTCCCTGAAACGAGACCTGACCTGGTGGGATTTGGCCATTATGGGCGTGGCCGTGGCCGTCGGCGCGGGTATCTTTTCCATCGGCGCGCAGGCGGCAGCCTTCCATGCGGGTCCGGCCGTGATCATCAGTTTCCTCATCGCCGGCGTGGTATGCGGTGCGGCCGTAATGTGCTACGCCGAATTCGCGTCCATGATTCCGGTTGCGGGATCCGCCTACACCTTCACCTACACCACCGTCGGTGAGATCGTCGCGTGGGTGATCGGCTGGGATTTGATCCTTGAAATGCTGATGGCAGGCTCCGTCGTCTCCAAATATTGGGGCGTCTATCTCAACGATTTCTTCCGACTTGTCGGATGGAATATCAATACCAACGTCACCATCGGATCATTCAATTTCGATTTCGCGCCAATCATCGTCGTAGCTTTCTTCACGGCACTCTTGGTGTGCGGCACGAAAATCGGCGCACGGGTCGACGGCGCGCTTACCATGCTGAAAATCGCCATCGTGCTATTCGTGGTAATCGTCGGATTCTTCTACGTCAAAGCCGAGAACTTCACCCCATTCATTCCACCGAGCGAACCGTCGACCGCCACCGGATCCGGGTTGGCCGCAACCATGGAACAGCCATTGTGGCAGTGGGCCACCGGCATGACCCCCAGCATTTACGGCATTGCCGGCATCATCTCCGGAGCCGCGCTCGTGTTCTTCGCGTTCCTCGGCTTCGATGTGGTCGCCACCACTTCCGAAGAAACCGTCAATCCGAAGAAGAACGTTCCGCTGGGTATAGGCGTGGGCATGGGACTGATCATCGTGCTTTACACCCTCGTCGCCATCGTCACCACCGGCATGGTCTCCTACAAAGACCTCGCCAAGCAGAAAGATCCGTCGCTTGCCACGGCATTCGAAATGGTCGGCGCTGACTGGGCCGCCAAAATCATCAGTTTTGGCATTGTGATCGGTCTGGCCACCGTGGTCATGGTGCTGCTGCTCGGCCTGACCCGCGTGGTGTTCGCCATGAGCCGAGACGGCTTGCTGCCGCGCTCGCTCAGTCACACGGGCAAGCACGGCACTCCAGTGCGTCTGCAGATTGCCGTCGGCGTGGTCATGGCACTCATCGCAGCCAGCTGCAACGTCAGTATCCTTGCCGACATGGTGAACATCGGCACGCTGTCGGCATTCACCCTTGTTTCCATCTCTATTCCGATCATGCGCAAGAAGCGCCCCGACCTGAAGCGAGTCTTCAAAATCCCCGGCAATCCATGGGTGCCTATCCTCATCGCGCTCGCCAACATCTGGCTCATGCTCAACCTGAGCGTGCTCACCTGGATTCGATTCGTGGTCTGGCTTGCGGTCGGCTTCTGCATCTACTTCGGCTACGGCTACCGCCACGCCCGACTTGGTACGGGAGAGCTGGAAGTTGGCAATCAAGAGTAGTCTTGAACGGTAAGTGTTAAGGAGGTAACCATGCCATACGTTGTCGCTCAGCCGTGCGTCGATGTCAAAGACAAGGCCTGCGTGGACGAATGCCCGGTCGATTGCATCTACGAGGGCTCCCGTTCCCTGTACATCAATCCGAACGAATGCGTGGATTGCGGCGCATGCGAACCGGTGTGCCCGACTGAAGCCATCTTCTATGAAGATGATCTGCCAGACGAGTGGGCCTGGTACAAGGATGCCGCAGTCAGCTTCTTCGCTGAAGTCGGCGATATGGGCGGCGCTTCCGCAGCCGGCCCGATCGGTAAGGATCCGGAGCAGGTAGCTGCTCTGCCGCCGCAAAATCAGTGATCGGCATTTGAAAGCGGCCTTTTCCCGTTGGAAGAGGCCGCATATTTTTTGTTTATAGAGGATTATAAGGAGTTTTCACGATGGGCTTTCATGAGTTTTCTTCGCCATACGATTGGTCGCGTATCGCAGCATACAAGCGCACGGCAAAAGCCGCGTTCGGAGGCATGATCGACCTGTCCGTGGGATCTCCCGTCGATCCCGTGCCCGACTCGGTGCGCAAGGCGCTCGCAGTGGCGGCGAATGATCCGAATGCGTATGGATATCCGGCTACTGCAGGTACTGCCGATTTACGTGCTGCGATTGCTGAATGGTTTTCGGCGGCTCGCAATGTTGATTTGCAGGCGATCCATGCTGATGTGGTGCCTACAGTCGGCTCCAAAGAGGGTGTTGCGTTGATGGCGTCGCTACTGCATTTCGGTGAGGATGATGTTGTGGTGCAGCCGAAGGTTTCGTACCCGACGTATGAGATCGGCACGCAGTTGGCTGGAGCGCAGGTGCTTAAGGTCGACGATGTGGCTGATGTTGCGTCGTGGCGCAATGTGCCCGGCGTCAAAGCGGTGTGGGTGAATTCCCCTTGCAATCCGACGGGCGAGGTGTATTCGGCCGAGCGGATGGCTGGCATTGTCGCAGCTGCGCGTGAGATCGGCGCGGTGGTGCTTTCCGACGAATGCTATGCGCTGATGCAGTGGAGGGGTGCTACGAATAGTGCTGATGATGATCCGCTGCAATCGACGCCGTGCGCTTTGCGAAGTGATGTGTGTGCGGGTTCCGCTGAAGGCGTGCTGGTGCTGTATTCGTTGAGCAAGCAGAGCAATATGGCTGGGTATCGTACCGCGTTCATTGCCGGAGATGAGTCTTTGATTGCATCGATGAGTGCATATCGCAAGCAGATTGGTCAGATTATTCCCGGTCCGGTGCAGGCTGCGATGGCTGCCGGACTGCGTGATCTGGAATCCGTCAAGGTTCAGCATGCGCGCTATCGGGAACGTCTCGGCGTGTTGGTGAGCGCGTTGCGTGCTTACGGATACTGCACCGACATGCCGGATGGTGCATTGTATGTGTGGGTGAGAGCCAAGTCGGGCGATTGCTGGACCGATATGGAGCAGCTTGCCAAGATCGGCATCATCGCCAGCCCCGGCGAGTTCTATGGTGCGCCGGAATGTCTGCGTTTCTCCGCCACTGCCAGCGACGAGGCGATCGCTTCCGCTGCTGAACGTTTGGCGCGCTAAGCCGATATGCAAAAGGGCTTCCGGCAATCGCTGGAAGCCCTTTATCGGCGGAGTCAGAGGGAGTCCAACGCCCATGCGTCTTATGGCTATGCGCAGCTGTTGATGTCGCTGATCCAGGAGTGGTGTGCGCTGTTCAAGCGTCCGGAACTACCATTCATATTCGCCCAATTGCCGAACTATACTTTGGAACCCGATTGCGATTGGCCAAGGCTGCGTGATGAACAACGGCGCGCTTTGACGTTGTGAAACACGGCGATGGTGGTGACGATCGGATATGGAGAGGACAATGACCTGCATCCTTTGGATAAGCGCCATGTCGCGCAGCGCTTGACAACGGCTGCCGAGTCGTTGGTTTATGGATGTGATTGCGAGCCGATGGGGCCGCTTCCTGTCATGGCGATTCACAAGGATGACGGCATTGAGATCTCCTTCATCCATACGGGAGGGGGATTGGTCTGCACGGGCGACGTGCCTTTTGACATCTTGGAGCCGGGAGGCTCGATATATCGGGTGAAGGCTTGTCGGTACGATTGCCATGGCGGTCACGGAACCGGGCGTGCGAGTGGCGCAGTGAGAGAGCTCTCCCCAGTACAGTGTCAGTTTGTCGGCCAATGAAGCATCGATGATAACGCTATTGCCGGGGACAGCGTAAATAGTTTTCGCAGTTAATCATGTTTGGGCGGAAGCCTGTAATTTCCTGCTTTTGGAATACTTAAATCTATTCGAAAGTTTCGTAAATATTTGCATATAGAACTTTCGTAACAAAAATTTTAAGTATTTAGTTAAGTGACTTGACTTTCTTGAAAATCAAGTCATATAATCAAGCAATGCTTTGACTGAAATGCTAAAGCATTTACGAAACATGAAGATGTGTGTTCGTGCATGTCGCCAAAGGAGAAAGACTTTGTATTCCCACATCCGATATTGGATAAGGAGATTCAGCAATGAAGTTTGAATACCATGTCAAACCAACCGGCAGCGATGCTGCGTGCGGTGACGCGGAGCATCCGTTCGCCACGATTTCCAAGGCCGCGCAGATGGCCTCTCCGGGTGATACGGTAATCGTGCATGAAGGCGTATACCGCGAACGAGTCGATCCGAAACGCGGCGGTCTGAGTGAACATGAGCGCATCACCTACTGCGGAGCCGAAGGCGAAGCACGGCCGGTTATCAAAGGCTCGGAATGCGTGCAGGGCTGGACGGAATTGGCCGATCACCCGCATGTGTGGACGGTGGTGCTTGATAATACGATGTTCGGGGATTTCAATCCATTCGTGACCCCGATTTTCGGTGACTGGCTGGAAATGCCCAAGTTCGGCAAGGATCCGGACAAACATCTTGGCGATGTGTATCTCAACGGTGTTTCCTTCTTCGAATCGACGACGTTGGAAGGCGTATACGATCCGCAGCCGCGTGATACGGATGAGGATTTCGCGTTGAAGATTCCCTGCCCTGTGCCGGATATGGACCGTACACGTTATGTATGGCATGCCGAAGTGGACGAGAATGCCGGCACCACAACGATCTGGGCGAATTTCCAAGGTGCCGATCCGAATGAGGAACTGGTGGAGGTCAGTGTTCGTCGCACATGCTTCTTCCCTTCCCGCAACCATGTCAACTACATCACCGTGCGTGGCTTTGAAATGGCGCAGGCCACTGGAGATTGGGCGCCGCCTACCTCGCAGCAGTGGGGCATGATCGGCCCGAACTGGTCGTATGGCTGGATCATCGAAGACAACGTGCTGCATGACGCCAAATTCTCCGCGGTGTCATTGGGCAAGGAAATCTCATCCGGTGACAACGAGTGGGCGAAAACCGAGCGTAAGACCGGTTACCAGTACCAGTTGGAGGCCGTGTTCAAGGCCCGTCGCATCGGCTGGGAAAAGGGGCTGATCGGCGGTCATATCGTACGCAACAACGACATCTACGAGTGTGGACAGAATGCCATCGTCGGACATATGGGCAGCGCATTCTGCCGTATCGAGCATAACCATGTCCATCACATTGCGTTGAAGCGTGAATTCTTCGGATGGGAGGTCGCTGGCATCAAATTCCATGCCGCATTGGATACGGTCATTGCCAACAACAACATCCACGACTGCTCGCTGGGCATGTGGATGGATTGGCAGACGCAGGGCACGCGCATCACGCGCAATGTGTTCCACGATAACGTCCGTGACCTCATGATTGAAGTGAGTCATGGGCCGTATCTGGTGGACAATAACGTTTTCGCCTCGCCGGTGATGTTCCAGAACTGGTCGCAAGGTGGTGCCTTCGTCAACAATCTGATTTGCGGCGGCATTGAACCGCATACCGTCCCCGACCGTTCCACGCCGTATCACTATCCGCACACCGCCGAGGTGGCCGGGTGCGCTGTGGTATCCGGCGGCGATGAGCGTTGGCTGAACAACATGTTCGCGCCGCAACCGGTGAAACCGACCGTCGGTGAATATGGTTTGTCCGCCTACAGCGATTGCCCGATGTCGATGCATGAATACTTGGAACGCCAGCGGGCCATGTGGGCAGATCCTTCGCAGGGTGGTGGCGAGCGCAATCCTCTGCAATCTCTATACGCGGGCGGCAACATCTATCTGTCCGGCGCACAGGGGCTGAACAAGCAGGAAGGTGCGGCCGACGATTCGGAGCGTATGCAGGAGGACGCCCCGTTCTTCGGCGGCACCGCCTCCACGAGCGTTGCGTGTGATGAGCCCATGCCGGTGACATTGGTCGAAGAACCCGATGGACTGTACCTGCGGTGCACTGTGCCACAGGCCGTCGCCGATACCAGGATGCAGGTCGTCACCAGCGATATGCTCGGCGTGCCTCGCATCGTGGAGGAACGCTATGAACAGCCCGATGGCAGTGACTATGTGCTGGACACCGACTTGCTGGAACAAGCCTTGACGGCAACGGAACGCAAGGCCGGGGCGTTGAATGGTCTTGTCTCCGGAGAGAATCGCATCCGAATCTGGGAATGGAACAACTGATATGACAAATGCAACCGATACCAACAAGACATTGGGCGAGTCCATGTTCGCACAGTGCGGATATGCCCAGGACGCCATCGATAAGCGCGTGTCACAGGTCTGGCATGAAATTTTCGAAGGTCCGAACAAATTCTATTGGGAGAACGACGAAGGTCTTGCCTATGTGATGGACACCGGCAACAACGATGTACGTACCGAGGGTATGAGCTATGCGATGATGATCGCCCTGCAATACGACCGTAAGGACGTATTCGACAAGCTGTGGGGCTGGGTAATGCGTCACATGTACATGGAGGACGGTCATCATGCGCATTATTTCGCATGGTCGGTCGCGCCGGACGGTACGCCGAACTCGAATGGTCCTGCACCTGACGGCGAGGAATATTTCGCGATGGACCTGTTCCTCGCCTCCCGTCGCTGGGGTGATGGCGAGGATATCTACGAATATTCCGCATGGGGACGCGAGATCTTGAGATATTGCGTTCATAAGGGCGAACGCTACGACGG
Organism: Bifidobacterium sp. MSK.13.1; assembly: GCF_019131435.1. Taxonomy (NCBI): domain Bacteria; kingdom Bacillati; phylum Actinomycetota; class Actinomycetes; order Bifidobacteriales; family Bifidobacteriaceae; genus Bifidobacterium; species Bifidobacterium sp. MSK.13.1. The sequence goes on along the minus strand of NZ_JAHOMM010000001.1, from coordinate 222,173 downwards.
CGAGCCCATGTGGAATCCCGACAACAAGCTCATCAAGTTCATTCCGGAAACCGAGTGGAGCGATCCGTCCTACCATCTGCCGCACTTCTATGAAGTATTCGCCGAAGAGGCCGACGAAGAAGACCGTCCATTTTGGCATGAGGCAGCCGCCGCAAGCCGTCGCTATCTGCAGGCGGCCTGCGACGAGCGGACCGGCATGAACGCTGAATACGCGGATTATGACGGAAAGCCGCATGTCGACGAGTCCAATCATTGGCATTTCTATTCCGACGCCTACCGTACCGCGGCGAATATCGGGCTGGATGCAGCCTGGAACGGTCCGCAGGAAGTGCTGTGCGACCTCGTCGCCGCGCTGCAGCGATTCTTCCTGACCCACGACCGTACTAGCGTCTACGCCATCGACGGCACCGCCGTGGACGAGGTCGTGCTTCATCCGGTCGGATTCCTGGCCGCGACCGCGCAAGGCGCACTTGCGGCGGTGCATTCGGCCCAGCCCGACGCGGAGCATAATGCCCGTGAATGGGTGCGCATGCTGTGGAATACGCCGATGCGAACCGGCACGCGTCGTTACTATGACAATTTCCTCTATGCTTTCGCCATGCTGGCGTTGAGCGGAAAGTATCGGTATGAATGATGATTACCTCAACTAATCCTATGGTCTACACGGATTTTCCTGATCCAGACATCATCCGGGTCGGGGGCGTGTATTACATGGCCACTACGACTATGCATTTCACACCCGGGTGCGATATTCTGCGCAGCTATGACCTAGTGCATTGGGAATTCATTGCGCACGCATTGAATATCGTGGCGGATACCCCTGAAGAACGTTTGGAATGTGAAGGTGCCAACGCCTACGGTCGAGGCATGTGGGCGCCGTCACTGCGTTACCATCGGGGCACCTGGTATGTGTTGTTCGCCGCCAACGATACGCATGCCAGCTATCTGCTGACGGCGGACGATCCATGCGGCCCATGGCGAAAGCGTGAGCTTGACGGCTTCTATTACGACAGCGGACTGTTCTTTGACGACGATGATCGAGCCTATGTCGTACATGGGCAGTCGACATTGCGCATCACGGAGTTGAATCCTGAATTAAGCGGGCCGATGCCGGGTGGGCTCGACCGGGTCATCGTGCAGGACGATCCGCAGGCTGACCTTGGTTATGAGGGCAGTCACCTGTACAAGCATGATGGACGCTATTACGTCTTCACCTGTCACTTCCCGCAAGGCAAGGGCAAAACAGAAGCCTGCTTGATGGCCGAATCCTTGGATGGCGCTTTCGAAGTGCGTGAAATTATCGAAGACGACCTGTCCTTCCACGGTTACGGAGTCGCGCAAGGCGGTATGGTGGACACTCCGGACGGCGACTGGTATGCATTCATGATGCAGGACCGCGGCGGTGTGGGACGCGTGCCGATACTGATGCCGATGCGGTTCGGCGAGGACGGATTCCCCGTTGTCGGCGAGAACGGCAAAGTGCCGCAGTCGGTCAGCGTGCCGGCTGCAAGCTGTGCCGAACCTGTCACGCCCATCAACGGCAGCGAATTCATAGCCCGGCATAACGCCGAAGGCGGAGTCGATGCCAACTGTCTGCGGCCATACTGGCAGTTCAATCACATCCCACATAACGAATACTGGTCACTGACGGAACGTCCGGGAGCATTCCGCCTGCATTCCGGACGCATCAGCTCGAATCTCAATCATGCATGGAATACGCTGACGCAGCGCACGATGGGGCCGGTGACGGTGGCCGAAGTCACCGTCGACGCGTCGACATTGCATGATGGCGACTTCGCCGGATTGGCGGCGTTCCAAGGATGCTATTCCTACATCGCGCTTACGCGAAGGAACGGCCGCACGATGCTGACCGTCCAATACAAGCCGGCGAATGACGATTCCATCTTCTCCGACGATGATTGGGACAGTCCAGCCGTAACGGATGCGGAAATCATGGCGGATGCGGATTGCATGCGCCTGCGCGCGGTATATGATTTCACCGATTGCAAGGATGAAGTGACGTTCTTCTACCGCGATGCGGATACGCCGGAATCCGAATGGTGTCCATTGGGGACAGCGCACCGGATGATCTTCAAAATGGATCATTTCACAGGTTGCCGTATCGGATTGTTCCTGTATTCGACAAAAGAGACCGGTGGAATCGCCGATTTTTGCGACTTTGCGTATTCGACGCCGGATACGAAGGAAAGAGAGCAATGAAGCGACAGGTCATAGTGGCGCAAGGAACTGTCGAAGGCTTGGCGGCTGAAGATCAGGGCATCACCGTGTTCCGAGGGGTTCCGTTCGCCCAGCCTCCCGTCGGCGGTCTGCGCTGGCGTGCGCCGCAGCCGGCCCTGCCATGGGATGGTGTGCTGCAAGCCTTCGATTTCGGGCCTACCGCGATGCAGCCGACGCCGGGCGCCTCCAATGATTTCTATGATCGTGAATGGGGCACCGATCCGGCCGTGCCGATGAGCGAGGATTGCCTCTACCTGAATATTTGGACTCCGGCATTACGCGGATATGGTGCGGATAGCATGGTAGCCTCCGAAAAGCTGCCGGTCATGGTCTGGATCTACGGCGGAGCCTATCAATGCGGCGGCACATGTGAAAAGGAATTCGACGGCACACGTCTCGCCGCGAACGGCGTCGTTGTGGTCAGTGTGGCCTATCGTCTGAATGCATTTGGGTTTATGACGCACCCTTTGCTGCATGAGGAGGCCGTAGAACGCGGCGACGGCGAACCATATGCGAATTTCGGATTCCTGGATCAGCGTGCCGGAATCCAATGGGTGAAGGAAAACATCGCGAAGTTCGGCGGAGATCCGGAAAACATCACGGTTTTCGGCCAATCGGCCGGTGCCGCCAGCGTCTTGGCCCAGATCTGCTCGCCGATGAATCATGGCCTGTTTCAGAAAGCCATCATGCAATCCGGCGCAGGCCTAGGGCATTTCAATGCGCGGCAGGACACGCTGGAGCATGCGCAGGCCAATGGAATCCGTCTGTTCGAAGCATTGGGTGTCTCCACGCTGGAGCAGGCCCGTGCAATCCCGGCCCGAACGGTATTGGAAGCCGCCGAGTCCCTGCCTGTTCCACCGGACAGCGGACGTGAAGATGACTGGTCGATGATCGTCAATTGGGTGCCATGCGTGGACGGCCTGTTCCTTCCCGATCAGGAGGAGCGTATCGTCGAGGGCTGCAAGGCCAACAACGTCGACATGCTGGTCGGCAACACGACCAATGAGTTCATCGCTGCGACTGAAGATGGGAAGCCTGTGCATGTCGGCCAGCTCGGCAATCTCACGCTGATCCGCAAATGGACCGCAAGCGGTGGGACCGCGCCATACTACTATCATTTCGATGTCGCTATGCCGGGGGATGATGCCGGAGCCTTCCACTCGTCCGATCTGTGGTTCTCCTTTGGAAGCCTTGCGAAATGCTGGCGTCCGTTCGTTGGATGGCATTACGATCTGGCAAGGCGAATGGGGTTGTACTGGACCAATTTTGCCGCCAATGGCGATCCCAACGGAACGGACCGTGACGGAACGCCGCTTCCTGTATGGGATCCTTGCATCGGTGAGGAATGCCCCGCCATGCATTTATGCCAAGAACCGGGCATGCGGACGGATTGGCTTACCGAAATGGATCGAAAAGCATTCGGCCTGTGACGGCATGCCGTTGATGTATAAATACTGATATGTAAACAGGGAAGGTCTTTGTGGATCGTCCCTGCCGCATAATGGTTTGCCGTTGCGCGTGCAGGAGGATTTCGAGACTGATTATCCGACTTTTCACCGTTTCCGTAGGCTGGTTCGTCGGTGGCGTCTCAATCGTTGGACGTGGCGGTGAGCGTGAACGGGGGTGATTATGAGGAAGACTGAACTCCCCCCCCCCGCTCATGACTAGCGCGGACACTATGGCGTATGTGCAGTGCAGTCGTCAGCATGTCTTGTTGGGTACTCAACTCGGGTACCTTGCTGGGTACCGGAAATGTTGACATTGGCGTACATTTCCGTACATTCTCTGTTTGTGCCGTATGTCTTGAAATCGTTGGTATTCCGCCGTTTTGGCATGAAAAAGGGCTTCCGGATTTCTCCGAAAACCCTCAAGGCGGAGTCAGAGGGATTCGAACCCTCGAGCCGCTAAAAACGACTAACACCTTAGCAGGGTGCCCCTATCGGCCACTCAGGCATGACTCCACTGTTTTACCGTTTTCACGGCGCAACAGCATGCAACTATACCATCCATTTGCGGGCAAAACACCATATCTCGCAAAAAAGATGAGAAAACGTTGAAATTTCAACGAAAATACGTGTTGTGGGATTGTGCTGCCATGCTGGTTTCGGGTTTGCCGACACGCCGTTGCGTTAAGGTGCGGCACTATATTCGAACATTTGTTTCAATATCTTGCGAAAAACGGTTATCATGGAACCATGAGCACCGCACCGAGAATCGCAGCAGCCAAACGTGACTGGGGTCACGACGAGGCTGGCTGCACGGTGCTGCACATCGACATGGACGCCTTCTACGCATCTTTGGAGGTGGCGAGGCATCCGGAATATCGCGGCAAGCCGGTGATCATCGGCGTGGGCAACCGTTCGGTGGTGTCCGCAGCCAGCTACGAGGCTCGCCAATACGGCGTTAATTCGGCCATGGCGAGTTCCAGGGCGCAAAAGCTCTGCCCGAACGGCATTTTCCTTCCGGTCGACATGCGCTACTATCGCGCGATGTCGCATCGCATTTTCGAGGAAGTGTTCAGTCGGATCACCGATCGTATCGAACAGGTATCGGTCGATGAATGCTATATGGACGTTTCCGGGGCGCTGTTGCGGTGGGGGAGTCCTCGCGCCATTGGGGCGTGGATTCGCGAACAGGTGGTTTCGCGTTACAACGTCACCTGTTCCGTAGGCATCGCGGCAAACAAGCTGGTCGCCAAAATGGCATCCACCAATGCCAAGCCCAACGGCATGTTGATGATTCCTGTGGCGCGGCATGCGCAATTCGTGCAGATGATGCCATTGCGTGGCATTCCCGGCATTGGGCCTTCTTTGGAGAAACGACTGAATGCGTGGGGCGTCAACTCCGTTGCCGATCTTGCGCGTATGAGTCTTGAATCGTTGGAACAGGCTACTGGATCGGCTATTTCCGCGCGTGGGCTGTATCAGGCGGCCCGAGGACTGGATGGTAGACCCGTCGTGCCGTATACGCAGGAAAAATCGATTGGCGCGGAACGCACCTTCGATGCGGATACGCAAGACATGCGGCAGGTGTGCTCCATGCTCCGCTGGTGTTGCGATGACGTGGCCACGTCTTTGCGCAGGAGGGGTTTCCTCGCTCGTAAAGTCATGGTCAAACTTCGGTTTCCGGATTTGAGCTACGCAACAAAAGGGCACACACTGGGCTGTCCTACGGATGCGGCGAGCGTGCTCTACCCGCAATGTGCCAATCTGCTGCTCTCCATGATGGGCATGGCTCCGGAGTCTGCGCATGCCATTTCCCTTACGCGCCCCGTGCGTTTGGCGGGAATGAGCGCCAGTGGGCTTGTACTTGCCGAAGAAGCTGTGATTCAGCCTTCGCTGGATGATCTGCTCGAAGAAAACGAAGTCGAACAGCGTGCTGAAATCTCCGGCGGCAGCGCCCAGTCGCAGACGCATTCGGCGCGTTTGCGTGGCGCGGAGGCGGCGCTTGATGCGGTGCGTCGAAAATACGGTAACAATATCGCCAGCTTCGGGGTGTAGAAGCAAGGGCATATCCGTTATTCTTGAAGTGATGAGTTGAGAAGGCCCAGAGGAAGGCAGGGGCGCCATGAAATACAGGAAAGAGGCGGTGCACGCGACCAATCCGGAAGTGCTTGCGGCCGGCCGTCGCAAACTTGTGTTTGCGGCATTGGCGGTGCTTGCCGTCGTGCTTGTGGCGGGAACTTGGCTGTTGGTGCATAGTCTTCAACCGAAGCAGAACGATGCTGTCGTGAAGCCGGAGACGGCGGTAAGCCAGCCGAAAACGGTTGAAAAGAAGCAGGCGACTGAGTCTGCGGAGCATCATGGCAATTCTCCGGATTGCCCCGACACCGACTGCATCGCCATGCTTGTCAACGGTGATCTGCTGTTCCACGAGGGGCTTTGGAACCAGTATGCCAGCGCCAACACCGCGGCCACGGATGGCACGGCATTCGACTTTACCGGCTTGTTCGAGCCGATGCGCAAATACATTGATGCATCCGACATTGCCGTATGCGAATTCGAAACACCTATCGCGCAGCGAGGCGGTCCATATACGGGCTATCCGGTATTCAATATTCCGGCAGAAGTGGCCGACGCCGCGAAAAACGTGGGGTATCGCGCCTGCACGCATGCGTCGAATCATTCCTGGGACCAAGGTGCTGACGGCATCGCGCGCTTGTGGGACACACTTGATCAGGATGGCATCGCCCAGACCGGCTCCTATAAAACCGAAGAGGATTCGTATAAGCCGTTGGTCATCGATTCGCCTACCGGTGGCGGTAAGCTCGGTCTGATTGCGGGAACCGTGTCGTTGAACGCGCAGACGCCTGACTACGACTGGCGTGTGGATCGTCTGCGTGAATCCGGAGACCCGAACCACCAAGCCGATATCGACAAGGCGGTAGCCAAAGCGAAGGCCGCTCGCGAGCAGGGTGCCGATGTGGTGGCCATAGCCATGCATTCCGTGCAGGAGTATTTGGATTACGCTGATTCCTGGCAGCAAAGTGAGGCTCATGAACTGGCCGATACCGGTGCGTTCGACGTGATTTATGGCGCTGGATGCCATTGCGCGCAGCCGGTCGAGAATTACAACGGCACTTGGATCATCTACGGTTTGGGCAATGCCGTGACCGAATCGGCCAATACTGCGGACACGTTGGTGAACAATCAAGGCATTACCGCGCGTATTCAATTCGCGGGCAAGAAAGGCGTGGCCGGTTCGTGGCGTGTCAACCGCATTGACTGGGTGCCCAGTGCCAACGAAACCCAAGGCAAATACCAATGGTGTTCCCTTGCAAGCGATCATCCTGACGGCACCTGCTGGGACGAAACGCAAGACGCCAATGTGCGCCAACGCATCTGGGACGTGCTCTATTCCATGGGCGCCGATCAGAACGTGGTCAAGGAATGGAATATTACCGCGGAGCAAACGAGTTCATCTGGCCAGTAGTTTTCCGTGGCACAATATGCCTCATGCCGTGAGTCGCATATGCGTAAGAACTCTCGAACATACAATGTGAGGTGAAAACATGGAAATCTACGAAACCCAACCGGAACGCACCGATCTGCCACTGGTGGTCATGCCCGTCATCATCGAATCGATGATCGAACCGTTCGAAAAGAACTTCGAACTGCTCAAAGACATTGCCCGCGTGCGCATGTACAAGGATTTCACGCTTGACGAAGACACCATCGTCGAACGTTGCGCCGAAGCTGACGCCATCATGGTGATCGGATTCCACTGCGCCGATTCCATCCTCGATCGGTTGAACGCCAAATGCTATGCATTCGGCGGCACCGGCGTGGCCAGTTACATCGATCTCGACAAAGCCAAGGAACGTGGAATCCGCGTATGCAATGTGGTGCACTATGGCGACCATGCCGTGGCCGAACACACCATCGCACTGCTTATGGAACTCGCCAGACAGGTCGGCAAACTCGACAGGCAAGTCAAAACAGGCGATTGGGACGGTGCCGACGGCTACGAGCTGTACGGCAAGAAGCTTGGCATCATCGGCCTTGGCGGCATCGGTCAGACCGTGGCACGCATCGCCGGAGCTTTGGGCATGAACGTGTCCGCATGGAACTCCCATGTGCCGGAGCAGGTGTTCGCCGATCTGAATATCACTCCAGTCAACGATATGAACGAGCTGATTGCCGGTTCCGACGTGGTATCCATCCATATGCCGCTGCTGGACTCCACAAAAGGCATCGTCACTGCGGAAAACCTCGAAGCTCTGAAACCGGGAACCATGTTCATCAACACGGCCCGTGCGGAAATCATCGAACCGGGCGCATTGCTCGCCAGACTCCAGCGAGGCGACATTCCTGCGGCGCTCGATGTGTTCGAACACGAGCCGCTCACTGCCGACGATCCGCTCTGTTCGATTCCAGGCATCATCCTCACCCCGCACACCGCGTGGCGCACCGATGGCGCCTATGTGGGCATCACCAGACAGGTGGTCCAATCCGTTGCGGCATTCTGCAAGGGCGAGGATTTCAACGTCGTCGTGTGAATAACCGCAAAACCGGTATGGGCAAAACATGTGGACGGTCGGCGTGATTGGGTAGGTTGAAAGACATGCAGACCATACTCGATTCCGCCGATCAGCCCGCGCATGATGCGTTCGTCGAGAAAAAATCGGAATTCATCGGCGACGCCTGTCATATCGACTCCTTGGATGAGGCGCTCGCATTTGTGCAGACGATTCGCGACCAGCATCCGAAAGCGCGTCATGTCGCCTATGCTGCGGTGTGCGGCGGTTCCGACGGTCGTTTGGCCGAACGCATGAGCGATGACGGCGAGCCATCGGGCACGGCGGGCAAACCGATTCTTGACGTGTTGCGTGCCAACGAGATGACGGATTGCGTGGTTGCCGTCACCCGATATTTCGGAGGTATTCTGCTGGGTTCCGGAGGCCTGATCCGCGCATATTCCACGGGTGCGTCCATTGCGGTCAAAGCGGCGAACAAAGCGAAGATCGTGCCATGTTGCGAATATCAGGTGACGCTTGACTATCCGCAATTGGGAAGCTTTCAGAATCTGCTTGCGTCAGTGGACGGCGAGCAGGCGGATGCGCAATATACCGATCGCATCGTGCTGTCAATTATCGTTCCGCAGGAACAATCGCAGAAATTCAAATCACGAATTATCGAAACGTTCAATGCGACCGTCACGCCGCGGCAAACGGGCACGTCCAATCGCCCGGTGCGATACTGAAATCCAACGATGACGAATGGAATATTGAGCAGAACATAACGTAAGGTGGAACGCATGACCGAAGATATGAGCTCGCAAGACACTACTGCCGTGGAAACCGCCGAAAATACCGTCGAAACCGTTGTGGGGAACGCCGACGAACAAGCATCAAACCAAGAGGTTCCTTCGGATTTCGAGCCTTTGACCGCAACCTACGAGCGGTTGCGTCACTCCACGGATGCCGCCGAATTGAGCGAATTCGCGCGCCGTCCGCTGCCTGACCGTTCCGAACAGGCCGCTTTCTCGCGTGCCACGGCATTGCTGGAAGCCGTCGCCGGCAATGCGCATACACCGTTGGAAGATCGCGTTTTTCTTGCGGAAACCATGCCGTTTCCGAATATTCTCGTCAAACTGTCCACCGACGAATCCGTTGAGGTGCGTAAAGCTGTTGCGGGCAATGCCAATGATAAGAATTGGCTGGTGGGGCGTCTCACCAAGGATGAGTCCCTCGAAGTGCGCGATGTCGCGTTGCGCAACAAGCAGACGTCTTGGAAGATGCGGCTCGAAGGCGCGCAGGATCCGGGTATGGATTCCACGGCCCTTGATTTTCTGGGATCTTTGGGGGTCGACGTCGAGCCGAATGCTCCTGCCGTGCTTGCTTCCATGGTACGTAGGGCCGTTGCTTTGAACCCGAACACGTCTGATCAGATGTTGGAAAAACTTGCGCAGGATGCGTCAGGAGAGGTGAAAAGGGCCGCTGAACGGCATCTTTCGGAAAAATAATTGCATACGTTGTCATTTTTATGAGATTTTTGCGCGTGGTGCATGCGATTGGGGCATAGACTGTTGTTTATGACAGAACAGACCGAAAATGCAACGCGTCTAGCCCGTCCGATCATTCGCCTGGCAAAGTTGGTGGGTATCGCCACCAGTTACGTCGGCATGAGCCGCGACTACCACGAAATCGAAGACGATGTTCTCGTGGCGGTGCTCAAGGCGCTCGGAATCGACGCTTCCAACGATGGGGCGATCGAGCAGTCCATCACCACCATTCAGCGCGAACGCGACACACGTATCGTTCCTCCGACCGTGCTGCACGTTGTCGGCAAGGAAAGCAAGGTTGAGGTTCACGGCGGAGCGCTTGACGTTCCTGAAGCTTCCATCATGCTGGAAGACGGTGGGGCGTATGCCGGCAAAATCGAGCTCGAGGGTGGCAGCGATACCGTGGTCGAGGTCGACGGCGGCTTCGTGTGCACCTCATATCTGGTGCTTCCGGCAGATCTTCCCGAGGGGTATCACACCCTTGAAGTCACCGTTGGTGGCAAGACGGAGATTGCAACCGTTATCAGCGCTCCGGAAAAGATCGAGCTGCTTGACGACATGAAGGAAGGCTCCCTGTGGGGCTGGATGAGCCAGCTCTACTCCATTCGTTCCGGCGGTTCCTGGGGTATCGGCGACTATGAGGATCTGAAGACCCTGCTCGTCGAGTCCAAGAAGAAGACCGGCGCCGACTTCATGCTGATCAATCCGCTGCATGCCGCCGAACCGGTGCCGCCGATCGAGCCATCGCCGTATCTGCCGATTTCGCGCCGTTTCATTAATTTCAGCTATATTCGACCGGAATCCATGCCGGAATATGCCGTGCTTTCGCCGGAAGACAAGGCGAAAGTGGATGAACTGCATGAGCAGGTCAAGCCGCTCAACGGCAATGCGCGGATCTTGGATCGCGAAACCATGTGGCGTACCAAGATGCAGGCGTTGTGGATCATCTACAAGTCCGGCCTTTCCGCACAGCGTCAAGCCGAGTTCGACCAGTATCTCGCCGAAGTGGGCGATGAGATCGAATCCTATGCCACATGGTGCCTGTGCTACGACAAGTGGGGCGCCTCGAATGGCAGCGACGACGATTGGGTGCGCAAGTACAATCGTGATTCCGAGGAAGTCGCGCAGCTTCGCGCACAGTACCCGGACACGCTTGAATTCTATCGTTGGCTCGAATGGGTCGCCACCGAGCAGCTGCATGCGGCCCAGCAGGCGGCGCGCGAGGCCGGCATGAAGATCGGCATCGTCGCCGACATGGCTGTGGGCGTGCATCCGGCCGGTTCCGACGTGTGGTGGAACCCGGAGCGTTTTGCCAAGGGCGCCACGGTCGGCGCTCCGCCGGACATGTTCAACCAGCAGGGTCAGGATTGGAGTCAGCCGCCGCTGAATCCAATCGCTCTCGAACAGACCGGCTACAAGGTGTACCGAGATATGGTGCACGGCATGTTCTCCAATGCAGGCGCGGTACGTATTGACCATATTCTCGGCTTGTTCCGCTTGTGGTGGATTCCGGAAGGCAAGAAAGCCATGGACGGCACCTATGTGCATTACGATTCTGACATCATGCTCGGCATTCTCGCATTGGAAGCATCCCGCGCCGGTGGTGTGGTCGTGGGCGAGGATCTCGGCGTGGTTCCGGCATACGTGTCCAAGTCGCTGTCCGAGCACGGCATTCTCGGTTGCGCTGTGGAATGGTTCGAGCAGTTCGACGGCGAATTCCGTGCGCCGAAGGATTGGCGTCCGTATGCGTTGGCATCCGTCAACACGCACGATTTGCCTCCGGCAGCCGGCTACTTGGAGTACGGGCATGTCAAATTGCGTGAACAGCTTGGACTGCTGTCCGGTCCGGTCGAAGAATTCCAGAAGTCCGCGGAAGCCGAACATAACGCCATGCTGAGCATGCTTGTCGACGAAGGCTATCTCGACGCTTCCGCGCTGGAAGACGAGCTTGCCAACGAAAACGAGATCATCGACGCGCTGTACCGCGGTTTGAAGGGATCGCCATGCAAGCTCATGGCGGCGTCCATCGTCGACGCGGTCGGCGAAAAGCGCACGCAGAACCAGCCGGGCACCAGCAACGAATATCCGAACTGGCGTATTCCGCTGGCTGACGGCGATGGCAATGTCGTGCCGCTGGAGCAGTTGTTCGACAATACTCGACTGCAGGAGATCGCAGCGATTATGCGCGGCTGAGCTTGCAGCGGATTGAGGCTGATTGCAGCTGATTTCGATTGGCGGAAGGCCGGCGATGCAAGGTAGGGAGACCTGCCAAGCGTCGCCGGCTTTTGCGTGTCGATTGCTGTGTTTCCGTATTCGCAAGTACTAGGGGTTGATGTGTCGCGAATGTCAAGGCTGGCGATATACTAGTAGATTGTTGTGTTTCCCTACGGGGTCCTTCAAAGCGCTTTTCCCACTCGCCATCGAGGACTTTCAGGGAGCCCACGGATAATGAGACCTGAAAAAGGCATCATTCCGCGCCTAACCAACGCAGAGATGTTGATGGAAGGTCCGGAACACAATATATAGAAAAGGTACATCGTGAAAACTTTCACTCCGAAGCCAGCTGATCTGACTCACGACTGGTACGTCATCGACGCCACCGACGTGGTGCTCGGCCGTCTCGCTTCCCAGGCAGCCATCCTGCTGCGTGGCAAGAACAAGCCGACCTACGCTCCGCACGCCGATTCCGGCAACCACGTGATCATTCTCAACGCCGATAAGATCGCTCTGACCGGCAATAAGTTGGGCAAGGAACTGTACATGCACTCCGGTCGTCCGGGTGGCCTGCGTCGCGATAGCTACGGCAAGCTGCTCAAGACCAACCCTGAGCGCATCATCAAGTCCGCTATCAAGGGCATGCTGCCGAAGAATCGTCTGGCCAAGGTCCAGCTGGATCGCCTCCACATCATCTGTGGCACCGAGCATCCGTACGCTGGCCAGAAGCCGCAGGTTTTCGAGATCGCTCAGGTCTCGCAGCAGGCTAAGTGAACCGAAGGGAGATAAGAAACATGGCTGAAAACACCAACAACTCCGCGGTTCTCGAGACCGAAGAGGAGCTCACCTCGTACACCACCGAGACCAACGCTGGCGCTGGCACCGGTACTTCCGCTATCGCTCCGGGCTATGGCACCGGTCGTCGTAAGGAAGCCGTCGCTCGTGTCCGCCTGGTTCCGGGCACCGGCAAGTGGACCATCAATGGTCGCACCCTGGAAGAGTACTTCCCGGCCAAGCTGCTGCAGCGTGAGGTCAACTCCCCGATCGTGCTTCTCAAGCTCGAAGGCAAGTTCGACGCTATCGTCCTCGTTGACGGTGGCGGCACCACCGGCCAGGCTGGCGCAATCCGCCTGGGCGTTGCCCGCGCTCTGAACGCTATCGATCGTGATGCGAACCGCGCAGCCCTGAAGAAGGCTGGCTTCCTGACCCGCGACGCTCGCGTCGTGGAACGCAAGAAGGCCGGTCTGCACAAGGCTCGTCGCGCTCCGCAGTTCTCGAAGCGCTAAAGCTTTACGGCTTATACGAAACCCCTCGGAAATTCGACTTCCGAGGGGTTTCTTGGTATTCCAGACGGTATTTTGACTGGCGTTTAGATGGTTGGCATCTGCTTCATCGCGCTGATGCTCAATGCCGGAAGCGTCCACAATGTCGGATCATCTTCCGACAGCCCATCATCGGCGGATTGCAGATTGTCCGCATCGTCTTTCATTTGCCAGTACATCATGTTGATGCGGTGCAGATGGTTGCGGAGCCTGCCCGCGGGCTTGCTTTCCGATTCTTCGTCGAATTCCGACACCCGTTCGATGGACGTTCCCAATCCCGGATATTCGCCGACAATCTCCGATGAGGACCAGACCATCTCCCATTCGATGTCTTTCGGCAGATGAAAACGCGTGACCTCATCGGAACCGTTGATCAGAATCAGCAGACTTGGCTCGTCGGGGGATAGCAGCTGCATGGCGAACGAACGGACGGAAGGATTCGTCCAATCCGCATCATTTGGCATCTGTCCATTCGGCAAATACCAATGCACGCGATCGGATTTCTTCAGCAAACCGATTTCGCTCAGGCGAGTGAAGAAATCCTCATGATTGTACAAATCGCGGGATTTACGCAATGTGATTAAACGGGAAGTGAGATTGAACTGCTTCAATTCCGGCGTTTGTTCGGTACTGTACAGCCAATCCCAATCAAGCCAGGTGGTGTCGTTATCCTGCGTGTAGGCGTTGTTGTTGCCGTTCTGCGAATTGCCGAATTCGTCGCCGGCAAGCAGCATTGGCGTGCCTAGCGAAAGCAGCAGCGTACCCAGCAGGTTCATGGTGGCGCGTTGCCGTTGCTGCACGATGATTTGATCGCCGCTGGGGCCCTCGTGACCGAAGTTGACGGAATGATTGTCGTTTGTTCCGTCGCGGTTGTTTTCGCCGTTGGCCTCGTTATGCTTGGTTTTGTACATGGTCAGATCGGCTGTGGTGAAGCCGTCATGGCATGCCACGTAATTCACGGACGCGGTCGAACCGCGGCCTGGATCGGTGGCGAACAGGTCGGATGATCCGCACAAACGTGTGGCCATCTCCTGCATGGTCATTTCGCCGTATTCTCCACCGCGCATGCGATCCACGTCGGTCAGCCAGAATTTGCGTGTGCAATCGCGGAACCTGTCGTTCCATTCGGCGAAGGGGATGCCGAATTCGCCGGTGCGCCAGCCATTTGGACCGCAATCCCAAGGTTCCATGATCATTTTGAGATTGCCGAGCAGCATGTCGGAACGCAATGCATACAGGAACGGATGGTAGCGGGTGAATTCACCGTCGAGACGTGTCAGCGTCGCCGCGAGATCGAATCGGAATCCGTCGATGCCAATGCGTTTGGCCCAATAGCGCAACGAATCCACGGCGAATGTGGTGACGTGCGTGTTGGTGAAATCAAGCGTGTTGCCGCAGCCGGTGGTGTCGTACAGGCGGCTGATCTTATCTTTGGTGCGTCGATAATATGCCAGATTGTCGAGTCCGCGCCAGCATACGGTCGGTCCTTCCGGACCGGATTCGCAGGTGTGGTTGTAGACCACGTCCATAATCACTTCGAATCCGGCCTCATGCAAGGCTCGTACCATGTCGATGACTTCCTGGCGTACTGCGGCCGCACCGGCCTCCTGGGAGCGCTTGGTGGCGTATGAGGCTTCCGGCGCGAAATAGCCGAGCGTCGAATATCCCCAATAGTTGACGCGTCCGCGTTCCTGCAGAAACAGTTCGGATTGCTTGGCTTGAATCGGCAGCAGCTCAATGGAAGTGACGCCCAAATCCTGCAGGTAGGAGAGCGTCGCCGGATGTGCCAAACCTGCATAGGTGCCGCGAAGCTCTTTGGGAAGCCAAGGCGCGTTGGCTGTGAAGCCCTTGACATGCAGCTCGTAGATCACGGTTTTGCTCCATGCTACATGCGGGTGTGAGGGCTCACCGTCATGCTTGTTGGTGGCACGATCGTCTATCGCCACGGAAACGGGAACATGCCCCACGGAGTCGATGGTGCTCATCGGGCCGAATGGCGAACCTTTGACTTTGCCGTTCACGATCTCGCATTCATAGGAGAACGCTCCGGGATCAAGCTCCATTGATCCTTCGATGCCTTTGGCATAGGGGTCGAGCAACAGTTTGTACGGGTTGAAGCTCACGCCGTGGTCGGGGTCCCATGGGCCGTTGACGCGGTATCCGTATTGCATGCCGTCCCATGCTTGCGGCACGTGCACGTACCACAGTCCGTAATTGGGCCCGTCCATGCGGAATAGTGTTTCGCGAAGATTGAGCGAGGGGATTCGCCGAGTGCAGATGCGCTGTTTCATCGCCTGATCGATGAAGGTCAGCCCCGGCTCGTTGAACAATCGTACTGCGTCGGCATAGAAGGCACTGGGTTGGTCGAGCGGCTCAAGTACGCAAAACCACACTTGGTCCGCTGTTTCCGAGCGGACGATAGCATCCGCCCCACCATCATCGGTGAAGTAGAGACCTGGACGAGTTGCATAACGGTGCAAAGACGGGTTCTTCATAACCTCATTCTAAACACTTTGAAATTATCTGTTGACTTACTATGTCGAGGCTGTCGACGCTCGTGCCGGTCTGATCCGGCCGTGAGCTTGAACTCGAGCAGGTGCAGGACTTCCTCGACGGCAAAATCGCCGCCGCTCCCAAGGCTGTCGTCAAAATCGGTGCTGACGCTGTTTATTCGTCCTGAACAGCCTGGAATTAGCAAAAAAGTGTCACGATATGACGGCAAATGCGCCGCTGACATCGCCGCATAGCGCATATCCTAATCACAAAAGGGAAAAACGTATCGTACCAACCATCACAAGGAGGGTATTATGACCAAACCAATGTCTGAATTCACCACCGATCTGCAGCATTCCGGCATGCCGGCGAAAGATCTGGACGAAACCATCGAATTCTATACCAAGAAACTCGGTTTCGAGTTGGCGGGACTGTTCCATAACGGTGAAAACCGTTGCGCATTCCTGCGTTACGGCCATCTGACCATCGAAACCTGGGAAGGCGACCCAGCGCCGCTGACCACCGGTGCCATCAACCACTGGGCGTTCGATACTCCCGACATTGAAGCCGCGTTCGAAAACGCGAAGGAACTCGGACTGAATTTCAAAGACACTGAAATTCAGCATATCGACAGCTTCTGGGAGCACGGCATTCGCTACTTCAATGTATACGGACCGAACGGCGAAACCATCGAATTCTGCCAGATTGTCAAATAACTATCATTAGATGATTACCGTCAAATAATCGCTGAAAAAATACAACAAGTGAAGCAGACGGAAGCGAACAAAGAAGCGTGCGTTGAACCTTATATACGGGTTTGGCAACACGCTTCTTTTTGTTATGCAAGCGATGCGATTAATAATATATGCACAAAAGGTCACATATCGCATAGTTCGCGTACGTACGGTTCCACAAAACGCAGGGCCGCGCCGATAATGTCTTGATGGTCGAGCGCCATTCCCTTGCGCAGGGTGAAATCCGTGGTGCCGAATGGCGTATGTTCCACCACGCGTTCGCGTAGTCCGGCCATATCGTCATCATCGAGATATTGTGCTGCCTCACCGCTGATGATCACGTCACCGGCCAGCACCGAGCGAATGTTCGTTACCGCCAGCGCCACATAATCCAGCCATTGCGAGAATCGTTTGCGGTGCTCCTGCTCGCCTTGTTCCAACACCGAAAAGAAGCCGGGCAGGCTTTCGCCGTCTTCCATCAGCGTTTCCGGCGAGCAATACGTATCCATGCATCCCAATTGCCCGCAATAGCAAGGGTTTCCGCCCGGAATCAGCGTCATATGTTCGATTGAGCCATTGCATTGGTTTGGCCCTTGGTAGAGCGATCCGTCCACGATGACCGCGCCTCCTGGGCGTCGTTCGAGGTAGATGCAGACGGCATCCTTCAGATTGTGATCGAACCAGAGTTCCGCCATGGCAGAAGCGTCGGAATCGTGAATCATCAGCGACGGATAGTTGAGGCCGTGGCTGAGTTCGCTGAGTTTCAGGCCGGTGTTGCCCATGATTTTGCCGAAGGTGATCGACTGTCCGTCTGCCGATACGATGCCTTGCATGCAGAAGGCCACGCCGAGTACCGTGCTGCCTTGTTTCGCCAGTTCTTGCGCGAAATCGTTGATGATGCCATTCATGCGCTGGTAGTAGGCGTCGTTGTTGCGATAGGGGAGTGTGCGCTGTCTGGTGGCTACGGATTTGCCGTTCAGATCAATGGCGATGGCCGTGATTTGTGTGGTTTGGATGCGCACGCCGATCGCCACGCTGGAGTGTGCCGCGAATTCATAGATTTGCGCTTTGCGTCCGCCGGTGGATTGCTGCATCTCGCCTTTGACAATGAGCCCGTCGGCCTCCATGGCGCGCAGATTCTGCGTGATGGTTGGTAGGCTGAGCCCTAATTCGTGTTCGAACATCTGCTTGGTGGCTGAACCTTGGGTATAGATGAACGCGGTCATGGCCTTGAGATTGGCTTCTTTGACTGATAGGGCGGATTGGGCTTTCACTGGATGTTTCCTTCCTGCACAAGTTCTTTTTCAAGACTACTTCATAAAAGTCCTTTCCTTATGTCTCGTGTTGGTCTGAAATAACGGGTGTTGCAAAAAAGTATAAAAAACGGCCGTGTATAAGGGATTTTCTGCCACTTTTCTGCGTTGAAAATATGTTTATCAACAAAAAAGTTGAGACGGTGACAACGACGTTCTACCAAGAAAAGAGGCATGTTATGAAGATAGGACTGCCGCGCACGCTATTGGCCGGCTTGGTCGCCATAGCGGTGTTCATGACCGGCGATGGCTTTGAATTGACTTTTTTGTCCAAATACATCGTGGACCAGGGATTCAGCTCTTCGCAATCGTCGCTGCTGTTCACCATGTACGGGCTGATGACTGCGCTTGCCGGCTGGGCGTCCGGTGTGCTGGCTGAAATGTTCGGTGCCAAACGCATCATGCTGATCGGCGCGAGCGCCTGGGTTGTTTTACATTTGCTGTTCGTTGGTGTGGCGCTGCCGAGCGGCGTCTATCCGCTGATGTTAGGAGTGTATGCGTTGCGGGGTGTTGGCTACCCGCTGTTCATCTACTCGTTCGTGGTGTTGATGGCGCAAACCATCGATACTGCCAAGCTCGCGTCGGCCATGGGGTGGTTTTGGGCCGCCTACTCGTTCGGCATTGGCGTATTCGGCGCATATTTGCCGAGTTTCACCATTCCGCTGGTGGGCGAGTACTACTCGCTGTGGCTTTCGTTGCCTTTTTCTATAGCTGGACTGCTGATTTGCCTGCTGATGGTGCCGAAAAGCAAGGGTGCTGACACCTCTTCCATGAGTAATGCCGACAAGCTGCGCGAGCTTAGTCGAGGAGTCACCATTCTGGTGCATAATCGCCAAATCGCTTTGGCTGCGGTGGTGCGTGTGATCTGCAATCTGACGTTGTACGGCTTTCCCGTCATCATGCCACTCTACTTGGCCACTACCAACAATGGCGGCGGCGCTTGGTTTGAGGTTTCGCAATGGAGTCAGATTTGGGGATTCCAGTTTGTGGTCACCATTTTCGGCAATGTGTTCTGGGGTCGTATGGGCGATTCGCATGGTTGGATGCGGCAAATGCGCTGGTTTGGCTGCTGGTTCTGTGTGATCGGCACGCTGGGCATGTATTACATTCCGCAGTTTTTCGGGGCGAATATGGTGCTTATGTGTGCTGATGCGGTTGTTCTTGGATTGGGAATTTCCGCTTTCGTTCCTATGGGAGCCGTGTTTCCCGCGTTGGCGTCGGAACATAAGGGTGCTGCGATTTCCGCGCATAATCTCGCTTCCGGCCTGACTACATTTTTCGGTCCGCTGATTGCGACGGTGCTGATTTCCACTATCGGATTCGGCGGCGTGTGCTGGACGTATGCGATCTGCTATGCGATCGGATCGTTGGCCACGCTCGGCATTCATCCTCATCAACCCGGATTTGACGATCGTGGCCATCGCATTACCGCGATCGAACGTAACTAATCGCAATTGAATATCAATTGCTCAATCATCATCATTTTTCTCAAAAAACACCATTATCCACAAAGGAGAATAATCATGAAGGCAGTCGTTCTCGAAGAGCAGGGCGTCATCAATGTGCGTGAGGTGCCTGACGTCCCCGCACCTGGTCTAGGCGAGCTGAAGATCGCGCCGCATACTGTTGGTGTGTGCGGTTCCGATCTGCACTATTACACGCATGGTCGCGTGGGTAAATATGTGGTGGAGCAGCCGATGATTCTTGGTCATGAGGCTTCCGGCACGGTGGTTGAGGTCGGTCCTGGCGTCGAAGGCTTCAAGGTGGGCGATCGTGTGGCCATGGAGCCCGGCATTCCGGATATGAGTTCGCGTGCCAGCAAACTGGGCATGTATAACGTCGATCCTGCGGTGCGTTTCTTTGCCACTCCGCCGATTGATGGCTGCCTGTGCGAAACGGTGAACCATCCTGCGGCGTTCACCTACAAGCTGCCCGACAATGTGAGCTTCGGTGAGGGTGCGCTGCTTGAACCGTTGGCTGTGGGCATGTGGTCCGCCACCAAGGCTCGTATCAAGCCGGGCGATGTCTGCGTGGTCACCGGATCAGGCACGGTCGGCATGCTGACCGCGTCGTGCGCGTTGGCGGGTGGCGCTTCCAAGGTGCTGATCTCCGATGTGTCGGCAATCAAACTGGCGATTGCGGCTCAGATTCCAGGTATTATTCCGGTGGATCTCACCAAGGAGGATCTGGTGGAGCGCGTCCGCGAGGAAACGGGGGGCTGGGGTGCTGATGTGGCTTTCGAGTGCTCGGGCTCGCCGAAGTCATACGAGACATTCTGGAAGCTGATTGCTCCCGGTGGCGCTGCCGTTATCGTTGGCATTCCGGTCAATCCGGTGGCCATCGATATTACGGAGCTGCAGGCTACCGAGGTGCGCATCGAAAATATCTTCCGTTATGCCAATGTGTATCAGAAGGCCATTGACCTCGTGGCTAACGGTAAACTGAATCTGAAGCCATTCATCACCGACACCTATGCGATGGAGGATGCCCAGGCGGCGTTCGATCGCATGGCTGAGGGGCGTCCTGGAGACATTAAGCTGCAGATTACCGTGAAAAACGACTGACGTTACGCACGTTACGGAACGACGAAAGGGGTCTGTGTCATGGGGGCTGTTGCACAAGTCAACGATAATCGGCATGGGAAGGCGGCTTTGGCTCAGACCTCTTCTTTTGGTGGATTCGTGCCGAAAGGTGGAAGTTCGAACGATTCTGGCGTATTGGAGATCATTGTGCCGGACGCGCAGGCTTCGGTGCGTTGGGCGAAGCATGGCTACCCAAGCTCGTTGGCGAAATGGCATCATCATCCTCATATTGAAATTCATCTAATTCGGGAAGGTACCGGATTGATGATGGCGGGCAATGCCGTTGTTCCGTATGAGGCCGGGCAGGTTGCGCTGATTGGTTCAAATCTTCCGCATAATTGGGTGTCCGACATCGCTCCGGGGGAGCGGCTTCGTCAGCGTGATGTGGTGTGCCATGTGCGTCCGGAAACCATGCGTCTGCTGATGTCTGGATTTCCGGAAACGTCTGGTTTTGCAATGGTGTTGAAACGTGCGGGGCAGGCATTGGTGCTGAGCGGTGAATCCGCTCGTCAGGCCGGTTCGATTCTGGAAAGCATGGAGGAACATAGTCTTGCTTGCCGTGTTAGTGATCTGATTCGTGTGTTGGATGTGTTCGCGCATGCCCCCGCAGATGAATCCTATACGGTGGTTGCGTCCGGATACGATCCGGCTGTATGCAGTGGTGCGGAACGTGTGGTCAATGATGCCATCGAGTACATTTCATCGCATCTGAGCGGTGAAATTAGCATGGATTTGGCCGCCCGCCAGGCCGGAATGAGCGTTTCGGCTTTCTCTCGTCTGTTCAAAAGGGCTGCAGGAATAGGGTTTTCGGATTTTGTTCGACGATTGCGTATCGGGCATGCATGCAGATTGCTGACGACCACGAATCAAAGCGTCGCTTCGATTCGTCGCGCTTGCGGATATGGTAACGCTTCGAATTTCAATCGTCGCTTCTTTGAAGAAACAGGCGAAACTCCTACTGGCTGGCGGAAAAAATACATTGGACGAACAAGATAAATAAATCGACTTTGTAAAAGCTCGATATGATTGATATCATATAGAAAATACTTTTATAAAAGATATGGAGGTGAGACTTGAGAAAGTGTGTGTGATTTATGATAAAAAGCAACAAAAACGCTCAAAATGATGTTTTTGAGGCTTTTTGATTCCATAAAAGAACGCAATCTAAACATTAAATGAACAGAAGATAACATTTCTCTTGCGACACGACACAGTGGAACATCATATTGCATACTCACTAAAGTGTGTCCTAGGTCACAAAAGACCAGCAACGCGTCCATCCGCTTCGAGGCGGATGGAATAACGGGAAACTACTTTGCAAACCCCCAAAGAATCGAGGAGGACTTCAAGTGGCAGACGCAAAGAAGGAAGAGCCGACCAAGCCGACTCCGGAAGAGAAGCTCGCCGCAGCTGAGGCTGAGGTCGATGCTCTGGTCAAGAAGGGCCTGAAGGCTCTTGACGATTTCGAAAAGCTCGATCAGAAGCAGGTTGACCGTATCGTCGCCAAGGCTTCCGTCGCAGCACTGAACAAGCATCTGGTGCTCGCCAAGATGGCCGTTGAGGAAACCGGCCGTGGTTTGGTGGAAGACAAGGCCACCAAGAACATCTTCGCCTGCGAGCACGTCACCAACTATCTGGCCGGTCAGAAGACCGTCGGCATCATTCGTGAAGACGATGTCATGGGCATCGACGAGATCGCCGAACCGGTCGGTGTCGTCGCCGGCGTGACCCCGGTCACCAACCCAACCTCCACCGCCATCTTCAAGTCGCTGATCGCGCTGAAGACCCGCTGCCCGATCATCTTCGGCTTCCACCCGGGCGCACAGAAGTGCTCCGTCGAAGCCGCCAAGATCGTGCGCGACGCAGCCATCGCGGCAGGCGCTCCTGAGAACTGTATCCAGTGGATCGAGCACCCGTCCATCGAAGCCACCGGCGCCCTGATGAAGCATGATGGTATCGCCACCATCCTCGCCACCGGTGGCCCGGGCATGGTCAAGGCGGCATATTCCTCCGGCAAGCCGGCCCTCGGCGTCGGCGCTGGCAACGCTCCGGCATATGTCGACAAGAACGTCGACATCGTGCGCGCCGCCAACGATCTGGTGCTCTCCAAGCACTTCGATTACGGCATGATCTGCGCCACCGAGCAGGCCATCATCGCCGACAAGGAAGTCTACGCTCCGCTGATCAAGGAACTCAAGCGCCGCAAGGCCTACTTCGTGAACGACGAAGAGAAGGCCAAGCTCGAGCAGTACATGTTCGGCTGCACCGCATATTCCGGCCAGACCCCGAAGCTCAACTCTGTGGTGCCGGGCAAGTCCCCGCAGTACATCGCCAAGGCCGCAGGTTTTGAGATTCCGGAAGACGCCACCATTCTTGCCGCCGAGTGCAAGGAGGTCGGCGAGAACGAGCCGTTGACCATGGAGAAGCTCGCTCCGGTCCAGGCCGTACTGAAGTCCGACAACAAGGAACAGGCCTTCGAAATGTGCGAAGCCATGCTCAAGCATGGTGCAGGCCACACCGCAGCCATCCACACCAACGATCAGGCTCTGGTCCGCGAATACGGCCAGCGCATGCACGCATGCCGCATCATCTGGAACTCTCCGAGCTCCCTCGGCGGCGTGGGCGACATCTACAACGCCATCGCACCGTCGCTGACCCTCGGCTGCGGCTCCTACGGCGGCAACTCCGTGTCTGGCAACGTTCAGGCAGTTAACCTTCTCAACATCAAGCGCATCGCTCGGAGGAACAACAACATGCAGTGGTTCAAGATTCCGGCCAAGACTTACTTCGAGCCGAACGCCATCAAGTACCTGCGCGACATGTACGGCATCGAGAGGGCCGTCATCGTGTGCGATAAGGTCATGGAGCAGCTCGGTGTGGTCGACAAGATCATCGACCAGCTCCGCGCACGTTCCAACCGTGTGACCTTCCGCATCATCGACTACGTCGAGCCGGAGCCGAGCGTTGAAACCGTCGAGCGCGGTGCCACCATGATGCGTGAGGAGTTCGAGCCGGACACCATCATCGCCGTCGGCGGTGGTTCCCCGATGGACGCCTCCAAGATCATGTGGCTGCTGTACGAGCACCCGGAAATCTCCTTCTCCGACGTGCGTGAGAAGTTCTTCGATATCCGTAAGCGCGCCTTCAAGATCCCGCCGCTGGGCAAGAAGGCCAAGCTCGTGTGCATCCCGACCTCTTCCGGCACCGGTTCCGAAGTCACGCCGTTCGCTGTGATCACCGATCACAAGACAGGCTACAAGTACCCGATCACCGATTACGCGCTGACCCCGTCCGTCGCCATCGTCGATCCGGTGCTGGCGCGTACCCAGCCGCGCAAGCTCGCATCCGATGCTGGCTTCGACGCCCTGACCCACTCCTTCGAGGCTTACGTCTCCGTCTATGCCAACGATTTCACCGATGGCATGGCGTTGCACGCGGCCAAGTTGATTTGGGACAACCTCGCCGAGTCCGTCAACGGCGAGCCGGGTGAAGACAAGATCAAGGCCCAGGAGAAGATGCACAACGCCGCCACCATGGCCGGCATGGCATTCGGCTCCGCATTCCTCGGCATGTGCCACGGCATGGCCCACACCATCGGTGCTCTGTGCCACGTTGCCCATGGTCGTACCAACTCCATCCTGCTGCCGTACGTCATCCGCTACAACGGCTCCATTCCGGAGGAACCGACCAGCTGGCCGAAGTACAACAAGTACATCGCTCCGGAACGTTACCAGGAGATCGCCAAGAACCTTGGCGTGAACCCGGGCAAGACTCCGGAAGAGGGCGTTGAGAACCTGGCCAAGGCCGTCGAGGACTACCGTGACAACAAGCTCGGCATGAACAAGAGCTTCCAGGAGTGCGGTGTGGACGAGGACTACTTCTGGTCCATCCTCGATCAGATCGGCATGCGTGCCTATGAGGATCAGTGCGCTCCGGCAAATCCGCGTATCCCGCAGATCGAGGATATGAAGGACATCGCCATCGCCGCATACTACGGCGTCAGCCAGGCCGAAGGACACAAGCTGCGCGTCCAGCGTCAGGGCGAGGCCGCCACGGAAGAAGCTTCCGAGCGTGCATGAGTCGCTTCATGTATAGGCCATCAGCAGTGACCTATATATAAGGTGCTTGCGTTATATCGGCAAGCATCATAGATAACGAGGAATTTGGTTGGATTCGTTCAACCGGATTCCTCGTTTTTTATATGTGGAAAAGCATTTTCGGATGATGCTGCATTATGATCGCAACAGACGATCGGCAATGTGCATCTCATTCGTTTTCAGGGACTTGAAAACAGGACTTGAGACCGCGACACGCGAGGATTTCTTAAGACTACCCCTGATGCTTAAATAAAGAAGTTGCCTGATTTTAGGGCTCGCAAATTGGAATTAAAAAAGCGAGCGTGGCACAGTGATCACGAGAGTGAAAACTGCATGGCTGCGCACTGATGTGGTATGACCACGGAACTTCCACGGTTTCGGGGGTCTTCTGCGCCGGTGCCCTTTGAGAAGCAGGCTGGTAAACAGTAACTAACGAATCGCTAGAAAGGGCGGAAGGCAATGGCGGGACAGAAAATCCGCATCAGGCTTAAGTCCTATGACCATGAGGTCATCGACCAATCGGCGAAGAAGATCGTCGAAACGGTGACGAACGCGGGCGCAACTGTGGTTGGCCCGGTTCCGCTCCCGACCGAGAAGAACGTGTTCGTCGTTATCCGTTCTCCTCACAAGTACAAGGATTCTCGCGAGCATTTCGAGATGCGTACTCATAAGCGTCTCATCGACATTGTGGACCCGACCCCGAAGGCCGTGGATTCCCTTATGCACATTGATCTGCCCGCAGATGTGAACATCGAGATCAAGCTGTAAGGGAGGAGGGAACCATTATGTCTAATCGCACCGCACTGCTGGGCAAGAAGCTCGGCATGTCTCAGGTCTGGGACGAGAACGGTTTCTTCGTTCCTGTGACCCTCGTTGACGTCTCCACCAACGTGGTGACTGCTGTCAAGTCCGAAGAGTCCGACGGCTACAAGGCTGTTCAGCTTGGCTACGGCCAGGTTGACCCGACCAAGGTGACTAAGCCGCTTGCCGGCCACTTCGCCAAGGCTGGCGTCACCCCGCGTCGTCACCTCGCTGAGGTCCGCACCGATAACGCCGAAGAGTTCGAGCCGGGTCAGGAGCTGACCGCTGAGCTGTTCCCGGAGGGCACCCTGGTCGATGTGACCGGTACCACCAAGGGCAAGGGCTTCGCAGGCACCATCAAGCGCTGGGGCTTCAAGTCCTATCGTCGTACCCACGGCTCTCACAAGAACGAGCGTCGTCCTGGCTCTGTTGGCGCATGCGCTACCCCGAGCCGTATCCTCAAGGGCAAGCGTATGGCTGGCCGCATGGGTCATGTAACCAACACCACGCTGAACCTCACCATCGTTTCGTCGGATGTTGAGAACGGCGTGCTCGCCATCAAGGGCGCCATCCCGGGCCCGAAGGGCAGCATCGTTCTCGTCCGTTCGGCAGTGAAGGGAGCCTGATAAATCATGGCAAACGTTACTCTGAACGTTACCGATAACCAGGGCAATGCAACCGGAACCGTTGAGGCTCCGGCTGAGATCTTCGGCTTCTCCGCCGAAGAAGTCCAGTCCCGTATCCCGCTGATCCACCAGGTTGTGGTGGCCCAGCGCGCCGCTGCTCGTCAGGGCACTCATGCCACCAAGACTCGCGGCATGGTTTCCGGCGGTGGCCGCAAGCCGTGGAAGCAGAAGGGCACCGGTCGTGCTCGTCAGGGCTCCATTCGTGCACCGCAGTGGTACCACGGTGGCACCGTGTTCGGTCCGCAGCCGCGTGACTACTCCCAGCGCACCCCGAAGAAGATGAAGGCCGCTGCTCTCAAGTACGTGCTTTCCGATCGCGCCAACGCAGGTCGCGTGGCAGTCGTGGACTTCGGCGTTTCCGAAGCCCCGTCCACCAAGGCCGCTGTTGCCGCTCTTACCCCGGTGACCGAGAACAAGTTCACCACCGTGGTGCTCTCTCGCGAGAATGTGAACGAATGGCTTTCCGTTCGTAACATCCCGACCGTTCACCCGATCTTCGCCGATCAGCTCAACACGTACGATGTGGTCACCGCTCAGTACGTGGTCTTCTCCAAGGAAGGCTTCGACGCTTTCCTTGCTGCGAAGGCTGAGCCGGCTGCAAAGGAGGCCTGATTTTCATGGTCGCTATTCACAAGCCCGCACACGACATCATCCTCAAGCCTGTCGTTTCTGAGAAGAGCTACGCTCTGTCCGATCGCGGTCAGTACACCTTCGTGGTGGCCCCGAACGCGAACAAGGTCCAGATCAAGCAGGCAATCGAAGAGATCTTCAATGTCAAGGTGACGAACGTCAACACCCTCAACCGCGCCGGCAAGCGTCAGCGCACCCGCAACGGTTTCGGCCAGCGCGTCAATCAGAAGCGCGCTATCGTGACCGTCGCCGAGGGCCAGACGATCGACATCTTCGGTAACTGAAGGCTAGCCGAGAAAAGTTAAAGGAAGAACTAGATTATGGCTATCCGCGTTTATAAGCCGACGACTGCAGGCCGCCGTAACGCGTCCGTCTCGGACTTCTCCGAGCTTACGCGTTCTACGCCTGAGAAGTCGCTGGTTCGCAAACTCAGCAAGACTGGCGGTCGTAACTCTTACGGCCGTATGACCTCCCGTCATCGTGGCGGCGGTCACAAGCGCCAGTACCGTCTCATCGACTTCAAGCGTTGGGACAAGGACGGCGTGCCGGCAACGGTCGCTCACATCGAGTACGACCCGAACCGTTCCGCCCGCATCGCACTGCTGCACTACGCAGACGGTGAGAAGCGCTACATCATCGCTCCGGAAGGTATCAAGCAGGGTGACGTCATCGAGACCGGCGCCCAGGCTGATATCAAGCCGGGCAACAACCTGCCGCTGCGCAACATCCCGACTGGTACCGTGGTGCACGCAATCGAGCTCCGCCCGCTGGGTGGCGCCAAGATCGCCCGCTCCGCTGGTGCAGCCGTGCAGCTCGTCGCTAAGGATGGCGCTTACGCCCAGCTGCGCATGCCGTCCGGAGAAATCCGCAACGTGGATGCTCGCTGCCGCGCAACCGTCGGTGAGGTCGGCAACTCCGATCACGCCAACATCCAGCTCGGTAAGGCAGGTCGTGCACGTTGGATGGGCAAGCGCCCGATCACCCGTGGTGAATCCATGAACCCTGTCGATCACCCGCACGGCGGTCGTACCCGCGGTGGCAAGCCGCCGGTTTCTCCGTGGGGCAAGGGCGAGGTTCGTACCCGCCGTCCGAAGAAGGCTTCGAACAAGATGATTGTTCGTCGTCGCCCGAATGGTAAGAACCGTAAGTAAGGGAGTGTCGAGTAGATGACTCGTAGCATCAAGAAGGGCCCCTTCGTCGACGCCCACCTGCAGAAGAAAGTCGACGAGCAGAACGAGAAGGGTACGCACAACGTCATCAAGACGTGGTCCCGTCGTTCGATGATCACCCCTGATTTCATCGGACACACCTTTGCCGTTCACGATGGTCGCAAGCATGTTCCGGTGTTCGTCACCGAATCCATGGTTGGCCACAAGCTCGGTGAGTTCGCCCCGACCAAGACCTTCAAGGGTCATGTGAAGGACGACAAGAAGGCACGCCGCTAAAGGAGAGTAAGGACACATGGAAGCTAAAGCAATCGCTCGTCACGTCCGCGTGACGCCGCGCAAGGCTCGCCGTATGGTCGACCTCATCCGAGGCAAGAAGGCGACCGAAGCCATCACCATTCTGAAGTTCGCTCCGCAGGACGCATCCCTTCCGGTGCGTAAGGTCCTGGAGAGCGCCATCGCGAACGCTCGCGTGAAGGCCGACAAGGCCGGCGAGCCGTTCCGTGAGAACGACCTGGTCGTGAAGGAGACCTATGTGGACGAAGGCGTGACGCTCAAGCGTTTCCGCGCTCGTGCACAGGGCCGTGCCGCTCGTATCAACAAGCGCACCAGCCACATCACGGTCGTCGTCGCTAACAAGGAAGGAAACCGCTAAAGATGGGTCAGAAGATCAATCCGTTTGGCTACCGCCTGGGAATCACTGAGAACCATCGTTCCAAGTGGTTCTCCGATTCCAACAAGGTTGGCGAACGCTACCGCGACTTCGTTCTCGAAGATGACGCCATCCGCAAGGCCATGAGCAAGGATCTTGAGCGTGCGGGCGTGTCCCGTATCGTCATCGAGCGTACCCGCGACCGCGTGCGTGTGGATATCCACACCGCTCGCCCGGGCATCGTCATCGGCCGCCGTGGCGCCGAAGCTGAGCGCGTTCGCGCCAAGCTCGAGAAGCTCACCGGCAAGCAGGTCCAGCTCAACATCTTCGAAGTGAAGAACGCAGCACTGGACGCCCAGCTCGTCGCACAGGGCATCGCTGAGCAGCTGACCAACCGCGTGACCTTCCGTCGCGCGATGCGTAAGGCCCAGCAGGATGCCATGCGTGCAGGCGCCAAGGGTATCCGTATCAAGCTCTCCGGCCGCCTTGGTGGCGCCGAAATGAGCCGTTCCGAGTTCTATCGCGAGGGTCGCGTTCCGCTGCAGACCCTGCGTGCCCTCATCGATTACGGCTTCTTCGAGGCCAAGACCACTTACGGCCGCATCGGCGTGAAGGTCTGGATCTACAAGGGCGATATGACCGAGCGTGAGTTCGAAGAGCAGCAGGCACAGCAGGGCAACAACCGCCAGGGCCGTCGCGGCGATCGCCGTCCGCGCCGTGGTCAGCGTAACGCTGCCCAGCAGCAGAACGCAGCAGCAGAGGCTCCGGCCGCAGCTGAGGCACCTGCCGCAACGGAAACGAAGGAGTGAGCTGAGAAATGCTTATCCCAAAGAGAACCAAGTATCGTAAGCAGCACCGTCCGGTCCGCCGTGGTATGTCCAAGGGCGGCAACGAGATCGCATTCGGCGATTTCGGTATTCAGGCTCTTGCTCCAGCTTATGTGACCAACCGTCAGATCGAGGCCGCTCGTATCGCCATGACCCGCTACATCAAGCGTGGTGGCCGCGTGTGGATCACGATCTTCCCGGATCGTCCGCTGACCAAGAAGCCGCTCGGCACCCGAATGGGTTCCGGTAAGGGTACTCCGGAATTCTGGATCGCTAACGTCCACCCGGGTCGCGTCATGTTCGAGATCGGTGGCGTGTCCGAGGATGTCGCTCGCGAGGCTCTGCGCCGCGCAATCGACAAGCTCCCTATGAAGTGCCGTGTTATTGCTCGTGAAGGCGGTGACATCTGATGGCAGTCGGAACTGCAGACTACACCATGAAGAATCTGAACGAGAAGACCAACGAGGAGATCGAGGGCTTCCTCAAGAAGTCCAAGGAAGAGCTGTTCAACCTGCGCTTCCAGTCCGCGACCGGTCAGCTCGAAAATACCGCCCGCCTCAAGGCGGTCAAGCACGACATCGCCAGGATGTACACCGTCCTGCGCGAGCGTGAGCTCGGCATCAGCCAGGCCCCCGAGGCGACCGAAACGAAAGCTGAGGAGAAGTAATGGCTGAAGAGCGTAACTTCCGCAAGGTTCGTCGCGGTTACGTCGTGTCCGATAAGATGGACAAGACGATTTCCGTCGAGCTCGAGCAGCGTTCGACCCACCCGCTGTACGGCAAGGTCGTGCGTTCCACTCGTACGGTCAAGGTCCATGATGAACACAACGAGGCTCACATTGGCGACCTCGTGAGTATTATGGAGACTCGGCCCCTGAGCAAGACCAAGCGTTGGCGTCTCGATACCATCATCGAGCGCGCTAAGTAAATAAGTTCGGCAAGGCTCCGTGAGTCACCCCGCCTGCTTCAAGCAGGCAGGCGGGGTGCTTGGGGAGAACCAGCTCGGCTAAGGAGAATCAATGATTCAGCAGGAAACGCGGCTTCATGTCGCCGACAACACGGGTGCGAAGGAACTCCTCGCCATCCGAGTGCTCGGCGGATCGAAGCGACGCTATGCCGGCATCGGCGACGTGATCGTCGCCTCCGTCAAGGACGCCATCCCTGGCGGGTCGGTCAAGAAGGGCGACGTCGTCAAGGCTGTCGTCGTCCGCACTGTCAAGGAGCACCGTCGTGTGGACGGCTCCTACATCAAGTTCGACGAGAACGCTGCCGTCATTCTCGGCTCTGGCCGTGAACCGAAGGGCACTCGTATCTTCGGACCGGTCGGTCGTGAACTGCGCGACAAGCGCTTCATGAAGATCGTGTCCCTCGCCCCGGAGGTGATCTGACATGGCAGCCAAGATTAAGAGCGGCGACCTGGTCAAGGTCATTCGCGGCAAGGATCGCGGCAAGGAGGGCACCGTCAAGCAGGTGCTCAAGGACGATCGTCTGATCGTTGAAGGCGTGCAGATCGTCAAGAAGCACGTTCGCGCTACGCAGCAGGGCCAGCAGGCCGGCATCGTGGCTGTCGAGGCTCCGATCCATCGCTCCAACGTGATGGTCATCGATCCGGAGACCAAGCAGCCGACCCGCGTGCGCATCGTCGAAAAGGAAGAGGCTCGCGACGGCAAGGTGAAGACCGTGCGTGTGCGTGTTGCCAAGAAGTCCGGAAAGGAGCTGGCATGACCGATACCACTGTCGAAGCGCCGGCAACTCCGCGCTTGAAGCAGAAGTACAACGAGCAGATCGTGCCGGAGCTGGAGAAGGAATTCCACTACTCCAACCCGATGCAGGTCGCTCGCGTCCAGAAGGTCGTCGTCTCCATGGGCGTTGGCGCCGCTGCTCGCGACTCCAAGCTTATCGAAGGCGCAGTCAAGGACCTCACCCTGATCACCGGCCAGAAGCCGAAGATCACCAAGGCTAAGAAGTCCGTCGCACAGTTCCACCTGCGCGAAGGACAGGCCATCGGCGCTTACGTCACCCTGCGTGGCGAGCGTATGTGGGAGTTCCTGGATCGCCTTCTGACCATGGCTCTGCCGCGTATCCGCGATTTCCGTGGCATCAACGGCAACCAGTTCGACGGTCAGGGCAACTACAACTTTGGCCTCACTGAGCAGTCCATGTTCCACGAGATCGATCCGGATTCGATCGATCACCAGCGCGGTATGGACATCACCGTGGTGACCAGCACCAAGGACGACAAGGAAGCTCGCGTGCTCCTGAAGCACCTCGGCTTCCCCTTCAAGGAGAACTGATATGGCAAAAACCGCTCTTAAGAACAAGGCGGCCGCTAAGCCGAAGTTCAAGGTGCGCGCTTATACGCGTTGCCAGGTCTGCGGTCGTCCTCACTCCGTCTACCGCAAGTTCGGCCTTTGCCGCATCTGCCTTCGTGAGAAGGCCCACCGCGGCGAGCTGCCCGGCGTTACGAAGTCCAGTTGGTAAATAACGACGCTGAAGGTCCGCGGCCCAATCGCTCAATGGAGCGTGCGGGCGGCGGAAACCACGGCGAGAAAGGGCAATAAGCCCAAATGACAATGACAGATCCGATCGCAGACATGCTTACGCGTCTGCGTAATGCGAGCGCGGCAAAGCACGAGACCGTGGATATGCCGTACTCCAAGTTCAAGGCGAACATCGCCGAGATCCTGAAGCGTGAAGGCTACATCAAGGACTTCACCGCCAAGGAAGCCAAGGTCGGCCAGACTCTCGAGGTCACCCTCAAGTACGGTCCGAACGGCGAGCGTTCCATCCAGGGCATCAAGCGCATCTCCAAGCCGGGCCTGCGTCGCTACGCAAAGTCCGATGCTCTGCCGATGCCGCTCGGTGGCCTTGGCATCGCAATCATCTCGACTAGCTCGGGACTGCTGACCCAGAAGGAATGCCTCGATCGAGGCATCGGCGGCGAAATCGTCGCTTTCGTTTGGTGAGAAAGGAGAGCTGAAACATGGCATCGCATATTGGTAAGCTCCCCGTCACCATTCCTGCTGGCGTGGAAGTCAAGATCGACGGTCAGTCCTTCACCGCCAAGGGCGCCAAGGGCACTGACTCCTACGAGATTCCGGAAGGCATCACCGCTCAGGTCGAAGGCAACGAGATCATCCTCGTTCCGGCTGACGATCTGCGTCCGACCCGTGCAAAGCACGGCCTGGCTCGTTCCATCGTGGCGAGCATGGTCAAGGGCGTGCACGAGGGTTACGCCAAGACTCTGGACATCATCGGCACCGGTTACCGTGCTCAGGCGAAGGGCAAGGGTATCGAGTTCTCCCTCGGTTACTCCCACACCATTACCGTTGAGCCGCCGGAAGGTATCGAGTTCGAACTGCCGAATCCGAACCAGGTGATCGTCAAGGGTATCGACAAGCAGGCTGTCGGCCAGTGCGCCGCTAACATCCGCAAGCTTCGCGCTCCGGAACCCTACAAGGGCAAGGGCATCAAGTACTCGGATGAACGCATCCTGCGCAAGGCTGGAAAGGCTGGTAAGTAATGAGCGTCCAGATTTTCGGTAAGGGCAAGAAGGTCGCGCTTCAGCGCCGTCACGCTCGTCTGCGCAAGCGCATCAGCGGTACCCCGGAGCTCCCGCGTCTGGTGGTTACCCGTTCCAACCGTCACATGGTTGCCCAGATCATCGATGACACCAAGGGCATTACCTTGGTGAGCGAATCCACTCTGATGAGCGATTTCGCAGGTTTCGAAGGCACCAAGACCGAAGCTGCCAAGAAGGTCGGCGAACTGATTGCCAAGAAGGCTCAGGACGCAGGCATCACCGCGGTTGTGTTCGATCGTGGCGGCAACAAGTATCATGGCCGCGTCGCAGCTGTCGCTGAAGGCGCCCGCGAGGGAGGTCTGGCACTGTGAGCGACAACGAAAAGGAAACCCAAGTGGCTGAAGAAACTCAGAACACTCAGGCTGCTGCTGAAGCTACCAACGAGGATCGCAAGTCCCGTCGTGGCCAGCGTGGTGAGGGTCGTCGTGGCGAGCGTCGCAACCGTCGTGAGGAATCTCACGAGAACGAGATGCTCGATCGCGTGGTGACCATCAACCGTGTGTCCAAGACCCACAAGGGTGGTCGTACGTTCAGCTTCGCTGCCCTCGTGGTGGTTGGCGACGGCAACGGCACCGTGGGTGTCGGCTACGGCAAGTCCCGTGAGGTCCCGGCTGCAATCGCTAAGGGCCAGCTGGATGCCAAGAAGCACATGTTCACCGTTCCGCGCATCAAGGGCACCGTCACTCACCCGGTGATCGGCCATGATGCTGCTGGCACCGTGCTCCTGCGTCCGGCTGCTCCGGGTACCGGCGTTATCGCCGGCGGTGCGGTCCGCGCCGTCATGGAATGCGCTGGCATCACCGACGTCCTGACCAAGTCGATGGGCTCCGCCACCGCCGTTAACGTGGTGCGCGCAACCGTCGACGCTCTCAAGAAGCTCGAAGAGCCGGAAGAGATCGCAGCCCGTCGTGGCATGTCCCTCGAAGAGGTGGCTCCTGACTCCCTGCTGCGTGCTCGCGCCGAAGGCATCGCCGAGGCTCGTAAGGCCCGTGAAGAAGCACAGGCCAAGGCCGCTCAGAAGGACGGTGAGTGATGACTAACCTGAACATCAAGCTGCACCACGGTCTGGTGAACTCCACTCCGAAGCAGCGTGCTGCGGCTCAGACTCTGGGCCTGAACAAGATTGGCAAGACCGTGACCCGTGAAGACACGCCGGCCCTCCGTGGCCAGCTGCTGGTCCTCCGTCACCTGGTCACCGTTGAGGAGGCTGACTGATTATGGCAGATATTCTGCAGATGCATGACCTGAAGCCGGCTCCGGGCGCCAAGAAGGATCGCACTCGCGTCGGCCGTGGTGAAGGCTCCAAGGGTAAGACCTCGGGCCGTGGCGACAAGGGCACCAAGAAGCGTTACCAGGTTCGTCCGGGCTTCGAAGGTGGCCAGCTGCCGCTGTACATGCGCCTTCCGAAGCTGCGTGGCTTCAAGAGCCCGTTCAAGAAGGAATATCAGGTCGTCAACGTTGCTGCTCTCGCGGAACTGTTCCCGCGGGGTGGCGAAATCACCGTTGCCGATCTGGTCGCCAAGGGTGCCGTGCGTGACGGCTACCCGGTCAAGGTCCTGGGCGACGGCGAGGTTTCGGCAGCCTACACCATCAAGGGTGTTAAGGCTTCCGCTTCCGCCAAGTCCAAGATCGAGGCTGCCGGCGGCTCCATCTCCGAGGACTGATTCCAAGGAATGTAGAGCTGACTGAAGCTTGCAAGTGAGGCTTCTCCCGCTTAGACGGGGGAGGCCTCACTTCGTTTTGGTCCAGTACGGGGAACAAAACGAAAACAATGCCTCGAAATCTTGTAAAAAACCGACAAAGGATGGAACACTCCACGTGTAGGTAGACGCCGTACGCTAGACTCGATCGGTAGAGTCTGTTTTGCATGGGTGCGCAGGCGCGCACGTCGATGGAAGGAATCCCAGGTGAGGACGTTAATCCAGGCCTTGAAAACCAAGGAGTTGAGGAACAAGATCCTCTTCACTCTTGGTATCATCATCATTTATCGTATTGGTTCGTTCATTCCGACCCCAGGCGTCGACTATAAGGTCGTTCAGCAGTGCCTCGGTTCGATGGATAGCACCTCCGAAAACTTCATTGGTCTGGTGAACCTCTTCTCCGGCGGCGCTATGTTGCAGCTATCGATCTTCGCACTGGGCGTTATGCCGTACATCACGGCATCCATCGTCATCCAGCTGCTGCGCGTGGTGATTCCCCGCTTCGAGGCGCTGCACAAGGAAGGCCAGTCCGGCGAAGCCAAACTGACCCAGTACACCCGTTACCTGACCATCGGCCTCGCTGTGCTGCAGTCCACCACCATTCTGGTGACCGCCCGCTCCGGCGCCCTGTTCAACTACCGGTGCTCCCAGGTTGTGCCTGACGGTTCCGTCTGGAACCTCGTGGTCATGGTGCTCATCATGACTGGCGGCACCGGCCTCATCATGTGGATGGCCGAATTGATCACCGATAAGGGTCTTGGTCAGGGTATGTCCATCCTTATCTTCATGTCCATCTGCTCCGGCTTCCTGCCGCAGCTTTGGGAGATCGGTTGGGGCACCAAAGGCACCGATGGCAATTGGGCGAAGTTTGCCGCGGTCGTCGGTGTGCTGCTGGTCATCATGATCCTCGTCATCTACGTCGAGCTTTCCCAGCGTCGTATTCCGGTGCAGTACACCCGTCGTATGATCGGTCGTAAGATGTACGGCGGATCCTCCACCTACCTGCCGCTGAAGATCAATATGAGCGGCGTTATTCCACCGATCTTCGCGTCCTCCATTCTGGCCATCCCGACCCTGATCGCACAGTTCGGCAAATCCGACCAGTCCTGGGTCAAGTGGATCAACTCCAACTTGGCCAACACCACTTCCGTGTGGTACATCGCACTGTACGCGTTGATGATCGTGTTCTTCTGCTTCTTCTACACGGAAATCACCTTCAACCCGGACGAAACCGCGGACAACATGAAGCAGTACGGCGGCTTCATTCCTGGAATCCGCGCAGGCAGCGCCACCAGCCGTTACCTGAGCTACGTGATGAACAGGCTCAACACCGTCGGTGCCGTGTACCTACTATTCGTGGCGCTTATTCCGACCGTGCTCATCATGGCGCTTGACCTCAACACCAAGTTGCCGTTCGGCGGCACCACCATCCTGATCATCGCAGGCGTCGGCCTTGACACCCTGCGCCAGGCCAAGGCCCAGACCGAACAGTTCCAGTACGCTGGATTCCTGTTCGAGGGCACTGACCACAAGGAAGGCAAGTAAAACCTCAAAATCGTGATACCGTTTCGACGTGAAGCGGTATCACGATTTTCATGTAACCAATCGAGAATCAGAAAGCCTCGCAAGAGGCTCAATGAAACGGAGAATAACATGCGACTGCTGATTATGGGACCGCAGGGCGTCGGCAAGGGCACCCAGGCTGCGCTGCTGAGCGAGCACTACGGTATTCCGGCAATCTCCACCGGCGATATCTTCCGCTACAACATCAAGAACAAGACCGAGCTCGGTGTTGAGGCACTGAAGTACATCGACAAGGGCGAGCTGGTTCCGGACGAGCTGACCAACAAGATCGTCAAGGATCGTCTGGCCATGGATGATGCCAAGAACGGTTGGATCCTCGACGGCTATCCGCGCAACGCATCCCAGGTTGAGGCGCTGGACGCCATCCTCGCCGATCTGAACACTCCTCTGGACGCTGTGGTGGCTCTTGACGCTGACCATGACGTGCTTATGGAGCGCATGAAGAAGCGTGCCGAGATCGAAGGCCGTTCCGACGACACTCCGGAAGCCATCGCCAAGCGTCTTGATGTGTATGCCAAGGAAACCGCTCCGTTGCTGGCCACCTATGAAGAGCGCGGGCTGCTGAAGACCTTCAACGGCGTCGGTTCCGTTGAAGAGATCCAATCCACCATCGTGGCTGAGCTTGGCTGATATAGCTGAAAATCGGGCAGATTCAAATCGTATGCAACGATAAGAAAGCCCAATAAAATACCACAAATCAATCGAAAACGGGAATTGCGACACGCCGAACGTGCCGTAGTTCCCGTTTTCGTGTATTCTTGCAAGTTGGTGTGTCTTCGGGCACGCATAGTAATCGCCAAAGAACGGAACGAGGCTCATGGCTAAAGACGGTGTGATTGAAGTCGAAGGACAGGTAGTGGAAGCACTGCCGAACGCGATGTTCCGCGTTGAACTCGAGAACAAGCATATCGTGCTCGCAACCATCTCGGGCAAGATGAGGAAGAACTATATTCGCATTCTGCCGCAGGATCGTGTTGTGCTGGAAATGAGCCCTTATGATCTGAACCGCGGCCGTATTACGTACCGTTACAAGTAAGGTACACAAGCAAAGGAAAACCATGAAGGTCAGCCCTAGTGTGAAGAGGATCTGCGAGAACTGCCGCGTGATCCGTCGTCACGGCCGCGTCATGGTGATCTGCGTCAACCCGCGCCACAAGCAGCGTCAGGGCTGAGAGCAGATCCAGCGGCATAATAAGTACAGGCGCTGAGTCACAGATCGCGCAAGCGGTATGAACCCCGGGTACGCAGGCCCGGGCCGGGAAACCGGACGACTCGGTGCAAGACCTGCGGAAAACAGAAGGAATCGCAATGGCACGTCTTGCCGGAGTCGACATCCCCAATGAGAAGCGCATCGAGATCGCCCTCACCTACATCTTTGGTGTGGGTCGCACTCGTGCCAAGGAAACGCTTGCCGCGACCGGTATCAACCCGGACATTCGCGTCAAGGATCTGACGGATGAGCAGCTGATCACGCTGCGCGACTACCTCGAGGGTAACTACAAGATCGAGGGCGATCTGCGTCGTGAAATCGATGCGGATATCCGTCGTAAGATTCAGATCAACTGCTACCAAGGCCAGCGTCACCGCAAGGGACTTCCTGTGCGCGGTCAGCGCACCAAGACCAATGCTCGTACCCGCAAGGGCCCGAAGCGCACGGTCGCCGGAAAGAAGAAGGCCACCAAGTAATAGGTGGCTGTCAGTTCAGACCACGAGACGTAAGTTTCATCGCCTGAACAACAAAGCAAATTCGTTATTAGGAAACGAGGGTCAATGGCAGCTCAAAAGCAAGCCGCGCGCAAGCCGCGTCGCCGCGACCGCAAGTCGGTCCCGGTTGGGCAGGCGCACATCAAGTCCACTTTCAACAACACTATTATTTCGATCACCGACCCGTCCGGCGCAGTTGTGTCTTGGGCGTCCGGTGGCGATGTCGGTTTCAAGGGCTCCCGTAAGTCCACGCCGTACGCCGCTGGTATGGCCGCTGAATCCGCAGCCCGCAAGGCTATGGAGCACGGTCTGAAGAAGGTCGACGTGTTCGTGAAGGGCCCGGGTTCCGGTCGTGAAACCGCTATCCGTTCCTTGCAGTCCGCCGGACTCGAAGTCGGTTCCATCACCGACGTCACCCCGCAGGCACACAACGGCGTTCGTCCTCCGAAGCGCCGTCGCGTCTGAGCACTAGAAGAAATCATCAATCCAACGCCGCTTATGGCCGGTGAGTGCACCACCGGCCTGAAGCTGAAAGGATAACCACAGTGCTTATCGCACAGCGTCCGACACTTACCGAGGAATCTCTCAACCCTCAGCGTTCCCGCTTCACCATCGAGCCTCTCGAGCCTGGTTTCGGCTACACGCTTGGCAACTCGCTGCGCCGTACCCTCCTGAGCTCCATCCCTGGAGCGGCTGTGACTTCGGTGCGTATCTCCGGCGTCCCGCATGAGTTCACCACTCTGCCGGGTGTTGAAGAGGACGTTACCGAGATCCTGTTGAACATCAAGGGCATCGTGCTCACCAGCGAATACGATGAGCCGGTTGTCATGTATCTGCGCAAGAGCGGCAAGGGCGAGGCCACCGCGGGTGATATCACTCCGCCGGCCGGCGTCACTATCGCCAACCCGGATATGCATATCGCAACTCTCGCTGAAGATGGCGAGCTCGAGATCGAGTTCACCGTCGAGCGTGGCCGCGGTTATGTGCCAGCCCAGATGAACAAGCAGGATAACGCCGAGATCGGCCGTATCCCGGTCGACTCGATTTACTCCCCGGTGCTCAAGGTGAGCTATCGCGTGGAAGCCACTCGCGTTGAACAGCGCACTGACTTCGACAAGCTCATCCTGGACGTGGAGACCAAGCCGGCAATCTCCCCGCGTGATGCTGTTGCATCCGCAGGCTCCACCTTGGTGGAACTCTTCGGCCTGTGCCGCGAGCTCAACACCCAGGCTGAGGGCGTCGAGGTTGGACCTGCCCCGGTGGCAGAGGAAACCAACCCGGAGATGGCCGTTCCGATCGAGGATCTCAACCTCACCCAGCGCAGCTACAACTGCCTGAAGCGCGAGGGCATCCACACGATCGGCGAGCTGGTCGCCCACACCGAGCAGGATCTGCTCGACATCCGCAATTTCGGTATGAAGTCCATTGACGAAGTCAAGGAAAAGCTCCAGTCCTTGGGTCTGGCCCTCAAGGCTTCCCCGCTGGGCAACTTCGATACCAACAACCTCGAAGGCGGCACTTTCTTCTCGCCGGAAGACGAGTGATTCGCCGCTTTTGACCTAACCGCTTCGTCGGATTCGGATGTTCGGGCAACTGCCCACCTGAGTCCGACGGGGCTTTCAAGGAGAAACAATGCCTACACCAAAGAAGGGTCCGCGTCTGGCCTCCAGCCCGGCTCATGAGCGTCTTATGCTCGCGAACATGGCTACCAGCCTGTTCCAGCGTGGCCGCATCACCACCACCCTGCCGAAGGCCAAGCGCCTTCGTCCGCTGGCTGAGCGTCTGATCACGCTCGCCAAGCGTGGTGATCTGCACAGCCGTCGTCGCGTGATGCGTGTCATCCGCAACAAGTCCGTCGTGCACAAGCTGTTCACCGAGATTGCCGAGCAGATGGAGCAGCGTGAGGGTGGCTACACCCGCATCGTCAAGATTGCTCCGCGTCGTGGCGATGCCGCTCCGGCAGCCATCATCGAGCTCGTCACCGAGCCGGTGAGCCCGAAGCAGGCCGTGGTCAAGGAAGCCGAAGCCGCAACCAAGGTTGCCGCTGAAGAAGCTCCGGTTGTCGAAGAGGCACCGGTTGAGGCTCAGGAAGCCACCGCAGAGAAGGCCGAGTGATTGGCATCAAGCAGGCTTGACTAGCTGATGAAAAGGCTGGGAATCGAAAGGTTCCCAGCCTTTTTGTTATGCGTTGTCATATGTTGTTATGCGCCTTTTGTTATGCTCATTGCCGTGAGATTACGTATCGACTTGGCATATGACGGCACCGATTTCTACGGATGGGCGAAACAGCCTGACATGCGTACTGTGCAGGGAGAAATCGAACGAGTGCTGCATACCGTTCTTCGTGTACCGGAAGGCGATGATGACGAGCCGCTGCGCCTGACCGTCGCGGGTCGTACCGATACCGGCGTGCATGCGTCGCACCAAGTTTGCCATCTCGACATCAATGAGGAGACGCTTGCACGTTGCGTCGGGCATATGCAGGTCGAACCGGTGATGGCGTTGAAGCGACGGCTGCAACGCATGCTGCCGAATGACATCGCCATTCGTTCCATCGAGGAAGCTCCCGAAGGATTCGACGCACGTTTCTCCGCACTGGAACGCACTTACGTATATCGCATTGCCGACCGATCAAGCGAAGTCGATCCACGTATCCGCAATTGCGTGCTGCATATCGACGATGATCTCAACATCGAAGCTATGAACAAGGCAGCTGAAATGACTATCGGCCTGCATGATTTCGGCTCGTTCGCAACCCCGAATCCTGGAGGCACCACCATACGCGAGGTGAAAACCGCGTATTGGCGTCGTATACCG
Source organism: Bifidobacterium sp. MSK.13.1 (assembly GCF_019131435.1). Taxonomy (NCBI): domain Bacteria; kingdom Bacillati; phylum Actinomycetota; class Actinomycetes; order Bifidobacteriales; family Bifidobacteriaceae; genus Bifidobacterium; species Bifidobacterium sp. MSK.13.1. Next base: position 181,528 of record NZ_JAHOMM010000001.1, on the reverse strand, counting down.
CAGCATCCGCTGATCGACGACGGAAATACGATGGGGGAGCGATATCGCACGCCTGCGGTCGAATCCGGACTGCTGTGCTTCACCATCGTTGCGGACGCTTTCGCACGCAATATGGTGCGATCGTTGGTTAATGGTTGTGTGCAGGTAGGCATCGGCAAACGTTCCGTGGATTGGTTCGCCGAAAAAATGACGACGCCGTTGCGTGAAGGCAGCACCGGTCCGATCGCTCCGCAAGGATTGACGCTGGAACATATCGAATATCCGGAAGACGACCAGTTGGCGATTCGTGCCGAAGCGATTCGTGCGAAACGTACTTTGTAAGAGCACATACTGTACGGATACACAGAAGATTGCGCTATACAATCGCACCAAATATCGCATCACAAAACCACATCACGCAATCGCAAGAAAAACGGAAAACGAGATATAGTTCGAAAAGAACACGCGAATCATGCGAAATGCCATGACGACGTTACGTCGTTCTCACGAGTCCGTGATCGAGACGCAATTGTAATAATTCGTTGCATTTTAGGGTAATCGAACGCCAGTACGTCTTCTATCGAGGATTGAGCGGCCTTAAGACAGGCATGCATTTTCAGGGGTAGAAGAAGTGTGCGACGATGAATGAAGGCATAAAAGTTGCAGATCGTCTAAAGCAATAACCTTGGCTCCTATGTGCTCCTACGTGCCACAGGGCTGTAAGCAATAAAAAAACCGAAGCGCCGTTGCTCCGGTTTTTCTACTTGCGGATAAGGCGAGATTCGAACTCGCGGAGGGGTTCGCCCTCACACGCTTTCGAGGCGTGCTCCTTAGACCGCTCGGACACTTATCCATTGTGCTACTTGAAAACAAGCAACTTCATCATTTTGCCACAGCTTTGGCGATTGTCAAATCCGATTGAGGGATTTTTGCGATGTCTGCGATTGCTCGGCGTGTCTTATTCGCGGGAACACTGCGTCGCATTGTGTGAAGACGGTTGCGCGGACAGCGTACGCAAGTCTGCGCTATGCGAATAGCGCTTCGTCGAATGCCGGATAACCCCAGTCGAGTGCCAGATCCACGCGGTTGGCGATCATGCTGGCGAGCATGCCCAGTGACTGTTCCCGGGAGTCATCCGAATGGTCGTCCGAGGTTGTTTGGGACTTCGTCGAGGCGTTCGACGAAGTCGAGCTTGTCGCAACGGCTGCGATTTCGCTGCGCGCGCAATTCATTTCCAGGACGGCATCGGTTGGCGCGTACAAGCCCGTTGCGGAATCCACGATGGTATTAGGATTGGCGAGCAGCTGCGTGACATCATAGGTTTTCGCACGATTGTCTTCGGCTCCGGAAAGAGAAATCAGGCGTTGCGAAGTGGTTTTATGACGATCGCTGATGTCAAGCGTCGCATGACCGAAGGAACGCGCGGCGAACACCTCCATCGCGAACCCCACCTGATCTTCCGCAGCAGCCATGGCTGCAAGCGAATCCGTATCGACATCAAGCGAGTCAATGCCATCGCATCGTGACAGCGTGGGCTGTGCGATGTCAATCGCAAGCCGTGAGGCCATCAATCTGACGGCGTGACGGGCCTGCGCGCTGCGCAACGTGCCATCGGCGAATCGCGCCGGGCAATATGCCGCGGTGTTGGCCCAATCTGAAACCGCCTCCTGCGCGGCAAGATAACGCATGACGATATGGCGTGACCTGTCTGCCATGATGTCGGCGTTGGCAGTCGCGTCTGCATACGCCCTTTCGCAAGGACTTGGCTGCTGTTCGGCTTCGGCGCGACCTGCGATTCGAGGAGCGGAACACGCGGCCAGTGATGCCACAAGGGCGCTCGCGCACACCAAGACGCAGGCGCGTCTGACAGTCGACAAGGCCAAGGGGAAAAACGGGGAGCGTGTCTGCATGAAACATTAGACTAATAGTCGACTGTGACCATTGGGCCGAGCGCTCGGAATAACTTCATATAGGAGGTCTTGGAAGTATGGAACTGGACCTGGCAGGAATGCACCAGCTCGCAGCTGGGCAGGGAATCGATCCCGAGACGCTGGATGCCGCACTCTCGGAAGCATTGCGACTGGCATATCTGAAAACGCCGCACGCGGCGAAGCATGCTCGTGTGGAGCTTGATCCGCGTGCCGGAAGCTTTACCGTTTGGGCTCAGGATGAGATCCCCGTCGAGCCGACCGAGGATAATCCGCACCCTGCGCCGACTCTGGGCGAGGAATATGATGACACCCCGCGCGACTTCGGCCGTCTGGCCGCCGCCACCGCGCGTCAGGTCATCAGCCAGCTGTTCCGCAAGGCCGAGGACGACAAGGTGTTCGGCGCGTTCTCCGGGCAGAAGGGCAAGCTGATCACCGGCATTGTGCAGCAGGATGTGAAGGACACCTCCAATGTGCACGTGGCCGTTGGCGACGTCGAAGCGTTGCTGCCGCGTCGTGAACAGGTGCCGGGAGAGCGTTACCGCCATGGTGAGCGCATCCGCGTGTATGTGGTGAATGTCGCACGTGGCCTCAAAGGCCCGGAAATCGTGGTGTCCCGCTCCCATCCCGAGCTGGTTCGCCGTCTGTTCGAACGTGAGGTTCCGGAACTGGTTTCCGGTGCCGTCTCGATCATGGCCATCGCGCGTGAGGCCGGTGCCCGTACCAAGATCGCGGTGCGCGCCAACACCGAGGGCGTCAATCCGAAGGGCGCTCTGATCGGCCCCGGCGGTGCTCGCGTGCGTGCGGTGATGGAGAACCTTGGGCCGGAGAAGATCGATATCGTCGACTGGTCTGCCGATCCGGCGAAGTTCGTCGCGGCGGCACTGTCTCCGGCGGTCGCCACCGGTGTGCAGGTAATCAGCGAGAAGAACCAGACCGCAATCGCCTTCATTCATGATGATCAGCTGTCGCTGGCCATCGGCAAGGAAGGCCAGAACGCACGTTTGGCCGCCAAGCTGACCGGATGGAAGATCGGCATCGAATCCGCCGAGGCACACGCCAAGAAGATGGCCGAAGCGCAGGCTTCGACCAGCGGGGAAACCGCCGAATAACCAACACTTTCAGCAGCGGTAAGCCCGTGGGCGTTCAATCCACGGGCTTGAGTATGCTGGACTCGATAATCCAAAGCGTGGGGGTACGTGCCGTCATGCCCAGGGAAAAGACGAGGTATCACGAACATGGTTGCACGATGAGAAGGAACAAGCTCGCCGTGAATCAGTAGCGGTCGCGCTCGTATGCGCGCGGCCCAAGATAGGAGAAATTGAGTGCCGAAAGCACGCGTATATGAACTTGCCAAGGAACTTGGCGTTGACAGCAAGACTGTTTTGAACAAACTTGAGGCGATGGGCGAATTTGTGAAGTCCGCATCGTCTACCGTTGAACCTCCGGTTGCCCGTAAGCTGAGGAATGCTTTCGCTTCCAACGCGCAGGGCAACGCATCCGAATCCAAGAAGCCTGCGGTCCCGGCCAAGAAGCCGGCTGCCCCGGCAGCTTCGCCTACTCCTGCGCCTCGTGCCACTCCGGCTGCTCCCGCGGCATCCGCGGCAAAGCCTGCCGCTCCAAAGCCGGCACGTCCTGCAGCGTCCAAGTCCGAAGCCCCGAAGCCCGGCCAGCGCATGCCTCGTCCGGGTGATTCCCGCCAGCATGGCAATCGTGCCAACGGCAACGCTCCGCGTCCGCAGGGCGAACGCCGTCAGGGCGGCAAGCCGGCTCCGGTTCCGGGACCTCGCGCACAGCGCAACAATAACAATACCAATGCTCCGCAGGGCGGCAATGGCAACAATGCCGCCAATGGTGCGAAGCCGCACACTCCGGGCCCACGTCCGGGTAACAATCCGTTCAGCCGCAAGCAGGGCATGCATACCCCGACTCCGGGTGACATTCCGCGTCCGCATCCGATGAACCGTCCGAACGCCAACAACAATAACAACGGCGAAGGTCGTCGCGGCGGACGCCCGGGTCAGGGCGGCGGCCAGCGTGGAGGTTTCCGTGGTCGTCCGGGCCAAGGCACCGGTGCGAAGCCGGGTCAGTGGGGCCAGCATCGCCCGGGTCAGGGCGGCGGTCAGCGTCCGGCAGGTGGTGGCAACCGTTTCGGTGGCGGCGCCAATACCAATGGTGGTGGCTTCCAGGGCGGCAACAGCGCTCCGAGCAACGGTCCGGCACGCGGCGGCGGTCGCGGTCGTGGCGGTGCCGCAGGCGCGTTCGGTCGTCAGGGCGGCAAGTCCTCGAAGGCTCGTAAGAACCGTCTAGCAAAGCGTCAGGAATTCCAGGAGATGAAGGCCCCGGTCATCGGCGGCGTGCGTATTCCTACCGGCAACGGTCAGACCGTTCGTCTGCGTCAGGGCGCATCCCTTGCCGATCTGGCCGAGAAGATCAACGTCAATCCGGCGGCACTGGTCACCGTACTGTTCCACCTTGGTGAGATGGCCACGGCAACCCAGTCCTTGGACGAATCCACCTTCCAGATCCTCGGTGAGGAAATCGGCTGGGACATCAAGATCGTGTCCGCCGAAGAGGAAGACAAGGAACTGCTGCAGCAGTTCGATATCGATCTGGACGAAGAAGAACTTCAGGAAGATGAAGATCTGAAGCCGCGTCCGCCGGTCGTCACCGTGATGGGCCATGTCGATCATGGTAAGACCCGACTGCTTGACACCATCCGTCGTACCAACGTCATCGCACGTGAGGCCGGCGGCATTACCCAGCGTATCGGTGCATACCAGGTGACCGTCGATCTCGAAGGCGAACCGCGTAAGATCACGTTCCTCGATACCCCGGGCCACGAAGCCTTCACCGCCATGCGTGCCCGTGGCGCCGAACTCACCGACGTTGCGATCCTTGTGGTCGCGGCCGATGACGGCGTGATGCCGCAGACCGTGGAAGCCATCAACCACGCTCAGGCGGCCAACGTGCCGATCGTGGTGGCCGTCAACAAGATTGATAAGCCGGGCGCGAACCCAGACAAGGTCCGTGGCCAGCTCACCGAGTACGGCCTCGTTCCGGAAGAGTACGGTGGCAACACCATGTTCGTCGACATTTCCGCCAAGCAGGGCACCAATGTCGACAAGCTGCTGGAAGCCGTGCTGCTGACCGCGGACGCCGAACTTGATCTGCGTGCCAACCCGGATATGGACGCTCGCGGTGCCACCGTGGAAGCCCGACTCGACAAGGGTCGCGGTGCCGTGGCAACCGTGCTCGTTCAGTCCGGTACTCTGCACATCGGCGATTCCATCGTCGCGGGAACGTCGTATGGCCGTGTCCGCGCCATGCTCGACGAAAACGGCACCCATATGAAGGAAGCCACGCCGTCCACTCCGGTGCAGGTGCTTGGTTTGACCTCCGTGCCGACAGCAGGCGATCTGTTCCTGGTGGCCTCCGATGACCGTACCGCACGTCAGATCGCCGAAAAGCGTCAGGCCACCGAGCGTGCGGCCCAGCTGGCCAAGCGTCGTAAGGTCGTGTCGCTCGAAAGCCTCAAGGAGCAGTTCGCCAAGGCTGAGGTCGACATGCTCAACATCGTCATCAAGGGCGATTCCTCCGGTTCCGTCGAGGCGCTGGAAGATTCCTTGATGAAGATCGAGGTGTCTGACGAGGTCGGCATCCAGGTGATCCACCGCGGTGTCGGTGCCATCACCCAGAACGATGTCAACCTGGCTACCGTCGACAAGGCCGTCATCATCGGCTTCAACGTTCGTCCGAACCGTCAGGTGGCGGATATGGCCGAACGCGAAGGCGTGGAAATCAAGTACTACTCGATCATCTACAAGGCCATCGAAGACATCGAAGCATCCCTCAAGGGCATGCTCAAGCCGGAATTCGAAGAGGTCGTCACGTCCCACTCCGAGATCCGCGAGATCTTCCGTTCTTCCAAGTTCGGCAATATCGCAGGTGTTATGGTGCAGGACGGCGAAGTCAAGCGCGGTACGAAGTGCCGTATTCTGCGCAACGGCATCGCCACTGTCAATGATCTCGAAATCTCCTCGCTGCGTCGCTTCAAGGACGATGTCAGCTCCGTCAAGGAAGGCTACGAAGCGGGTATCAACCTCGGTTCGTTCAACGACATCGAGCTTGGCGATATCATCGAGACCTTCGAAATGCAGGAAATCGAACGCAAGTAGTCGATTGATTCGAACCAGCAATCGATAACAAGAAAGGAACGCCCACAGCTGACATACGGCTGCGGGCGTTCCGTAATACAACAGAACTTACCTGATTAAAGGACAACAATGGCAGGAACCAATCCTCGCGCCGCACGCATCGCGGCGTTGATCCAACGTGTGATCGCATCCTCCATGGAGGCGCAATTGCACGATAAGCGTCTCACAAACGTGACCATCACCGAAGTGCGTGTGACCAACGATCTGCAGATCGCCAAAGTCTATTGGACCCAGCTTGGCCGTGAAGGCCATGAGCAGGGCGAACGCCGCCGTGCACAGCAGGCACTGAACCAAGCCAAGGGTCGTCTGCGTTCCCTTGTGGGCACCAAGGCCGGTCTGCGTTTGACCCCGCAGCTCGAATTCGTATTCGACGAGGTGCCGGGCGAGGCACATGAGATCGAAGACATTCTCGCCATCGCGCGCAAGCGTGACGAAGAACTCGCCAAGGCTCGTGAAACCGCCCAGTATGCGGGCGAAGCCGATCCGTACAAGCATCCGGAAGAGGATGACGACGATGATTTCGACGATGATGACGTCGAAGTCGAAGATTGGGATGATGACGAAGAAGCCTGAACATTCCGGCCTGCTGGTCATCGACAAGCCGCAGGGGGTCACCAGCCATGACGTGGTCGCGGCCGTGCGCGGCGCCCTGCATATGAAGCGTGTCGGCCATGCTGGCACGCTCGACCCGATGGCCACCGGCGTGCTGGTGGTGGGTTTCGGCAATGCCACGCGACTGCTCAACTACATTGTCGACCATAACAAAACGTACGAGGCCACCATTCGCCTTGGACAGCGCACCACTACGGACGATGCCGAAGGCGAGCTGTTGCCGGCGGGGGAGCGGGCAGTGAACTTTCCTTCGCGTCAAGCCGTGGAACAGCTGATCACAGAACGGTTCACCGGGCGCATCGAACAGGTACCGAACGTCTACTCCGCCATTAAGGTCAATGGCCAGCGTGCCTATGATCTGGCGCGCGAAGGCAAGGATGTGGAGCTTAAGGCACGTCCTGTGACCATCGAAGAGTTCAACGTGCGGCAGGCGCGTTACGGCTACACGCATAGCGATCGTGCCGGCACGGAACTTGCTGGCGCAGTCGTGGCCGAGAGGGCAGGAGATGGATGGATTGCCGACACTGCACCGTATGAAGATATGCAGCCCGTTATGGAACTCGACGTGACCGTGACCTGTTCCGCAGGTACCTACATTCGCGCGCTCGCACGCGATCTGGGTGAGGAACTCGGGTTGGGAGGCCATCTGACGATGCTGCGACGCACACGTGTCGGCAGATTCTCAGTGAATATGCCCAACGTCATGAGCGCCCACGCTGAATCCAAAACATTCACCAATCGTGAAGGCATGGAAGTGACGCGCAATCGTGCAGTGCTTGACGATGCAGATCATGCGCTCGATCATGCGCTCGATCCCGTGGCCAGCGCTGCGGCTTCCATGAATATGCTGGCCGTGAGCGATCAGGAAGCGGCCGACTTGCGTTTCGGACGCAGAATCGCGCATGACATACGTACGACCACGGCGGCGTACGTTGAGGAAACCAACGATTTGGTCGCCATCCTCGAACGTGCGAAACGCGGTGAGGCTAAACCGGTCGCGGTATTCAACTGAACCATCCAATCAGACTACAGATACGAATTCATACACAAGAAGGACATGATGAAGACAATCACGCTCACGCCTGATGCCAGCGGCATGGTGGATTGGCCTACGCTGAGCAACGATAAGAAATCCGTGGTGACCATCGGTTCGTTCGATGGCATGCATCAGGGCCATCAGGCGGTGATTCGCCGCGTGGTGGAACTCGCCAAGAAGGAACAGTCCTTCTCCGTGGTGGTGCTGTTCGATCCACGCCCAGCGCTCGTGCACGGCTACGCGGCGCAAAACGGTGGCCAGGAGCCGCCGGCAGGCATGATCGACACGCAGGCGCTCACCAGCATGCAGGAGCGTCTGCGCGCCATCAACAAGCTGGGCGTGGATTACACGCTCATCGTGCGTTACACGCTGGCGTTCGCGGCGAAATCGTACCGATTCTTCCTTGGACAAATGGTGGGCAAGCTGGGCATGCGCGCGCTAGTGCTCGGATCCGATGCGGCCATGGGTGCGAACCGCGCCGGCGATGTGAAGGCCATCGAGAATCTGGCGCTCGCCACCGGCGTGTTCCAGCTTGACGTGGTCGACGATCGTGGACCGGGCGAAACCCGCGTGCCAGCCAATGCGAAGCCGGTTATGCCCACCGACCATGGTGAGCCGGCCGATCCGCTGGAAGGCGCGTCCAAGGCGGAACGTCGCGCATGGAGCAAGAAAAACCAGGCGAAGGCCGTGCGCGTGTGGAGCTCCACGAATGTGCGCTACCTGCTGGGCCAGGGGCGCATCAAAGACGCCGACGCGATTCTGGGACATCCGCATGCCGTGGAAGGCGCCGTGGTGCATGGCGAGGAACGTGGACGCACCATCGGCTTCCCCACGGCGAATCTGAGCGAGAATGTGGCAGGCTATCTGCCGGTCGACGGCGTATACGCCGGTTGGCTTGTGGACTTGGGCGCGAAGACGGCGGACGATGATGCGCAGGGCGCTTCCGAAGGTGTTTCGCAGCAGTTCGATTCCTCTGCCGTGGACGCGCGACTTGCCGATCATTCGCCGTATCGTTGGCCTGCTGCGATTTCCATCGGCACCAAGCCGACCTTCAACGAGGTGACCGGAATGAACGATCGCGTGGTCGAAGCCTATGCCGTCACCGACGATTGGCTTGATTTATACGATCACCAGGTACGTGTGGAATTCGTAGGATTCCTGCGTCCTCAAATCAAATTCGATTCCGCACAGGATCTGATCGACGAGCTGAAGCGCAATGTCGAGGAAACCAAGCGAATTACTGCCTGATGCTAATCACAACGATGATCGCAATAATAATCACGATAATGACAGTGATTAATGAATGCTGATATTTCCAGTAAAAACGTATCAGTATTCAAAAATAGTGGGGCTCTTACGTAAGCATCTACGTAAGAGCCCCACTAGTATAGGTTAAAAAAATAACATAATGTATATGCTTCGCGTGCATACATGCAAAAACGGTATGTAGGGTGTGTATTATCGCAACATGGCGCCAAGCGCATCCTGCAATGTGTCGACCTGAACGATCGACAATCCGGGAATTGCGATTTCTCTACGTAATGTCGGCACTACAGCGGTGGTGAAACCAAGACGGGCGGCTTCGCGCAACCGGTATTCCAATCGCGGCACCGGACGCACCTGCCCGGTCAACGAAATTTCGCCAATCGCACATGTGGTGCGGCTGATCGCCTTCGACTTCGCGGCGCTCGCCAATGCGCCGACGATCGCCAGATCGCATCCGGGCTCGCGCGCCTGGCCTCCGGCGATGGTGGAAATATACAGATCGTTCGCCAAAAGATTGACGTTGCCATGCCTGTATAGCACTGCCACCAGCATGGCGATGCGGTTGGCGTCGACGCCGTTCGCGGCACGTCGTGGCGTTGGCAGTACGGATTTGGTGACCAGCGACTGCACTTCGATGGGAAGACTGCGATGACCGTCCAACGTGAAGGTCACGCACGTGCCCTCCACCGGAGAGGGATCTGCGGAATTGGACGAGGAAAGAAACAGTCCGGACGGGTCCGTCACCTCTTCGATGCCTTCGCCGCTCATATCGAAACAGCCGACCTCATCAGTAGGGCCGAAACGGTTTTTCACCGCGCGCAGCATACGCAATGCGGTTTCGGTGTCGCCTTCGAACTGGCAGACCACATCAACCAAATGTTCCAACGTGCGCGGGCCGGCAATCGACCCGTCTTTGGTGACATGACCGACCAACAATACCGGAATATCAAGCGTTTTGGCGGTGTCGATCAGCGCGCTCGCCACTTCGCGCACCTGAGTCGAGCCTCCGGAGATGCCATCGACTTCCTGCGAGACGATGGTTTGCGCGGAATCGACGATGGCCAGCGCAGGCTTGCATTGTTCGATAAGCCCCAGCGCGGTTGACAGGTCGGTGGTGGCGGCCAGAAGCAGATTCGGTTCGACCGCGCCGATGCGCGAGGCCCTCATGCGCACCTGCGCCTGCGATTCCTCACCGGAAATATAGAGCACCGTGTTGCGTTCGGGCTGTGCTGCGGAAAGACGGGCAACATTGCCTGCGGTCTCCAGCAGCAGCGTTGATTTGCCGATACCCGGTTCGCCCGCGATAAGCGTGACGGAACCGGGAACGATGCCGCCGCCAAGTACGCGGTTGAATTCCGTGAACCCAGTGTCGATTCTGGAAATGTTTTCCGTACTGATTTCCGTGATCGGTTTCGCCGCGGAATCGGGCACTGCATGCGATAGCGTGCGCGATGTGCGTCCGGGAGCGGCGGTGCGTGACGATGCGGAGGGGCGCGCTTCATGGAATTCCTCGATGGTGCCCCACTGGCCGCATTCAGGGCAGCGGCCCAGCCATTTCGGCCCGCTCCAGCCGCATTCGGAACATACAAATTGCGAGGACGTCTTTGCCATATCGCCGACAATACGGATATTTTGGGACAATCGTTTTCGGAGATATTAAGGGGGTGCTGGTGCGGGATGATGGCGAGATCACGGTTTCTGGATTCGAGCGTCTCACGGATATGAAAGAATAACAGCCATGTCTACTACGCAAACTTCCTCTTCTCATGGCAAACTGATCGTGGCTGTCATTGCCGCCGCTTTGGTGGTCGTGCTCGCCTTGGTGTCCGCTTTCATCTGGCCCGGCTGGGCTCTGAACAAGGGCGATGAAGCGTCCACTCAGGGCACCACCACCTCGCAGGGCGCGTCGCAGGATGCCTCTGAGCCGACCACGCCGTCCATTGACGCTGTGGCGTTGCCGGATGACGCCAGCGAACTGTTGAAGGCCATGCCTGATTCCGTGTTGAATTTCGCGCGCACCAAGGCCGATGCCAGCACTTCGTGGAGCGGCGCTTCCCCGGTCGAGGAGTACACGTTGACGTATTCCACGGGCAAGGACGGTCAGGATATCACCTTGAAAGTGGCGCAATGGTCTCAGTCTGATGATGCGCAAAGTCAGTATGACAATCTGACCGGTGCCATGACCGGCAAGGAGCTGGGCGGCGGCAATGTGAAGGTTTCCGGTGAAGCGACCGGCGCCTATAGCGCCAAAACCGATCCGGACGACGAAACCAAGGCCATCGCGGTCTGGCGCAACGATACCGTGGTGTTCCAAGCCACGGGAGCCAAGGATTCGGTGCAGCGCTTCTACCAGCAGTTCCCGCTGTGATACTGCCTACGGCTGGTTGTGCGATCCTATGATTCATGCATGATTCACGTAAGATTCAGCCGTGGACCATGCGGACTGCGTTTGCCTGATCTTCCGATAAAGAGGTGCGTGCTTCCACCATATGAATGCGGTTGTGTGCGTTAGTCCCCGAAGCAGTGTAGTATTGGGCAAGTTGCAAACTTTTACCCTTTGAGTTTAAGAACGGAGGCTGAGATGGGCTCGGTCATCAAGAAGCGCCGCAAGCGCATGAGCAAGAAGAAGCACCGCAAACTGCTTCGTAAGACTCGCCACCAGCGCAAGTAGTCTTCAGGCGCGGTTGAAGCGTCGCTTAAACAAAATCCCGTATGTCTTCTTGAGGTATGCGGGATTTTTGCATATTGCAAAGAAATAAACGAAAAGTACGAGAATCGAAAATCAATAGATGCAAAAAGAAGGCTGTGCGTTCGAAGTTGAACGCACAGCCTCATATGGTTTCGTGTAGGTTCGCGAAAATCCGCGGAAAATGCGGAACTTACGCTACTTCAAACTCACTTGTTGGAGTTGGTGAGCACGCGCGGACCGTTGGGATCGCCCACGATGACCTGGTCCACCATGTGTAGGAACAGGCCATGCTCCACCACGCCAACGGTGTTGATGAGATCGTCGGCCAGAGCCTCCGGGTGTTCGATGCATTCGAGGTGCAGATCGACCACGTAGTTGTTCTCGTCGGTGCGCACCGGCTGGCCTTCGGCGTCGAGGCGAAGCACCGGCTTGTAGCCGCGGGATTCGAACTTCTTGACGACCTGGCCTGCGCCGAACGGAATCACCTCAACCGGCAGCGGGAACTTGCCGATGGTGTCCACAACCTTGGACTCGTCCACGATCCACACGATCTTGTTGGAGTTGGTGGCCACGATCTTCTCCCACAGCAGAGCGGCGCCGCCGCCCTTGATGCCGTTGAAGTTCTTGTCGACCTCGTCGGCGCCGTCGATGGTCACGTCGATGTGATCAACGTCATCGATGTCGACGATCTTGATGCCGTAGCCTTCTGCCTGCTCCTGAGTGCGGCGGGAGGTGGTCACGCCGGTGAACTCCAAGCCTTCCTCCTGCACGCGGCGGCCGAGCTCGTCGACCAGGAAGCGCACGGTCGAGCCGGTGCCCAGACCTGCGATCATGCCGTTCTGAATCAGCTTGGCAGCTTCGATGCCGGCTGCCTTCTTCAATGCGTCCTGCTGTGCCTTGTCCATGATCCTCCTTCGATATGGGGTTAAGACCGTCTCCATATTATCGGATGTGTTGATTTTTGTGCGTTTGCGGACATGTCATGAACGAAGGTGTGCCATTGGTGGTCAGCAAATGTTTTCACAGGATGTTTCACGCATTTTCGAGGCGTTAAGGTCGAAAGTGCTGGCTCGTTAGTTGTGCTTGACTGCAAATGGCGCTTCGTCGAGGACGAGCGTGCCGTCGCCTTGCACGTAGCCTTCCACCGCGATGTAACCGCGGATCAGGCGTGGCTTGCCGTCGAACGTCGGACTGGAATTTGGCGGGGGAGTGAAGCGAATGGTGCCCGACACCGCCAATCCCGAAGGACTGGCGCGATGCGGCAGTTTCGGCAAGTCGGCGACGGCGTTCGTTGGCGCCGACGCGTTTGCGGATTCGGCTGATTCGCTCGTTGGCGCCGGCGTGTTTTCCGAGGAATTCGCGGATTGTTCGTTCTGTGCATCGTCGGCTGGCTGCCGCTCGTCATGCTCGTGGGGAAAACAGTCCGGCTTGAGCAGCATTTCGGCATACGATTTGCGCGGTGCCTCGGCGTCAGGCGTCGTGCCATCAGGCATGGTCGTATCAAGCGCGGTGGTCGGTTCCGGCATGTCGTCGGATTCCACCGACATGCCGTTGGACGTCAACGGCAATGTCGCCTCGTCGGGCGCTGGATAGCCTTCCGGCTCCACCAGCATATCGGCGATGGAACGCGGACGCGGCTCCGGATCGGCCGCGCCCATCAGATCATCGGCCAACGATCCTTGAGCGGACTTGCCTTGCCCGCGCCCCATATGGTATTCGTCCGTAGTGATTTTGCCGTCAAGCAGCATTTGGGCATCATCGGGAACATCGGTACCTTGCGAATATTCGGAAGCCAGCAGCGACTGCCAACCCTCCAAAGGAAGATATCCTTCACGGATCTTCGAACGGCAATCGCCCGCATAGGTGCGCGCCAGCTCGTCCACCTTCTCATTGCCGGCATTGCCGGCATGACCCTTGACCCATACGAATTTCACCGGTCCGGGGCGCTTGGAGATTTCGGCATCGATCGCGCGAATCAGATCCGCGTTCTTTACCGGCTTCTTCTGCGAGTTCTTCCAGCCGTTCTTCTTCCAGCCGTGAACCCACGTGGTGGAACAGTTGATCGCATACTGCGAATCGGTTTCGATCACCAACGGTTCGGAGCCGGGGTGCGCGCGCAACGCCTCCAGCACCGCGCACAGCTCGCCAATCTGATTGGTGCCGTTCGTAGCTCCGCCGGCATCGCAGTCGCTGTCATGGTGATGCCCCGGCTTGCCGCCTGTGGCAAGCTCATGATCGGCCCAACCCCAACCCATCGGACCATTCGGATTGCCTAAAGCGGAACCGTCTGTAGAAACCGTAATCGTCATATCTCTACCCTACGAAAGCCGTGAGACGCTGCCATACGTGGTGAACTGCGAACTGTGATCGGGCGACGTCGAACGGGAATCTCAATCATCCAAACACAGCATGACGGAAGCGCGGAACAGCGTGCCGTCATAATCGAACGAGGTCGCGCCATGATGCCGTTCCGCGGTTTCGCGCACGGTGGCGGTGCCCAAACCTTCACCCCCATGCTTGGTTGAGGCGAAAGCGTCGCCAACCTGCATAATGGAGGAATCGTGCGTGTTGTCGACCACAATGAACAGTGATGCGGGCGGCCCAGTGCGATATTTGATGCGCACCCTGAGTTTTTTCTCCCCATCCTGTTGTTTCATAATGGCCTCAGACGCATTTTCCAGTAGATTGCCGACCATGGAACATAATTCGGCATTATTGATGTTGAGATATTGCGGCACCGACGCTTTGACATCGACTTCAGCCCCTATATGGCGGATCCAGTCACAGTAGTAGACCAGCACCGCGTTCAACGAAGCATGTTCGCAATACTGCATGGGGATGGGGTGCAACAGCCTATGATTGGCCATCTCCTCCAAATACGAGGTGATGCCGGGCATATCGTCGGCCGCGGCGAGAGCCTGCAACGTCTGAATATGATGCCGGATATTGTGCTTGATCTGCCTCGCTTCGTTGATGCGTTCGTTCATATGCTGCAGCTGCAAGGTCTGCATGGCTTCGTAATGTTCGCGTTTGCTGGCTTCGCGCAGTCGGTCCGCCTGCTGGATCATATACCAGATGAGGAAGTAGGCCATGGTCATGAAACCGGAATATGCGATGGATACGGTGAAGGCGATGCTAAGCACGCGGGTGTCGAGCAGCGATGCGTTGTCGGCGGGCATGCACCACACCACAATTGCTGTGGAAATGAACGGAAAAAGCCAGATGACCCTCCAAAAATTCCTGCTGATGGAAGGTGAATCGAATGTTGCGGAAAATGAATGATGGAACGGATGGAAAAGTGTAGTCGCCGCAATCAAATCAAAAATCAGCAGACTGATCATTCCCGGCCATCCGACACGTAAATTCATGGACTGCTCATTCAGAACAGCTAAATCCACGGCCAAAGACAGGTAATAAATGATCGCGACGATATATGCGGCTGTTGAAACGACGAAAAGAAGCTGCCCCCAAGGAAGATTCGTCATCTTACGTAAAGCCAATACCACAACCGGAGCCGAAGGGATCACGGACCAGAGCGAGGGGACGTGGGCGAGGCAACATGCGATGCCGCACAGGAAGAAGACAATCACGCCGGAAATCATGAGAATAAGGCCGTCGCGCTTGGGATTCTCCATATGATGCCAGGTCATGTACAGGCAGAGAAGCAGGCCCGTTAGCGCGTTTAGCTGCTCGCCGATGGCGAAGAACATGCATGATGGCGCGATCGATGCGAGTGCGTCAAGCATGGCTAGTCCTCCATTCTCATGCGGGTGAACGTGTATTCCGCGTATTTTCTGCAGGTGGTGGTCACCGCGGTTTTCGTGATGGGAATGTGCTTGCCGCCTTTCATCACGAATTCATTGCTGCTGATGCCTGACACGTAGTCGAAGTTGACGAGCACTCCTCGCGCGGTGCGGTAGAAGTTGCTGAATACGGTGAGACGATGTTCCACATCGGAGAAGTTGGTGCGGATTTTCGCGCAGGTGCCGTCGGCGAAGGTGAATTCCACATAATGCGCGCTGGAAAGCGCGTAGGCGATAAGGCGACGGTCCATGGTGATGGCGGGATTGCCGAACGCCACCTGCCATGCGGCGTCCGTGCTGCTTTGTGCATTGCCCGTCGATTGATGTTTTTTCAGATGAGTGACCGGTGTTTTCGTGTCGAGCTGCGCTGCGACGCGGTCCATGGTCGCATGGAACGCGTCGTGATTCAGGGGCTTCAACAGATATCCGCTTGCCTGCACCTCGTAGCCGAGCACGGCGAAATCAGTGCTTGACGTGATGAACACGATCGGGCAATCGTCGTTTTGTCTGCGCAGCGTCCGTGCGATATCAAGTCCGGTCGCCGCATGCGTGGCGGTTTCGTCGTCCGACAGATAGCAGTCGAGCAGCAGCAGGTCGTATCGGGCGTCTTTCCAGCTTTCGATGAAGGATTCCGCATCGGCGAAGGTCACGCATTCCACGCCGATATCGCGGGTGCGTTTGAAATATTCCGCGCACATGACGGCCATCAGTTGGCGTTCGGCGGCGTGGTCTTCGACGATGGCGATGCGCATCGTTCACCTCCCATGAAGATTGGCGGGGACCGCTGGACTGAGTGTTGTGTCGCTATCATTCAAGCGTAATGCGAAGCGGGGCCGGCAGGAGGGTGATAGCGTGCGTGTCATGCCAGAATTCGGCGTTTCGTGCCATATCGCACGATTCGTGTTCGTTGCGATTCGTATTCGGGCGGATATGCGAGAAGCCCGCCTTTTTCAGGAAAGCGGGCTTCTCAGTGAGTTTGCGAATGATTGGCGAATGGCTGGATTACGCCGATTCGCCAATGATCACTCGGCCAAGGCCTTGTCCACGACTTCGGTGGCTTCGGCGAGCACCTTGTCGAGGGCTTCGGGGGATTCGAAGGACTCGGCGTACACCTTGTAGATGTTCTCGGTGCCGGAAGGACGGGCCGCGAACCAGTTGTTCTCGGTGGTGACCTTCAGGCCGCCGATCTTGGCGTGGTTGCCCGGGGCTTCGGTGAGCTTGGCGGTGATGTCCTCGCCGGCCAGCTGGGTGGCCGCGACGTCGTCGCCGGAAAGCTTGGCGAACTTCTGCTTCTGCTCCAAGGTGGTCGGCGTGTCGACTCGCTTGTACCAGCTTTCGCCAAAGCGATCGACCTGCTCCTGATGCAGCTGGGCCGGGTTCTTGCCGGTCTTGGCGGTGATTTCCGCAGCCAGCAGGTCAGGGATCAGACCATCCTTATCGGTGGTCCACACGCGGCCGTCCTTGCGCAGGAAGCTCATGCCGGAGCTCTCTTCGCCGCCGAAGGCGACTTCGCCCTTGAACAGCGGGTCAACGAACCACTTGAAGCCGACCGGAACCTCAACGAGCTTGGCGTCGATGGAAGCGGCCACGCGGTCGATCAGGGAGGAGGACACCAGCGTCTTGCCGATGCCGGCGCCTTCCGGCCAGCCCGGGCGGTTGCCGCCGAACAGGTACTCTACGCACACGGCGATGTAGTGGTTCGGGTTCATCACGCCCCAGTTCGGGCATACGATGCCGTGACGGTCGGCGTCCGGATCGGTACCGCCGACCAGGTCGTACTTGTCCCAAGCGCCGTTGTTGAGGGAGTCCACAAGACCCTTCATGGCGTACGGGGAGCTCGGATCCATGCGGATCTTGCCATCATGGTCGATGGTCATGAAGCTCCAGGTCGGATCGACCTGCGGGCGCACCACGTCGATGGTCAGGTTGAACTTCTCGTTCATCAGCGGCCAGTAGTTGACGGAAGCGCCGCCGAGCGGGTCGATGCCCAGGCGCACGCCGGAGGAACGGATCACATCGAAGTCGATGACGTTCTCCAGATCGGCGACATAGTGCTCGCGGAAGTCGAAGCGCTCGACCAGGTCGGACTTGACGGCCTGCTCGAACGGAACGCGCTTGATGTTCTTGAAATCGCCGAGCAGCTCGTTGGCACGATCCGCGATGGCGTTGGTGACGTCGGACGGAGCCGGGCCGCCGGTGACCGGGTCATACTTGAAGCCGCCATCGGTCGGCGGGTTGTGCGACGGGGTCACCACGATGCCGTCGGCCAGGCCTTCGCCGGTGAAGCGCTGGGTGCCATCCGCTGCGCGGTTGTGGGTCAGGATGGCCTGGGACACAACCGGGGTCGGGGTGAAGTCGTCGCGGGAATCGATGCGCACGGTCACGCCGTTGGCGACGAGCACTTCGATGGCGGTCTTCCAAGCCGGCTCGGACAGAGCATGAGTGTCGCGGCCGATGTACAGCGGGCCGGTCACGCCGGCCTTCTTGCGGTATTCGGCGATGGCCTGGGTGATGGCGACGATATGGGCCTCGTTGAACGAGGTCTTCAGAGACGATCCGCGGTGGCCGGAGGTGCCGAAGGAGACACGCTGTTCCGGAACGTTGGGGTCGGGGACGACGTCATAGTACTTGCCGATGACCTCGTCGACATTGATCAGATCTGCTGGGGTAGCGGGCATTCCCGCATTGTTTGCAACCATAGTCACTATTCTGCCACGCTTTTGCGTCAGATGTGCGTAATTGTCCCATTATGCGCGATGAATACGTTGTCTGTTTAGTGCATGTTCGGATGTGTGTACATGAATTTTCGAAAATGGCGGATTCTGCGCTTAGCCGAGTTGCGCAATGTCAAACGATGGTGTATAGTTCTATGCTATTCGACTGATGCAGGGTTGCTAGTCAACATAAAGACGCAAGACCTGAGATGTGGCTGAACTATAGCCATATCTCAGGTCTTTTTTTGTTGCCCGAAGCGGTGTTGCTCGGATCGAATCGGTTGTAAGGGAAAGAAAGGAAATCAGGATGGCTGACTCACTCGCATCGCAGATCATCACTGCAATCGGTGGTCCTGAAAACGTTCGCAGTCTGACGCATTGCGCCACTCGACTGCGCTTTGAACTGGTTGACGCATCCAAGGTCGATCAGAATAGTCTCGAGCATATGCAGGGCGTGCTCGGCGCGGTGCCGCAGAGCGGTGACCGCTTCCAGGTGGTCATCGGCGGTGGCGTTGCCACCGTGTACGAAAACATCATGCATCTGCCCGAAATGGCCGGTGTCGGCGGTGCCTCCGCATCCGGCGATGGTCAGAAGAGCAATGCCGACGTCAAGGCCGAAGCCCGTTCCAAGGCCCGCGGCAAGGTGGCTTGGCTGGACTCCTTCTTCGAGTATCTCTCCGATTCCTTCCGTCCGATTCTGGGCGTGCTGCTCGGCGCTTCCATCATCATCGCGCTGGTCAACCTGCTTATTTCGCTGAACGTCATTCCGAATGACGAGGCCTCCGCGGGCTGGGTATTCGTGAAAGCCATCTGGAAGGGCGTATTCTACTTCCTGCCGATCATGGTCGCCTACAACGCGTCCAAGAAGCTCAAGGTCGACCCATGGCTGGGTGGTGCCATCATGGCCATGCTCATGACCCCGCAGTTCACCGGCTTGATGGACGCCAAGACCAC
Source organism: Bifidobacterium sp. MSK.13.1 (assembly GCF_019131435.1). Classification (NCBI taxonomy): domain Bacteria; kingdom Bacillati; phylum Actinomycetota; class Actinomycetes; order Bifidobacteriales; family Bifidobacteriaceae; genus Bifidobacterium; species Bifidobacterium sp. MSK.13.1. The sequence continues at coordinate 162,330 of NZ_JAHOMM010000001.1, read as the reverse complement.
CACGTGCGTGGAGAACGCCGCTCTGGGCACCAAGTCTTGCATGGCCAACATATTCGGTCTGCCGATGGCATTGAGCGACTATTCCGGCAACGTGTTCGTGCCGCTGCTCATGGCCGCCGTGCTTGCTCTCGTCTACCACGGATTGAAGAGGATCATCCCGGAAAGCGTCCAGCTGGTCTTCGTGCCGTTCTTCTGCATGATCATCGTTGGCGCGCTGACCGCCTTCATCATCGGCCCGATCGGCGTGTGGGTCGGCAACGGCCTCGGCGTCGGCTTGGCCTGGATGAACACCCATGCCCCGTTCATCTTCGCCATCATCATTCCGATGCTGTACCCGTTCCTCGTGCCGCTCGGTTTGCACTGGCCGCTCAACGCCTTGATGCTCATGAACATCCAGACTCTCGGCTACGACTTCATCCAAGGCCCGATGGGCGTGTGGAACTTCGCCTGCTTCGGCGCTACCGCTGGCGTGCTCTTCCTTGCTGTGCGTGACAAGGATAAGGACATGCGCCAGACCGCTTTGGGCGCACTTGCGGCCGGCCTGCTCGGTGGCGTTTCCGAACCGTCTCTGTACGGCATTCACCTGCGTTACAAGCTCATCTACAAGCGCATGCTGGTGGGCTGCGGTCTCGGTGGCGTCGTCATCGCCATCCTCGGTTGGCTCTTCCCGTCCGTCACCGCCGCCGGCCAGACCGTGCATGGCGTGACCACCACCGCTTTCGCATTCACCTCGTTGCTGACCATTCCGGTCTTCAATCAGATGTGGGTGTATGCAGTGTCCATCGCCGTGTCCTTCCTCACCTCCTTCCTTCTGATCATCACCTTCGACTACCGCACTCCGGAACAGAAGGCCGAAGTGCTGGCCCGTGCGGCTGCCAATCAGAAGACCGCTGTCTCGTCGGTCGAAGCCAAGGGAGTCGCTCCGGCTGCTGCCACTGCGACTGCCACTGTTGCCGCCACCAAGACTGAAGCCCCGGCTGCTGCCGCCACCACCGTGGTGAACGCTCCAGTCGCAGGCCATGTGATTTCCTTGGATGAAACCGGCGATCCGGTGTTCGCATCCCGCGCACTAGGCGAAGGCGTCGGCATCCAGCCGGCAGACAGCACCGTCGTCGCGCCGGTATCCGGCGTGCTGCAGACCGTCGCCGAAACCGGTCACGCATTCGGCATCAAAACCGATGATGGCGTGGAAGTGCTCGTGCACGTCGGCATCGACACGGTGAAGATGAACGGCGAAGGCTTCGATGTGAAGGTCAAGGCCAACGAACACGTGAACGCGGGGGACAACCTCGTTGTCGTCGACTTTGATAAGGTTAAGGAAGCTGGATACAGCACCACCACATTGATGACGGTGCTGAACACAGTGGCCTTCGCGTCCGTCACGCCAAAGACCGGCGTCGACGTCAAGGCCGGTGAGTCGGTGATCGACATTCAGCGCTGACCAATCGCATAGTCGGAAGGGGCCGACGTGGACGTTCTTCGCGTATTCAACAATAATGTCGTACTGGCAAAAGACGGCAACAGTGAGGTGATTCTCACCGGTCGAGGTATAGGTTTCCAAGCCAAGCCCGGCCAGCATGTTGACGACGCGAAGATCGTCCGTCGGTTCGTTCCCGCAGATGGCAAGGATCCCGACCATATGGCCCAACAGGTGGCCGGGATTCCGCCCGAAATCATTCGTCTCGTTACGGACGCCATGAACCGCACCGGTCTGAAGGAACAGGCCGACAGACAGCCTGCATTGGTGCTGGCATTATCCGACCATATTTGCGGTGCGATCCGCCGATCGCAAAACAAGCAGACCATCGAATATCCGCTGGAAGCCGAAGTGCGTTCGCTCTACGCGAGCGAATATGCCAAAGGCAAAGCTCTGGTCGATGCCATGAACACGTATCTGGGCGGTGCGCTGCCGGATTGCGAAGCCGTGGCTTTGGCCCTGCACTTGGTCAATGCGGGCTTCTCTACCGGCGATCTTTCCGCCACATACACCATGACCGGCGTCATCCAGCAAATGCTGACGGTCATCGAAGGCTATTACGGCATCACTCTCGACCAGAACAGCGTCAATGTGGCGCGTTTCATCACGCATCTGCGCTATCTTTTCGTGCGCATCCACCAACATGAACAGCTTGATGACGAGCCTGAACCAATCGTGGAATCCATCAAAACCTCATATCCGAAAGCATCGGATTGTGCGAACAAACTTGCGATCATCGTCAAAATGCGATTGAACGTGAGTCTTTCGGAAGCGGAAATCGCCTATCTCACCTTGCATGTCGCACGAGTGACTTCTCATGCGACGGAATCGCATGAGAATGACGATACCAATGCATAATTTGCATAAAATACATAATCATCGTAATAAATAATTTAATAATTACGATAATAGTTACTGATTTACATTGGAAGTATTGGCTTCGGGCGCTTCCGGCACACGCACGCACAAAGATTTACGCTCCACACTGAAACGAATATGCTGCGTTTCGGGAAGCATATCGCCATCCACCTGAGCCAACACGGGTTTCTCCAACTTGATTTCCGCGCTGACGCCCTGAATCTGGTCAACCGTGGAATTCGTGGACAGCGGACTCTGCTGGGCCTTGCCGGTGATCGTCTGATGCAGCACATCGCCGAACAGATTCGCCCAACCGATCAAACCGCCGGATGTGTCAATGATCTCGTAATCGAGAATGCCGTCATCGTACACGGCGTCGGGCATGAGCGAAAATACCGGAATCTGGCCGCAATTGCCGGCCATGAACGTGCGGAAGGTCAATCCGTGCGTGGTGTGCGTGCTGCCGTCGGCGCTGGTAATGGTCACATCACCCTTGTACTTCGGGGCGAACAGGTTCTTCACGCCCGACACGAAATAGGCGAGCCAGCTGATGTTCTTCTTCAACTCAGGATCGGTGTCGTCGATCATCACCGCATCAAAGCCGATGCCCGCGATAATAAGGAACGCATGGCCGTGATCGGCGGCTTCATCATCGAGCAGCGTCAGTCGGCCGACATCCACCAAACGCGAACCATGAGATGTGGCGACGGTCAGTGCCGCATCGATATCATCCACAGGAATGCCCATATTGCGGGCAAACAGATTGCCGGTGCCAATAGGGATGATGCCCAGCGCGTGGCCGGTTCCCGAAAGTGCGCTCGCCACCGTGCGCACCGTGCCGTCACCGCCGACCGCGACCACCACATCGGCGCCATGCTCCAAGGCTTCCAGCGCGCAGGCGCGACCATCCTTATCAAGCTGCGTTCCGATATATTCAACCTGCGTGAGATGCTTCGCCTCGCAGAACTCCTGAATATGCTGCTTGCGTTGTTCCGCCTGCGGTTTCGAAGGATTGATCACAAACGCGTAATGCACCTGATCATCGTCGCGCTTGTCGAGCTGTTCCGCAAGTTTGCGATGCTTATACGCGCGTACTGCGAAAAAGGCGGCCGCGCACACCGCTGCGACCGCAAGAACGACAATCAGAATGATAACAGGCATAGGCATGTCATCTATTGTTCACGGAAGATGCGAAAAAAGCGAATCAAGACTGATTTATTCGACGATTCCTGCACGTTGTATACAAAAATGAGAGGACTGCGGCGGGTGTCGGCTTTCAGCACTAGGCTAGGAGGCATGCTTGATATCCAATTCATTCGTGAACATGCTGACGTTGTTAAGGAATCCCAGCGCAAGCGTGGCGAATCGGTCGAACTGGTCGACGAGGTGCTGCGCTCCGACGAGGTTCGTCGTTCCTCTCTGAAGGAATTCGAGGCTGCCCGTGCGCAGCAGAAGGAAATCGGCAAGAAGGTCGCCGCGGCTCCGGCCGACGAAAAGGCCAAGCTGATTGCCGAAACCAAGGAACTCTCCCAGAAGGTTTCCGAATACAAGGCCGCAGCGGACGCCGCAGCCGAAGAATACACCACCGCCATGTGGAAGCTCTCCAACGTGGTTGAGTCGGAAGCTCCGGAAGGTGGCGAAGACGATTACGTGGTGGTCAAGAAGGTTGGACAGATCCGCGATTTCGCAGCCGAAGGTTTCGAGCCGAAGGATCACCTGACCCTCGGTCGTGGCGTTGCCGGCATCGATATGGAACGTGGCGTGAAGGTCGGCGGTTCCCGCTTCTACTTCCTGCGCGGCCAGGTGGCACGTATGCAGATCGCCATGCTCACCATGGCTGTGGACCAGGCCGAAGAGCACGGCTTCACGCTGGCCATCACCCCGACGCTGGTGCGGCCGGAAGTGATGCGCGGCACTGGCTTCCTCAACTCCCACGCCGACGAAATCTACCGTCTGCGCGAACCTGACGAGCAGTACTTGGTCGGTACTTCCGAAGTGGCGCTCGCCGGTATGCACGAGAACGAGATTCTCGACCTGTCTGACGGTCCGCTGCGTTACTGCGGCTGGAGCTCCTGCTACCGCCGTGAGGCTGGCGCAGCTGGCAAGGATACTTCCGGCATCATCCGCGTGCACCAGTTCGACAAGGTGGAAATGTTCGTTTACACCAAGCAGGAGGACTCCTACAAGGAGCATGAGCACCTGCTGGCCATGGAGCAGGAAATGCTCGGCAAGGTCGAGGTGCCGTACCGCATCATCGATACCGCTGCCGGCGATCTGGGCTCTTCCGCAGCCCGCAAGTTCGACTGCGAGGCTTGGGTGCCGACCCAGGGTCGCTACCGTGAGCTGACCTCCACCTCCAACTGCACCGAATATCAGGCTCGCCGTCTGAACATTCGCGAACGTATGGAAGATGGTGGCACCCGCGCCGTTTCCACGCTGAACGGTACGCTGGCCACCACCCGTTGGCTGGTTGCCATTCTTGAGAACCATCAGCAGAAGGACGGCTCCATCGTCATCCCGCAGGCCATGCGTGCCTACATGGGTGGCAAGGAAGTCATCGAGCCTACCAAGTGGGAAGCCTGATAGAATTTGGGTTTGCTTGGCAGAGTCTGATAGCTTGGGTTGCTCGTGGAGTTTGGTAACTCGGGTTTGTTTATCGGTCCCACTGAGTTGCTGAGCTACTAAACTGCTGAAACGGACTTCTGCAATACGAAATATGGAAGTCTGAGGATGCCTGGCATTTGGCATTTGCCGATTTCTGGCTTTTCTGGCTTATGGGAAGGGACTCGCGGTGAGCGGGTCCCTTCTTTTTTGTTTTCGCCGCGTTCTTTCCTTTGTTCTTGCTCGCTTTCTTCCCCTCGTTCTTTGGGTTGTGCTATATTAACGTTTCGTGCGTGATGCACATGGGTAGGTGTCTGAGCGGTCTAAAGAGACGGTCTTGAAAACCGTTGAGGTGCAAGCCTCCGCGAGTTCGAATCTCGCCTTACCCGCCTATAAGGCTTACTGAGAGCGCTCTAAGCACCCGGTAAGCCTTTTTTGTTGCTGCAATCCGGGTAAACTCCACCCAAGTTCGGCTCAGCACCGTCCAAGTCTCAATTCTTCCATCCACTGGAACAATCTTCCCGCTGTTAGCCCTGTGAGCGTCCAGATTCTTCCAGTGGGTGGAGGATTTGGGTCGCTGGGATGGTCTGTGGCGGGGTGATTCTTCCAGTGACTGGGGGATTTTTCCCGCTGGGGGGCTTGTGGGCGTCTGTTTTTCTCCAGTGGGTGGAAGATTTGGGTCGTTGAGAGGCTTGTAAATGTCCACTTTCTTCCAGTGACTGGAAGGATTGGGGAGGGATTGTGATGTTGTTCGGTGTACGATCAGGCTGAGTTGTGAGAAAGGCTGCTGTGACTATGCGTGAGAATGGGATGCAAATGAAGGAACGAGCGATGGGAGCTATGGCTGGGCTTGCGTTGGGCGATGCGTTGGGAATGCCTACGCAAAGCATGTCGGCCAAGCAGATTCGCCGGTATTACGACGGTCCGATCACGAAACTTATGAATGCCGTGCCGCAGCAGCCGATCGCACCGAATATGAAAGCTGGTGCCGTCACCGACGATACAGAACAGGCTTTCGTACTCGCACGGCGACTTATCGACGATAACGGCTGCATTGATAACACCCGATACGCCCACGATCTGCTGCAATGGGAAGCTGCGATGAAGGCCAAGGGATCGCTTGACCTGCTGGGACCTTCCACCAAAGCAGCGCTGCAAAAACTTACCGAAGGCGTAAGTCTGGAAGAGACCGGCCGATTCGGCACCACCAACGGCGGTGCAATGCGTGCCACGCCGGTGGGCATCGCATTCCGTCCAGGCCAAGCGCTCGCCGACGCCGCCTGGCGATCCTGTGTGGTGACGCATAACACGGTGCAGGGCATTGAAGCGACCACTTTGGTGGCTGCGGCGGTGAGCTTTGCCATTGAAGGAGAACGTGACTTTTTGCACCTCGCGGTGGAATTCGTACGGAAGCTTCCACAGCGTGGCAATTGGTCGGCAAAGGCTTCGGTGCTTGCGCGTGTGCAATATTTCATGAATTGGGCCGAAACTGATGGATGCAGGCTCAATGACAACGAATTCGCTGCTGTGCTGCAACGGAATTGCGGTACCAGCGTGGAATCGAACGAGTCCGTGGCCGCCGCTTTCGCCATTGCGGCGCGCTTTTTTGACGATCCCACGCATGCTTTGTGTTTCGCGGCTTCTATCGGTGGCGACACTGACACCATTGCGGCTATTGCGGGCGCGATGCTGGGGGCGTGGCATGGTATGCAAGGTTTCGACAAAACCATGCTTGATCAGGTGCTTTCACAACTTGCTGAAGATAATCACCTTGATTTGGTCGGCACTGTTACGTCGCTACGCGCGTTACGCGATGATAGTGCGCTTAATGATGTCAATATCGTTTGATCTGCAGGAACCGTAGTTAGCGAAACTATGACGGAAGTGCGAAAGGCATCGCAATGACTGGAAAAGTTATTTCTCTTGGGCAGGTTATTGTCGATCTGACCATGAATGTGGACGCGGTGCCGCGTGCGGGTGAAGATGTGTTCGCCGGCAATGTGCAAACGCAGGTTGGTGCCAGCTTCAACACGCTGTATGCCGTGCGCCGCATGGGCGTTCAGGCATCTCATGCTGGTGTGATTGGTACGGGGCCGTGGGCTTCGCAGATTCTGCAAACGTTGGAAAATCAGGAAATTCAGCATATCGGCAAGCGGGATGCCGTGCACGATTCGGGATTTTGCGTGGCGTTGACCGACGCGAATGCTGAACGGACGTTCATTTCGACGAGGGGCGCAGAAGCGTACGGCAGTGCCGATGCGTTCGATTCTGTGAATCCAGAAAAGCGGGATGTCGTGCATGTGAGCGGATACACGTTGGTGCATCACACTGCGGACGCGCTGCTTGCTTTTGTGAAAAGAACGACTGAACATCGTGAGTTCACTGCGGTATTCGATCCTTCTCCGATGATCTCGGCAGTTGATGATGACGTTTTCCGTGTGATGCTCGCATATCGTCCGATATGGTCGTGCAATGAACGCGAGGCAACGTTGATTGCGCAACGTTTGGCGGCGCTCGATAGTGGCGATTCTTGCGATTGCAAGGTTTCGCGGGATATGCTGCAAGAGATTGAGAGTGCGAATGTCAATGAGGAGACGGTTGCGTGGCTGTGCGATCGATTGCAATCTCCTGTAATCGTTCGCGTGGGCGCGGATGGTGCGTGGTCGGCGATTCCCGGTGACGAAGTGCTGCGAATTCCAGGTTTTCCAATGAAAGCGGTGGATACCAATGGCGCTGGTGATTGTCACGCGGGTGTGTTGTGCGCCCTGCTGTGCGAAGGCGTGCCGTTGGAGGAGGCTGTACGTTGCGCCAATGCTGCTTCGGCGTTGTCTGTAACGCGATCAGGGCCGGCTACCTGCCCTGATCGAAAGGAGGTTGAGCGGCTCCTAGGAAGGGCGTTCTAAGACTTATGGTACAAATGACTATAAGTGGTTATATCATGTGCACGATTGCGCTGACGCGGCGTGCATGTCGCTTGCCCGCGGCGTTGCTCGGCAGATTCAAGGAGATTAGTTTCACATGAGCAATGAGAAAGGGACCCTCTCCATCGAGGAGCAGGGTATCGACACCATATCCGAAGAGGAGCGTAAGGGCACGCCGGCCAGTCTGTTTTGGCCCTGGTTCGCTGCCAATGTTTCCATGTTCGCCATGTCGTACGGCGCGTGGGCGCTCGGTTTCGGCATTTCGTTCTGGCAGGCCACCGCCATGACCATTATTGGCGTGGTCATCTCGTTCCTGCTGGTCGGCATCATTTCCATCGCGGGCAAACGCGGCAACGCGCCCACCATGGTGCTCACCCGCGCCACGTTCGGCGTGGAAGGTGCCAAAGTGCCAGCGGCTCTGAGTTGGATCGCCACATTAGGCTGGGAGATTTCACTGACCACCACCGCTGTGTTGGCATTATCAAGCACCATCGAAAAACTCGGTTGGGGCTCTGGTGTCGCGCCCAAGATCATCTCCACCATTGTGGTGGTCGGCCTTGTGGTGGTCGCAGGTATTTTCGGATACGACCTGATTATGCGTTGTCAGCAGGTCATCACCATCGTGACCGGTGTGATCACCGTCGGTTTCTTTATCCTCGGCTGGGGACATATTGACTTTTCCGCCATTGACTCGGTTCCGGCGGGATCATTGCCGGCCATGCTCGGCTGCTGCTTCTTCGTGATGACCGGCTTTGGCTTGGGCTGGGTGAATATCGCTGCCGATTACTCGCGCTATCTGCCGCGCAACTCCTCCAATGGCGGCATTGTGTTCTGGACCACATTCGGTGCGTCCATTGCCAATGTGTTCCTGATTTTCTACGGTCTGCTGCTCGCGGTTTCCAATGCCGACATGGCGGAAAACGTTGGAAATGATCCGATTGGAGCCATGGCTTCCATTCTGCCGACCTGGTACTTGATTCCGTACACCATTGTGGCCGTGCTCGGTTTGATGTCCGGCTCCATTATGGACAATTATTCCAACGGGCTTGCGCTGCTGTCGTTCGGTGTGAAGTTGCCGCGTACCGTGGCTGCCGCGCTCACCGCCGCTTTGACTGTGCTTGGTGTGGTCTACGTGACTTTCTTCTCCGACACGTTCATTGGCCCGTTCCAAGGCTTTCTGACCACGCTCGGTGTGCCGATGGCCGTATGGGCCGGCATGTTCGTGGCCGATGTGATCATTCGCAAGAAGGATTACAGCACCGCTGATTTGTATGATCCGAAGGGGCGTTACGGTGCGTGGAACGGTAAGTCTTTCGCCATTCTTGTCGTCGGTACCGTGCTTGGTTGGGGATTGGTGGTCAACACTGCCGCCAGCTGGCTGAACTGGCAGGGGTATCTGCTGTTCCTTATCGGTGGCAAAGAAGGTAGTTGGGCTGCCGCCAATCTTGGTGTGATTGTTGCGCTGATTATTGGTCTTGCGGGATCGTTGATGTTCCAGCGTGGCGATATTGCCAAGCAGGAAGCTGATCTGCCGGTTTCGGAAGCATGAGTTGCTTATTGCGATAATACAAGGAAAGGAAAAGTCATGATTGCGGAAGATGAATGGCTGGTAGTTATCGACAGGCAGCGTGTTTTTGCGGAAAGTGAATGGTCCGCATGGGCTTGCCCGGACGGCTCCTATCACACTACTGATGAAGCGTTCGCACGATTGGCTAAGGCGTTCGGCGATCGTGTGGTCTATACGCGATATGTTGCGCCTGAGTCACCGCAAAACGCTTGGGTTGATTATTTCAAAGATTGGCCGCAGTTTTTGGTTGCTCCCGACGATCCGATGTACGATCTCACCGCGGATACCGCGGAATTGGCGCAGGGCCATGCCGTGGTCAGTTGCGACACTTTTGGCAAGTGGGGAAGCGTGCTGAGCGAAGCCATTAAAGGCGCTAAAAAGATCACGGTATGTGGTGTCGCCACCGATTGCTGTGTGCTTACCACTGTGCTCGCCGCGGCTGACAATGGTGTAGCGGTACGCGTTGCTGCTGACGCTTGTGCAGGCAGTTCGCCAGAAAACCATCAGATGGCATTGAGCACCATGGCATTGTTCACGCCGCTGGTCACCGTCACTGATACTGATTCCATCGTAGGATAGGTAAGGACTTTGATTCTGCGGGGTTTGTTGAGTTCTGCTCAGCAAACCCCGCTTTTTTGTATGTCGTGCATATTGCGCCAAAACTTGGATGATGCTCGGCTGGCATCGGTAATGAGCCATTAATCTTGCGGTGCGCTTTTGTAACTGCGGCGTAACAGTGCGGTGGTGATTGTAACGGACGATTCCGGCACAATCGTGGGTATCGACAGTTTCGTGAAGAGGTTTTACTGACGGACATGTCTCTCACAGGAAAAATCCCATGTATGAATCGAGGCCACCATGGCACAGCAGATCACTAGCTTGCTTGACGATCCTACGCAAGCGGTCAGTCTAGACACTTTCAGTGGGCTCACCAAAGGATGCCCCGCACCATTCTGGCTTTTCCAAGGCGTTTGCGCGGCTTGGGGCATCGACCACCAGCGGGCGCAACTCAACCTCATCACCGTATCCGAGAACGCGACGTTCCTGCTGTTGCTGGACGGCGAGCCCCAAGGCGTGGTACGTGTCTCGCAGCCGGGCTATGTGGGAGGTCCCGAGGCGGTGGCGTCGGAAATCAGCTGGTTGAATGCGTTGCATGATATCGAAGATATCAGCCTGATCAATCCGGTTCCCACCATCCGTGGCACGTTCGTAACGAAAATCACTGATCTGAACGGTGTCGGCTGGACGGTGATCTCCACGAAATATGTGGAAGGAACCGTGCTGGAAGATCTTGAGAATCCTGCACCGTATTACGAGACGATCGGTGAATGGGCTGCGAAATTCCATGAGCAGTCGCGCACGTGGAGCAAACCGTACGGTTTCACCCGCTTCAATTGGGATCTTTCGAACATGGTTGGTCCGGCACCGCGTTGGGGACGTTGGGAAAACGCCAATCTCACCGACGAAGAGAAGCAGCTGTGCGACACCGCGCTGTGGAAGGCCATGGACGTGGTGATGAAAGTGCCGAGAACCAACGAAACTTGGGGGCTTATCCATGCCGACTTGCGCCCGTCGAACGTGATTCGCGGCAATGACGGGAGACTGACCGTCATCGATTTCGACGATGCCGGATACAGCTGGTATCTCTACGATTACGCTTCATCGCTGAGTTTCATCGAACATGAACCGTATGCTCCCGATCTTGCCAAGGCGTGGGTCAAGGGATACCAGCGCGTCGCAGGTTCGTTCACGGATGAGGAACTGCGTATCATGTCCGCGCTTTCCATGATCCGACGCATGCAGATGCTCGGCTGGACCACCAGCCACCGTGAGGATGCCCTGCCCGACGGTCTCGCTGCACAGCAGGCTCCCGGCAGCGTGATGTGCGCAAAAAACTATCTTGAGGATCCGCTCTGGCTGCTGCATTAGGCAAGTTGCATGAAACAAGCGTAATTACGCAGAAACCAGACAATCCAAGAAATCCAATCGTAAGCACGTAAAAATACGCAATTACGAAAATCTCAATTTTTATAACTTAACAACATCTGACCGCAACCAACCAAACGAGGAATCAATGGCATAACTCGCCGAACAATAAGAGAGGAAGGCGATTACAATGACTGCGTCAACTGTTTCGGGACGATCGATAGGCGGCGTGACCTACGTTGAAACCGACAAGGACTATTTCGCAAAACGACAGCTTAAGCGAACCGCGGGAGCGTTCGGTCTATGGGCCATCGGCATTTCCGCGGTGATCTCCGGCGACTTCTCCGGCTGGAACGGAGGCATCGCCCAAGCCGGATGGGGTGGCATGCTGGTGGCCGCCATCGTGGTGTACCTCATGTACGTGCTTATGCTCAACTCCATCAGCGAAATGGCGTCGGCCATGCCGCACACGGGTGGCGCGTATTCCTTCGCGCGTGCCGCCATGGGTCCGTGGGGCGGCTTCTTCACCGGCCTTGCGGAAACCATCGAGTATGTGATGACCGCAGCCACCATCGTCTACTTCTCGTCGGCATACGCTGATGCGATCCTGTCGAACCTGACCGGATATTCGCTTGACGATCATGGCTTGGCTTGGGTTTGGTGGCTTGCCTTGTATGCGATTTTCGTAGTGGTCAATTGGCTGGGCGCCGAAACGTCGTTCCGTTTCGCCGAAGTCGTGTCGATCGCCGCGCTCGCCATCGTCGCACTGTTCGGTATCGGCGCTTTCGCCACTGGTAAGGCCGATTTCTCCACGCTGCTCAATATCATGCCTACCGAAGGCAACTCCGCGTTCCTGCCGTTCGGCCCAGGTGCCATCTTCTACGCCATGCCGTTCGCCATGTGGTTGTTCCTTGGTATTGAGCAGCTGCCTCTGGCTGCAGAGGAAGTGCGTGAGCCGGAAAAGAACATTCCGAAGTCGTCCCGCCTGTGCATTTTCACGCTGGGATTGTCCGCGCTGATCATCGTGTTCCTGAACCCGGCTGTGGTCGGTTCCGAAGCGCTCGCTGGTTCCGATGAGCCGTTGCTGGATGGCTATCGTGCGATTCTGCCGGGCAATCTCGCCGCGGTGCTGTCCGCATTCGCGTTGATCGGTCTGCTCGCTTCCATCCAAGGCATTATGTTCGCGTATGGCCGCAACCTGTATTCACTGTCCCGTGCAGGCTATTATCCGGCGTTCCTGTCGCTGACCGGTAAGAAGAAGACGCCGTACTGGGGTCTGGTCGTCGGCGCGATCATCGGTTTCGCAGCCCTGTTCATCATCGCGTACGGCGGTGATGGCGCCGGTTCGGTGGTGTTGAACATCGCTGTGTGGGGTGCGGTGCTGGCATATCTGCTGCAGATGGTTTCCTATGTGATCCTCAGGAAGAAGATGCCTGATATCAAGCGTCCGTTCACCAGCCCGTTCGGCATGCCGGGCGCGGTAATCGCAGGTTTGCTTGCATTCTGCATTTTCGTTGCCGTGCTGCTGAACCCGGATTATCGACTGGCCGTCTACGCCATGGTGGTCATCTACGTTCTCGCGACCATCTTCTTCGCGGTTTACGGACGTAAGCACCTGGTGCTTTCTCCGGAAGAAGAGTTCGCCGCTTCCGGCGGAAAGGTCGCATATAAGACTGAAGACTGACTGATTTTCTGCGATTATCGTTTCGTTTTCTTGAAATAAAACGATATTGCCAAGGCCGTGTTCATCTGGGATGCGGCCTTTTTCAATCATCGGAAATATGTAAAAAGGTCAACCAAATAGGTGGAAAACAGCGGAAATGGTTTGTTTCTGCGCTGTATCAGCCACTCAACATTACTGCGTTACCGTGTGGGTAACGCCACAGGAAGCCAACGAAAGAAGGAATCATGGCAACTCGATCAACCATCATGGACACCAATAGCTTCCGTCCGGAAATGGCGGCCGCGCTCGACCCAGAAACACGCAAACTAACCGAAGAGCGTGACGTGCTTGGTCCGGCCTACCGTTTGTTCTACCGCAATCCAGTGCATCTGGTGAAGGGCCGTGGCTCGCATCTTTGGGATGCCGACGGCGAGGAATACTTGGACGTGTACAACAATGTCGCATCCGTCGGCCACTGTCACCCGCGCGTGGTGGATGCACTTACCCAGCAGGCTTCGATGCTCAACACCCACACGCGCTACCTGCATGAGAACATCCTGCATTATGCGGAAGATATCCTCTCCACCATGCCTGACGAACTTGACCGCATCATGTTCCAGTGCACTGGTTCCGAAGCCAACGATCTGGCCATTCGCGTAGCACAGACCTACACTGGCGGCGAAGGCGTGATCGTGACCAGCGAGGCCTACCATGGCAATTCGGCACTCACCTCCAAGCTTTCCCCAGCGCTCGGCACCGCGCAAACGCTTGGCTTGACCATGCGCATGATTCCCACGCCGGACACTTACCGCTTGGTCATTGACGGCAAGCCTGCCGCGGAATGCGCCGCCGAGGAATTCGGCAACTGGATGGCTGGCGAAGTGCGCAAGGCCGTTGCCGATATGGAACGTCATGGCATCAAGTTTGCGGCATTGCTTGCCGACTCCATCTTCTCCTCCGACGGCGTGTACCCCGATCCGGTCGGCTATCTGAAGCCGGTGATCGACACCGTTCATGAACTGGGTGGCGTATGGATCGCCGACGAAGTGCAGCCGGGCTTCACTCGCACCGGCGACGCATTCTGGGGATTCGGACGCCAAGGCATTGTTCCCGATCTGGTCACATCCGGCAAGCCCATGGCCAACGGTCTGCCCACGTCGATGATGGCCGCCCGCCACGAAGTACTTGAACCGTTCGCAGGCTCCATTCCTTACTTCAACACTTTCGGCGGCAACCCGGTATGCATGGCCGCGGCCCAGGCGGTGCTTGACGTGATGCGTGACGAAGACACCATGAGCAACGCCAAGAAGGTCGGCGCAATATTCAAGGATGCCGTCGCGTCGCTTATGCCGGCACACCCCTGCATCGGCGACGTGCGTGGCGCGGGCCTGTACATCGGCTGCGAAATCGTCAAGCCGGGCACCAAGGATCCCGACCAGCAGGCAGCGCTCGATATCCTCGAAACCCTGCGTGACAACCACATCCTCACCTCCGTATGCGGCCGTTACGGCAATATCCTCAAGCTGCGCCCGCCGCTGGTGTTCAGCGAATCCGATGTGGATTGGTTCATGGATGGATTCATGAAGACTCTGGAAACATTGAAGCTGTAAAACGACAGATAACCATAAAGAAAGGGCGCGGATATGGAAGATCATACCGGCATCAGGCGCACGCGAAGCGCTACGAGCGAACTGGTCTACCGTATCCGCGCTCGCATTCGTGAACAGGAGCTTCTTCCCGGAGAGAAACTCGGATCGGAACGGGCGCTCGCCGACAGTCTTGGCGTCAGCCGTTCCGATTTGCGCAATGCGTTGACCGTGTTGGAATCCGATCATGAAATCATCCGCAAAATCGGTCGTGCCGGGGGCATCGTCATATCGGACGGACGTTTGGAACGCAATATCAACACGGTGGAATCATTGCCGACGATCGCGCGAAGACAAGGCATGCGCGTTTCGTCGAAAGTATTGCAGGCGGTGATTGCCCCGGCTTCCGTTTCCGACGTGCGTTTGCTGCGATTACCGGGCGAGCATCCGATGATCTACGACATTACGCGATTGCGGTATATCGAAAATCGGCCGCTTTCGTTGGAACGGTCGCATTTGCCGGCATATCTGTTTCCTCTGTTCCTTACACGCGATTTGACGACCCCGTTCTACACCATGTTCGAACGTGATTATGGTGTGTATCCGTGCAATGTCGACGAAACATTGGAATCGGTGGTCGGCGACGAGCAGGAGAACGAGCTGCTGCAGATCGAGGCGGGAACTCCGCTGATGCGCATTCACCGGATCGCCTATGCGTCGGATGGATGCCCGTTCGAGCGTGCCACTGACGTGTATATCGCTGATCGCATGCGATTCACCATGCATCATTCCGGCTATGTACGCCTGTCCGCAACGTCTACGCAGAATATGACGAAATAAGCCGGAAGATTCTTCGGTTATACGATGCGGCGGTCGGCGGCCCAGCGGGTGAGTTCGGTGCGGTTTGACAGCTGCAGTTTGCGTAGTACGGAGCTGACGTGCGTTTCCACGGTTTTGATGGAAATAAACAGTTCCGCAGCCACTTCCTTGTACGTGTAGCCGCGCGCGATCAAGCGCATGACTTCCTGCTCACGGTTCGACAAGCGGTCCAGCTCGTCATCGTGGATCGGTCCGCTTGCAGGGCCGCCCATGCCAGCCGGTGAGCCATTTTGGAAAGCGGACAGCACGAATCCCGCCAATTTCGGCGAAAACACGGCATAGCCCTCATGCACTTGCTTGATGGAAGAAATCAAATCATCGCCGGAAATCGTCTTTGTCACATAGCCTTGCGCTCCGGCACGAATCACCGAACCGACATCCTGCGGCGAATCAGACACCGACAGCGCCAGAAACACGGTATTAGGGGAGTATGCGCGCGATTTCACGAGAATTTCAGCTCCGCCGCCACCCTCGCCACCGGGAACATGCACATCAAGCAGCACCACATCCGGCTTCGTCTGCGCGATCATCGCCACCGATCCCTCGACATCGGCCGCTTGCCCGACGATGTCGAAATGCGGCTGCAGCGTTGCGATAACGCCCGCACGGAACATTTCATGATCGTCAACGATGGCGATGCGGATCTGCTGTTCCTGCTCGTTCATTGCTGCTCCTCGAAATGGTTGGTAGGTTGATTGCTGAATTGATTGGTACGTTGATTGTTGGATTGACGGTTATGGTGATTGGGAAAATCGGTTTGTTGTGAGTTGCTTTGCGGCTCGTGCGATTGCTGCGCATTCGTGTCGGCGGCTGCGGATGCGGGCATGTCTGCGATTGGCATATGCATGCGTACCTCCGTGCCCCATTGCGGTCTCGATACTATCTCCACTGTACCGCCACGACGCTTGATTCGTCCGATAATCGATTCACGAATGCCAAGGCGATTCGCGGGGATGGCATTCACGTCAAATCCGTTGCCATGGTCGCGCACGAACACTTCCACCAGTTTGCTGCTTGCCTCGCAGTAGACGGAAATCGGCTCTCCTCCATGCGCTACCGCATTGATAAGCGCCTGTTGCGTGGCGTCAAGCAACGCATCGGTTTGCGCGCTTGGACGTGCGTCGCCCACCGTCACCACTTCGATCGGCTTGCCATGCGTGTCTTCCACATGTGCGGCGATTTCTTTCAAGCCGGCGTTCACGGAACGGTCAGACGTGGTGCGTTCCTGATACAGCCATTCACGCAATTCGCGTTCCTGCGAACGCGCCAGCGAAAACACCGTCTGCTGATCGTCGGCATGCAACTGAATCAGCGCCAACGTTTGCAGTACGCCATCATGCAGATGCGCGGTCATGTCGGCACGTTCCTCTTCGCGTTCCTTCGATGCGCGTTCCGTACCCAAATCGCGAATCAGCGCCATGATCCATGGCACAATCGCAAGCAATACGCCAATCAGCAGTGCCAAACCGGCGCACAGTATGCGAATCATGGAAAACGCGTCAAAATGCATGCAGGAACTGACGTACAAAGCGTATGCGGCGAAAATAATCGCAATGCCGCCAAGCATCGTCCATAGTTGACCTTCTTCGGCGTTGAAACGCAACCAAGAGACGCCGATACCGACCAGACCAAGCAGCAGGGGCACAATCAGAGTGCGTTCAACACCGCCTGCGAACATGACGAAACAGATGGAAAGCAGCATCAGACCAGCTAATGCAAGCAAAGCGGGTTTTGGTGCTTTCTTCAGTGTCTGCTCAAGACTTTCGCTGGAAGATTGCGTATCGCCATGCGTTCCGTCGTTGCATGCAGTCGTATCTTCAAAAGATGGTGGTTGCGGGTGCGGACCATCTTGCGGAGCTGTAAAAGATTGATATTCCGGGGAAACGGGATATATCCCGTACGGCATGTTGCCCCGGGAAAGCGGTGCCTGCCATGGCGAACGTTTGCCGGCAATAATGTACGTCTGCTGTATGGGGTCTCCCACGGGAAGTGCCATCCACAGGAAAATGTAAGCGATGAGCCCTGAACCGAACAGACATGTGGTGGCGAGGAAAAACAGGCGCACCCATAGCACGGCAATGCCCAAATGCATGCTGATCGCCTTGCATACGCCGGCTCCCATGCGTCCGTATGGAGGACGCATCAACGGCAGTTTGGCCGGCTGCGTCGGCAGCGGACGTCCCTCATGCAGGGCTTGATCGCAGCAGTAGCGCATATATACGGCGCTTGCCTGGTCGTATTGGCTTTGCGTATACCACGGTTTTCCTAAGGATTTCATACTTCTATTGTGCCTTGTAAGGGACGCCGTTTCAGGGCATTCATATAGTGTTCAGGGCAGATTCAGGGTGTTCCCCGATACATGTGGCATGCGCGAGTTGCTGTAATGGAACCATGAGCAATGCAAACAATGGTCCGCTGGGCGATCGCGGCAACGCAGGGCCGCAGCCTTCTGCTGGACAGCCGTATCATCGGCAGCCTGCGTACGGTTCGCCGCAACCTTCCCGCGGCGGCCGTTTCTTCGCGTGGATTCGTTCCAGCCAGGTCAAGCGTGGACATGACCGTTGGATTGGCGGCGTGTGCGATGGCATAGCACGTCGTCTTGGTTGGAATACCACGTTGGTTCGTGCGCTTATGGTGGTTGCCACACTGTTTTTCGGCGCGGGTGCCGCGTTCTATGGCCTGGCGTGGTTTGTGCTGCCGGATGAGCGCGACAATCAGATTCTTGCTGAGGATTTGATTAACGGCAAGTGGGATTGGAATTGCATTGGCGCGCTGTTGTGCTGCCTTGTTGCCATCTGTTTGCCGGGGGCAGGATGGTTTGCTTTCGCGTTGGCCGCGTTGGTGCTGTGGCTTCTGCTCAATAGGCAGATTTATGCGCCGAATGTTCCTCCAAATCAGTGGCAGCAGCCCCCGTATGGTCAGGCTCCGTACGGTCAACCGCAATATGGTCAGCCTCAATATGGAAGTCCTTCGTACGGACAGCCGGTGCCTCCTGCATCGCCGTCTCCAGCGCAATCGAATCCTTATACTCAGCCGATGCAGGCGAGCGGCGCATATAACGGGGTGGCCAACACGGCTTCGTCACCGGAATCGCAATCGCCTCAGCCTCAGCGCCCTCAGCCTCAACAGCCTCAGTATCATGCCTACCAACAGCAGGCCAATGGTCCGGCCGCTTTTGCCACGGCCAATGTTCCACCAACATTCACCGCTCCGGTAGCCCCGGTGGCGCAGACGCCTACGCAGCCAAGAAGGGGGCGCCGTAAGCCGGCTGGTCCACTGCTGGTATTGATGATGTTCGGTCTCACGATGATCGCATGCGCGCTATGCGTATGGTGCATTATGACGTACGGCGTTCAAGGCGGGCAGCGGGGCACCGAATACACGTTGCAGGCATGCGCGGCATTCGTCGGTGGCATCTGTCTGGTGACGGGAATCGTTATTGTCGCGCTCGGATTCGCGGGCAGAAGAACGGGAGGATTGCATCCTCTGACATGGATATCCGTATTCATGTCGTTGGTCATGGTGATGGCTTTGGCGGGTTATTCGCTGTTCAGCTATCGGATTGACACGAGCATTCCCTCATCCTACAAAAGGGTCAATGTGTCGGGAATGACCACCATGGGCTCCACCGCCAGTGAAATGAGCGAATACGAGCAGGGCATCGTCGCGCAAGGCGATGATTACGCCACCGACGTGCTGCATATCGACTTAAGCGATTACGCGAAAAACAACGGTCCGCACAAAGTGGATCTTCAGGATGGCACACAGGGCACGACTTCCTGCCCTACAGGAACGTTGAATGTGGTGGCCTCAAGCGCACAGGTCGTGGTGACCTTGCCGAACGGCTGCTGGTGGGCGTTCGGGTCTGACGGTAATTTCTACAACATCACCGATTTCGTCGGCAGTTCGGACGGGCTCACGTTGGATTCCGGCAATATCTATGTCTCGCTTATGGGCAACGATTCCACGAAATCGGTAGTGAAAAAGCGTGCGCTGGGAACTTACGATCGGAGTTGCGGCTCGTACGGAGACGAATCCGGCATCGAGGATTTCGATGATGAGACCGATACGGAAGATGGCATGGATACCGGCGCCGATTCCACTAGGACCGATTCCCCCTTCAAAGACGGGAATGTAGATAAGGCCTACCGCGAAATCTACGACAATCATCAATATTGGCCGTGCTTCACCGATGATGGCAAGGCTCCGGTCATGCCAACCGGACTGCGGATCAATACTATGGCAACGGTCGGCGGCAGCGTCGCGGTGCAGTATGCGTCCGACAACACATTGGGCAAAGCGGGAAAGGAGTGACCATGAGCGACGACAAGACCCAGGAAATGCCGGTCATGGCTGATGCCGGAGATATGCCTACCGAAACGTTGCATACCGTGGATGCGCAGTCCACGTATGACCAGTCGCAGCGCAGTGGGCGTGCAACGCAGGATGATAAGCCGCGCGTGGAATCCGCTCCAGCGCAAGGCGTTCCGACTTATACCGCTTCGGTAGCCGGTGCGAATGATGGGCGCAAGAATCGGCAGACTGGAGACGACATCATCAGACCTTCCGGAAGAAGCGGTTCGACCATCGCGCTCGGCGTGTTCACGTGCTTCATGGGGGTGGTGACGCTGCTTTGCGGCATACATGTGCCAATGAATCTCTGGTGGTGGGCCAGCGATCCGAAACAGTTCTTCGTATTCCTGCTCGGAGGCATCGGCGTGCTGCTTATCGCCGTCGCCGTGATCTGGGCGATAGTCAGCGCGGTGCGTTCAAACCGATCCAAGAATGGAGGCGATGCGGACAGCGACGATCCATTCGACGCTCCCCATAGCTCGGATGCCACGGCCTTTTCGACTGATTCGGATAAGTCGCCGGTTTCGGAACGATCGTGAGAATCGGCTGAATAACCCCTGATATCAGCCGCACCGACGAAATCGAGGCTGACATCGCGAACAAATACGTGGCCACCATGGCATGACCAAATCCAACACTTGCTTTTCCATCTTGACGTTGGATTTTGGTCGTACCATGGTGGTCATTTTTTATGGTGATTTACGGGGTTTATTGCAGTCTTCAGTAATTTTCACGGTGTGTTTTCACTGTGTTTTACTGTGCGGCCTCAGCCTGTGCCAAATCCTCAAATCCAGCCAAACGAACCGTATTGCGAATCGTCTCTTCGGTGAGATTACGCCGCTCATGCCGCAAACGCTCCACAAAATCGTGGTACAACGCCACGGTACGGTCGGAATAGGTGCCCAATTCGCCGCGCAGATACGTTTCGAACGACGTGGTCTCTGGCGTATCTTCGACAGTGGTCAGCACACGCATCGCCTCGCCAAGATGAGGAAAACGCTCACGAAAATCACGCGCCCACGACACCTGAACTGTTATGATGCCTTCCTGCAAGGCGTTGCGATTCGCGGAAATCCGGGGAATATACGGCGCAATGTTTGCACAATACTCCTGTGGATATGTGGATTGCATCATGCGACCATACTTTTCCGTCACCAAATTACGTCCAACACGGTCGGCTTCCTGCAAGTCCGACCGGTAACTACGCAGCAATTCCTCCGGCCACGTCATGAACTGACTGGCACGCATCTGATGAAACATCGACCAATTGCCTTGGCAGGACGCGCGGCCGCCCTCATTATTGGTTTGCTGAAACTGATTCCACTCCAGTTTGATAATGGATTCAACAAGATTTGCTGTATCGTGACCGTCTATTACATCTGAAATTACGCTGCTATTCATATGATTTCGATTCTTGATTTCGTCTGATTATTGCTCTGATTTGCAATGCTTGCGATGGATTTTTTGACTGCAGGCACGTCACAGGCTGTGCAGACAACTCGCGTCGGACTTGATATGGTTCTCAACATACGGCCGCTGCCATTCCACAAACGTTTCGTGGGATTCGGTCAATCCCTCCCGCAGCAATTCATCCACAACATCACTGCAGATGCGCTCAACAGTGGCGATAATGCGCTCCGCCGCAGGCTTCGCACCCTTGCCGCCCTCACCGAAACCGGCACCGCCGAAACATGCGGCGGAACTCAATCGCAATATGTCTTCCAACTGTTCGCACACGCCGGCCAGCCTTGTTGCCATACGGCGGCTCAGCTTGCGCATGGCAGCAAACTGCCATTTGTAATACGGCAGATACCCAACGCTCACCGGCTCATTGATCAGAAACATCAACGAAGCCGTGGCGTTCACGAACTCATGAATGCTCAACATCGCAGCAGCACCATCGCCACGTTGCAGCATGCGCGGCAGATTGTATTGCCCCGCCTGAGCCATCATGCCCAAACGGCGGGAAATCAAGGAAAGTCGAACATCTTCCGGCATGAACTTGAACCCCTGCCGAGTCTTGGAAAACACCCCCAACGGATCAGCGAACACCTGACCGTTTGTGGCAGTGGCCAACGTATCTTCCTGCAAACTTAGCCAAGATGCAACATCGTTCTGCGCCGGAGCCTCACGAAACAGCGTGATCCGCTCGAAAAAATCGCCGATACGAAACACGCCATCACGGCGGAACTCGCCTTGCGCACGCGGCGTAAGTGGCGATTGAGATGCGGCAAGAGCGTCGGAATTAGCCGAACCATGCCCTGCAAAATGCGGCTTGCCCTGCTCGGCAACAGTGAAATCGCGACTCAACGCATCGTAATCAGCCTGCAATTGCTCGCCAATCGCATCATAATCCTCATCGGTAAGCCACAGGCAGAAACGCGGCGCGAAATCATGATCGCGCGACAGCTCATCGTCGAAACCGAAACATTCCGAACCATAACCGACCAAACCTGCGGCAATCCGCCCCTGATATGCCGAATATGCGCCGGCAAGCAACGGTTTGCCGAGATCATTCCAGAATGCGCGAGACAAAGCAAGTCCCGAAATATGGTGAGAAATCGCAGGAATCGAAGATGCGCCGGATTCCGTCATATAGTGCGGTTCACTTGATTGCTGAGA
Source organism: Bifidobacterium sp. MSK.13.1 (assembly GCF_019131435.1). Lineage (NCBI taxonomy): Bacteria > Bacillati > Actinomycetota > Actinomycetes > Bifidobacteriales > Bifidobacteriaceae > Bifidobacterium > Bifidobacterium sp. MSK.13.1. The sequence goes on along the minus strand of NZ_JAHOMM010000001.1, from coordinate 139,877 downwards.
TTCGATTGATTTCGGTGAATGCTGAGATTCCAAGGATTCTTGCGATTCTTGATATTCTTGCGATTCCCGCGTTTTATGAGATGATGGCATGTGCTTATGCAACGCCTGTTTTGCCACTTCAAGATTGACTGCAGTCGTGTGATAGTAGTCGGTGTTGCGTCCGTAGCATTCCTCAATCACGCTCAACGCATGCTCATAGCCGGAAACCGCATCCTGCAGGCAGCCGGCCATATAGCAGGCCTGCGCATAGCCGGCCAGCGCCGAAGCATAATGCGCACTATGTTCCAAATGCCCGGTACGGTAGATTGTCAACGCTTTCTGGGCGTGCTGTATGGCATCGCTCGCCCAATACCGGTCCATTTGCAGGAGCAGCAATGCAAGATTGGTGTGCGTGGAGGCAACGTCGATGTCAGCGCTCGCATCGGGGGAAGATTGCTCCAACAGGTCCAGCGCCTGTTCCAGCTCGCGCTTCGCCTGATTGAGACGACCGGTTTCGCTGTACAACATGGACATATTGTTATGCAGCGCGGCCAGGCGTCGGTCGGTGGGGGAGAAGGCGGACGTGGCCGCGTCAAGCGCCTGACGGTACAGCTGTTCGGCCTCCTCGTACTGGCCTGCGGCTCGCATGCCCGTGGCCGCGTTGATCAGCGTCGTAGCCCACGCCTGCGGGTCGATTTCCTGAAGATGCAAATGATCCGCAATGCTTAACGATTCGCGGATAATCGGCAGATTGTCGGTATGGCGACCTTGCGAACGGTAAAACCCCATCGTTTCGTTCAACACCGTCAGCAAACCGGCGTCATCATGACTGTGTTCGGCTTCGGTCCGCGCCTTCTGCAGATACGGTTCAGCCTGTTCAGGAGCCTTATGCGCATCGAAAATCGCATCAAGACCACGCAAAAATTGTTGTACATCAAATGTTGCGCATCCGTCATCGCAATTATTCATATTCAGATTGACATCACTGTCTGCCATCGCAATCCCTTCATCGGTGACTTCCATCATCTCCCGAACCGCAGACGGCATCGCAGACGGCGAAACAACGAAAGATGGGGAACATGCGATACGTCGTACAAAGAACAACGGGATATCTCATCACAATAATTGTGATGAGATATCCCGTTACATAACAGAAATAATCGAAATAACTGACTGTCGAATGTCAGACATGCACTTCGCGCATACGCTCCGTAGCACCCGTATGCGTTTCGTAACGACGCGAATAGGTGACCAGCATAATCACCGCGATCAAAGCGATCGGAGCACCGGCCAAACCGGTGTAATGGTAGTTCATGGTGTTTGCCGTCAATGCGGCACCACCAACGATCGAACCAACCGCATTGCCAAAATTGAACGCGATCTGCACGGCCGCGCCCGCAATCAGCTCGCCGCCGCCCTCACCGGCCTGCACCATCAGCAGCTGCTGTGGAGACGAGTTGAAGAACAGTGCGAAACCAATCAGGAATGTCAGCAGAGCGGTGGTCACATGATTGCCAGGAACAAAGAACACCAGCAACAAGCCAAGCGTGGCAATGGCCTGCGAAAGCCCGGCGGTGGCACCAGGCTTCCACAAATCAGTCAAACGACCGCCCGCAATACCACCGATCACCATGCCGAAACCGGCAAGCACCATTAACAGGGGAACCAGCGAAGAATCCCATCCACCGACCTTCTGCAGCCACGGTGAAACGTAGCTCCACCAGCAGAAAATACCGGAATTACCGCAGAACACCGCCATGAGAATAAACCACGGACCGGCGTGAGTGAGGAAACGGAACTGCCCCTTAATGCCAGCGTCCTTGATCGGCGCGACGAACGGCACCCACGCAATCACCAACACCATCGTCATCAACGCCCAAGCGGCAAGAATCGCAAACGCCAAACGCCACGACAGCATTTCCGAAAGCAATGTGCCCGCAGGCACACCCAACATATTGGCAACCGTCTGACCCGTCACCATCATTGACACGGACTGCGCTTCCTTGCCCTTATCGGCCAACGTCTTGGCGATCAGCGTGGCCGTGCCGAAAAACGCGCCATGCGGCAAGCCCGAAATGAAACGAGCGGCCAACAACATGGGGGAATTGAACGAAACCGCGCTCAACGTGTTGCCGACCAGTGCGATGATCATGAACAGAATAATGAGATTCTTCGGCGGTACCTTACGGCCGAACACCAGAATCAGCGTGCCCACGCACACGCCGATCGCATATGCGGAAATATAATGGCCTGCCGCAGGAATGCTGACCTGCATGGCGGCGGCTGTCTGAGGCAAAATGCCCATCATCACGAATTCGGCGGCACCAAGAATAAAGGCGCCGGAAGCCAAAGCCAGAATGCTTCTTTTCACAGTCTCTCCTCCATGAATGTGAAGCGTGTTGGTGTGCGCGCTTGTTTACGCGCTTGTGTATTACGTGTTTTTTGATTTTTCAGGTGGTTGCGTCTCGCATATGCTGTTTTGCACCGCTGATGCGCTGGAAATAAAAAAGGCGGAACCGAAGTTCCGCCTTGAGTTGTCGGGCTGGCGGGATTTGAACCCGCGGCCTCTTCGTCCCGAACGAAGCGCGCTACCAAGCTGCGCTACAGCCCGTTTGGCAACAGTTGGAAATATTACACGATTGCTTAGGTAATGCAAATACGGCGTGTCGCGTGTGGTGTAGTGGCTTCTCGGTACACTGTGGGCTTATGAGTGAGACCATCGAATCGCAAGAAAATCAGAATGAAGAGGCTGCCGTTCCCGCTATGACTACGGTGGAGCGCGCCGAAATGCTGCTGCAGCAGGATGCGGCTATCTACGCCAAGATCAATGACGGCGCCACCCTGGATGAGGCCGTCGATCCGGGCAATAAGGAATTCGGCCCGCTGGCGCATCCGGAACAGGTGCAGATGCGTGTGGCCAAGCGTGCCATGATGCTTAAGGACGGCATTCAGCCGTACCCGGTGACCTTGGACGTCACCGCCACCATTGAAGAGGTTCGCGCCAAGTATGACGGCAAGCTCGAAGCCGGAGACGAAACCGAAGACGTGGTCGGCATCGCCGGTCGCGTACTTTTCCTGCGTAACGCCGGTGGCCTGTGCTTCGTGCAGCTTTCCGCTGGCGACGGCACCAAGATCCAGGGCATGATCTCCAAGAAGGAGATTGGCGCCGATTCCTTGAAGCAGTTCAAGCAGCTGGTTGACTTGGGTGATCACCTGTTCATCAAGGGTCGTGTGATTGCCTCCAAGACCGGCGAACTGTCCGTGTTCGCCACCGAATGGGCCATTGCAGCCAAGGCTCTGCAGCCGCTGCCGGCCCTGCACAAGGACCTGAACGAAGACACCCGCACCCGCAAGCCGTACATCGGCATGATCGCCGACGAGAAGATGCGCAATATGGTGCGCAACCGCTCCAAGGCCGTTGCTTCCCTGCGCAAGACCTTCGCCGATCACGACTTCCTCGAGGTCGAGACTCCGATGCTGCAGACCGTGCACGGCGGTGCCGCCGCACGTCCGTTCACCACGCACATGAACGCGTTCGACCTTGACCTGTATCTGCGTATCGCGCCGGAACTGTTCCTCAAGCGTTGCCTGGTCGGCGGCATCGACCGCGTGTTCGAGATCAACCGTGACTTCCGTAACGAAGGCGTTGACGCCACCCATGCTCCGGAATTCACCATGGTTGAGGCCTATCAGGCTTACGGCAACTACGACACCATCGGCGCGCTCGTCAAGCAGCTCGTGCAAGACACCGCCATGGACGTGTTCGGCACCCACAAGGTGACGTTGCTCGACGGTTCCGAATACGATTTCGGCGGCGAATGGAAGACCATCAGCATGTATGATTCCCTTTCCGAAGCGCTCGGCGAGGAAATCGTGCCGAATGGCGGCCCGGACAATCCGGGTACTTCCGTGGAACATCTCGGTGCCATTGCCGACAAGCTCGGTGTGGAACGCGACGATGTGGAGAACCACGGCAAGCTCGTCGAACACCTGTGGGAGCACTTCTACGAAGACAAGCTGTTCGAGCCGACCTTCGTGCGTGACTTCCCGGTCGAAACCTCCCCGCTGGTCAAGGGCCACCGTTCCAAGCCCGGCGTGGTCGAAAAGTGGGATCTGTATGTGCGCGGCTTCGAGCTGGCCACCGGCTACTCCGAATTGAACGATCCGGTTGTGCAGCGTGAACGTTTCGTGGCTCAGGCCAAGGATGCGCTCGCGGGCGACGAAGAAGCCTGCGATATTGATGAGGACTTCCTCGAGGCTCTCGGCGTGGGCATGCCTCCGGCAGGCGGCATGGGCATGGGTATCGACCGACTGCTGATCGCCCTGACCGGCGCCACCATCCGCGAAACCATCACCTTCCCGCTAGTGAAGCCGCTGAATTAAGGCAAAGTCTTAATTCAATATCGGCTTCACGCGAGGCTGGAAAGAGAACAGTCCTGTGGACTGTTCTCCAGCCGGAGCCATCCTTATAAAAATTGCCGCTGAATTAAGGCAAAGTCTTAATTCAATATCGGCTTCACGCGGGGCTGCTTGGGTACAACCAGGCAGCCCCGCGTCTTTTAATCCCCAATTCTGTTTTATTCCCTAATTTCTGGCGCTGGTCCTGTGCTTTCGCGCACGACAAGCGTTGGTGGAAACAATAGCGTGCGCTGAGCGTCTTCGGACTGATGTTTGGATAGTAATGTGGCAAGTGTTGCTCGGGTCATTTCCGCCAGTGGCTGCCGCATGGTGGTCAATGGCGGTCCGAGATGCCGTGCGCTGTTGATATCGTCGAATCCGGTGACGGACAGATCTTCGGGAATCGACAGTCCCAACTGATGTGCCGCGTCATATATGCCGAATGCCTGCGTATCGCTACAGGCAAATACTGCAGTTGGACGATTCTTTTGCTGCAGTAGATCAAGCGCGTGCAAGCGTGCATTTTCCGACCAGTAGTCGCCTTCTCGCACTTGAGTGTCGTTGAGAACGATGTCATGCTGTGCTAGTGCCGCACGAAATCCAGCCAATCTGGCGGGGTAGCAGGTGGTGGACATTGGGCCGGTAATTGCCGCGAATTGGCGGTGTCCTAAGTTAATAAGATGGCTGCCGATTTCGAATCCGCCTGTCCAATTGTCGATGCGCACGTCCATACAATCTTTGCATGGTGTTCCGGATGGGTCGACTACCGCATATCGAGCTCCAAGTTCTTGGCAAAGCGTTCGATCTCGCATTGGCACGTAGGCGTTGTCGAAAATCACTGCTTTGGGTCTGGCTCGACGGATTGCTTGCCGGTAGGTGTCGTTGAGGATGCCATCGGAGGCGTTTTTCGCGCAGATGGTCACGGTCATGCTTCGTTTGACGGCGGTGTCGGTGGCTCCTTGCATGATGTCGAGCACCCATGGGTTGTCCATGGATTCGAGCACCAACATGATGGTTGTGGACAGCGCGTGTTTGACTGGCGGTTTGCTGTATTCCATGTCTTTGAGCAGCGCTTCAATGCGTTGCCGTGTTTCGTCGGAGACTCCGGAACGTCCATTGATGACTTTGGAGACGGTGGATGGCGTGGTGTTCGCAAGTTTGGCGATGTGCGACAGCTTCGGTCGTTGACTGGCGGTACGCATATTGGTTTGCGATGAAGACAGTGTCATGATAGCAGTATAGTAGAGAAATTTCTTCTAATGATTGCTATGCAGTGTAATCATTGTGTTGGAGTGCATGATAATTGCTGTTTATCTGCTGTATATTGACATTTGCAAGAAAGAAATTTCCTTATCATCTCAAGAATTTGCATTTCATTTTCTCTACTCTGACATCAGACGGCGAAAATGCAATATACGCAATGAGCGCAGGTGCGAATCGGCCGTCAGGGATAAGAAGCATTGTCATCGCGTTGCTGCGAATGGCATGATGGCTCGTATTGCACGGGCTGTTCGGGATTCTCGACAAAGGAGTTGTTGTGGACAACGCGAACGTTAAGCTCTCCCTTAAGGAGAAGCTCAGCTATGGAGCGTCGGATTGCGCGTACAATCTGGTGTTCAACGTGGTCACCACGTACATGATGTTCTATTACACCGACGTGGCCGGCATTAGCCTGCTGTCTGTCGGTACGCTGTTCCTGGTGGTGCGTGTGCTTGACGCGGTTGCAGGTCCGGTGGTGGGTGCGCTTATTGATAAAACGCATACCAAGTGGGGCAAGGTGCGTCCATGGTTCCTGTGGTTCGGTGCGCCATTTGCCATCATAGGTGTCATGGCGTTTTCGGTGCCGAACTTCGGCGGCGTAATCAAGATGATTTATGTGTACGTAACGTACATCATGATGAATTTCCTCGCCGTCACGGTGACCACGCCGTGCACCGCGCTGCTGCCGAACCTCACCACCAACGCCCAGGAACGTGTCAATGCAAATGCTTTCCGCAATGTCGGCGGTCAGATCGGCGTGATTGCCTCTGGTATGCTTACTCTGCCGTTGGTCAACCTGATCGGTGGTGGCAATCAGCAGTTGGGCTTTACCGTCACCATGATCATCTATGGCGTGATCTGCGTGGGTCTGTTGCTGCTGACTTTTGCCAATACGCGTGAACGTGTGTTTACCCCTAAGGAGAAGGAGCCGCCGTTCATCAAGAGTTTCGTGGCCATGCTGCACAATGGGCCATGGTGGATTCTTGTCACCCTCAACCTTGTCATGTTCATTGGTGTGGTAACCAAGGCCTCGTCCATCGTGTACTTCTTCAAGTACAACGTCGGCAACGAAACTCTTTCCTCTTTGGCTAATGGCATCAATTCGGCTGGCATGATTGCCGGTATGATTCTTGCTCCGTTCTTCGCCAAGAAGATGAAGAACCGCAATATCGCCATCATGTTCTTCGGATTCGGCATTATTGGTCTGCTTGGTCTGTACGTTGGTGCCAAGATCATGTCCATTCCGCTGATCTTCGTATCCATGGCGGTTTCGGCATTGTTCCAGACTGGTCAAAGCATGGGCTTCGTGATGTTGGCCGATGTGGTTGACTATGGCGAATGGAAGACCGGTGTGCGTAGCCAGGGCTTGATTACTTCCTGCGCGGCCATCGGTGTTACCTGTGGTGCGGGCATCGCCGGCTGGCTCTCCAGTTTTGTGCTGGAAATCAACGGTTTTGTGCCTAATCAAGAGCAGACGGCGCAAGCTCTGAACGCCATCAACATCAACTTCGTGTGGATTCCGATCGCCTGCTGCGCTATCGGCACTGTGCTGATGCTGCTGTACAAGGTCGATGATCAGATCGGCACTATTCGTGAGGAACTCGCAGCCCGTAATCAGGTCGTTGCTGAGTAAACGCACCCTGCGTATCGCGCTTCGGGCTTCGAAACGGTTTGATCCCAATTCCCTTTTCCGTTCGAAGCCCGGAACATTCGTTTTACAAACCAATAAGGAAATCATCATGAGTGTTATGGAACCTGCTGTTTTCACAGTGGAACGTGCCGACGGTACTTCTTTGACGTTACGAGGTACCCGTTATCTGCCGGAAGGTTTTTCGGAAGACGGACATTCGCCGGTGGCGGTGCTTTTTCATGGCTTCGGGGGCAATCGCATCGACTTTTCCGGATTTGTCGTGCAAATGGCGCGAGAACTTGCTTCTCGTGGTCTCGTGGTCGTTACTTACGATCGTGCTGGTCATGGCGAAAGTGATGGTACTTTCTTCGATACCACCGTTAGTGGCGATGTCGAAGACGCCTTGCAGGTAGTGGAGCAGGCTCGTCATATGAGCGGCTGCGATCCGGATAATCTGCATTTCGCTGGACTGAGCCTTGGCGCGGTGATTTGCACGCTGTTGGCACCGAAGGTGCCTGGGCAGCCCAAGTCGATCGCTCTGTGTTCTACGGCCACTTCGTATGTTGATGAGATTGCCGGTGGGCATATTCAGGGTAAGCCTCTGTCTGCCATCGAAGAGCAAGGCTATCTTGACTTTATGGGTGTTGCCATGGGACCGGCCATGGTGGAGGATGCGGGTCGTACCGATCCTTACGGCATGGCTTGCGGATATCGCGGTAAGGTGCTTGCCATCCATGGCACCAAGGATTTCATTCCTGTTGACTATATTCGTCGGTACGAGGATGTGTATGGCGAAAATATGCAGCTCAAGGTCATCGAGGATGGCGACCATGGTTTCGGCAATGTGAAGCATCGCGAAATGGTTATGCCGGCTCTCGGTGATTTTGTGGCAGAGCAGGCAGGTCTGTAAGGCCGGAAGGCTTTGCGCCGTATCGGACTTCTTGTCAGTGCACGGCAAGAATAATCTGCGACCTGTAGTGTTGTGACCTGGTCGCAGATTTGGGGCATTCGTTCGCGAATGCCCTTTTTCCCGTATCCCTTTCGTACCACCCAGCTTGCCTACCGCAGAATACATGGGCGTGAGGATGCTGAATCGCAGGGTGCGATTGAAGCTCTCCATGTTTTCAAAAAAGAAATCCCACGGGTTTCATGATATTTCGCATGAGTGACGTTCTGGGGCATTCTCCGGTATTGTATCGATTTCTGGAAACAGACGAAATATCAATGAGTATGGTCAGGTTGTGAATCTGGAATGCGGGTAGGCGGCTGGAAGGCGAATCGTGAGTGTGATTCTAGAATGGCGTTCATGGGAATGACGATTTGGATTCGTGGCGCTCGCCCTCAAACGCTGCCGCTGGGTCTTGCCCCGGTTCTGGTCGGCGTTGCCGCCAGTTGGCGGTGGGAGGCTTTGGGTGGCCTGCGGTCGTGCCCAGCTTTTCCGGGAAGATTGCTGGAAGAGCATGATGCTGGTGATGTGCTGGGGTATTGTGCGTTTTCTCGGCCGTGGTTTGCGGTCGTTGCGATGTTGTGCGCCGTGGTGGCGGTCGGTCTGCAGATTGCTGTGAATTATCTCAACGATTATGCCGATGGTGTACGCGGCACGGACGCCCGACGAGGCAGTGACGCCGCGGGACCTCGGCGGTTGGTCGCTTCCGGAGTGGATCCCAGTCACGTGTTGCTGGCTGCCGCGGTCGCTGCTTTAGCCGCCTGTGCCGCCGGACTGGTCGCTGTCGTCATAACTGGTCGCTGGTGGCTGATAGCGCTTGGCGCAACCTGTCTGGTGGCGGCCTGGGGATATACCAACGGTCGGCATCCTTACGGATATCGGGGTCTGGGCGAACTTGCGGCATTCGTATTCTTCGGGTTGGTTCCAGCCCTCGGCACGCAGTATGCGCTAAGCGGGTCGATCACCGTGACGGGGGTGGCCGGTTCGGTGATCTGCGGCCTGCTGTCCGTCAGCGTCATGATGGTGAATAACCTGCGCGATCTCGAAGATGACGCCGCGCACGGCAAGCGCACGCTGATGGTGCGCATCGGCAGTGGGAAGGGCAAATGCTGGTGCATGCGTGCGCTGGGATGGGCTGCTGGTCTGACGGTGGTTTTCGCCATGCCATTATCGGTGTATGCCAAACTTCTGGATCTGCTCATAAAGCTGCCTGCGGAGGTGGATCGCGACCGTTCATGCACGGAATATGGCATATGCGGTGACTGGTCGTGGGGAAACGCCGATTGGATGAGCCTTGCGGCGTTCGTATCCATCGCAGGGTGTGTGGCGATTGCTACTCGTGCCGTCGCGGCCGTCCGGCATGACCAGTGGCGTCGGGCGTTGCCATTGTGCTCGATGACCTCGTTGGTCGCAGCCGGCGCGTTCGTGCTCAATGCCTGTCAGGCCGGTTTCATGGCGTAGCTGCATCCTGCATTTACGATTTCGTCATTGAGCACCGGCGATTGCCTGATGATGCAAACGGCATGCAACAGAATGAAAATTGTTGCATGAACGTAACCAAATAATCGTCATCGACGGTTGTGTTGGGCGTGCTAGGCGGTAGACTGGCAGGTATGACTTACAAACTAGTACTGCTCCGTCACGGACAGAGCGCATGGAATAAAACCAATCAGTTCACCGGCTGGGTCGACGTCCCGCTGACCGAGCAGGGTGTCGAGGAAGCCAAGAACGGCGGCCGCCTGCTCAAGGAGAAGAACGTCCTTCCGGATATCGTTTTCACCTCGATGCTGCGTCGTGCCATCAACACCGCCAACGTGGCTCTGGATGAGGCAGATCGTCTGTGGATTCCGGTCAAGCGCAGCTGGCGTCTGAACGAGCGTCACTACGGCGCTCTGCAGGGCAAGAACAAGACCGAGATCCGTCAGGAGTACGGTGACGAGAAGTTCATGCTGTGGCGCCGTTCCTACGCCACTCCGCCGCCGGAGATCGATCCGAACGACGAGTACGCGCAGAACAACGATCCGCGCTACACCGGCGATCCGGTTCCGGAAGCCGAATGCCTGGCCGACGTGGTCAAGCGCGTTGAGCCGTACTTCAAGTCCGACATCGAGCCGGAGCTGAAGGCTGGCAAGACCGTTCTGATCGCCGCTCACGGCAACTCCCTGCGCGCCATCGTGAAGATGCTCGACAACCTCTCCGAAGAGGAGATCGCCAAGGTCAACATCCCGACCGCAATGCCGCTGCTGTACGAGCTGGACGAGAACTTCAAGCCGATCAAGCCGCGTGGCGAGTATCTGGATCCGGAAGCCGCTGCTGCTGGTGCCGCCGCTGTCGCCGCCCAGGGCCAGAAGTGAGTTTGTTGCGATTGATGCGCAGGTAATCGCGTTCAATCGTACGGAACGTATATGAAAAGGTGGAAATCCACAGTATGTGGGTTTCCACCTTTTTGCGTCCGGTATCTTTGTTGGGTTATTACGTCCGTCTGCCGGATGAAATACGGAACATGGGATGTGCGGCAGACGGACGTCAATCGCAATCGGCTCAGATCACGCCGTATTCCTTAAGTAACATCGGAATATCGGTGGAATCGAGCTTCTTCAGAATCTGCTTCAACACGGTCTTTTCAATGGGGTTGAGTTTCATGTCGGTAATCGGCTTGCCGTCACGCAGCATTACCGTGGCGTTGAGCAGGTTGCGTACGTCGTAGACCGAACCCCACACTTCCGGCACGCCACGGTCCACATCGCACAGCGTGTACACCGCTTCCATGCCGGTGCGCATCGAATACTCGGTGGTGAAGATCGTGTCGCGCGGGGTTTCGGCGAACTGGCCGAGGAATGCGAAATTCACGGCACCATCAGGCACCACATCAGGGCGGTCGCCGGCGGAACGAGGCATGAAGAACGCGTCGATGTATGGCATCATCACCGGCACGGTGTTCGCATGGTTCGTGGCGAGATCCTTGATCTTGTCGGTCGGCACGCCCATATGGTAGAGCCATTCCTCGCAGATCTCCTCACCCGTGCATTCCTGCATCGGCTTCTTCACATAGTTGCCGGGCTTGTCGGGGAACAGACCGTACACCCACACGCACAGCTGGCCTTTCGGCTGGTCGCGGAACTGCTGTTGACGGTTCAACGTCCAGCTCATCAGCCAGTTGGAATCCTCAACGGTTACGATGCCGCCGGTCACCACATGGCCGGTGAACGGGTCACGCTTGCAGATCTTCTGAATATACGGCGGAATCTCCATGTCAAGCGTGGTCACGGTGGCGCTCATCCACTTCGAATGCTCCGGATCGCCGCAGAACACGTCCGGGTGACCGAAACTCGGGTCTTGCTTGGCAATGCGACGCCACATGTCCCAGCCGCCGCCGGGCTTGATTTCCGGAGCCCATGCGGCCGCTTCGGTTTGCGAGCCCATGGTCGAGTTTTCCACGCAGCCACCATTGGTGATGAACACCAAGTCGTTTTCGCCCAAATCAATGCTTCGCGCGGTGCCATCCGCTTCGGTCAGGTCGATGCGCGTAGCCATTTTCTTGGTTGGCGAACTGTACGGATTGCGTACGAACACGCCGGATTCAGCCTGCTTCTTCAAAATCGTGTCTTGACCGGTGCCGGTATGCGAACGTACCGGTCCCATGCCTCCGCCAATCTTGAAATCGACATTCTCCACTTTCGCGTTGTAGTGGAACTGCACGCCGAATCCTTCCAAATACTTGATCATCGGCAGAATCATCGACTCATACTGGTTGTAACGGGTAAAACGCAACGCGCTGAAGTCTGGCAATCCGCCAATATGATGAATATATCGACGGATATACAGCTTCATTTCCAACGCACTATGCCAATTTTCGAAAGCGAACATGGTGCGCCAGTACATCCAGAAATTCGAATTGAAGACTTCATCGTCGAAATAATCAGAAATTTTCTTGCCGTACAGTTCCTCATTCGGCGTGAAGAACAATTGCATGATCTCCATCGAGGCTTTGTCTGACAGATTGAATTTGCCGTTCGTGCCTGCGTCAACGCCGCGCGCTTTTGTGGAGCGGCAGAGTGAGAAGTTGGGATCTTCCTTGTTCAGCCAGTAATACTCGTCAAGTACGGAAACGCCTTCCGTTTCGATGGATGGAATGGAACGGAACATGTCCCACATCACTTCGAAATGGTTGTCCATTTCACGGCCGCCGCGCATCACATAGCCGACGCCGGGAATATTTGCGCCATCGCAGGCACCTCCCGGAACCGCGTCCTTTTCGAATACGTGAATGTGGCTGCCCGGCATTTGCGCGTCTCGCACCAGGTAGCAGGCTGCGGTGAGTGCGGCCAAGCCGGTGCCGATGATGTACGCGTTCTTGCTGTCCATGCCTTCGGGCTTCTTCGGCCGGGCGAATGCTTCGTAATTGCCGTTGGAATAATACATGACTGCCTCCTTTGGATGTCACTGCACATATTGTGCCGCGACATTGCGTAAAAGTATATGGGCAAAAAATAGACAGATTGTTTAATTTTTCTTACGGCTTGACGAAAGTGAAATAATGCGGGAGATAGTGCTTGACGATTCGTGCTGAAAGATTGCAAAAACAAAACAAGAAGGCGGCTTCAGTGGGGAACGGAAGCCGCCTTCTCAAAAGGAAGATGAAAAAGAAGATCGCAAGAAAAAAATCAGGCGATGTCGGTGTCTTCGTCGCGGGTCGGCTCCTTGGACGGGTCGAAACCGGAGACGATGTACACCACGCGGCGAGCCGCGGACACGGCGTGATCGCCAAGACGCTCCATGAAGCGGCCGATCAGCACCACGTCGATGAGCTGCTGGTTGGTGCCGGACCAATCCGCGGACTGAGCCAGTTCAAAGGTCTTCTTGTGCAGTTCGTCGAGCTTGTCGTCGTTGATGATGATCTGTTCGGCGGTCTTGGTGTCGCGGTCAGACAGCATGGCCACGGTCTGGTCGGCGACGTCGTTCAGGAACGCCTGCATTTCGGCGAACAGCGGTTGGGCTTCGGCCGGCAGCGGGGAAGCCGGGTAGGTGCGGCGGGCGGCTTCGGCGATGTGACGGGCCAGATCGCCCATGCGTTCGAAGGTGGTGGCCAAACGCATGGTGGAAACAACCACGCGCAGATCGGTAGCAACCGGGTTCTGCTTGGCCAGCAGCTTCACGCACTGGTCGACAACGCTGGCTTCGAGGGCATCGATTTCGATGTCGCCGTCGATAACGGCCTGGGCGGCTTCAAGATTCTGGTTCAGCAGCGCGTCGCCGGCACCGTTGATCGCCTTGCGCACGCCTTTGACCATGTGGTCGAGATCATCGGCAACAGCCTTGAGCTCCTCGTTGAAAATAACGCGCATGTGACTTGCCTTTCAATGCTTCATATATATCTGGGTTCGATATAACCTCTCACAAGTCTATTAGACAAACGCCATATTCGTAACCACTGCTTGTGTTGTTCCGTCAAAGTTCACCAACGCGTTCACCTTGTGTTCACGAACGAGCGGTGGTGTCGCGAGTTGGGGAGCCTCAAGAGTGTGCAACAATGAAACCATGGTTGAATCTTTGGGTTCGTGGTGGCGTTCGCTGACGCACCGCAACGACGATGATGAGCATGATGCCGATGATGACACATTGGATGATGCCACCAACGCGTTGCTTTCCATGCTGCCGTTGGCATCCGTCGTAGTTGACGAGCATGACGAAGTGATTCGCGCGCACCCGTCGGCGTATGCGCTTGGCGTGGTGCGCGATGATGCCATCGCGGAAGAGACCGTGCTTCGCGCAGTGCATGAGGTGCGTTCCTGTGGCGGCAACAAACAATTTGATTTGACCACCACCACCCAATATGTCGCCCCGCAAGTGCCGAAGGCAGGCAAACCAACCACACGTGAAATCGCGCGCCAGGCACTGATAGGGCAGTCAAACCCCAATACTTCCGGCGCAACCGTTTCCCGACCCAACTGGCTGAAAATCATCGTCGGCAAACTCAATGAGAATCTCATGGTTGTGCTCATCAGCGATGTGAGCGAAAGCGTACGATTCTCGCAGGTGCGCGATTCGTTCATCACCAACGTTTCCGAACAATTGCTTGAGCCGACGCAATCATTGGAACAGCTGGCGGACATTGTGGAACGGGGCGGTGCCAGCCAACAGGACGTCGAACGCAACGCCACGCAGCTGCGTCAATCCTGTTCCCGTCTTGAGCATATGATTTCCGATCTGCTGCTGCTGATCAAAGCGCAGGAGCCAATCCTGCCGACCGCCGACAATCGCATCAACGTGATGGAACAGGTACAAGCCGTGGTGCAGGCGCATCTCGATATGGCTGCGCAACGCGGCATCACCATCGAGACCGGCGGTGACGAATCGCTATGCATCAATGGCGAAGCCGATCAGATTCAGGCGGCGCTCGCAAAATTGATTGAAAACGCGATTACGTATTCAAAAGACGGTTCTACGGTGAATGTCGTCGCCAAAGCCAATGAGGAGCATACGGAAGCGGTAATCAGTGTTCTCGATCGAGGCAAAGGCATCGCCATCGGCGAACAGAACCGTATTTTTGAACGGTTCTATCGCGGCAGCAATCAGAATGAGCATTCCGGTGACGGCATTGGCTTGGGACTTGCGATTGTCAAGCATGTTGCGTTGACCCACCATGGTTCCGCGTCGGTGTGGAGCAGCCCGGGGCAGGGAAGCACGTTCGCCTTGGTGCTGCCGTTGGGCGGGGAATGATGTAAGACATTCGGCAGATGTTGCAAATATCTCAAATGGAGATAATGCGATGCCCGTCTCGCTTTCGATAAGGCAAGACGGGCATCATATTTTTTGAGGATTTTTCGGGGGTATATTGCCGATTACTCGCCAAGACGGCGATAATCCCAACGGTCGAAATGCTCCCAAACCAGCATGAGCACGCCGATGACCGTACCCGCTTCGCAGACGGTTTGCGCGCGTTCCGCGTCGATGCCGAATGCGATAAGTACGATGCAGACCACCAAAGCGATGGCCCATAGCGCGGTGCCAAACATGAATACCTTGCGTAGGTCGACGCGCACCGGTTTCGGCGAAGGTTTCCTCACGCTGGGATCAATAATCGGAGCAATCTTCATATCGCCACACCTTACCTTGCATCAGAGATGTTCCACCACGTAGTCGATACAGCGGGTGAGCGCATCCACATCGCTGGGTTCCACGGACGGGAACACGCCGATGCGAAGCTGGTTTCGGCCGAGCTTACGGTATCCGTTGGTGTCCACAATGCCGTTTTCGCGCAATGCCGCCACCACTTGGGATGCATTGATGCCATCGTTGATATCGATGGTGACCACGGCGTTGGAGCGCGCGTTCCTGTCGTTTACGAACGGGGAGGCGTAATCGGACTTCTCCGCCCACTGGTACAGCAGGGACGCAGACCTTGCGCAGCGGGCCGAAGCCCAGGCGAGCCCACCGTTGTCGTTGAGCCAACGAACCTGGTTTTCCAGCATGATCAGCGTTGCCACTGCCGGCGTGTTGAGCGTCTGATCCTTGCGGGAATTCTCGATGGCCGAAGTCAGGGAAAGGAACGGAGGAATCCAGCGGCGTGCGCCCGGAAGATCCACGCTTTTGGCGATGCCGTAGGCGCGTTCGATTGCAGCGGGGGAGAGTACGGCAATCCATAGTCCGCCATCGGATCCGAAAGCTTTTTGCGGCGAGAAATAGTAGGCGTCGGTCTGGCTGATGTCGACCGGCAGCGCGCCGGCGCCACTGGTGGCGTCGATCAGCGTGAGCGCACCCTGCTCCTTGGTGCCTGCGATGCGTTTGATCGGTGCGGCAACGCCGGTGGAAGTCTCATTGTGGGCCCAGCAATAAGTATCCACGTATTCCGTGAGCTCAGGCAGGCGATATGTTCCCGGCTCTCCTGCGAAAATCTCCGGCTCCTCAAGGAACGGTGCGGATTGCGCTGACTTGGCGAACTTCGAGCTGAATGAGCCGTACGTGCCGAATGCGGCCTTGCGGGTGATCAGCGAGGCGCAGGCGATATCCCAGAACGCGCTGGCTCCGCCGTTGCCCAGCACCACTTCGTAGCCATCGGGAATCTGGAAGAATTCGGACAGTCCTTCGCGGATTGAGCCGACCACCTGCTTGATGGGGGTCTGTCGATGGGAGGTTCCCAGAAGATTACGGGCTCCCTTATCGAGCGCTTGGATTTGCTCCGGGCGGATTTTGGTCGGCCCTGAGCCGAAACGTCCGTCTTCCGGAAGCACGTTGGAAGGAATGGTCACAGTGTTCGTCATGACAACCTAGGGTAGTCAGATGGTCGGATTGTGCGTGGTGATGACCGCTTTTCGGAACCATGACGTGGCGATGATGACTGCGATATCCCGGTGTCGGTGTAGCCTGAGCTTCCGTGACGGTTCTGTAACCACGCGGTCATAAGCCTGCTGTGGTTGAAGTAATCCGCAAGGAGTGTTGATATATGAGGCATGCGGCGCATAAAGCTGCCAAGGTTTCGAATGAGCGTTTCAGCGTTGCCAAGGCGCTGTTCACCTCGAGCCGCGGTTCCCACACCGCCAAGGCCGTTCGTATGGTCCAGCTGGCAAATGGTGGGGGTGCCGTTGTAGGTCTTGAGCCTGCGGTTGCCGAAAAGCTGAATGAAGTGGCTCCGATGAGCCGCCGCGCCATGCGTGAAGCCGCTCGTGCGGCCGGTCGTCGCTCCGTATTCATGGCTTCCGCATCGCTGGCTGCGTTGGTTGGCACCGCGGCCACTGCCATGGCGGTCGGCCAGCAGAATGCGTCTGAAATGACTTTTGCCGACAATGCCACCACTACCACGCAGATGAAGCGTGTCTCCGACGATGCGGCATCCCGTTCCGAGTCCCGTAGCGATCTAGACGCTCTGGCCTCCACCAGCAATAGCGGTGATTGGCAGCTTGGCGAAACCAGTTCCTCCATGGACACGAATCTTCTGTCAAAGTCCATTGCCGACAATCCCAATGTCGCCGTTCTCATGGATCAGGACGCCGGTCTTCTTCCTTCGGGCTTCAATCCGAACCACGGCACCGGTGATACCGGCAATGACTATCCATACGGTCAGTGCACATGGTGGGCGTATACCCGTCGTGCACAGCTTGGCCTGCCTGCCGGAAGCCATTTTGGTGATGCGCGGAGTTGGGGTGATTCCGCTCGCGCTCTCGGCTATTGGGTTGACAATACGGCACGTCACGTTGGCGATATTGTGGTATTCGCTCCAGGCCAAATGGGCGCGGACAGCTATTACGGGCATGTCGCGATTGTCGAAGGAGTGAATGCCGAC
Source organism: Bifidobacterium sp. MSK.13.1 (assembly GCF_019131435.1). Taxonomy (NCBI): domain Bacteria; kingdom Bacillati; phylum Actinomycetota; class Actinomycetes; order Bifidobacteriales; family Bifidobacteriaceae; genus Bifidobacterium; species Bifidobacterium sp. MSK.13.1. Next base: position 122,384 of record NZ_JAHOMM010000001.1, on the reverse strand, counting down.
GGTTCGATTAAGATTTCGGAATCCAACGTCAAGGGTCTTGGCGTGATTTCCGATCGTACGTTCACTGCGCAGGAAGCTTCGCAGTTGACATATATCCATTACTGATTTCTCTGTTTTCGTTAATCTGCGCTTGCCGCACTTTTTTGGCGTAGCGTGATTGCGTCGGCGTGTCGCGTGATATGACACTGTTCTGGTTATCTTGCTGTTCTGCTGCGGGGGAACGTGTATGGTAGCTTCGGACACGATGAATATTGCTAAACGTTTCACGAGTATCTTCGCCGTTGTTGCTGTATCTGCCTTGTTGGGTGCGGCGGTTCCCGCCGCAAGCGCAGGCGGTGCTATGGCTGATACCACGGTAACCGCTACACGCTCTTTCCCGAAGACCACCGCGGCCAAGCGTGATTTTCTCGCCGAGCACACATCCACGGATGTTGAATCTAACGCCGATTGGGGTGGCATCGAAAGCTTGGATGTTCCCCAGACCGAGTCTCAGGCGGAAAAGGACCAGAAGGCTCAGGAGCAGGCTGAGGCCGAAGCTCAAGCACAGGCGGCCCAAGCTCAGGCACAGGCTGAATCTCAGGCTGCCAGTCGTTCTTCCGATCGTGCTTCCATCAGCGTTCCTACGGCTCCCGCGAGTGCCACTGGGCAGGCTCTGGCCGACTACGCTCTGCAGTTCCAAGGTTATCCTTACGTGGCCGGAGGCAATACTCCGTCCGGCTGGGATTGCTCTGGTTTCGTACAGTGGGTGTTCGCCCAGTTCGGGGTAAGCCTGCCGCATTATTCTGGCGCCCAGATGAGCGTTGGAACGGCAGTTGGAAGCATTGCCGAAGCAGCTCCTGGGGATATCATCGTCAATACTCAGCATGCCGCGATCTATATTGGCAACGGCATGGTGATCAACGCGCTGAATCCGGCTCAGGGAACGCAGGTCACTTCGCTGGCCGTGTTCTCAGGTGGCTATGCGATTCGTCGTGTGCTCTGAGCGAACATACGGTTTGATTTTTTTAAGGCGTATCCTTTCGGGGATACGCCTTTTTGTATGGAAAAGACCGAGTCGTTGCTGACAAAACCGCATGTCGCGCGGTATGGTGGAGCCTAGAGGCAATGCATGGTGGCGTTGCCGAGGTGATTCAAGGAGGTCGTCCATGATTAACGACAAGGCAATCCTCGTTGGTGTTGATGGATCCCACGCCAGCTACAAGGCCACGTGGTGGGCTGCGAACTATGCGAAGCATGCGGGACTGACGCTGCAGATCGTCTGCGCATACTCGTTGCCGAGCTATGCCGCTGTCTCCTTTGACGCGACGTACACCGCCATGGGGGATGACAATGCGGCCCATAGCGACGCGCAGGAGATTCTTTCGAAGGCCAAGGCCATCGCCGACGAGCAGGGTGTTGAGGCTACCACGCTTATTGTTACGGGCGATCCGGCTTCCGTATTCGTGGAACTGTCTCGTAACTACAATCTCATCGTCATCGGCAATCGCGGCAAAGGCGGTCTGGCGGAACGTCTGCTGGGCACGACCAGCTCCAGTCTGCCGGCGTATGCATACTGCCCGATCGTAGTGGTGCCGTACACCGACGATGACGGCAATCTGATGCACTTGAACAACACCATCACCAAGGTGGCCGTCGGCTCCGACGAATCCAAGTGGGGTTTGAAGGCGCTGGAGATCGCGGCGAATTTCGCCGCCGCATGGGATGCCGAGCTGGATGTCATCTCCGCGGTGCCGAACATGAAGGGTTCCGACGACGAAGGTGTGATGGCCTCGTTCAAGGATGATCTGGAAGTGCGTATCAAGCCGCTTGAGGAAGCCCATCCGGATTTGAAGATCAACAAGCAGATCGTGCCTGGCCCGGCGGTTGGCGCGCTGACCAAGGCCAGCTATGATCACGACGTCGTCGTGGTCGGTTCCCGTGGTCGCGGCGGCTTCACTGGCCTGCTGCTCGGCTCCACCAGCCAGGGCTTGCTGCAGCACGCGGTCGGCCCGGTGTATGTGGTGCCCCGCAAGTATGTCGAGGCTGCGGAAACCCGTCTTGACACGGTTCCGAGCTCGCCGGCGGAAGTCAAGCCGAAGGCTCTTGACGATATCAAGGGTGTCGAGGAGGTGCCGGTTTCCAAGGCCGAGCCGGATGTGGTCGAAGCCATCGAAACCAAGATCGATCCCGATCGTCAGTAAATTCAACAGGTACATATAAAAAGGCGATTGCAACACTGCGAAAAGCGTTGCAATCGCCTTTTTTTTTAAAAAAAGAAAACGTCAGTGCTTGATGGTGACGTCCATGCGGACCGGGGTCTTTTCCACGTACGTATGCTTCACCGTGCAGCCCTTGTCGATATGACGAGTGACGCGTTCCTTAAGCTTTGCCGCATCCTCATCGCTCAGACCGGCGTCGGTGGCGTCGATGACCACCTGTTCGTCGAAACCGATGTATGCGTCATTGTCGGCGTCATAGGTGCCGTCCACAACGATTTTCGCGCCCTTGCCCTCGCCCAGCGTATGCTCGACGGCGAACTGGCTTGACAGCGCGGCGCAACCGGCCAGCGCGATCTTCATCAGGTCGCCCGGCGTGAACTGTCCACGACCCTTGCCGAACTTGATATGCGCGCCATCCTCGCCGAAAGCATCCCAAGAACCGTCTTTGTTACGCTCGACCCACAGTCTTTTGCCCATGGTGAACTCCTCATCGTCTTGCCGGGAGCGCCGTTCGCTCCTCGCCTACACACCTAATGTAATCCATTGATGCCTGTTCGCTAGGAGGCATTCCGGAAAGCGTAAACAATCAACGCGCGGGTGGCATATGCTTGACCTGCCGTTCTGTACTGTTAAGCTTGCAACCATGGCTTTGACACCTGAACAACTTGCAGATATCCGTACCCGTATTCCGGCACGCCCGGAAACCGACATTCCCATGCCATATGAAGACCTTGTGCGCAAGATCCTGACGGAAGGCACGTTGAAGTCCGATCGTACGGGCACTGGTACCGTCAGCCTGTTCGGCCAGCAGATGCGATTCGACCTGAGCGAGTATTTTCCGCTGCTCACGACGAAGACGGTGTTTTTCAAGGGACTTGCCTATGAGCTGCTATGGTTCCTGAAAGGTTCCACGAACGTGCGTTGGCTGCAGGAGCGCAATGTACATATTTGGGACGAATGGGCCGATGAGAACGGCGATTTGGGTCCCGTATACGGCGCGCAGTGGCGTAGCTGGCCGGCGCCCACGCCCGATGATCCGAACCGTACCATCGATCAGATCAGCAATGTGCTTGATCTTGTCGAGAATCACCCGGATTCTCGCCGTATGGTCGTGTCCGCTTGGAATCCTGCCGAAGTGGAGAATATGGCGTTGCCGCCATGCCACGCGCTCTTCCAGTTCTACGTGGCCGACGGCAGGCTTTCCTGTCAGCTGTATCAGCGTTCCTGCGATATGTTCCTCGGCGTACCGTTCAATATCGCATCCTATTCGCTGTTGACGTTGATGATCGCCCAGCAGGCGGGACTGCAGCCGGGGGAGTTCGTGTGGACGGGTGGCGACTGCCACGTGTACGACAATCACATCGACCAGGTGTTGGAGCAGTTGAGCCGCGATCCATACCCGTATCCGCAGATCCGCATTAACAAAGCCGATTCGCTGTTCGATTACGATTACAGTGATTTTGAAATCGTCGGCTACCGGCACCATCCAACCATCAAGGCGCCGGTGGCGGTCTGAGAGTCGTCGCCAGACGTTAGACTACTGACCCTAGTTCGACTTCAAGGAGTGAGTGAAATGGAGCATGACAGTAGCCGCAGTGGCTATCACGAACCCGAGCCCGGACTTGCCGGGCTTGAGGACGAGGAGGATTGGGGCGATGATTTCCCCAAGACGTTCTCGGTGAATCTGATTTGGGCGCAGGCCTGTGACAAGGAAGGTCATGACGGCGCCATCGGATTCGAGGGTGGCATGCCATGGCATCTGCCCGAGGATATGAGGCGTTTCAAGGAGCTTACCGTCTCGCATCCGGTCATTATGGGGCGTAAGACGTGGGAGTCCCTGAGCCCGAAGTATCGTCCGCTGCCGAATCGCGACAATATCGTGGTTTCGCGTGATCCGGCTTACACTGCGCCGGGAGCGACCGTGGTCGACAGTCTGGATGATGCGCTTGATCTGGCACGACAGGAAGCCATTCCGGATGACGGTCTTGACCGCAGCGAAATCTGGATTATCGGTGGCGGCCAGCTGTTCCGCGAGGCCATGCCATTTGCGGACAAGGCGTATGTGACGCAGATCAGCATGCATGCCGATGCCGATACCTACGCGCCCGACGTGAAGTCGCTGGTGGAATCCGGCGCTTGGAAGGTGCTTGAAGAGGGCGTGTGGCAGAACACGCGGAAGGGTTCCGGAGATATCGCCGGATTCCGTTTCATGACGTATGCGAAGAATCGCGAGGAGTAACCGTATGTATACCGTGATGACCGTGTGTACCGGCAATATCTGCCGTTCTCCCATGGCCGAAATCATTCTGCGCACTGAATTCGAGCGTCGTGGCCTTGCCGACAAGGTCAACGTCGAGTCCAGTGGCGTGAGCGACGAAGAGTATGGCAATCCGATCGATCGTCGTGCCGTCAAGGTGCTCCGTGAGCGTGGATATGAGCTGCCGGCACATCATTTCGCCCATCGCATCACCCGCGATGAGATCGAGCGTACGGACCTGTTTCTGCCGATGACCGCTTCGCATATGCGTGCGCTACTGCGTCAGCTGCCGCAGGCCAAGCGTGAGAACGTGCATATGTACCGTAGTTTCGATCCGAATCTTGCCAAGCCTGTCGCAGGCTACGAAAGTGAGATTGATTTGGTCGATCCTTGGTATGGCGGCGCCCGCGAATTCGAAGTGGCGATTGACCAGATTGAGGAAGTAGCCCCGTTCATCGTTGATTGGGTTGAGCGGCAGCTCTGACGATTGCATACGATTTTTCCGTCAAAAAGCCCGGTTCGCAAGAGCCGGGCTTTCCTGTATCCGTATGATTTCAATGATGTCGAAAGATCTTAAGAAATCGCAAGAGATTGCAAAAGTAATATTGCGCAATTGATGTAAATCAGAGAAAAATAGAAATGAAAAATAAAAAAGCGACCCCGGCCGGACTTGAACCGGTGACCTCCGCCGTGACAGGGCGGCGCTCTAACCAACTGAGCTACGGGGCCGTTGTTTCAGCCTTGCGACTGGCAACAGATAGATATATTACGGCAAAGTCGCTATTGTGCAAATTTCGGCGTGTCATCGATGAATATTCGTATGAATTGCTGAAAGAAAGTATTTGCTTAAACTGCGGCAGTAGTAGGGAAGAAAAGCAACGGCCGGTCGCATATGAGGGGAAAACTTCTCATATGCGACCGGCCGTTACCGTTGCGGTGCCGTGTTGTCGCTCACGACACTACGAATTGCTGGTGGAATCAGTCGGTCTGTTTCCAGGTCTCGACGTCGATGTGGTGTTCCGGATTGGCCTGCCATGCATCCCAAGCGGACTTCACGATGTCTTCGACGTTGTACTGTGCGTGCCAGCCCATCTCTTCGTTGATGCGCTTCGGGGAGCCAATCAGGTGCGGCGGATCGCCAGCGCGACGGCCCATGACGGCCTCCTTGAACGGCAGGCCGGTGACCTTCTTGACCTCATCGACGATCTGGCGCACGGAGGTGCCTTCGCCGGTGCCGACGTTGAAAGCGTCGTACTTGCGCTCATCGCGGTCCAGATACTTCAGGGCGGCGATGTGGGCGTCGGCCAGATCGGAAACATGGATGTAGTCGCGCACGCAGGTGCCGTCCGGAGTCGGGTAGTCGTCGCCGAAGATCGCCGGAGCCTTGCCCTTCTTCAGGCGGTCGAACAGCATCGGGATGAGGTTCAGGATTGCCGGATCCTCGAGCTCGACCGGGCCGCAGCCGGCTACGTTGAAGTAGCGCAGACCACAGAAGCGAATGCCGTATGGCTCTTCGCAGGCGCGAGCCATCCATTCGCCGAACAGCTTGGTCTGGCCGTACGGGTTGATCGGCAGCATCGGAACGACGTCTTCCGGCACCACGTCGACCGGCGGAACGCCGTAGGTGGCTGCGGAAGAGGAGAAGACGAGCTTCTTGGCGCCGGAGTCGCGCATGCCGATGAGCACGTTGAGCATGCCGTTGATGTTCTGCTGGTAGTACCACAGCGGCTTCTCAACGGATTCGCCGACCTGCTTGCGGGCGGCGAAATGAATGACGGAGTCGACGCCTTCGGCCTTCATGATTTCAGCGAGACGTTCGCCGGCACCCGGAGCGGCGATATCCATGCCGTACAGGCGGGAGCCTTCGATGCGGGTTGGCTTGCCGTAGCTCAGATCGTCAACGACGACGACCTGTTCGCCGGCCTGATGAAGAGCGTGGACGACGTGGGCACCGATGTAGCCGCACCCACCAGTGACGAGAACTGTCATGTTCTGGCCTTTCCTCCAAATGAGCGATAAAGCGCTTTGTTCGAAAAACGAACGTTCAACGAACGTTGTTCACTTTTGCTCTAGTTTGTTACCTTTTGAACAATTTGAGTATAACACATGAACAGGAACGCACATAATCGACCCTTTCCTGCGTTTCCTCTATAAATAGGGTATGCAAGAAGATGTGAACACGCCGACTGAAAATCAAGTAAACGGCGAAAACGAACAAAACATGTCAAAAACACAAGGTGAACAACAGGCTGATGCTGGTCAGCGCCCTGCTCTGTATGGACGCAAGGTGCTTTCCTTCGTGCGCCGTTCCGCCAGGCTCGACGCACGCTTGCGGCGCGCATGGGATGCCCATGCCGATACCTATCTTTTGGATATCAATGCAGGTGAAGGCTCCCTTGACGTGCGAAACGATCTGGTGTTCGACCAGTCGTATATTGCGGAAGCGTGGGGCAATGCCAATCCTCTGATTGTGGAAATCGGCACCGGCCAGGGCGAAAACGTTGTTGCCGCGGCCGCCGAACACCCAGAAATGAATTTTCTGGCGCTCGAAGTCTACGATCCGGGCGTGGCGCATACCATGCTGCTCGCAGGCAAGCAAGGCCTCGCCAATCTGCGCATCGCACAAGTCAACGCTCCTGAACTCTTCAAAGCCGCCGCGGATGACTCGATCGCCGAAGTGTGGACCTTCTTCCCCGATCCATGGCCCAAGATGCGTCACCACAAGCGCCGCATCGTGCAACCGGAGCTTGCCGGTGAGATTCATCGCACACTGCAGGCTGGAGGAGTGTGGCGTATCGCTACCGATATTGAAGACTATGCATTGCATGTGCATGAGGTCATGGACGGTATTGAAGGATTCCATAATGACGGCAAGTTGACGGTGAGTCTGCCGGTTGAGCATGTCGGCAAGGGAAATGCCGACGAAGCCGCAAGTCTGCGACACGCTGATTTCAGTGAATCCGAGCGTTTTTCTGGTCGAGTTTTGACGAATTTCGAGAAAAAAGGACTTGCTGCCGGTCGTGTGATTCATGACTTCACCTATCGCTGCGTATGAGGCTTCATGTTATGCTGTTCATGTGCTGAAATGGCTTTATTCCAACGATTTTCAACATGTGAACAGCATGGCTTCCGTGATTGCGCAGCGTTGCGACACGCCGAGACTTGCATGTTTCGAGGATTCGCGTATAGTTAAGCGAGTTGTCAAGCGGAAACGCTGAAAGCGCCCCCTTCGTCTAACGGTTAGGACACCAGACTTTCAATCTGACAACGAGAGTTCGACTCTCTCAGGGGGTACTTACCTTGGTAACAAGGTGGCAATGGCCCCGTAGCTCAGTTGGTTAGAGCGCCGCCCTGTCACGGCGGAGGTCACCGGTTCAAGTCCGGCCGGGGTCGCTCGAACAGATTCCTGTTCATGGCTCTGTAGCTCAGTTGGTAGAGCGAACGACTGAAAATCGTTAGGTCAGCGGATCGATGCCGCTCGGAGCCACCATGGCTTTGAAACCTCGGAAACATCCGAGGTTTCTTTGTTTTTGCCCACACGCATGACGATTGCGGCCGTATGTCTAGCGCCAAGCCACTGATGCCGGCTGTTGGTTGAATACGCGCTCGCATTGCGGGTAAGCCCCCTAAAATGGTCGACGCAAGTCATGTTGACTTGCGAGTTACTGAGAAATGACTAAGAAAACCTCCGTTAGAGGGGGAGTCTGTCTGCTGTTTGGCTACACTGGAACACCGTAAGGCAGTAACAATGGGGGTTTGTGGGCAGAGTTATGTCGTAACCCCGTTAAGGGAGTATTCGCTGGGGTGGCGGCATGGAAGTGCTTCTGGTCGGCAACACCGACTTCATTACCAAGCAGTGGATTCAGCATTCCTTTCCCCGAGACCATGTGGTGATAGCGGAACGAGAAGGCACCGTAGACGGCAATGACCGTCTCAGAATCGTCAACATGTCTGACGCCAACACCCTTGCCGAAACTCTTACCACATACGAATTCGATCGCATCGTATTCTTTTCCGAAGGCCTCACCCCGCGAAGTGAGCGTGACGGCGATCTCGGATATCTTCGCAGATTGCTGCACGCCATACGTAACAGATCCACGCAAATGCTGATGGTATGCGGACCGGAATCCGAATTCACCTATCCGGAAAACGCCGACGTACGTGATACCAGCAAAAGTCTGATGTCTCGAGCGTCGGAAGAACTCTGCCTGTATTACGCGCGCACCTACCGTCTGGAAGCGAAAATCATTCGCTGTCCATACTTGTATGCACCCGAGCGCAATGGAGCAACCGCATATTTCGGCAGACTGTTCGAACAGGCATCGGCAGGGTCGATCTCATTCTGCGAACGCAAACAGCAACAGACATGCTTTCTCTGCGCCGACGATCTTGCCGAACTGATCTACCGCATGTTCGACGATTGGACCGCCGAAAGCGAAATCTTCCATGTGCCCAACGTGTTCGACTTCACATACGGTGATTTGGCTGATGCGATCAGCGCGGCATTTCCCGGATTATCGGTGACTTTTGGCGAAGACAGACCCCAACATTACCCAGCAGACGATCATGTGCTGCGATTACGCTATGGCTGGTTGCCGCGATATTCGCTCAGACAGGATCTTCCCCCTGTGCTTCAGCGCTGGAAAGAGGCGCGTGCGCAGGAACGGTCCGAAAAGCACCCGGTCTGGGATTTTCTGCGCAACCATTCGAAACCATGGATCGCATTCGAAATCTGCGTCACGTTCATACTGGAGGAATTGCTTCGCACCGCGGTACAAGGCAACAGTCAGCTGGGAACCGTGGATTTGCGCCTGTTTTTCGTGGTGATCGTCGGCACGATGTACGGACTGAACGCAGGCGTGTTCGCGGCCGCGCTCGCATGTGCCGGCATGGCGTTGTCGTATGCATCGAAGGGCGCTTCATTCGCTCCGCTGTTTTACGATACGTCGAACTGGATTACGTTTGTGGTGTATTTCGTTGCGGGCGCAGTATGTGGGTATGTACAGATGCGCAATCGCGAAAACCTGCGATTCATGCGTGATGAAAACAGTTTGCTGCGTGAACGACTTGCGTTCCTGCGTGACCTGTACCACGATGTGCTCGATGATCGTCGTATGTTGCGCGGGCAGATTATCGGCAGACGCGACAGTTTCGGCAAAATGTATGCGATGACCCGTGAATTGGACGAAGTGCAGCCTCAAAAGCTGTATCGTGCGGCCATTCGCATTATGCAAGATACGTTGGGCGGCGATAGTTTCGGTATTTACCGAATCGATAATGGTGGTCGTTTCGCGCGTTTGATGGCCGCAAGCCCGCAGACTGAATCTTTGTTCAGCAAATCGGCGTTGCTTGAGAATTATGCCAACGTTGTCATTGCTTTGGATCATGGCGGATTGTGGGTAAACCGCAATCTCGAACAAAACCTTCCAATGTATGCGGCGGGCGTGCATGCCAATGGCAAGCTGGCCATGGTGATTGTGCTTGCCAAAGCCCATCCCGACCAAATGAACCTGTACTTCCAGAATCTGTTCACCATCATGTGCGGCTTGGTGGAATCCGCGATGGTGCGTGCGTTCGACTATGAGAATGTGGCGCGTCAGGCGATGCTGGTGCCGGGCACCGAATTCCTGAACACTCGGGCGTTTCTACCCAAAGTGCTTGCCGCCAACGAACTCAAGCACGACCATATGGGCGATCACCTGCTGCTGCGTGTGGATGATGCTTGGCAAGACAATGGCAGCCGTCTCATGGGGGCCATTCGTCAGACGGACGAGGCGGGTGTACTGCAAGACGGCAACGTGTATGTGTTGATGAACCAGGCCGGCAAGCATGAGCTGCCTATCATCAACAAGCGTTTGGCCCAAGCTGGATTGCATGTGACACGCGTTTCCGGGCAAGAGGAAGACGCGCTGCTGGATGAGGCTTCGGAACAAGTGGCCGCCGAATCGCACGAAGGCGGCACGGCATGAACACAACGGTAGTGACGATGCTGCTTATCGTCATACATGTGCTGGTATGCGTGCTGATGTGCGTATTGTCTCGCGTTGGCGTGCTTCGCGTGGAAGGGCGGCTGCTTCCTTTCATGCTGCTGGTGCCATTGTGGGGGCCGTTATGCGTGCTGATGCTGCATACGCGCACGCTGATGCGCGCTGGCGAGCACACGGCTCCGGGGCTTGAGCAAATGCGTGTGGATGATGAGGAACGTCGAAGCATTCTCGTTGAGGAACGAGCCGATTTCGCCAATACCGTGCCGCTGGAAGAGGCGCTGATCGTCAACGATTCGAGTCAGCGGCGCAGTCTGGTGATGTCCATTCTCAACGACAATCCCAGCCGTTATATCGATGTGCTGTCGCAGGCCCGACTGAATGAGGATGTGGAAGTCGTGCATTACGCGGCTACCGCCTTGGCACAGATCAGTGCCAAGGAAGATCTTGCATTGCAGCGCTGCCGCAACGATTATCTGCAGCATCGAAATTCCGAAACGATGTTGGAACGCTATTGCGATGCGCTGGAACGATATATCAATTCCGGTATTGCGCAAGGATACGCATTGCAGTTGCAGAAGCAGCGATATGCCGAAGTATTGCAGGAACGACTTTGCCAACATGGCGATTATTACGTTGCGTGCCGTCTTGCGCAAATGCAGATTGATCTTGGACTCTTTGATGATGCCGCGCACACCATTGACGGCGCTATGGAACGGTGGCCGGATCAAGGCGATGTATGGCTGATGCGTCTACGACTCGATGCCGCACGCAATGATGGCGATGCGTTGCGCCACACCGTTCAGCAGATTGAAAGCAAGCATATTTATCTCGGTGGCCAAGGAAGACGCACGCTGCGGTTCTGGACTGGAGCCAAGGAGGCTGAACGCGCATGATCAGAGGATTCCTGTCAGACGTGTTGGCCAAGTGGAAGCGATTCCGCTGGCAAGGTTTGGTCAAGGTCTGGGCTGTGTTCATGGCCATCGCATTGGTGTTGCTGGTGGAAAGCTTGGGCGTGCATTATGGTGCCACGCGGTTCGACATTACGTATTTGGATCGAAACAAAGCCATTCCTGCTGCCAATGCCATCGCTGGCGAAAAAGCTACGAATCTGTTGGTGGTCGACAGTTCGCAGGAGGGTGTCAGCGATGCCGAAGCCATGCTTGACCAGATTCTGCTTGATATGAAAGTCCCCACCACTACGGTTGACGTGGCTGACGAAAACGCTGAATTTCCAGCGTTGACTCACTACAGCACCATAGTGGTGGCCATGCCTAATCTCGACCGTCTGGGCGAGCATGTGCTGCAAATCATGCAATGGGCCAAAAAGGGCGGTGGCGTCATGTTTGCCATGACTCCGGAGAAAACCGGCTATTTGGATGTGATCGGCCCGCAGATCGGCATTGAATCGTCCACATACGAATATGTGGCGACTGAGGGAATTACACCGTCCGAGGATTTTATGTTGGGTGGCGGTCAGACGTACACGTTCAGTGACCCGTTCAAATCGTCGCTGAGCGTCGCATTGGATGATCGTGCACAGGTGGAAGCGGTCAGCAGCAATGGCAGAACGCCATTGGTGTGGAGGAACGCGGTGGAGTCAGGAACAGCTGTGATGTGCAATATCGGCATTTACGGCAAGGTGTTTCGAGGATTTTACGCTTCGGCGTTCAGCCTGCTCGGTTCTGCCACGGCCTATCCGGTGATCAACAGCGCAGCGTTCTACTTGGATGATTTTCCCTCTCCGGTACCGTCCGGCAATGGCAAATACATCAAACGTGACTACAACATAAGTATTGCTGAATTCTATTCTCAAGTATGGTGGCCGGATTTGGTGCGTCTTGCGGAACGGTACGGTATTCGTTTCACCGGTGTGATGATTGAGAATTACGGCGATGACACCAAGGATGATCCGGTACGGCAGACGGACGGCGCACAATTCGAGTATTATGGGGGATTGCTGCTTCGGCAAAACGGCGAAATCGGATATCACGGGTACAACCATCAGCCGTTGGTGTTGCCGAATACGGATTACGGCAACGAATACACGTACGTGCAATGGCCGAATCGCAGAGCCATTGTGGCATCATTGCAGGAACTGATCGCATTCCAGAAAGACGTATTGCCGGCCGCAACATCGTCGGTATACGTGCCGCCGTCGAATATCCTTTCCCAAGAGGGACGAAAGATCATAGGTGAGGATGTGCCGCAGATTCGCGCCATCGCCAGTACGTATATGCCTTCCGACAGTTCCTTGACGTACGTGCAGGAGTTCGGTGTTGCGGCCGATGGCGTGGTGGAGGCTCCACGTATCGTGTCCGGCGGCATGGTGGGCGACACGTACATGCGTCTTGCCGCGGTTTCCGAACTGAACATGCACTATGTGAGCACGCACTTCATGCATCCCGACGATCTGCTTGATGAAGATCGTGGAGCGAAAGAAGGATGGAAGAAGTACTACCAGGGATTGGAAAACTATCTTGACTGGCTGGAATCGTCGGCACCGTCCATTCGTATGCAGACAGGCACGGAATGTGCCGCAGCCATCCAACGTTTTTCGGGATTGACCGTTTCGATGGAAACGTCCGACGATGGTTGGGATCTGAAACTTGGCAACCTCACCGATCAAGGATGGCTCATGTTCCGTGCCAACAATGGCACGCCTGGCAGGGTTCGTGGCGGAAGCCTCACCAAGCTGATCGGCAACTTGTATCTGCTCAAAGCCACGAACGCCACGGTTCATATCAAACGCAAGACTGGGGGAGAGGCATGAGAATCTGCCTGGTTTTGGAAGGATGCTACCCGTACGTGCATGGTGGAGTGTCCACGTGGATGCACAGTTATATCGAAGCGATGAAAGAGCACGAGTTCGTATTGTGGGTGATCGGCGCCAAAGCCGAAGACCGCGGCAAATTCGTATATGACCTGCCCGACAATGTGGTGGAAGTGCATGAGGTGTTCCTCGACGACGCCTTGCGTCTGAGCGGTGAACGAGCGCAAGTGTCGTTCACCGAAGAGGAATTGCGGTCATTGCGCGAACTGGTGAATCTTGGCAGCCCAGACTGGGATGTGCTGTTCAACCTGTTCCACACCAGAGGCGTGCATCCGCTGTCGTTCCTGCAAAGCCGTGAATTCATCGACTTGTTTACGAAAATCTGCATGGAGGAATATCCGTATGTGGCCTACGCCGACGCTTTCCATACCGTGCGCTCCATGTTGCTGCCGGTGTTGTACTTGATGGACTGCGAAGTGCCGGAAGCGCAGATCTACCATGCGATTTCCACTGGATATGGCGGATTGTTGGCCTGTTTGGGCGGTTCCATCAACCATGCGCCGGTATTGCTTACGGAACATGGCATTTACACGCGCGAACGTGAAGAGGAGATTATTTCCGCCGAATGGGTGTCGCCCGCTTTCCGGCCGCGTTGGATCCGTTTCTTCTACATGCTTTCGGAACAGATCTACCATCGTGCGTGGCGCATCACCAGCTTGTTCGGTCGTGCCCGTCTTATCCAAATTGGCATGGGTGCGCCCGCCGATGCCTGCCAGGTGATTCCCAATGGCATTCAATACGAACGTTTCTGCGATATTCCTTTCAAACCCGACGACGGTTGGGTTGATATCGGCGCGGTGGTGCGCATGGCGCCCATCAAAGATGTGAAAACCCTGATTCACGCGTTCCATGAGCTTTCCTCTCGCGTTGACAATGTGCGCTTGCATATTCTCGGCGGTGTTGACGATCAGGAGTATGCCGACGAATGCTATGAGCTTGTGGAACAGTTGGGTGTGCGCAATCTTGAGTTCACCGGCCGTGTGAACGTGGTCGAATACATGCGCAAGCTTGATTTCACCGTGTTGACCAGCATTTCCGAAGGCCAGCCGCTGTCGGTGCTGGAATCGTTCGCAGCCGCACGCCCCTGCGTGACCACTGACGTCGGCTGCTGCCGTGAGCTTTTGGAAGGCGAGGAAGGCGACGATTTCGGCACGGCAGGCTTCTACGTGCCCCCGATGTACCGCGAGGGCCTGAGCCGAGCCATGGAACGCATGTGTTCCAGTCGCACGCTGCGTGAGACCATGGGGCAGATTGGCCGTAACCGTGTGAACGCCTATTACCGGCATGAGCGCATGCTTGACGATTATCGCAAGCTGTATAGCGATACCGCGGATCAGTTCGGATTGAATCAGTTCGGATTGGAGCGCTGATATGGCCGGTATTGGATTTGAACTGAAGAAACTGTTCCACCGTAGAGGCTTGATGGCGATGCTGCGAGCCTACGGCTATGCCGGCGTGATTTGCGCTGGTCCGATGCTGTTGGGCGTGCTTCTGCAGTTCGGCGTGCTGATCGTGAGCGGCTGGTGGCAGGTGGGCCGCCCCGACCGCGATCTGCTCGTATGCATGATCACCTACACGCTGCTTGCCTCGTTGGTGTTGACGAGTTTTCTGTCGATGCCGGTCACCCGTTTTCTGGCGGATATGTTGTTTGATCACGATGAGAAGATGATTCTGCCGTCGTTCTGGGGGTCTACTGGCATCATGCTGGTGGTGGGCGCGGTGTTGTACACGTTTTTCCTGCTGTTTTCCGGTGCCACGTTGATGCAGGGCGCGTTGTGTTTGTGGCTGTTTCTTGAAATGATCGTCAACTGGAATGCGATGAGCTATTTGACGGCCATCAAGGATTACAAAAGCATTCTGTATTCTTTCGTGGCTGCGGTGTTGGTGGCGTTCGTTACGTCATGCGTGTTGCTTGCGTTGGCCTGCCCTCCTGTGGAGTCGCTGTTGTTCGCAGTGGTGCTTGGCTATGGTGTGATGCTGGTGTGGGATGTGCTCTTGTTGCATCGTTATTTTCCGCAAAGTCGTAAGCATCCGTGGCTGTTTTTGCAGTGGGTCGATCAGTTTCTGCCGTTGGCGTTGACCGGATTGCTGACCACCATCGGCCTGTTCGCCCATTTGGTGATCACATGGTGCGGTCCGCTCGGCATCAAGGTGAAGGGCCTGTTTTATGGCGCGCCATATTACGATGTGCCCGCCATGCTGGCGTTTTTGACGATTCTGATCACCACGGTGAATTTTGTGGTGTCGGTGGAAGTGAATTTCTATCCGACATATCGTTCGTATTACAGTCTGTTGAATGATGGAGGCACGGTCAAAGACATTACCATTGCCGAAGATGAAATGCTGACTGTGCTCAATCGAGAATTGCATTACACGGCGTTGAAGCAATTGTTGGTGACCGCTGCCGTGATTTCATTGGAAAAAACAGTGCTGAACGCGCTTCCTTTAGGATTCAGCGATGTGATGCACGGATATTTCCGTGTGCTCTGCGTGGGGTATGCCCTTTATGCGGTCGGCAACACCGTGATGCTGATTCTGCTGTATTTTACCGATTATTCCGGTGCATTGACGGCGTCGGCATTGTTTGCGGGTTCGACGGTTGTGTTCACAGTAATCGGACAGTTCTTCACTACGTCGCTGTTCGGTTTCGGTTTCCTGATGGGGGCATCGCTGTTCGCCATATATGCGACATTCCGGCTCGCCTCATACACCGACAATCTGCCATACCGAGTGCTGGGACAGCAGCCGATTGTGGCGCAAACGAAACGTGGACGTTTCACCGAACTGGGCATACTGCTTGAACATGGCGAACAGCGGGTCGACCAATCATTGCATCGCTCAGGGCATGCACGGTCTTCTGACAAGGCGAATATTGCAGAAACGGATGTCATAATCGGGAGGAATCGTAAATCATGACATGGTGGAACCGACGCAACACAAAAGCCATTACCACGCTTGTCAAGCAAATAGCGGCATTGACGGCAATGCTGACGGTGCTTTCCTGCGCCGGATGTGCGACTTCATCACCCAACGATAATGAACAATCGCAATCATCGGATTCGTCACAGACGCATGAGCAAGTCAAGAAAAGCGCTGAACAAAGCATCGACGGCGCACACTTGCGCGACAACGAATCGTTATACAAGGTGTATGACGACAGCGGTGTCGAAACCATGTATCTGACGGTATCGCGCGGTAATTCGTCGGAAGGCACCGACCATAGCTGGAGCGAAATCAACCAGTATTCCGTTGATGACTATGCGGCCATGGGCGTTGACCGCTACAAGGTCAATGGTTTGCTGCAGGTCGGCGACGAACAAGGACCGGTTTCCGGTGAGCTTGGTTTTGGTGAAAGCGCGCCGAACGCCACCGTGCAGATACGTGGCCAGTCATCGAGTAAAAACGAGCAGAAGAACTACAAGATCGAGTTGAAAAGCGGCAAAGGCAAGTGGCGTGGGCAGCGTACCATCGCATTGAACAAGCATATGGGCGAAGGTCTGCGTTTCCGTAACAAAATGGCGTACGATCTCATCAAAGGCATCGACCAGATGATGGGACTGCGCACGCAATTCGTGCACCTGTACGTGAAAGACGAGACCAGCGGATCGGATTCCTTCGACGATTACGGTCTGTACACGCAAGTCGAACAGCTCAACAAAACCGCATTGCAGGTGCACGGACTTGATAAGAACGGACAGCTGTACAAAGTCAATTATTTCGAATTCTATCGAGACGAAGACGTGATCAAACTCGCCGATGATCCTGACTACGATCAAGCGAAATTCGAAGAAAAACTGGAAATCAAAGGCGACAACGACCATACCAAACTGATCGCCATGCTGAACGATCTCAATGATTATTCAGTGCCGATGGGCGAAATCCTCGGCAAATATTTCGATACCGAAAATCTCGCATATTGGATGGCATTCCAATTGCTGACCGGCAATATCGATACGCAAAGCCGCAATATGTACCTGTATAGTCCCACGAATTCGGATACGTTTTACCTGCTCGACTGGGATAACGATGGTATGCTCATGCGCAAGGAATACGAGATCAGGCAACGTTCCGAGGGCCAAAGCTGGGAGAACGGTGTCAGCAACTATTGGGGCAACATACTGTTCCGACGTTGTCTGCAAACCAAGTCGTTCCGAACCGCGCTCGGCAAGGCTGTGAAAGACGAATACAAGTATATGAGCGCCGATCGCATCAATTCCATGGTGCGGCGGTACCGTTCCATCGTTGAACCATACGTGCGGAAGATGCCCGACTCCATGCATGAGCCTCTGACGTCAAGCCAATACGACACGGTGGCAAACCAATTGCATAGCGAAATCGAACAGAACTACCAGACGTACCGAACCGGGTTCAATAAGCCCATGCCGTTCTATATCGGCAAGCCGACTCCTACCAACGGCAAGCTCAAACTCAGCTGGGATGTCTCCTATGATTTCAACGATGAGGATCTGCGCTATACCGTTACCGTGGCCAAGGATTACGAAGGCAAAGACGTGGTGTTCACACAGAGCGACCTCGTATTGCCGGAAGCCGTGATGGATATGCCTGGTGAAGGCCAGTACTTCATCAAGGTGAGCGTGCGCAATGCATCAGGCGAGACGCAGGACGCGTTTGACTACTACGTCACCGACGGCAACAAGATCTACGGCACCAAGTGTTTCTATGTGAAAGCCGACGGCAGCATTGTGGAGGATGCCAATGTGCAGTGATGGTGGCAATCGCGGAACGTCGCTGCTGCAACGTATCAAACATCGCGTCGGCGAGGAATTATCCGTTCCACCGCGCACAGCCAAGGAACGGTTCCGTCATGAGCTCAAATATCTGATCTCATACGCGCAAAAAGCCGACTTGAACGTGCGTATGGCGCCGCTGCTTGGCCTCGACAAGCATGCGAAAAACGGCGGCTATATGATTCGCAGCCTGTATTTCGACGATTATTGGAACACCGCATATCAGGAAAAAGTCGACGGTGTGCTGCTGCGTAGGAAATACCGCATCCGCATCTACGATTACAGCGATCGTGTGATCAAACTGGAACGCAAACGCAAAAGCGACAGTTGGATCTACAAGGAGGATGCACCGCTCACGCACGAGCAGTTCGACCGTATTCTTGCCGGCGATTACGAATTTCTGCGTGACAGCGAGTATCAGTTGTGCCGCGAGTTTTATGTGGAATGCATGTGCAATGTGATGCGCCCTCGCGTGATCGTCGATTATGAGCGCGAACCGTGGATTCTTGACGCCGGAACCGTACGCATCACCTTCGATATGAACGTGCGTGCGGCGGTCGGCGGATTCGATGTTTTCGACTCCACGCTGCCGGTACTGCCCGTGCTTGAGCCGGGCAAGCTGGTGATGGAGGTCAAATTCACCGAGTTCCTGCCGCAAGTGGTGCGTGATCTGCTGCCCGGCAAGGCGCAGGAGTTGACATCGGCTTCGAAATACGTGCTCTGCTACGACAAAGCCTCGTATTTGCGGGGATTCGACTACTGGCAGGAAGGCTGGAGCGTGCCAAGCCTGTAAAGCCAAGCCTGTAATCGGCTGGCATGTTGACTGGCATTCCGGCAAAAACAAACGTTACGAATCAAGGAAGCAGGAGAGAAAGAAACCATATGAGTGTCAATGACATGATCAAAAAGTCGGTGCTGAAATCCTTCGGCCAATACAATGTGCCCAAAATGGCGCTGGCGTTGCTGGTGGCGTTGATCGTCGGCATCGTCATTTACTGCGTGTACCGCCGTTTCTACACGGGTGTGGTGTATTCGCGCAGTTTTGCCGTTACGTTGGTGGGCATGTGCGTGCTCACCTGCATGGTCACGCTGGCCATCAGTACGAATATTGTGATTTCGCTTGGTATGGTCGGTGCATTATCGATTGTGCGCTACCGTACCGCGGTCAAGGATCCGATGGATCTGTTGTATTTGTTCTGGGCGATCACGTCTGGTATTGCGGCGGGCGCCGGCATGTATGTGCTGGTGATTGTTGCCGGATTGGTGATGATCGGCATGCTGGCTCTGTTCTACTCGCGTCAAGACAAGGGGCGCGTGTACATTGCGGTGATCCACTATGTGGGCGATGTAGTGGGAGATGAGATCACGCGCGCGTTCGGACGCACCAAATTCTTCGTAAAGTCCAAAACCATGCGTGGCGAACGCACGGAAATGGCGGTTGAAGTATTCTGTGATGATAAGGACATGACGTTCGCGGAACGCGTTCGCGCCATTGAGGGTGTCGAAGACGTGACGCTGATACAGTACAACGGTGAGTATCATGGGTAATCAATTCGATGTTGCCGCAGGCGCGCGGCTGGAATCCACGGGCAGGGCGCCCAGCAACGACGAAATCGTACCCAGATTCTCTCTTGACGACATCAACCAGGCGTTTGACAACAACGAATTCTGCTTCTACCTGCAACCCAAATGCAATGCTGAAACCGGCGCAATCGTGGGTGCGGAGGCGTTGGTGCGTTGGAATCATCCGGAATATGGCTTGGTGTCTCCCGGCGAATTCATTCCTCTGCTTGAACGTGAGTCAATGGTCACGCGGTTCGATTTGTTCATCTGGCGTTCCGTGTGTGAAATGCTGTCGCGTTGGGATGGGGAGGGGCGCAATCTGGTGCCGGTGTCCGTCAACGTGTCGATGACGGATATCGAGTCGATCGATGTGGCGCGAGTGCTTGGCGACCTGCTCGATCGGTTCAGCATCGATGCTCGCCTGCTGCAGGTGGAGATCACAGAAAGTGCGATCGCACATAACATGGATGTGGTCGAAGAGACCATTCGGGACCTGCATGCGCGAGGTATTGCCGTGCTGATGGACGATTTTGGGTCGGCGTATTCGTCACTCAACATGTTGAAGGACATCAACGTCGATGCCATCAAACTCGACATGAAATTCGTTGACCTGAATGCTGACAATGCGGCGAAAGGTTTGAAAATCATCGAATCCGTGATCGACATGGCCTACCAGCTGAGACTGTCGATCATTGCGGAGGGTGCGCAGACCGCCGAACAGGTGAGCAAGCTGCGTGAGCTGGGATGCATGTACATCCAAGGATATTATTTCTACCGTCCGCTCACTGTGGAAAAGATGGAGGATTTGCTGGAACACCGCCCGGATGACCAGCATTTCTGGAATATCTCCAAAGATCTGATGCATCGCGACTACCGCATGTCGACGAACGGCCGCAGCATGCTCGAATCGTCGTCATTGTCGGCGCATATTTTTGAAATCCTTAACAAGGGCGTTGCGGAACTGTCCCGACTGAATCTCATCACGGGAGAATATCGCACCATCAAACGCGATCCGAAACTTCCGGACGTGTATGCGGATGATTTTCATGATTACTGCCATGCATTGGTTTCAGAACGGATCATTCATCCAGATGATGCCGGAGAATTCCTGAAACACACGCGATTGTCTGATTTGCGCGACCAACTATTCAGTAAGAAAAAATCGGAATTCACGTATTTTAGAAGCGAGGTCGAGGCGAAAACCAGCGTGATCGCATTCGGTATGCTGGTACCCCCTGATTGCAGTGAGGCCAATCCGTGGGCCGTGGTGCTGATCGGATTCGACCCGTCGCTCGACCTAATCGCCAAGAACATGAAGGAAATCTATCGGCAGGACTCCTTGACGGGATTGCTCAACCGCAATGCATACGACAGCGATGTGGAGCAGCTGCGGAGCGCCGACATCGGGGCGGTGGTGTGCGTGTATGCGGATATGATCGGCCTGCACGAGGTGAACAACCATCTCGGGCATAAGCAGGGCAACCGCATGTTGTGTGAGTTCGCGGACGCGGCGCGCGCGTTCTTCGGCGATGACCGGTTGTATCGCATCGGCGGCGACGAATTCGTGATAATCAGTTCCGCGCATACGGAAGCGCAGACACGCAAGCAGCTGAACTACATGCGTGAGCGCTTGCATACGCAAGGCTGCGAGATATCAGTGGGCGTAGCGTCGAGCGAGTCGACTTCCGATCTGCCGAAAATCATCGAACAGGCCGAAAACGAGATGCGCCGCGAAAAGAAGGAATACTACGTGCGAGGCGGCAGCAAACGCCAGCTGCGCGGGCTCAACGAAAAACTTGAGGGCATTCTGGTGCGTAATCAGGATATGGAATCGTTGCTGCGGCATTTGAACGGACGCTATTCAATCGCATGCATGGTGAATCTGCGTACTGACTCACAGCGTGCGATCATGGTGCCCGACTATTTCCAGAAGATGCTTGACGCGCATGACGGTTCGTTCAAAAGCGCGCTGCATGACTATTGCGAACGATTGGTGGCGTCGTTCTGCAAAGACAGTTTCTCCCTGCTTATGGATTACGACTTCATTCATGCCCGCGTCGAGTCGGTCGGCGTGTTGCAGTACGGGTACACGCGAAACGACGGAGAGAAGTTCCTGCTTACGATTTTCGCCGATCGACGTTCCAAAGACGAGACCATGTGGGTGTTCTCCAAGGATGATCTGCCGCAGGTCGAGCTGGAATTATTCGAGTCATAAGGCCGTATTGTCTGGTTTTATGCGTTTTTGTGTGATGCGTTCGCATATTTTGTGAGAACGCTCACAGAAAAGGTTGTGTCGATTTCCAGCCGAATCGCAAAATGGGGTCTATGATGAGAATCGTTGGTCATGGCAACGGTTGCTATGACACGGCGAACAAGCACAGTCGCTTAAAGGAGACATCTATGGTCTATCGCATGATTTTCAACCAGACTGCATACTTCGGTCGCGGCGCCATCAAGGAGATCCCGGGCGTTGCCAAGTCCCATGGCTTCACCAAGGCGTTCATCGTCACCGATCCGGTACTGCTGGAAACCGGCACCGTCAAGAAGGTCACCGATGTGCTTGATGAGGCAGGCATGCCGTACGAGGTCTTCGACAACGTCAAGCCGAACCCGCCGGTCGAATGCATTCAGGATGGCGTTGCCAAGTTCGCCGCATCCGGTGCTGATTTCCTGATCGGTCTGGGCGGCGGCTCCCCGCAAGACACCTGCAAGGGCATCGGCATCATCACCGCCAACCCGGAGTTTGCCGATGTGCTCTCCCTGGAAGGCGTTGCCGACACCAAGAACCCGTCCGTGCCGATCTTCGGCGTGCCGACCACCGCAGGCACCGCTTCGGAAACCACCATCAACTATGTGGTCACCGATACCGCCAACAAGCGTAAGTTCGTGGCCGTCGACCCGCACGACATTCCGATCGTCGCTTTCGTCGATCCTGATCTGACCGACTCCATGCCGCGCGGCCTCAAGGTCGCCACCGGTCTTGACGCCCTGACCCACGCCATTGAAGGCTACATCACTCCGGGCGCCTGGAGCCTGTCCGACTGCCTGAGCATGCAGACCATCCGCATGATTGCCAAGAACCTTGCCAAGAGCGCTGACGGCGACGTTCCTGCAGGCGAGCAGATGGCCTACGCCTCCTACATCACCGGCATGGCCTACTCCAACGTCGGCCTCGGTCTGGTGCATGGCATGGCCCACCCGCTGGGCGGCCGCCTCGGCGTTGCCCACGGCGTTGCCAACGGCATTCTGCTGGCACCGGTCATGGAATACAACAAGGACTTCACCGGCGAGAAGTATCGCGACATCGCCGACGCCTTCGGTGTCGAAGATGCCTACACCGGCGATCTCGAGACGGTTCGCGAAGAAGCCGTCCAGGCCGTGCACAAGCTCACCGTCGACCTGAAGAACCCGACCACCATCTCCGAAGTCGGCGCAACCGAAGCCGATCTGGAAGCACTGGCCCACGACGCCTTCAACGACGTGTGCACCCCGGGCAACCCGCGTCAGGCCACCGAAGAAGACATCCTCGCCATCTACAAGAGCCTGATGTAATGCGAAAACTCTCACGAATCGGCAATCGCATGCAGCGAATCTGCAGTGAAACCCGATTGTGAGAGAACATCGCTGAAAGCATTAAAAATCGTGGTGCGAAACTTCACAAAGCATTCGCACCACGATTTTTATATCTGCACATAAATTACGGATTAATCGAAACAATGTAAACAATAATCCGTGATTATCAATCGCAAGTATTGGAATTACTCGTGCTTTTCGCTCCACTCCTCATCGGTGGGAGTGTCATCGTACCATTCGCGGCCTTCCTGCTCGGCCAATTCCATCTGCTCGTTGATCCACGCCGCCTCCGCAGGATTGATATCGGCGGTGTCAAGCACCTTCTGCCATACCGGATACAGCAGATGCATCACCGGATATAGCGCGGTGAGCAGAATCTCCGGCTTATGTTTGCGCGAATGCTGTGGATGCGCGTCGAACGTGTTCTTGAAACGACGCATGTAATTGTTGAACGACGTGAGCGACGTGTCCATACGGCGGGCGCTGATGCCTGCGATCATACGCGGGCAGTACACGGTTTTCAGATCCTTGCCCAGCAGATGCAGCGAAATATCGATATCCTCATGCATCACATCGGCCTTGTCTCGGCACACTTCGTCAGAAATTTCGCGCCAAGCTGAAGCGCGGACCGCCATATTCGAGCCAAACAGCAACGGCTGGCCGCCATCGGCCTTGTAAATACGCTTGCGTGTGGAATTATCCCCACGCAAACCAAAATGGCGGCTCGGCAGATCGTAATACATCACCGGACCAGTGGCACCCATGGCCTCCGGGTCCTCAGTGAAAATGCCGGACACCACTTCGACCCAATCCGGGCGAATCATGCAATCGGCGTCGAAACGGCCCAGAATGTCGCCGGTGGCGTGGTTCAAACCATAATCGCGCGTCGGAATCAGCCCCTGCTCCTCATCCTGATGCAGCAGACGGACGGGTGCTTCCGGGTGGTCTTTGATGAACTGCTCCACCATGGCCACCGTCGAATCGGTGGAACGATTGTCGACAACGATCACTTCATGGGGCATCACGGTCTGCCTAGTGGCATTCAACAGGCAATCGTTGATACGCTCCTCTTCATTCCAAGCGGGGATGACAATTGAAACGTTCAGCATAACTACCACAATAGCTCAGCCTGTACACGACGCCTATCGCTACAATAGGGAGCCATGAGCGACAGCGAACAGCGAATGAACAATACGCAGAGCGAAAACGGTGCGAACACCAGCGAACAGCGATGGGACCTCGGCACCCTGTTTCCAGCCAAAGGAGATCCCCGAAAGCCACCGGAATGGCTGGGGCGTGCGCTGCTATACATCGCCATAGCCATTGTGGGGTTTACTTTCTGCTGGCGCAGCTGGGGCAAAATCGAATACCTGGTGATCGACATCATCGTCTCGCTGTTCATCGCGCTCGCGGTGGAGCCGGTGGTGGTGCCGCTGGTCAAGCATGGCTGGAAACGTTCGTTCGCGTCGCTGTTCTCGCTGCTGATGCTGGCCGTGATGCTCGGCGTGCTGTTCACACTGTTCGGCAACCTGTTCGTGCAGCAGATGATCGCCTTGGTGAACGGTCTGCCCGACCTGTATGAGCAGATGTGCCAGTTCGCCAGTCAATACGCGAATTTCCAGCTTCCTGAGATCAATAATCTCGGCAATGAGATTCTGAAGAACATTCAAACGTCGTGGGTCACTGATTTCGCGGGTACCGCGCTGAATACGGTGTCGGGATTGTTTTCGTTCCTGATTAACCTCATGACGATAATCATGACCACGTATTACATTTCAGCGGCTGGTCCGAAACTGCGTCGTGCCGCATGCCAGTGGATGGCTCCGGCGGCTCAGCGGCGATTCCTGTTCGTATGGACGGTGAGCCAGAGCCAGATCTCGTCGTTCCTGTTCTCCCGCGCCATTCTCGCGTTGCTGAACGCGTTCTTCACAGGAATCTGTCTGATGCTGCTGCACGTGCCCTATTGGCTACCGTTGGCGCTGTTCTGCGGTGTGGTTTCGCAGTTCATTCCTATGTTGGGTACGTATATCGGCGGCGCGTTGCCAGTGCTGTTCGCATGGGGTAGCTGCGGATTGTGGCAGGCCGTGGCGGTGCTGGTGTTTATCTGCGTGTATCAGCAGATCGAGAATCTGATTTTCGCGCCGAAGATCTCCCAGCGCACCATGGATGTGAACGATGCCGTGGCGTTCCTCGCGGTGCTGGCGTTCACTTCGCTGTTCGGCGCGTTGGGCGCGTTCCTCGCATTGCCGGTGGTCGCGTCCGTACAGACGATCTTCCGCACCTATACAAAGCGGTACGAGCTGGTCGATTCCCCGCTGATGGACGATCCGGTGCCTGAAAAGAAGTCGAAGCTGGTGGAAGGTGCCGAAGTACTCAGCGAGCATCTGCACAATATGCCTCGCGCGGTGCAGGGATCCAGTGCGCATGTGCCGATTCCCGACGAAGTGCGGCAGTTGCAGGAGCAGGCGTACAATATCACCCGTTCCGAGGAATCGCTGGAATCGGACGAAACCGTCGCCATTCCGAAGCACGTGTTGGACAAAACGGAACGCAAGCCATTGCAGGGTCTTGAGAGTGAAAACACATCTCAGGAATCCAACGAAAATCCGGAATCCGGCAATGAACGGAAGAACGGCGAGTCGCGGGAAGCTGAAGGAAGTACGAAAAACGCGGATGACAATCCAAGAAGTAGGTGGCGTTAATGGTACTGCTGAGCGTACTTGACATTCTGCTGGTCATCGTCGGTGGCGCAGGGGTGGTCTATCAGGCGGTGTGCATTCTCATCTCCCTGTTCACCAAGCCGATCAAATTTCCCGACGCGCCGATGGACAAGCGTTACGCGGTGCTGATTTCCGCACGAAACGAGGCGAACGTCATCGGCAACCTCATTACCTGCATCCAAACGCAGACCTACCCGACCGAACTGGTCGACATTTGGCTTGTCGCCGACAATTGCACCGACAATACCGCCGAAGTGGCGCGCAATATGGGCTGCCATGTGATCGAACGCTTCAACAAGGAGCTTGTGGGCAAAGGCTACGCGCTGACGTATCTGCTCGATCAGATGAACGATTCCGGTGCATCCGACCCGTACGATGCGTTCTTCGTGTTCGACGCCGACAACAAGCTCGACAAGCATTACGTCGAAGAGATGAACAAGGCGTTCCAGTCGGGATTCAAGATTCTCACCAGCTACCGCAATTCCGTGAATTTGTCTGACAATTGGGTCTCTTCCGGTTCTGCATTGTGGTTCATCCGTGAATCTCGATTCCTGTCGGCCTCGCGCATGTGGCTCGGCAACAGCTGTCATGTAGGGGGTACTGGCTTCATGTTCTCGCAGGAGATCATGCGTCGCAATAATGGTTGGAAATTCCACCTTTTGACCGAGGATTTGGAATTCACCATGGATTCCTTGCTGCACGGCGACCGCATCGGCTACTGCGGTACCGCGATTCTGTATGACGAGCAGCCTGTCACCTTCGCGCAGAGCTGGCGTCAGCGTTTGCGTTGGAGCAAGGGCTTCCTGCAAGTGTTCCGTTATTACGGGCCGGCTTTGGTCAAACGCGCCATCAGGGAACGCGATTTTTCCGCCGTTGATTTCACGCTGCTGTTGTGTCCGTTCACGGTGATCGGTATTGCGCGCGTTCTGCTGGGACTGTTGTTCGCGACCTGCGGATTCGTGACATGGCAGAGCCAGTTGAGCTCGTTGACCGGTTGGACGTCCGGCATTGTGACGTCGGTGATCGGCATGATGGCGTTGGCCGCGTTGACGATTATTGTGGAACGCGATCAGATTGGCGCCACCAACAAGGAGCTGTTCGCGTATGTGCTGAGCTTCCCGATCTACATGTTCAGTTATGTGCCGATCTCGTTCCAGGCGATGTTCGCCAAGTCCGAATGGAAGCCGATCGAGCATAAGGGATGACGTTCGTTCGCTGGCTTGCGCGTTCCTGCCTTTTCGTTTTCATTTCGATTTCCTCTTATGACTGGAGTGTTGTTGTTCCATGGATGATTCGGCTGAATACCGGCATGTGAAACGCCGTCGATACATCACGGTGGCGCTTTCCGTGTCGCTCACCACAGTGTTGTGCGTCGGCTATGTCGTGGCCGACATTTTCGACAAGTTGCCGGGTGTTCTCACATTGCAGGAAGTCGAGCATGCCACAGCCAAAACGCCGGGCAATGCCATTGCGGCCGCGACGATGGTCGGAGGGCTTGACGCTTCGAAAACCGTGGATGCCGTTGCGGCAAAGGCTCTGATCAGCCAGTTTGAGACGGCTGCCTCCGATTTTGGCGGTGAATACGCCATCGCCATCGCCGACGCGGCTGGCAATGTGGTGGCCGAGCAGAATCTCGACACGCCGTATACGCCGGCGTCCACCATGAAAACGCTGACGGCGTATGCGGCTGCGGCCACGCTCGACATGGGGTCGACGTTGGAGACGCAGACCTATTTGGAGCAGCGCGAAGATGGCACTTCGCGATTGGTGCTCAAAGGCAACGGCGACATGCTGCTCGGCGTCGGCGAATCTGATTCGGCGCACATCAATGGGCGTGCCGGGCTGGGAACGCTTGCGGCAAACACGGCCCAAGCGTTGCGGCAGCGGGGCATCACTTCCGTGACGCTCGTCTACGATGATTCCCTGTTCGGCAACGACCGTTGGCCCAACGGCATCGCCGAACTCGATCCGGACCACGTGTACTACGCGCCGACCGCATCCATGGCCGTGGATGGCGGGCGAAACTGGAACGGTGCTAATCCTACGGATCCCGATACGTTCAGCACATATCCCGTTTTGAGCACGCAGCCGGCTCGCGAGGCCGCGCTGGTGTTCGCGCAACGCCTGACTGAGCGGGGCATTGCGGTGAACGGTTCCGTGGAACAGGGAGCCGTTCCCGACGGGACCAGCCCCATTGCGACGGTGAGCTCCGCATCGCTGAACGAGATCATGGCGTTCATGCTTCGGCATTCCGACAATTCGCTGGCCGAGGAATTCGGCAGACTGCTGGCTTTGCACCTTAACGCCGGCAATTCACCGGCCGGAGCGGTGCAGTCGGTTGAACAGGTACTGGCTCAGCGGGGGATTTCCACCGAAGGCCTCACCATGGTTAACTGCTCGGGACTGGCTGAGGATTCCAAACTCACCGCGCATACCCTGCTTGACGTGCAGCAGCGTAATCTGACGAGCGGGTCCGGTTCCGCCGCCGCTGAGGGGCTGTCGATTGTAGGATTTGTGGGCACTGCTGCGAATCGTTTGAACGATGCTGACGAAGCTGGTCTTATCCGTGCCAAAACCGGCAGTTTGGGAGATGTGACTTCCATGACCGGCAATGTGTCGCGCCATAATGGCGGTGCGTTGAGTTTTGCCGTGATCGTCAACGATCCTGATGATTCCGAAGCCGCGAAATCAGCTATCGACACATTTGTGGCAGCACTACCGAAGTTGTGACGCCATGGTGTATTCGTCACGTTTGCGCAAGGGAATCGGCGAGCTGCGCGCCGCGTTGGAATCGGCCGGTTTGGGATTGCAGGATGCCCGTTTCGCCCGTCATGGCGAGCACGCGCCCGATGTGGACGCTCCGCTGATTATGGTGTCCTGTTCCGGTGGGCGCGATTCGATGGCGTTGGCTGCGGTTGCTGCGAAAACGTGCGCTTCATTGGGATTGCGATGCGGGGCGATTATCATCGACCACCAGTTGCAGCAAGGCTCTGCCGGTGTTGCGCGGGCAACCGCCGATCGTTGCGTTGCGTTGGGTCTTGACCCAGTTCGCGTTCGTGCGATTGACGTACCCGACTCCCGTGGCATCGGTGTTGAGGCAGCGGCGCGTGAAGCACGCTATCATGCGATTGTCGACGCATGCTCCGACGCTTCGGCCGTGCTTCTGGCTCATACGAAAAACGATCAGGCGGAAACCGTGATCATCGGTTTGTTGCGTTCCGCGGGCCTCGATGCGGTTTGCGGTATGAACGGTTCCTTCATACGAGACGGGGTGCGTTTTCTACGCCCATGGCTGAATGTGACCCGCGAAGAAACCACCGGCATCTGCGAGGATCTGCGGCTTGCCTGGTGGGACGATCCCACAAATGGGCCGGATGTGGGAGATTCGGGTGGAAATGAGCCTCTTTCCGCGAACTATCCGCTGCGATCCCGAATCCGGCACGATCTCATGCCATATCTTGAATCATTCGCGGGAAGCGACGTCGTGTCGAAACTTGCGCTTGGAGCGAGGCTTGCCGAAGACGATCGCGCATATCTTGACGATGTGGCGCAACGCGTGTGCGAGCAAGGCGTAACCGTGAACAACGGCGAGATAATCATCGACGTGCGTGCGTTGCAATCGCAAGACATTGCCATCAGAAGACGGGTGATTGTGCGCTCGCTTGCGGAAGCAGGCATTTCGTGCATGGCACGGCAGGTTGAAGGGATCGACAGGCTGATCTGCGACTGGCACGGCCAGAAAGGTGTGAATCTTCCCAGCGGATATTCAGCATATCGCCAGAAACACGTCATTCGCGTGTGCCAAGATGGTGGGCATGCGAATCGCTGACGTACAAGAAGATATTGATCACGAGCTGATCAGTAAAGAAGAGATTGCCGACATCATCAACCATGCTGCAGCCCAGGCCAGTGAAGACTACCGTGGCAAGAACCCGCTGCTGGTTTGCGTGCTCAAGGGTGCGGTGAACACGCTTGCGGCGTTCTCGCAGGCCATGAGCATCCACGCGGAGATGGATTTCATGAGCTTGTCGAGCTACGGTTCCGGCACTCAATCGAGCGGCAAGATCACCGTGCGGCAGGATCTGTCGACCGATGTTCACGGTCGTCACGTGCTTATTGTGGAAGACATCATCGATTCGGGCGTCACGTTGGCGTGGCTCGTCGATGAGCTCAAAAGCCGTGGTGCCGCTTCCGTGGAGATTTTTGCGCTGTTGGAAAAGCCGGCGCGCCGTAAGGTGGATGTTCCTGTGAAATATAAGGGACGTGAGATTCCCGATGAATTCGTGGTCGGTTTCGGCTTGGATTATGACGAGCGATACCGCAATCTTGATTCGATCGCGGTGCTGAAGCCGGAAGTGTATGAAGGAGGTCAGGCATGAGTTTTCCTGGTCCGGGCCAGTCGCCGAATAACAACGGCGGCGGCAATAACCCGTTCACCAATCCGTTTGGACGCAATAATAACGCCGGCAATGGCAACGATTCCAACGGCAAGGGTGACAAGTCCAACGGCAACGGATCCAATGGCGGTCCGCGTCCGTTCTGGCAGTCCCCATGGCTGTGGGTTGTGGTTGTGGCATTGCTTGCCGTGACCATGTTCCAGATTTTCGCCGGAACCGGTTCCCAGACCATCGACACCAAGGACGGTCTGCAGATTCTCAACGGCAACAATGTTGAATACGCACAGATCGTAGACAACACCCAGCAGGTCAAGCTCAAGCTTAAGAGCGACTACTCCGCTACAGACCCTGATACCGGGCGTATGAAGAACTACGGCAAAAACGTGCAGTTCTACTACACGTACGCGCAGTCCGCAACCGTGGTCAAGGCCGTACAGAAGGCTGATCCGGTCAAGGGCTGGACGGCGACCATGCAGCAGAGCAGCATTTGGACGTATCTGCTGACCTCGCTGCTGCCGTTCCTCATTATCTTTGGTCTGTTCTGGTTCATGATGAGCCGTATGGGCGGTGCTGGCGGCATGTTCGGTATGGGCGGCAAGAAGAACAGCGGCAAGCTGCTCGAAGGCCAGACCCCGACCACCAAGTTCGCCGACGTGGCCGGCGAAGAGGCTGCCGTGCAGGAAGTCGAGGAAATCAAGGACTTCCTGAAGGATCCGTCTCGTTACAAGGCTTTGGGTGCCCGCATTCCGCGTGGCGTATTGCTCTACGGCCCTCCAGGTACCGGTAAGACGTTGCTGGCACGAGCCATCGCAGGCGAAGCCGGTGTGCCTTTCTACTCCATGGCAGGCTCCGACTTCGTGGAAATGTTCGTGGGTCTTGGCGCCTCCCGTGTGCGCGATCTGTTCGATGAGGCCAAGAAGAACGCTCCGGCCATCATCTTCATCGATGAGATCGATGCCGTCGGTCGTAAGCGTGGCGGTTCCGGTATGAGCGGCGGCCACGACGAACGTGAGCAGACGCTGAACCAGCTGCTCGTTGAGATGGACGGCTTCAATAACGACACCAATCTGATCATCATCGCCGCGACCAACCGCCCCGACGTGCTTGATCCGGCACTGCTTCGCCCGGGCCGTTTCGACCGTCAGGTAGCCGTCGAAGCGCCTGATTTGGAAGGCCGCGAGGCTATTTTGAAGGTGCATGCCAAGGGCAAGCCGTTCGTGCCTGATGTCGATCTGCGTATGATCGCCGTGCGTACGCCGGGCTTTACCGGCGCTGATCTGGCCAATGTGTTGAACGAAGCCGCATTGTTGTGCGCCCGCGCCGGTGCGCAGCTGATCGACAACCGCGCCATCGACGAGGCCATCGACCGCGTGCAGGCGGGCCCGAAGCGCCGTTCCAAGGGCATGGCGCTCGACGAACTGCGCAACACCGCATACCACGAGGGTGGTCACGCGCTGGTGGCGGCTGCCATGAACGATACCGATCCGGTCACCAAGGTCACCATTCTGCCGCGTGGCCGCGCACTTGGCTACACCGCGGTGATGCCGACTGAAGATCGCTATTCCATGTCTCGCAACCAGCTGCTCGACCAGATGGCGTACGCCATGGGTGGTCGCACCGCGGAGGAAGTCGTGTTCCACGATCCGACCACCGGCGCTTCCAACGACATCGAAAAGGCGACGAACATCGCACGTCAGATGGTGCTCGACTACGGCTTCTCCGACAAGCTGGGTGCCATCAAGTGGTCCGATGACGAACAGAGCGACCTTGGATCGCTGAACCACAAGTATTCCGCACGCACCGCCGAAATCATCGACGAGGAAGTGCTCAAACTGGTGGAAACCGCGCATACCGAAGCGTGGAACGTCATCAACGAGAATCGTGAGATTCTTGACGAGCTCGTACGTCAGCTGCTCGTCAAGGAAACACTCAACGAAAAGGAACTTGCGGAAATCTTCGCTAATGTCAAGAAGGCGCCGAAGCGTGAAGTGTGGCTGAGCGACAGCAAGCGCCCGGATTCCGACATTCCGCCGGTTCCGATTCCCGAATCCCTGAAGAAAAGCGCAGGATTGACCAACTGATGAGCGATACCGAAGCATTCGATACCCTCTTCGACGACAAGGCCCGTGCCGCCCATGCGGCCGGGCCTGTCGGCTATGACGAGGAAGGCGTGCGCCAGGCAGTACGCCTGTTTCTGAAATCCATTGGCGAAGACCCGGACCGTGAAGGCCTGCTCGACACCCCCGACCGTATTGGGCGTGCCTGCAAGGAGCTGTTCGCAGGCCTTGGACACGGCCCCGAGGAAGTGCTCAAAACCAAGTTCAAAGTCGATACCGACGAAATGGTGCTGGTACGCGATATTGAACTCTTCTCGGTATGCGAACACCACCTGCTGCCGTTCCATGGCGTGGCCCACGTCGGCTATATTCCGTCGAACGGCCAAGTGGCGGGCTTAAGCAAGCTTGCACGACTGGTGGAACTGTATGCCCGACGTCCGCAAGTGCAGGAGCGCCTCACCCAACAGGTGGCCGACGCGTTGATGGAAGGTATCGAAGCACGTGGCGTGATCGTAGTCACCGAATGCGATCACATGTGCATGGCCATGCGTGGCGTAAAGAAGGCGCAATCGCGTACGGTTACATCGGCGGTGCGCGGCTGCATGCGAGACGCGACGACGCGAGCCGAAGCCATGAGCCTGATCCTGTCGCAGCATGCGTGATCGGCGCGACTGCAGCAAGTCGAATCGTAAATACCAATAACCGGATATAGGAGGGGAAACCGGATGACCATTGATATGAAATCGATTCATGATAGTGACCGTACGCTGGTGATGGGCGTGCTCAACATTACGGAGGATTCGTTCTCCGATGGTGGGCTGTGGCTCGATCCTGCGAATGCGAAAGCGCACGGCGAAGCGATGATGAAAGATGGGGCTGACATCATCGATATCGGTGCCGAATCCACTCGCCCCGGAGCCAAACGTGTCAGTGAGGAAGACGAGCAAAACCGCGTGCTAGGTACTGTGGATGCGCTGATTCCGGAAGGCGCGGTGCTGTCCATCGACACTACGCGCGCATCGGTGGCTCGCATGGCGTTGGAGCATGGTGCGCAGATCATCAACGACGTGTCCGGCGGTCAGCTGGACCGCGAAGTGCCCCATGTGGTGGCCGAACACGCGGAAAGCCTTTACATTGTGCAGCATTGGCGCGGTTGGCTTGCCGGCTCCGCAGGCGACGTGCCTGACGCTGATACGTCCGTGTACGCCAATGGCGTGGTGAACGACGTGTATGACGAACTCATGAAGCAGGTCGACGACGTGCTTCAGGCAGGCGTCTCGCCGTCACAGATCATCATCGATCCGGGTCTTGGATTCTCCAAACCGAGCATTGAACACAACTTCCCGCTTATGGTGGCATTGGAACGGTTTAACTCCACTGGCTATCCGGTGCTGATCGGAGCCTCGCGCAAACGATTCGTTGGCGCGGCGCTTGCCGATGCCGGTATCGACGAGCCAAGCATGGGCAGCAAAGACAATGCGACCGCCGCCATCAGCGCCTTGTGCGCCGAACATGGCGTGTGGGCCGTGCGCGTGCATGACGTGGCAAAAAGCCGCGATGCGGTGGCCATCGGCAACGCGTGGCGTGCTTTCGCCAACGTCTGATACGCGCGGTGGGTGCATACGTTCGTATGCTCTTGACTGCGTAGGCACGGCAACGCCTCACATCACTAAAACCTTGAGATATGCAAAGAAAGGCTGGCATGGATCAGATTCGATTGACTGGCGTTCGCGCGGTCGGCAAACACGGTGTGCTTGATTTCGAACATGAGCGTGCGCAGACGTTCGTCGTCGACGCCACGCTGTTTCTGGATCTTGCGCCAGCCGGGCATTCCGACGATCTGCACGACACCGTCGATTACGGTGCCATCGCCAAAGGAATAGTCGCCATTATCGAAGGCGATCATGTCGATCTCATCGAAAAACTGGCCGATCGCATTGCCAGCATGATTCTTGAATATCCTGCCGTGGCGCGAACGCAAGTGACCGTGCACAAGCCGAGTGCGCCAATCGTCGTACCATTCGACGATGTGAGCGTAACCGTGGAACGTTCTCGTGAAACAACTTCGGCTGCATCGCAAGTGCATCATGCCATCATTGCCATGGGTGGCAATCAGGGCGATGTAGTGGCCACCTTGCGTGACGCGGTGCGTTCGATCGACGGACTGGCGTCCACTCAGGTTACGGGCATTTCGCCGCTGTACCGTACCGATGCGTGGGGCATGCCCGATGGTACCCCCGACTTTTACAATGCGGTTGTTTCCGTGACCACCAAGCTATCGGCAATGGAGCTGTTGCGAGGATTGCAGCGCATCGAAGCCGAACATGGTCGAGTGCGTACCGACCATTGGACTTCGCGCACACTTGATCTGGACATCATCGATTTTGACGGTCAGAGCAGCGACGATCCGGACCTGACGCTGCCTCACCCCCGTGCATGGCAGCGTGCGTTCGTGCTGGGGCCGTGGCTGGCGCTCGAACCCGATGCCGAACTGCCGGGCGATCATGCCGGTTCCGTGGCTCAACTCCTCCATGAATCGACCGATCGCGACCATATCGACGAAATCGCAGATGATTGGATGGTGGAAAGCCCGACCGGCTACGGTACCGACGACCTTGCCTGCGATGCCAATAATGCGGGCGATGCGGATGATATGGGCGAAGCGTATGATGCGATCGATTCCAGCGATTTGCCGGAAGGAACCGCCGCAGCCAAAGTGGCCGCACTCGCTTCTGCACAGCTAGAACCCGCATCGAAACGTGCGGTGATCTCACTGGACAGCCCAGCAACCGATGCCGAACAGCAGTTCCGCATGGCCATCGTCACATTGGACGGCATTCCCGGCAACCAAGTCGAGGGCATCTCACCCCTCTACCATGTGAGCCAACTCGACGGACTCCCCGACAAAATGGCCGCGGTAATCCAGATTTCCACGCGCATGGGCGCCCATGATCTGATCGAAGCATTAAGCAATGTGGAAGCCTCCGTCGGCGAAGACTTCGATCTCGACCTGATCGACATGGAAGGCGTGACATGCGATGAGCCTGACTGCAAGGTGCCGTGGCCCACCGCACGCAACCATGCCGCAGTGCTTGCGCCATGGCTCGACATGGATCCCGATGCGCGACTGGGCAAGGATCCGGTATCATTCCTGCTGGCCATGGCCCCCGATACCGCGCAAGTGGGACTGCTGACCGACAATTGGATCATCGGAGGTACGCTATGAAAGCGCGCAGAACCCCTTGGTGGTGCTATGTTCTCGCTGCCGCATTAGGATTGCTGGCCGGTATGGGATTGGCGAAATATGGCGAGATTTCAGGTTTGCCATTGGTCGGCGCTCCATGGATCGTGCCCGTGGTGTTGGCGATTCTGGGATTCGTCGTGCTGTATATGGCATTGCAGATCCACAAATACACCACCACGGATCCCGAAAAACGCGCGCAGCTGAAACCTTTGGACCCGCAGAAGGCGTTCGCCACACTGGTGTCATGCAAAGCGTTGGGCGTGGCAGGAGCGGCGTTGGCCGGCTGGTATGGTGGACAGCTCATCATGAGCCTGCCACATGGTGAGGCGACGTTCTACAGTCAGGCCATCCTCGAATGCGCGATCGCGGCAATCGTATGCATCGCTGACATGATCATCGGCATTGTGGGGGAGTGGTTGTGTCAAATCCCACCAATCGACGGTCCGGAAAGCCCGAAAATGAAAACGGCCACGCAACGAAACCGTTACGCGGCCGCGGCAACCAAATCGGCAGCCCAAACGAAAGCCTGATTGTCCTTACTTCTTCAAATCCTCCTCAGGAACACGGATCATCGCCTCCTGAGTCATGCAGGCAACAAGCTCGCCATCCTGCGTGTATACCTTCGCCTGCCCCAAGCCACGGCCGTGAGCCGCGGTAGGCGTATCCTGCACATACAAATGCCACTGATTGATGTCGATATCGCGATACCACCACATCGAATGATCGATCGAAGCGAACGAAATGCCAGGCGTGGCAATACTTAACCCGGCACGACGCAACACCGGCTCCAGCATCACCTGATCGCAACCCATAGCCAACATCGCACGATGCATGACCTGCGGAACGTCAACCGTGCCGTCGGCCTTCATCCACACCAGCTGCTTGCCGGAATCGTTACTGGCGCTCTTCTTATCGGCACCCAGCATGATCGTGCGCGTCACATGACGAATGTCGAACGGCGACTTTTCCGCATAGTATTTGGCATACGAAGACTTTTCGGCAAACGGCTCCATCAGCTGCTTCGCACTGGTCAACGTTTCCGGCTCCGGCACGCCTTCCGGCATGGGATCGGCGAACTCAATGCCATCCTGACCCTGCTCCTGGAAGCTGGCGATGGCCGTCAGAATCGAACCCTGAGCCTGCGTGACATTCACGCGACGAGCGGAAAACGAGCGGCCATCACGCAGATTCTCCACATCAAACAGCAAATCCTGACGAATATCGCCGGCGGAAATGAAATAGCCATGAATCGAATTCGGCAGACGAGATGGCGGAACCGTTTTGGATGCGGCCATCATGGCCTGCGCGATCACCTGACCGCCGTACACGCGGCCAGTGGGGAAATACAGGCTTTCGCCATTCACATATGTGTGGCTGCGGTACGTGGAAGGCGTGCCCAGCTGAAGCACCTTCGCCAACCGTTGTAACGGAGTTATTGCTGTCTGCGCTGTCTGTGTCATAACGGGCCTCGATTCTTTGAGTCGCATACGATAAACGCTTCGTTCTGGAAACGAGTCTACGCAAGGGCGGTAAATTTCGCCGGATTGTTTTGTAACGAATGCGTGAGAAGCGTGAACGGCAGGTAATCGTCAAACGATTCACATACGGCAAAGCGCCGCACTTCGTAACGAAGCACGGCGCTTTGCTGAAATTTGCGAGTAACGTTCGCAATTATGGTCTTGCTTCGCAAGGCTCATTGTTGCCTTCGTTCGGCTGTCGCCTCACTCAGGCCAAGCCTACAGACAGTCCACAGGACTGTCTGCTTAACGGCTAGCCTGTGGCCCTGCAATTATGGTCTTGCTTCGCAAGGCTCATTGTTGCCTTCGTTCGGCTGTCGCCTCACTCAGGCCAAGCCTACAGACAGTCCACAGGACTGTCTGCTTAACGGCTAGCCTGTGGCCCTGCAATTATGGTCTTGCTTCGCAAGGCTCATTGTTGCCTTCGTTCGGCTGTCGCCTCACTCAGGCCAAGCCTACAGACAGTCCACAGGACTGTCTGCTTAACGGCTTAGCGCGTTAGCTTGCGATGGAGACGGTGGGGGCGAGCCGCGTCTTCGCCGAGACGAGCGACACGGTTCTCCTGATAGGCCTGGAAGTTGCCTTCGAACCAGTACCACTTGGCTGGATTCTCGTCATCGCCTTCCCATGCGAGAATATGCGTGGCCACGCGGTCGAGGAACCAACGGTCGTGAGAGATCACCACAGCGCAGCCCGGGAAGCCAAGCAGTGCGTTTTCAAGCGATTCAAGAGTTTCGACATCAAGATCGTTGGTCGGTTCGTCGAGCAGCAGCAGGTTGCCGCCCTGCTTCAGGGTCAACGCAAGATTCAGACGATTGCGTTCACCACCGGACAGCACGCCGGTGAGCTTCTGCTGGTCGGAACCCTTGAAACCGAAGGACGCCACATACGCGCGGGTCGGTACTTCAACGCCAGCAACCTCAATGAAGTCAAGACCGTCAGACACGGCCTCCCACAGGTTCTTATTCGGGTCAAGACCGGCGCGATTCTGATCCACATAGCTGATCTGCACGGTTTCGCCGATCTTCAACGAGCCAGACGTCAACGGTTCAAGGCCAACGATGGTCTTGAACAGGGTGGACTTACCCACACCGTTCGGGCCGATCACGCCGACAATACCGTTACGCGGCAGCGTGAAGCTCAGATCGTCGATCAACACACGGTCGCCGAACGCCTTGTGAATATGCTCGGCTTCCAGCACAGTAGAGCCCAAGCGCGGGCCGGCCGGAATCTGAATCTCGGAGAAGTCAAGCTTCTTGTTGTTGCGTGCCTCCTGCTCCATCTGGTCGTAACGCTCCAGACGAGCCTTGTTCTTGGCCTGACGGGCCTTCGGCGAAGAGCGCACCCAATCAAGTTCGCTCTTCAGGCGCTTGGCGAGCTTGGCATCCTTGGCGCCCTGGATCTCCATACGCTTGGCCTTGGTCTCCAAATACGTGGTGTAGTTGCCCTTATACGGGTACAGCTGGCCACGGTCGACCTCGCAGATCCACTCGGCCACGTTATCCATGAAGTAACGATCGTGGGTAACGGCGATGACGGCACCCTTGTACTGGTGCAGGAACTGCTCCAACCACAGAATCGACTCGGCGTCAAGATGGTTGGTAGGCTCGTCGAGCAGCAGCAGATCAGGAGCCTCCAGCAGCAGCTTGCACAATGCCACACGACGGCGTTCACCACCGGAGCATACCGTTACCGGAGTATCCGGATCCGGGCACTGCAAAGCATCCATAGCCTGCTCAAGCTGAGAATCAAGATCCCAACCGTTTGCAGCATCGATATCGTTCTGCAGCTTGCCCATCTCATCCATCAAAGCATCG
The DNA here is from genome assembly GCF_019131435.1 of Bifidobacterium sp. MSK.13.1. Taxonomy (NCBI): domain Bacteria; kingdom Bacillati; phylum Actinomycetota; class Actinomycetes; order Bifidobacteriales; family Bifidobacteriaceae; genus Bifidobacterium; species Bifidobacterium sp. MSK.13.1. The sequence goes on along the minus strand of NZ_JAHOMM010000001.1, from coordinate 83,476 downwards.
AAATCGGCATCCGGATTGGCCATCTCTTCGCCAATCTGATTGAAACGAGCCACCTTTTCAGCGATCTCGCCGAACGCCATCTTGATGTTCTCGCCAACAGTCTTGGTGTCATCCAGCGGTGGTTCCTGCTGCAGAATGCCGACGGTATAACCCGGAGTCAAAGAAGCCTCGCCATTAGACACGGTGTCGAGTCCGGCCATGATCTTCAGCAGCGTGGACTTACCCATGCCGTTCGGGCCAACAACGCCAATCTTCGCGCCTGGCAGGAAGCTCAAAGTCACGTCATCGAGAATCACACGGTCGCCGTAAGCCTTGCGGGCCTTGATCATCTGGTAAATGAATTCAGCCAATGTTGTGTTCCATCCTTAAGAAACGTTGGAATTCCAGCGTGTTGCATGAGCGGTCAACGGAAACTCAATCAAGGATTCCGGAACGCAACCCACGCACAATACCGTGCATAATTATCCCATACCCCATCTACACGACGGTATGGGCGAAAGTCGTGCGCTCAGGCAGTAAGCGGAAGCAGCAGATGCTCATGCAAAGCAGGACGAACGATATTGTCGAAATCACCAGATTCCGGGCATTGAATCGCAACAACCAAACCCTGCTTCGGCAAAACCGTAGTAATCTGACCGTACGCACCATCCGCACGATATGCCCCCTCATAAGGCGACATCCAGAACTGATAGCCATAACCGCACGTCCAAATATTGCTATACGGAGTGTCGATCTGCTTACCGGAAGCCTGCTTGACCCACGATTCGCTGACAATGCGCGTGCCATGCCAAGTGCCATCATTCAAATAGACCTGGCCAAGTTTCAACATATTCGCAAGCGACATGTAGATCCCGCCGCCTGCAATCGGATGACCTTGCGGATCACATTCCCAAACAGGCCAACCCTGATCCAACTTGGAAAAAATCGTGCCATACAAATACTCGCCAAGACGCATGCCGGCAGCCTGCTCCAACATGCGGCCCGCCAAATCAGAATCCGCAGACGAATAGCAGAACGTGCTGCCGGGCTCCACCTCAACCCTGCGAGAGAACATGTACCGTAAATAATCAGGCGCACCAACACCACTGCGCCGGTCAGGGTTCATCAAATACGCATGATTGAAACCGCTTGACATAGTCAGCAAGTGCCTCAGCGTGATCTGACCCAACTCCAGTTGCGCATCGGAAGGAACATACTCGGGGAACGAGTCGACCAATCGCGAATCGAGCGACAGCAAGCCATCTTCAATCGCAATGCCGATAGCCGTCGAAACATAACTTTTCGTATGGGAATAAATATTGCGATCCTGGTCGGGAACGAAATGACGTTCCGCGATAATGTCGTCGCCATCCGCAATCGCAACGGCTTCGACGGGCAGGGACTCGCTTTCAATGAGTTTGACGAAATCGTTGAACATATCGATGACACCCATGAGATCTCCTTTGACACTGCCTTACGGTGCATTACGGAAACTGTAGCGTAAGGCGGTTACGTACGATTGTTACATCAAACGATTTTTCCTAAGCCTGTCGCTAGATGGAGTGCCCGAAAAAGCCGCTAGGTGCCATGCCTGAAAAAGCCGTTAAATGATAATGCCTTCGCAATGATCGATCTCGTGCTGGATGATCTGCGCGGTGAAACCAGTGAATGTGGTATGGCGCTCGCGGAACTTGCGATCCGCATACGAGACCTCAATGCGCTGGAAGCGGACCGTGCGGCGCTCGCCTTTGAGAGACAGGCAGCCTTCGGAGGCGTCGTAGGCGCCGTCTTTCGCAGTGATCGTCGGGTTGAACATTACGAAGATGCGACCGCCGAAATCCTCGTCCACGAATGCAATGATGCTCTTCGAGACGCCGATCATGTTTGCGGCCATGCCGACGCAGCCATTGCGATGTGCGTCGAGCGTGTCCTTGAGATCCTGTGCGACGGCAAGATCCTCGGGCGTATTGAGCGCCTCCGTCGACGGCTGGCTCAAAAACGGAATGGACGTCATGATTTCGCGCTGCATGTGATGTTTCCTCTCGCTGGTTCCTTTGCTGGTCTGCCAACATTGTATGGCGTTATTGTGCGACGCCGTACGGCGATGGGACGGATGACCGGTTCGCGCCTATTCATTTACGGAATGTCTCGTGGAGATTTTGAAATGTGGGACCGCAATCGACGCAATATGCTTGGAACCGTGGATGACATGCCTCAATATCGGAAATACATGACGCAGGCGCTGGAACTGGCCCATAAGGGAGCCGGTTGGGTGAATCCGAATCCGTTGGTCGGCACGGTGGTGGTCCGCGACGGCGAGATTCTCGCAGCCGGATACCACGACCGCTACCGCGGACCGCATGCGGAACGCATGGCCTTCGACTATGCCGACGAGCATGGTGTCGACATGCATGGAGCCACGGTCATCGACACTCTCGAACCTTGCTGCCATGTCGGATCGCAGCCGGCATGCACCGATCTAATTCTTTCGCACGGCATAACGCGCGTCGTGGTCGGTTCGATCGATCCGAATCCCATCGTGGCCGGCAAAGGACTTCGCATTCTTGAGGAAAACGGTGTGGAAGTGGTATATGACGTGATGCGGGCGGAATGCGACGCCATCAATCGCCATTTCTTCCACTACATCACCACAGGAATGGGGGTGCGGACGAAATGTTGATAAATCAACGTTTTTTAGACCCTTTTTCCTATTTGACAAATGATTTAACTATAGCTATTATGTGCTTCGTAAATAGAAGACATAAATTTCGAAAGGAGGATGATTCGTTAAGTGCAGTGGTTCCGCAGGACGGAACCCCGATTTTCTGTTTGTGGGCAACAACGATGTGCCGTTTATTTCTCGCATCGACATTCGTCGGTGCGGGAGTTCACCGATGAAAGGGAATGATCAATGAAGATGAAAAGATTCGTGGCCGCGGCCATTGCTGCAGTCTCGTGCCTGAGCTTTGCCGCATGTGGTTCTGACACCGCCAGCAAGGACGAGAATGTGATTCACATCATGTCCTCGGGCGATTCCTCCGCGAATATGGAGCGGGCCACGCTGTCTTCGAAATTCATCGTGGCCCCCAGGCGATTCCTCCGCGAATATGGAGCGGGCGCTGGTCGACGAATACAACAAGACCGCCGATGTCAAGGCTGTTCTTGATCTGGTGACAAGCGCGGATTATCAGAACAAGCTGCAGACGGTCATGTCGAACCCGAAGTCCGATTCGGCTCCCGACATTTTCTTCAATTGGGCGGATGCTTTGATGATCCAGTACGCTCGCGCCGATGTGAGCGCCCCGCTTGATGAGTATATGGAGAAGGATCCGGAACTCAAGGACAACTTCCTGCCCTCCATTCTTGACGCCGCCAAGGTCGATGGCAAGTATTACGGCATCCCGGTGCGCGGAGTCCAGCCCATTGTGTTGTTCTACAACAAGAAGGTGCTCTCTGACAACGGCATCGAAGCCCCGACCACCTTCGACGAGTTCTGCGATGCATGCGAGAAGCTGAAGTCCGCAGGCCTGACGCCGATCGCGCTGGGCGGCGGCGACCAGTGGCCGACGCTGAACTGGTATTCGGTCATCTATCAGCAGGTGATGGGCAATGACGACGTCCAGAAGATGATGGACGGCGGCGTGGACGAGTGGAGCTCGCCCAAGAGCAAGAAGGCGCTGGAGATTATCCGCGACATGGTCGAAAAGGGATACTTCGGCACTACGTACGATTCGGTCAAGCACACCGATGGCGCCGCCCCGGCTCTGCTGGAGCAGGGGAAGGCCGGCTTCGAGCTGATGGGCTCGTTCGGCTATTCGGGCCACAAGGCCGCGGCCCCTGAATTCACCAATGATGATCTCGGCTATATGGTCTTCCCGCCCATCGATGGGGTGAAGGGCGACGCCAAGGATCTCGTCGGCAACCCGTGCAACTACTTCAGCATGAACAAGTACACCAAGCATCCTGAAGCCTGCGTCGAGTTCCTCAAGATGCTGTATTCCGATAAGTGCGTGGAGGATCAGCTGAAGGCCGGCAACCTGCCCGCAACGACCAACGCCAGCGAGATGGTGGAGAAGGTCGTGGACAATGCCTCCGACGGGGCTTTCCTCGAGTGGGAGTCTCAGGCGCTGACCGATGCTCCTCACTTCATGATCACTTGGACTCCGAACCATGTGTCCTCGTCGTCTCAGCCGATGCTCGACGGCATGCAGCAGTATTTCAATGGCTCCATCGACATGGGCACCTTCATCGACGAGATGAAGGCCCTGCCGACCGAGTGATTTCACGATAGGACAGACCATGGCAAAGCGTAACTCATCTGAGATGCAGACGGGGAACGCCGAGGGCCAGGTTCGTCGCCCAAAGAAGGGCGCCTCCTTTGTCGGAGGCGCCCGGCCTTCGGGCCTCTGGGCCGTGCCTGCGGCGGTGTTCTTCTTTATCTTCGGCATCCTGCCGCTGTTTATTGTGGTGGGGTTGTCATTCTTCAAATGGAATGGCTTGGGCACGCCCCAGTTCGCTGGAGGGCAGTACTGGGCCCAGTTCATTCATGATCCCAAAGTCATGAAAAGCGTCGGCGTCACGCTTACGCTGACGATTCTGGGCATCGTGACGCAAACGCCGCTCTCACTGTTGCTTGGCGCCTGGGCGGCGGGCCGGCAGCGGTATCGTGCGGTGTATACCGCCATCTACTTCATTCCATATCTGTTGTCCGGCACGGCCATTGCCGTTGCCTGGCGCGCCATGCTCGATCCGAACTTCGGCATGCCGTCGAAGATGCGTTGGCTGTTCGGGGACGGCAATATCTTCGGTAACGCCTCCTCGGCCATCGCGGTGCTGGTGTTCGTCAGCCTGTGGCAGTTCACTCCCTTCCATGCACTGCTGTATCAGGGGGCTGTCCGTGCCATTCCGAAGACTTTGTATGAGGCCGCTTCCATCGATGGCGCCGGTAGGATTCGTCAGTTCTTCTGTATCACCATCCCCCAAGTCAGGAACACGCTGATTACCTCGCTGCTGTTCCAGGTCGTGGGCGGCTTGACCGCATTTGACGCGATTCTGGTGTTGACCAAGGGCGGTCCCGGCACTGATACGCAGAATACCGCGTATTACATGTATTCGACGGCGTTCAAGGCGTACAACTATGGCTATTCGAGTGTCATCGCCGTGGTGCTGATCGTGATAGCGACCATCCTGTCCCTGGTGATGGTGAAGGTGTCCGGATATGACAAGATGCGTAGCGAATTGGAGGGTATCTGATGGCCACGAAACATGAAACGGGCGCGGTGAAAATTCCGAAGCGCCGTTCGCTCGAACGTCCAAACTGGGCTGCCGGTGTTTTGTCAACCCTATGGCTGCTGGTGGTCGTCGTACCGCTGTACATCATGGTCAAGGCGTCGATTGAGGACAAGCCTCATTATTCCGAAGAGGGGCCATTGTCGTTGCCGACGATGTTCACCTTGGACAACTACACCAATGCGTTGGATCAGGGATTCCTGCAGGCATTCATCAACACGGCGATCGTCACCGTTTCGGTTGTGGCCATCGTGCTGATCGTGGTGCCGCCGTTGGCCTTCGCCATCGTCCGCAGCCGAAGCAAATTCGTGAATGGCGTGTTCCAGATCATGCTGCTGGGCATTGCGATCCCCGTGCAGGCCATCATCGTTCCGCTGTTCTTTATGATTCGCTCCGTTGGCTTGTACGACAACCTGATCAGCGTGATTGTGGCGTCTGCCGCATTCTCGATTCCGATGTGCACCATCGTTCTGACGGCGTCGATGCGTCAGATCACCAATGAGTTGTATGAGGCCATGTCGGTCGACGGCGCGTCGGTGGTGAGGATTTTCTTCCAGCTGACCCTTCCCATGTCGAAATCGGGACTGGCGACCGTGATCATCTACTCCGCGATGGGCGCATGGAATAACTTCATGTTCCCGCTTATCTTGACGCAGTCCGATTCCAACCGCGTGCTGACGCTGAACCTGTACCAGTATCAGAGCCAGTTCGGTATCGACATCCCCGGTATGATGGCCGCGGTCATCCTGTCCGTGCTGCCGATCTTGGTGGTGTACTTCATCGGACGTCGCTCGCTCGTCGACGGCATGATGGGCATGGGCGGCAAGTGAGTATGGTGCCGGGGACGCCATAATGAGGGGTGTCCCCGGCATCGTCTCCGTCCAAATCAACGTCTTCGATCCGCACATGGAGGTGCGGACGAATGGTGAAAGGGTAAATTGTAATGCAGTACCATGTTTCTCCCGAAGGTTCTGATACCGCCCAGGGTGGGCCGGATAATCCGTTCCGGACGATAGGGCATGCCGCGCAGGTCGCGATGCCCGGCGATATCGTCATCGTTCATGACGGCGTGTATCGGGAATGGGTCGATCCGAGACGCGGCGGGACCTGCGAGGCCGATAGAATCGTCTACCGCGCCGCCGACGGGGAAAAGCCCGTGATCAAGGGGTCCGAGATCATCTGCGGGTGGAGCCGATACAAGGATGACGTCTGGCGCGTGACGTTGGACGACGCCATGTTCGGCGATTACAATCCGTACAGGCAGCCGCTGTTCGGCGATTGGCTCGCGATGCCGTCGCGTGGCGAGGACCCCGACAAACATCCGGGCATGGTGTTCCTCAACGGCAGGGCGTTGTATGAGGTGACCTCGCTCGAGGATACTTTTGCGCCGCGGTACCGTGACCATGTCAAGGATTATGTCACGGATGTCGCATGTGCGATCGACGATCCCGAGATGACCCAATGCGTATGGTACGCCCGGGTCGAGGACGACCGTACGGTGCTGTACGCGAATTTCCATGGCGCCGATCCCAATGAGGAATGCGTGGAAATCGCGGTGCGTCGGTCCTGTTTCTTCCCCAGACGCCATCACGTGAACTACATCACGGTCAGCGGGTTCGAACTGTGTCAGGCCGCCACGCAATGGGCGCCGCCCACCTCGCATCAGGTTGGCGCCATCGGACCGAACTGGGCCACCGGATGGATTATCGAGCGCAACCTCGTCCATGACGTCAAATGCTCGGGCATCAGCCTGGGCACCAGCGAGGAAACAGGCGACAACGAATGGTATCGGACCGAGCGCAAGACCGGTCACCAGTACCAGCTCGAAGCGGTGTTCAAGGGGCTGCGTATCGGATGGAAGAAGGGATTCGTCGGCTCGCATATCGTGCGCGACAACGTGATTCATGATTGCGGGCAGAACGCGATCGTCGGCCATATGGGCGGAGCGTTCAGCACCATCGAACATAACCATATCTACCGCATTGGTGCCCGGCGCGAGTTCTTCGGCTGGGAGGTGGCCGGCATCAAGCTTCACGCGGCGCTCGACGCCCGCATCCTGGACAACTGCGTGCATGACTGTTCATTGGGGATGTGGCTTGACTGGCAGGCCCAAGGGGTGCGTATCAGCCGCAACGTGTTCTACGACAATGTCTGCGATCTGGAGATCGAGGTCACGCATGGTCCGTGTCTGATCGACAACAATGCGTTCTGTTCGGCGATGACATACGACAATTATGCTCAGGGGACGGCGTTCGTCAACAATCTGATCGGCGGCACCATCTCAAACAACAGCGTGTTGGATCGTTTCACTCCGTATCATTACCCGCATTCCACGGAGGTGGCCGGCAACGCATTCGTCTATGGTGGCGACGACCGATACGCGTCCAACATCTTCCTCGACGGCGCCGGGACCCTCGGGTCCACGGGACTATCCGCATACCGCGGATACCCGTCCACGATGGCGGAGTATCTGCAAAGCGTCCACGACATCTTCGCGTCCGGGGTCACGAATGGGCACGATCCGCAGCCCGTGCAGATGCTGTACAGCTGGGACAACGCCTACGTCGGCGAGGCCGAAGGCCCCGAAGGGGAGCAGGGGACCACGCATGTGGCGTCGCCCGTCAACGTCCGTTGCGAGTTCAAGGGGGATGACCTGTACCTGCTGTTCGATTGCCCGACGGAGCTTGCGGACAAGAAGGCGGCCGTCGTGGGCACGGCCGATCTGGGCGTGCCGCGCATCGTGGATGAACGGTATGAGGAGACGGATGGATCCGATATCGTGATCGACACCGACATCGTTGGGCGCCAGCGCGCGGAACTGAGTTCCGTGGGGCCATTCGCCGAGCTTCATCCGGGATCCAACCGTCAGCTGGTCTGGTGTGGCGCGGTCCGGACGACGGACGACGCCTGCCCCTCCTGCGGCGTCAAGGAATGGTGAGACCATGAAGATCACCAATCCGGTGCTCACCGGCTTCCATGCGGATCCTTCGATGATCCGCGTCAAAGACACCTATTACATCGCGAACTCCACATTCGAATGGTTCCCCGGCATCCGCCTGCACGAGTCCAAAGACATGGTGCATTGGAACACGTTGCCGTACCCCTTGGGCGCCGAACAGCTTGACATGCGCGGCGATCCGGCGTCCGGCGGCGTATGGGCGCCCGACTTGTCCTATGCGGACGGAAGGTTCTGGATCGTCTATTCCGATGTTCATATCGTCAACGGCGCGTTCAAGGACGTCGTCAACTACCTGACGACCGCCGAGGACATCCGCGGGCCGTGGTCGAAGCCGCTTCGTCTGAACGGCGTCGGATTCGACGCCAGCCTGTTCCACGACGACGACGGCCGCAAATATCTGGTGCAGCAGACGTGGGACCATCGTGAATACAAGCATCAGTTCCACGGCATCACGCTGACCGAGTTCGACACGGCGACGATGCGGCTGAAGCCGGAGACGGCCCGCACGATCTGGATGGGCGACGATGTCAAGCTCGTCGAGGGGCCGCATCTGTATAAGATCAACGGCTGGTACTATCTGTTCTGCGCCGAGGGCGGAACGGTATGGACTCATCAGGAATCCGTGGCCCGCTCCCGCACGCTCGACGAGCTGTCGTTCGAGGCCTCGCCCACGAACCCGTTCATCACGAACTTCGACATCCCAGGCAGCTACCTGCAGAAGCAGGGCCACGGCGCGCTGGTGGACACCCCGTCCGGCGAATGGTACTACGCGTCGCTGTGCGGCCGCCCGTGGCATCACGAGACAGAGTCGTTCACCGACCCGCGCGGCTGGTGCACGCTGGGTCGTGAGACCTCAATCCAGAAGGTCGAGTGGGCTGAGGATGGTTGGCCGTACATCGTCGGCGGTCATGGCGGCGAACGTTATGTGGAGGCGCCGAAGGACGCGATCGAGACAGTCGCGTCCGCAAGCCGCGATCAGCACGACGAGTTCGACGCCGACGTGCTCGGTCTCGACTGGAACACGTTGCGTGTGCCGTTCGACGAGAAGATGGGCTCGGTCGGCGGCGGCAGCCTGAAGCTGATCGGCCAGGGCTCGCTGTGCAACACGTTCGACCTGTCGCTGGTGGCCCGCCGCTGGCAGGCGTTCGATTTCGACGCCGAGACCTGCGTGGCGTTCGATCCGAAGACCTACCAGGCGATGGCCGGTCTGACGAACTACTACAACGACCAGCATTGGTCGTGGGCGTTTGTCACGTACGACGAGGACCGCAAGTGCCGCGTGATCGAGGTGGCGCAGAACGACCGCAACAATTACACCTCGTTCTTGCGCGAGAACGCCGTAGTGGTGCCCGAGGGCGTCGATCGCGTATGGCTGCGTGCCAAGGTGCGCACCCAGTGGTACGCCTACGAATACTCGTTCGACGGTGAGACCTGGACCGAATTGCCGGTCAGGCTCGACGCGAGGATCCTCTCCGACGACTACGTGAACCAGACGTACGGCGGCTTCTTCACCGGTGCCTTCGTGGGTCTGGCCGCGGTCGACTATTCCGGCTACGGCGAAGTGGCCACCTTTGACCACTTCGACTACCGGGAAATTTCTGGGATGGAAGACTGATAGATGGTCGTTTCGCGGGATGTCTTCCCGCGAAACGACCATATCAATAATCAGTATTGTTTTGGCGCATGATGGCAACGTTTTGCGAAGATATGAGAACGATATGAGCAGTGAAGTATGCAATGAGGTAGGAATGGCTCTGGAATGTTCCGCCCGACGAGCCGACGGCGCGGGACGGTATGTGCGTCTTGATGAATGCGGTCTTGCCGTCGAAGTCGACTGGCACGGAGGAAACGGGTCCCCCGCCGATCCGTGGCGTTGCACGGTAACGGTGCGCAATGACGGCTCCGTTGCGTTCGAAGGGGTCGTTCGCATCGATATCCCGATTCGGGCTGACGGTGAACCGCGGTTCTTCCTGCCAGGGTTCATGTATGGGCGTAATCGTGGAGAGGCGCCGCTGCGAACCGCGACGAAATTTCCCCGGCTTCGTGAACGGAGCGAACTGCCAGCCTCATCATGGTGGATGATTCGAGGAGACAGGCTGTCCAATCCATGTGCATTGGCCGTGACCCGTTCCCGTGTCGTCGGTGTGGTGTCCAGCCCCTATCTGGTTGACCGCGGTGATGGGATGTTGGTCGGACATGAGGCATGTGATGAACTGCCTTTCGTCCAGTATGCGGGATTCAGCTGCATGTTGCCGACGCCTGGAATCGTGCCCTGCGACGACCACGCCTCGGTGGGCGTGACTATCGGCTATGAGAACGCGCCCTGGTTGTTCGTCAGCTCGACGGATATCCGCGAACGTCCTGACTCGGCGGAAGGGCCGATTACACTGGCGCCTGGAGGCGCGGCGATTATGCGCTTGGACATCGTCGACGCTCCCGCCCGGGATGAACGGGCTATCATACCGGTGCTGGAAACCGTATACCGTCGTTTTCATGAACCGCCGCGTCAGGTCGGCGCTCCCGCTCGGGCTATACGCGACATTGCAGTCGCCGTTGATAGAGACGCGTGGCTGGAGGACGAACACATGTACGCGGGGTTTGTCTTCGACCATCATAGCCCGGGAGATGAGATCATCGAAGGTAAGCCGTATATGTACCGCCGGTTGGGATCGAGTAGTTGGACCAACGGCATGGCCTCCGCGGTACCGATGTTGGCGTCGGCTTGGCGGTTGGGGGACGATGCTATGCGTCGTCACGCCCTCGACGGCATCGAGCATATCATCCAACATTGCATCAACCCGACGAACGGATTGCCCTACACGGCGGTGGAACATGAGCGGTGGAGCAACCGCGGTTGGTGGTTCGACGGACTGTCCAATCCCGGACACAGCGGGTACCTTGTCGGGCAGACGATGTACTCGGCGTTGCGGGCGTGGCAGATCGAACGGCGGTTCGGCGGAATCGATCACTCGGACTGGCTGAAGATCATCGGGAACGTCATTCCCCGATTGGCGGCAGGGCGCAATGCGGTTGGCGAATACCCATTCGTGTTCGATGAGATGGACGGCTCAGGAGCCGAGTACGAATCGTTCGGCGGTGTGTGGTGTCTGGCCGCATCCGCGTATTGGGCTTTGCTGACCGGCGACCACTCGGATCTGGATGGGATGCTCCTATCCGAACGTCATTATCATGACCGGTACGTGGCGCATATGGAATGCTATGGTGCGCCGCTGGATACATCGAAAGCCGTGGATTCCGAAGGTATATTGGGATATATCAAGGCGGTCGGATGCCTATACGCCATTACCGGAGACGCTATGTATCTTGACCGGATGCGAGAGGCGTTCGCCTATGAATGCAGTTTCCGTTTTTGCTGGAATTCGCCCGTTGGCGTACCGCCTCTGAACGAAGTCGGCTGGTCGAGTTGCGGAGGCAGCGTCACTTCGACCAGTAACGCCCATATCCATCCGATGTCAAGTGTGGCCATCGAGGATATGGTTTATTACCTCCGATATCGGAACGACACATATATCGCGTCGCGTTTGTGCGATGCGGTCGGCTGGAGCTGCCAGACATATAACCTCAAGGATGGTGAGTACGGATATGGGCGGGTCGGCTGGATGTCGGAACGGTTTTGTCACTGCCAGGGGTTTTTGGACGAGAGGTACCCGGATGGAAGCCTGTGCAGCACGTGGCGTTGTCTGATGCCTTGGGCGGCGGGAGCGATCTTGGACGGTCTGACGGGTCTGTACTGGGACGTCATGCCGCATGATGAGTTGCCAACCGTCACCATGGTATCGCGGGCGATGGGTTGCGTCCATGATGAGAAAGGATGAAACAATGGGTGCGGGAGCCATGGGTCATATGGAGACCAGCATGTTCGAACAGTGCGGGTACGGCCGCGAGGCCATCCAGGCCCGGCTGGAACGCAACTGGACCGAGATGTTCGAAGGTCCGGACAAGATCTACTGGGAGAACGACGAGGGCCTTGGCTACGTGATGGACACCGGCAACCACGACGTGCGCACCGAAGGCATGAGCTATGCGATGATGATCGCCGTGCAGTACGACCGCAAGGACGTGTTCGACAAGCTGTGGGGCTGGGTCATGAAGTACATGTTCATGACCGAGGGCTTGCACAAGGGCTACTTCGCCTGGTCCGTGGACCTCAGCGGCGTGCCGAACGCCGACGGACCGGCCCCCGACGGCGAGGAGTACTTCGCGATGGCGCTGTTCCTGGCCTCCGGGCGCTGGGGCGATGGCGAGGGCGTGTACGAGTACTCCCGCCACGCCCGCTCGATCCTGCATACCTGCGTGCACCGGGGCGAGGATGGCGAGGGCTACCCGATGTGGAATCCGGAGAACCATCTGATCAAGTTCATCCCGGAAACCGAATGGACCGACCCGTCCTACCATTTGCCGCACTTCTATGAGGTGTTCGCACAGCGTGCCGACGAGGCCGACCGCCCGTTCTGGCGCGAGGCCGCTGCCGCCAGCCGTCGGTATCTGGTCACCGCCTGCCATCCGGAAACCGGTATGAACCCCGAATACTCAAACTATGATGGCACGCCGCATGTCGACGAGCGCGACCACTGGCACTTCTATTCCGACGCCTACCGCACCGCCGGCAACATCGGGCTGGACTGCCTGTGGAACGACGTCGTGCCCGAGCTGTGCGATGCGAATGCGCGTCTGCAGCGTTTCTTCCTCGAACACGACCGCACCTGCGTCTACGCGGTCGACGGCACGCCGGTGGACGAGACCGTGCTGCACCCGGTCGGCTTCATCGCCGCCACCGCCGAGGGCTCGCTCGCCGCGATGCACTCGCAGGAGCCGGACGCGCTCGATAATGCGATCCGCTGGGTGCGCCTGCTGTGGGACACGCCGATCCGCACCGGCATGCGCCGCTACTACGACAACTTCCTCTACGCGTTCGCGTTCCTCGCGCTCGCGGGCGAATACCGCGTGTGGTGAATATGGCTGAAACAAGGAGTTGGACACAATGAAATCGACATTGCATATCAATCCGTTGTTCGGTGAAGGATGCGTGCTGCAATCTGGCATGCCGGTGAGGATCTGGGGTGGTGGCCGCCCCGGTTCCACGATCGAGGTCTCGGTCGCGGAACGGCGTGCCGATGCCATCGTCGACGCCGATGGCGCGTGGACGGTCACGCTCGAACCGTTGGACGCTGGTGGTCCCTATCGCATGACGGTCAGTGAAACGTCGGAAGCGGCGACGCGGGAATCATTGAGCCATGACGTTTATGCGGGCGAGGTGTTCATTTGCGCCGGACAGTCGAATATGGAATATCAGATGGAATTTCTGCACTGGCGTTATCCGTCCGAATTCACGCGTGAAGCCGACTCGCTGCTGCGACATTGCAAAGTGCCGGTCAGATTCGATTTCCACGGGCCGCGTCATGAATTCGATGAACCGGTACAATGGGTTGGCGCTGCATCGGATACCCTTGATGAGTTCACTGGAATCGGCTACTTTTTTGGACGTATGATTCGGGAATCGTTCGGTGTGCCGGTCGGTCTGCTTAATATCACGCTCGGCGGCTCACCGATCGAATCATGGATGGATGAGGAGACACTCGCTGCATGGCCGAGGATGCTCACTGATCTGGCACCATACCGGAATGATGATGAAGCCCGTGTGCGCAATGAGTCTAGCATTGAGGCCCGCACCCGGTGGCATGAAGATCTGCGTGTGCGAGAAGTCAACCGATGGAATGAGGATGCGGAAACCGGAACCGTGAACCTGCCCGCATTCCTGTCGGATGCCGATCCTCGTCTAGCTGGGTTCCGCGGTGTGATCCGCTTGCGGCGTACGGTTATGTTGCCGACGTATGCGGTTGGACGGCCTGCTGTGCTGCACTTGGGGGCGATGGTTGATTCGGACATCACCTATGTGAATGGTGTTGAAGTGGGGCGGTCCGAGCACCAGTATTTCTCCCGTGACTACGTTGTCCCGGAGAATGTGCTGAAGGCCGGCCCCAACGATGTAGAAGTACGGCTGGTGTGCGAACGCGGCACGGGCCGGTTCACTCCCGGTAAGCGCATGCATCTGGATGTGGGCGATGACTCGTTCGATCTGAGCGGAGCTTGGCGGTACATGATCGGTGCCGAAATCGATGAGGATTGTCCGACGGAAGATTCCCTGCAGTGGAAGCCATTAGGCCTGTACAACGGCATGACCGCGACCTGCGCCGGGTACGGCGCCCGTGCGGTGCTCTGGTATCAGGGTGAATCCAATACTGGTGATGTGGCCGATGAGTATGGGCATATGCTTACGGCGATGATCGGCTGCTGGCGACATGCTTGGGATCAAGAACGATTGCCGTTCCTGATTGTGCAGTTGCCGGTATTTTCAATCGACAATGTCGAGGATGGTGGATGGGCCTTGGTGCGGCAGCATGAATGGCAGGTGTCGAAGACCGTTGATGATGTGACAACAGTGGTTGCGCTCGACGCCGGTGAATGGAACGACCTGCATCCGTGGAACAAGCGTGTGGTCGCCGAGCGGTTGTTCCATGCGGCCTGCGGTCTTGTCTATGGTAAAAATGACGCACCGAAATCACCTGAGCCGAAGTCCGCGGTGTTGACAGACGGTGAGCTCGTCATCGACTTTGCAGGTGGTCCGTTATACACCTTGGACGGGGACGAACCGCGCGAATTCGAGCTTGTTTGGGAGGACGGCTCCGTGCATGCCGTCTCCGGGCGCGTTGAAGGCGACAAGGTCGTCATTCGTGTGCCCTGGCGTAAGCCGACATCCATCCGATATGCGTGGAGTAATGCGCCCGGTCGTGGTCTACTGTGTTCGGGGAAGGGTATGCCTGTGCCACCGTTCGCCATGCCGATTGAGTAGAGAAGACGCGCCGAAACCGGATGTTCGCCGTTCGACCAAGTCGGGACGTGGCCGAACGACGAACTTGCTATCGGATGTCTTGAGCAATTCCAAGAGGTAGCGGAGCGTATAGAAGTCTGTTGGGCAGAATGATCGGTTCGACGATTTCGCCGTTCGCCGAATCCATTGCGTAACCGAGCCGTTCATGAAAGGAATGAACATATGAGAAACTTCATCTTCCACAATCCCGTCAAGATCTATTTCGGAGAAGGTCAGGTCTCGCATGTGGCCGAGGAGGCCAGGTCTCGCCCCGGTGCCGCGTGCTGCTGGTCTACGGCGGCGGCTCGATCAAGCGCAACGGTGCCTATGACGATGTGACGGCCGCGCTGCGCGAGGCCGGCAACGAGGTCATCGAACTCTCCGGCGTGACCCCGAACCCGCGACTCGACAAGGTCTTCGAAGGCGTGAACCTGGTTCGGGAGCACGGGGTGAACCTGATCCTGGCTGTCGGCGGCGGCTCGGTCATCGACTGCGCCAAGTTCATCTCGCTGGGTTCCGGCCTGGGCGAGGACGAGGACCTCTGGTACGACTACGTCGAAACCGGCAAGCCCGCCCCCGAAAACCTTGTGCCGCTCGGCGTGGTGCTGACCACCGCCGTCACCGGCTCCGAGATGGGCGGCGTGGCTGTGCTCACCAACTGGGCCCGCAACCGCAAGCTCGGCTACACATCCTTCCCGCTGACGCCGAAGTTCTCGGTACTCGACCCGACCTATCTGCTCACCCTGCCGGCTGAACAGACCACCTACGGATTCGTGGACATGTTCTGCCACACCTGCGAACAATATTTCTCGTTACCCAGCGACGACAATCTCTCCGACGAGATGGCCGAGGCCATCCAACGGCATATCCTGCGCTCCTGGCGCGCCTGCCGTCGCCATCCGCGCAGTTATGAGGCCCGTAGCAACGCGATGTGGGATTCCACGTTCGCGCTCAACCGCGTCATCTCGCGTGGCAAGGAGGAGGATTGGGTCACGCACGGCATCGAGCATGCGCTCTCCGCCTACTTCGACATCTCGCACGGCGCCGGCCTGGCCGTGGTCCATCCGCACTGGATGAAGTACGTCTACACCTCACGCCCCGAAGCCACCGCACGCTTCGCCCGCTGGGCGGTGAACGTGTGGGGCGTGGACTCGACCGGCAAATCCGAGCGCGAGGTGGCCGAGGAGGGCATCGAGCACTACGTCGACTTTCTGCGTCTGGTCGGTGCCCCGCTCACCCTGTCCGAGGTCGGCATTCCAGCCGATCCGGCCACGCTGGACAAGCTCGCCGACCATGCCGGCGACGTCGGCGGCTCCTACCGCCGCATCACCCGCGACGATGCGCGCGCCATCCTCGCCTTGTGCGTGACACCGGTCGTGTTCTGAGGATGTATCAAGGTGTATCGAGGGATGGAGGCGCCGAAGACTTGATATCCACACCTGCCGTATACACGTCTATGACCACACATTTTGCCCTCCACCTGTACATCGATACGCAGCCGCCACGGTGTACGGGGAGGGCAAGCCGTACATGGATGTGCGATGAAAGGCGGCATCTCCGCTTCGGTGGCGGGGCAGGCTTTCATCGCCACCGAAGCCGTTGCCGGTCACATGATTCGGCATATGCCAATGTCGAGCGGCCTTATTACCCCGCTCTCGGCGGGGTGCGGAAGTCCTTGAAGCGTTGGATTGCGCTTCCATACCATTCCGCGGCGGAATCGGACTTGGCATAACGGTTTGGTTTCGCCGTTTTGCTATGGTATCTCGGCTGTGGCATGGTACGGGGCACCGTTATCAGGTGCTATGGTGTTCCGTATCGGGATCGGGTGGTACGGAACACCAATCGCCGAGTGTTGCAGAACCTGTACCGCAAAGGGGCGGCCTTCCGGTTGTGATTTCGATCGTGAACAGCCTTGTCGCCCCGATGGGAGGCGTCACCGTTGGTGGCCGCATATTATCGGGGCGTCAACCGCGTGCGAACAGCGTCAACTTGGCGAAGAGGTCCTCGAGAATGAATCGACTGTCAATGCTGTCGTAGATGCGTATCGTTGGGCGAGACGGTATGAAAGCAGTGGAGCTGTCCGGCTTGACCAATGGTGCCGGCGCGTAATGGAATTCGCCGCAATCATGCTTCATCGCCAAGCCGACGGCGGGCGAATCTCCCAATGACCAGCTTTCTCCCGAAGTCCAGAACGCGAAATCACTGTCATTGTATTTCACGAGATTGTCGAACAGGAACTCGCCGATAGCGCCCGCATCGGCAAGCTTACATTGTAGTTCGGCAATGCTCACATTCATCGTACGGTAGACCTGATAAGGCACCAGCCAGAGATTCGCACCACTGGTCAGCACCAGATTGGCGCCTTCCACGTCGTTGCCGGAGTTGAATTCGCGAATGGCTTCCTCATCGTTGCCGGGAAGCTGCGTGCCGATCCAGATGATGGTCATCCGGCTGACGATTTCCGGGTGCAGCTTGATGGCGGCGGCCACGTTGGTGATGGCGCCGAGGCACAGTACGAACAGCGGATGGGTATCAGCGCTCAGAGCTTCGTCGAGAATCGCACGCGAAGCGGGGGAGAGGTCCTCATCAGAGGCGAGGTGCAGCCCCGCCAGCGGCGTGCGGGCGCCTTCGAGTACCGGTACATCGGAGTTCAGCAGTTGAACAACCGTGGACGCGGTGCGGAAGCTGCGTTCCATACTGCCCGCTTCGTTGAAATGCTCGGCGCAAATCGCCTTGACCATGAACTTCGGTGTCAGCAACGCCTGAGCGATAGCGAACGGGTCGTCGGCCTCGCAATCGGCGTCGGTGTCGATGATGACACGAATCTGCTTATCATCACGGACTGTGAAATGAAAAGTCATCAATGTTCCTTTCCTGATGGTGATATGCGATGAGGCTGCTGGCCCTCGTCGTTCCGACAACCTCATCGTGTGACTTCATCAACCGCGCCAGCGCACGTACTGCTCGTACACCTGCGGGGTTGGTTCGCCGGTCAGTGTGGTCTCGACTTTGACCGGCCACGTCGGCGGTTCGGTCTCGCCGGACAGCACCCAGGCGGCCTGACGGGCCGCGCCGATCGCCACGTACTCGTCGGTTTCTGGCAGTTCGACGTCCATGCCGAGGATCGCGGGGGCCAGCGCGCGCACGGCCGCGAACTTGGTTCCGCCGCCGATCAGCAGGATGCGCTTGACGTCCACGCCCAGACCCTTGACCAGTTCAAGGCAGTCGCGCTGCGAGCACAGCAGACCCTCCACGAACGCGCGGGCGATGTTCTCTCGCCTGGTGTTCGCCAACGTCATGCCGTACAGCGCCGCCGTGGCGTCCGGACGGTTCGGGGTGCGCTCGCCGTCGAAGTGCGGCACCAGCGTGATGCCGCCGGCACCCGGTTCCGCGGCCGCGGCCAGTTCGGCCAGTTCGTCGTAGTCCACGCCGAGTGCGGCGCGTCCGGCATCGGAGATGCGCGAACCGTTGATCGTGCAGGCCAGCGGCAGCCAATGTCCGGTGCAGTCGGCGAATCCGGTCACCGAAGCGGTCATGTCGTAGGCGGGCACGGGGGAGATGGCCGCGGCCACGCCCGAGGTGCCCAGCGAGATGCTCACGTCGCCCACACCCATGCTCAGGCCCAGCGACGCCATGGCGTTGTCGCCGCCGCCGGGGCCGATCGGGCAGCCGCCCTCCACGTCCTTGCCGGCGATGGCCGGATCGGCCACGTCGCCGGTCTCGGTCGGGCCGAGCACGCGCGGCAGCACGATGCCGGCGATATCCTCTTCGCCGCGTCCCAGCGCCATCGCGAGCAGGTCACGGCGGTATTCGTTGGCGGTCGCATCGAAGTACGCGGTGCCGGAGGCGTCGGAACGGTCGGTGAACAGCGCATCCAGGTTCGCCTTCATCTCCTCGGCGGTCGCGTCCTCGCCCAGAGGGCCGTGGCCGGCGATGCGCCAGCTCAGCCAGTCGTGCGGCAGGCAGATCGCGGCGATGCGTGCGGCGTTCTCCGGTTCATTCGCGGCGACCCACGCCACCTTGGTGATCGTCAACGAGGCGACCAGCGAGGAGCCGACGGCCTTGACCCAGCGCTGGCGGCCGCGCATCGCCGGATCGTCGGACAGGTCGTCCTCGCTGCCGTCGGCGGCCTTCTCGGCCTCGCCCAGACAGGCGATGAGCACGTCGGCGTTCGTGGCGGAACGGGTGTCGTTCCACAGCAGTGCGTCACGGATCACGCGGCCATGGTCGTCGAGCAGTACCATGCCGTGTTGCTGGCCGCCGACCGCCAGCGCGGCCACGTCGTCGAGCCCGCCGGCCTGTTCCGCGGCCTCCTGGAACGCCTGCCACCAGGCATCGGGGTTCACGCTGGTGCCGTCGGGGTGCTTGGCCTGCCCGAAACGGACCATCTCGCCGGTCTCGGCGTCGGTGACGCGCACCTTGGTCGACTGGGTGGACGTGTCCACGCCGGCCACCAGAACTCTGCTCATTGTGCCTCCTTGCAACATGCCGCCAAAAACGTCGGGCTGATGGCGTTTGGCCGAATACGGTCGCCATTATACGCAAATAGTTTGACGAATGAACTATACTGGTGTGTGTACCATTTTCACAATGTTGTGGGAGGCACGCCGGAGGCGATGAAGCACCAGAACACATAGAGGAGAGCTACGTCATGACTACGCTGCGCAGAATCAATCAGGACGATCTACGCAACCACAATCTTTCGGTGGTCATCAGCACACTGCTGCGCGCCGCCGAACCGATGAGCCGCGCCGAACTGGCCAAACAGACGGGACTGACCAAGGCGACCATGTCCCTGCTGGTTTCCATGCTTGTCGACAACGGCGTCGTGCGCGAGGGGACGCCGAGCGTACAATCCTCCTATGGGCGCCCCAGCACGCCGCTGCTCATCGTCGGAGGCCGATACTGCGGCATCGGTCTGCAGGTGAATACGGACGGCTACGGCACCATCGTGCTCGACTTGGACGGCACGGTGGTCGCGGAACGCTGGGTCGATGCGGATATGTCCGACGTGGACGCCGACGACATCTTCTCCGAACTGAACGCCCTGTCACTTGAGCAGGAACGGCTGCTGGCTGACCGCGGATACACCGTGACGGGTACCGGACTGGCATTGCCCGGTCTGGTCACGGATGACACGAGGCTCCTCATGGCCCGCAACCTGGGATGGGAACAGTTGGATCTCAAGCGGTTCGACGTGGTGCGGCGGCTGGATGCGACTGCGGGCAACGAGGCGAATATGGCGGCGCTCGCGCAGATTCCCGGATACGCTATGCACCGTGAGGACGACGGCATCGTGGAACCCAACGCCTCATTCATCTACCTGTCCACGGACGTCGGCATCGGCGGCGCGGTGGTCCGTGGCGGACATGTGGAGATCGGCGACCATGGATTCGGCGGGGAACTCGGCCACGTGTCGGTGGAGCTGCGGGGGCCGGTGTGCCGGTGTGGGCGGCGGGGGTGCCTGGAGACCTATGCCGGCCGCAGGGCGATGGTGGAGTCCGCAGGCATCGCCAGCGGGTCGGCGGCCGCGCGGCGCGAGTCGATCAACGAGCTGATCGAACGGTGGCGTGACGGGGACGTCAAGGCCGCGGCGGTGGTGGACAAGGCCATCGAGGCCATGGTCTCCGCCATCGCGTCGGCGATCAACATCTGCGACGTCGATACGGTGATGCTGGGCGGCGTATGGTCGCAGTTCGGGCCGGAGATCGCCTCGCATATGCAGGGCATGATGCGGCGCCAGGTGCTTGGATACCCCGAGGTGCGCGCCAAGGTGCTGATGGCCGACGTGACGTCCAAACCGGCGTTGATCGGTTCGGCCGCCATCGGTCTGCGCCGCTTCATCGACAATCCGATGCGGTTCGTCTCGACCGACTGACGGTCCGCACACGGATGCACGCGTGTTCCAACCTAGGCCTATAACGTCGGGGGCGCGGCAAGAGGAGCTGCCTGGTACAGTGGCACGTGGCGATTCCGCCCGGGCTGCGCAGGTCAAGGATCGTCCGCGGGTCTCCCCGTGTTCATGCCGTGCGCAGTCAACAGGGAACAGGAGCATCCCATAGCCGAACATCCTCAACAACCGAATCATCATACCATGCCCGCCGTAGGGAAAACGTCGGACATGGCCGACATGTCGGCACGGAGGGATGCCTCCGGTCCCGCCGGATTGTCGTCCCCATCCTCCGGCGGCCGGGCCGCGGACCGTCGTTGGCGCTGGAGGATGGGGACGACATCGCCGTGGGCGCCGCGTTGGGCGTGGCCTGCGGACTGGTGTTCTGGCTGTTCAACTTCGCCTACGCATGACTGTCCCCGATCATCGGCGGCATCCTGCCCGGACTGGCCAGCATCCTGTACCCGCTGTGGTATTTCTCCGGCACGTTGGCCGTCATCATCCTGCGTAAGCCCGGAGCCGCGGTCTATGTGAACCTGGTGGGCAGCGCGGCCGAGATGCTGCTGGGCAACCAGTTCTCGTTCGGGTTCGCGTCCGCGGCGCTGCAGGGCGTGTTCGCCGAACTGCCGTTCGCACTCACCCGGTACCGCGTGTTCAACCTGCCGATCTCCATGACGTCCGGCGCCTTGGTGGCCTTGGAATACGGCGTGTACCTGATGCTGTTCCGGTATCAGGGCGTATCGTTCCTCAGCCCCCGCGGCGTCATCCATATGATCAGTGAATTGGTCGGCGGCGTGCTGATCGCCGGCGTGATGAGCTGGTATCTGTACAGGGCCATCGCCGCCACCGGGGCGTTGGATCGTTTCGCTTCCGGACGGGCGCGGCGCGACGATGCCGACCGTCGCGGGTGACCGCTGTCTCCGGTCGGCGGTTGTCAGGATGCCGCCCGTTGACGAGCATCCGGGCAAACGCCCAGCGGTTTGCTAGACTATAGGGCCGGCCACGAACCGGCGTGGGGCTGTAGCTCAGTCGGTTAGAGCATCGGACTCATAATCCGCCGGTCACTTGTCCGATCAGCACCACCAGCACCGTCAGCCCGGTGCCGAGTTGCGGCGACAGCCAGGAGGTCATCAGCACCACAACGGCGCCGAGCAGGCCCCCGATCCACATCCACGGCGGATTATGCCCGCGGATCGCCTTACCGAGATCGAGGCCATGGTCACGGAACACGACCACGGCGCACAGCAGCACAAATCCCAGGATGAACGAGACGACCGACGCCTTGATCGGCGATCCGAGCGCCGTACCCAGTCGTCCCAGCATGGCGGCTTGCACCGCCAACGACATGCCGCAGAGTATGCCCAGTCCACGCCATAGCCAGATGCTTGGCGAGCGGGTTCGGTTCGTGGAGCGGCCGTCCGCAGGGGGTCGCAACGTGTCCGCGGACAGCATTGCGGGGGGTGCGCGCCGCTCCGTGCCGCGAGCCGAACGGGTTCGGACCGCCGAACAGCGTCTTGGCGTCGGCGGCGGCGACCGCCAGCAGCACGCCGAGGACTGCCAGCACCAGTCCGGCTGCGCGTGCCATGGTCATCGGATGGCGAGGGTTGCCCAGCCAGCCGAACTGGTCGATGAGCAGTCCCATCGTGATTTGCCCCAGCACCGGCATGAGCACGGTCTGCAGACTGCCGAGCCTGGGCAGCAGCAGGATGTTCCCGGTCATGAAGATCACGCCGAAGAGCCCGGCGAACCACATCCACCAGGGGCCGTGGAGCGCCGACTCAGGTACCAGCGGGTACGGTCCGAGCAGCAGTGCCGCAATCGTTGTGGCTGCCAATCCCACGGTGAATGACACCAGCGACGCGCGGAACGGTGTGCCCAACGTTCCGCGCAGTCGCGCGTTGACGACGGTCTGCAACGGCGTGACGATTCTGGTGAGCACTCCCAGCGCGGCAAGCAGCATATGATCCCCTTTCGTCTCGGCGACATTGTACTCACGACGCCGATTTCGGGGGTCCAGCTGTGCGCTGGGACGCGGCGGTTCGGATTGGGAGGGAAGGCATGCATGGCTTCGCGGGTGATGCGGGAAGATGCAGGAAGATGCGGGAAAAGCGGGGGGATACGAGCAAATATTAAGCAATTGATGTCCGGGTGTCCGGTTTGTCGAGACGTCTGCTTTTCATAGGTTCCCGGCCTGGCCCCGCCTGGGGGGGGGGCAGTGCCGCAAAACGCAGGCACCAAGATACGGAAGAAGAGGAGTCGTACCATATGAACAACATGCCGCAGCGTTTGGTGTTCTTCGCCCTGGGCGTCGTCATCAACTCGTTCGGTGTGGCACTGATCACGTTGGGAAATCTGGGCACCTCGGCCATCTCCAGCGTGCCGTACGTGTGCAGCCTGCAGTTCCCCATGTTCAGCTTCGGCGTGACCACATTCATCTGGAACATCCTGCTGATTCTGCTTCAGGTCGTGCTGCTGCGCCGCGACTTCAAGCCCTCCCAGTTCCTGCAGATCATGGTCAACGTGCTGTTCAGCGCCATGATCGACGTAAGCATGGCCATCCTCGGTGTTCTGTACCCTACCATGCTGTGGGAGCAGTTCCTGTGCATCGGCTTAGGCTGCGTGGCGTTGGCCTTCGGCATCGTCATCGAGCTGGCGCCGAACGTGGTGGTGGTGCCCGGCGAAGGCGTGGTCCGTGCCATCGCCAAGGTCAGCGGCGTGCGCGTGGGCACGGTGAAGGCCGTATTCGACATCACGCTGATCATCATCGCCGCGGTGCTGTCATTGATCTTCTTCCACGGGTTGCGCGGCGTCGGCATCGGCACGGTGATTTCCGCGGTGTTGGTCGGGCCAATCATCAACATCGTCAATCGCGTCTTCACCTTCCAGCACCGCATCCAGGCGCTGGCCTTGTCCCGCGACGGGCGTTGACGCCTGACTGTTCGGTCGCCACAGGGCCGGGAATGGTGACGCGGAACCGATCGAGCGAATTGTCGATGCGCACCGGTTCGCGCGCCTCGTTCCTTAGCGCGGCGCCGATGCGCAGGTATCCGGTGCCGTCGTCGCGCAGCACGGTGCCGCCGTCCGGATACGGGGTGGACCGCAGCAGCGAGAACAGGAATGCGTTGCGCGTGGACGTTGACGCCTCATGGATGAGCCGCTGTTTGGAGACCGCGCCGAACAGGCCGCCCGGGTTCGAGACCTCGATTCGGTCGGTGAACACGTCCACATGCACGGGCGTGCCGAGCGCGTCCGGGGAGTAGTCGCGGTGGGTCAACGCGTTGGCGATGGCCTCGCGCAGCACCAGTTGCGGATACATCGGCGGCTGTGGCGGCTGTGATGGTTGCGCGCCGGAATCGGCGCCGCCTGGGCCGGACGTCCATGCCATCAGCGAGGCGACCGCGTCATCGATCATGATCGGGATCGGGCCGGTGATGGTTTCGGAGGCGACGAGCCGTGCGTCGCCGGTGAACACGTCGTCGCGTGAGGTACCGGGGTAGACGGCGATGGTGACGTTGAGCCGGGGAAAGAACTTCTGCGGATACCGGCCGACGGCCAACAGTCCCGCAAGCGTGGGGCGCGGCACGGATGCGATCCGGGTCTCCTCGTCTGTGTCGGTGTCCGCGCCGATATCCGTGTCGTCTTCCCTGAACGCGGTTCCCGCCGGGTCGCAATCCGCGGCATGTTTCGCGGCATGTTTCACGGTGTCGTCCGCGGGGTGGCCGGCTGGCATGCGTCTCAGGATGCGCAGGTCCAGCATCATGTCCATGTCGGAACGCTCCGCAAAGACATGCGGATGGCGGTCGCGCTCGCATTCGAGCAGCGCGTGGACGAGCGTGGGATTCAAGTCGTCGAGCGTGGCCTCCGGCACGACCGCGATGTCGTGCTCCGGCTGGCGTTGCTCATCAAGCAGACGATCGACCTCGTAGGCGGTCATCTTGCGGTCGCCGTCGCCGGTGCGGATGTAGGAGCCGCCGTGCGGGCCGACCGAGGAGACGAAGCAGGGCTTCTCCCGCGGCAGCATCTCGTCGATGACGGCGAACACCAAATTCGCGCCCTCGAACGGGCAGGTCACGATCACGGGCCGGACCACGGGCGTGAGCTTCTCGCAGGCCTGGCTCAACGCCTCCTGCATGGCGCGGGCGTCGAAGCCCTCGACCGGCGTGAACCCCGCCTTCTCGCTCAGCCCCAGGATGATGTACCCGCCGTTGCCGTTGGAGAACGCGGACAGCGTCTCGGTGATGGTCGAGCTGATTCTGCGTTTGCACTCCTTGACCTCGCATTGCTGCGTGTCGTTGCCGATGACGCGCAGCAGTTCGATGAGCTCGGTCATCTTGGCCGTGTAGTCGTCGTTGTCCATCGCGCCTCCGGGAGTGTGCCGTTGCCATCTGGTGACGTCTGTACTCCGTCTGTACTCCATCCGGCTCCATCTGTACGCCGTCCGCCGCGGGCTCCTGCCACTATCCTATGCCGGCGGCGGCATATGCGTGGCGATGACTTGCGCGGGATCGGTGCCGTCCGCGAGTCGGATATGGTGGGGCCCGCGACGGGATCGATCCCCGTCGCAGGCCCCACCGTTACCGTATGGTCGCGTGGTTCGCGGGAATCAGAGCACCGCGTCCATCGCCTGCTTGAGATCCGTGATGATGTCGTCGGCGTTTTCGATGCCGCAGCTCAGGCGCACCAGGTCAATGCCAACGCCTGCTTCGACGAGCTGCTCCTCGGTGAGCTGACGGTGCGTGGTGCCTGCCGGGTATAGGGTGCAGCTGCGCGCGTCGGCCACATGTGTGGCGATGGACACCATCTTCAGGTGGTCGAGGAACGCGGACACCTTTTCGCGGCCGCCCGGCACGCCGAAGGAAATAACGCCGCAAGTGCCGTTCGGCATGTACTTTTCAGCTAGCGCATGGTACTTGTCTTCCTCAAGGCCTGGGAAGCTCACCCAGCTGATGCGCGGGTCGGCGCTCAGCCACTGCGCCACCTTGAGCGCGTTCGCGCAATGGCGCTCCATACGCACGCCCAGCGACTCCAAATGCATGCCCATGATCCACGAGTTGATCGGCGCCGGCGTTGAGCCGAAATCGCGCATGAGCTGTGCGGTGGCTTTGGTGATGTAGGCGGCCTTGCCGAAGTCCTTGGCATAGGTCACGCCATGGTAGGAATCGTCCGGTGTGGTGAGTCCGGGGAATTTCTCCGCATGGGCCATCCAGTCGAAGTTGCCGGAATCCACGATCGCGCCGCCCACGCAGGAGCCGTGACCGTCCATATATTTGGTGGTGGCGTGCGTGACGATGTCCACGCCATACTGGAATGGACGACAGTTGACTGGTGTGGGGAACGTGTTATCGACGATCAGCGGCACGCCGTGGCGGTGCGCTGCGTTCGCGAACTTTTCGAAATCAAGCACGATGAGCGCCGGATTGGAGATGGATTCGCCGAAGACCGCCTTGGTGTTCGGCTGGAATGCCGCTTCGAGCTCTTCTTCGGTGCAGTCCGGGCTTACGAACGTGCATTCGATGCCCATTTTGCGCATGGTCACGTTGATGAGGTTGAACGTGCCGCCGTAGATCGCGGAGGATGCGACGATGTGGTCGCCGTTGTTGCAGATGTTGAACAGTGCGAAGAAGTTCGCCGCCTGGCCGGATGAGGTCAGCATTGCGGCCGCGCCGCCTTCCATTTCACAGATTTTCGCTGCGATGGTGTCGTTGGTTGGATTCTGCAGTCGAGTGTAGAAGTATCCGGATTCGGATAGATCGAACAGTCGGCTCATCTGTTCGCTTGACTTGTATTTGAAGGTTGTCGCCTGAATGATCGGGGGAGTGCGGGATTCGCCGTTGCCGGGCTGGTAGCCTCCCTGCACGCAGATGGTGTCGACGTTTTCGCTCATGGATTCCTTCTTTCGATTGCGCGCTTCGTTGCGTAGCGCTGCGATGCAACAAACATGTTCACTTTATCACTGAGTTGATAATTGGCTATTTTTCAATGGAAACGCCGAATAGTTCACTGAATTGACAAACTTAGGAAGTTGATTTTATTATGTACATCAAGACAGGCGGGAATCCGCTTGACGGGAAAAGCAAGGTCTTACGAAAGTAAAAACCAATAGCAAAGGAGCAACCCATGGGTCTGTGGGATATTGAAAAGATTCCGTATGTCGGTCGTGAAAAGGGGCCGCAGGAGGGTCTGGCTTTCCATTACTACGATGCCGACAAGGTTGTTGCCGGCAAGAAGATGAAGGATTGGCTGCGTTTCGGCGTCGCTTGGTGGCACACGTTCGATCAGGAGCTGGTCGATCCGTTCGGCACCGGCACCGCCCAGCGTCCGTGGTACGGCAAGTACTCCAATGCTGAGGATGAGGCCCTGGCCAAGGTCGACTACGCCTTCGAGTTCTTCCAGAAGCTCGGCGTCGAGTACTTCTGCTTCCATGATCGTGATATCGCTCCGGAAGGCGATACCCTGCGCGAGACCGACAAGAACCTGGACAAGGTCGTCGACAAGATCGAAGAGAACATGAAGTCCACCGGCATCAAGCTGCTGTGGAACACCTCCTCCCTGTTCACCAACCCGCGCTTCGTTTCCGGTGCTTCCACCTCCCCGTTCGCCGACATCTACGCTTACGCCGGTGGCCAGCTGAAGCATTCCCTGGAGATTGCCAAGCGCCTGGGAGCCGAGAACTACGTGTTCTGGGGTGGACGTGAAGGCTACGAGAACCTGTGGAACACGCAGATGAAGCGCGAACAGGCGCACATGGCCAAGTTCTTCCACATGTGCCACGAGTATGCTCAGGAGATCGGCCTGGACGCTCAGTTCCTGATCGAGCCGAAGGCCAAGGAGCCGACGATGCACCAGTATGACTTCGATGCATCCACAGCCATCGCCTTCCTTAAGACCTACGACATCGACTTCATGAAGCTGAACCTCGAAGGCAACCACGCCAACCTGGCCGGCCACACCTACCAGCACGAGATCCGCACCGCCCGCGAGGCCGGCGTGCTCGGCTCCCTCGATGCCAACCAGGGCGACAAGCTCATCGGCTGGGATATGGATGAGTTCCCGACCGACCTGTACGAGACCTCCACCGTCATGTGGGAAGTCCTCGCCGAAGGCCAGATCGGCCCTCACGGCGGCCTGAACTTCGACGCCAAGCCGCGCCGCACCTCCTTCACCGCCGAGGACCTGTTCCGCTCCCACATCGCCGGCATGGATTCCTTCGCGGCCGGCCTGCTGGTCGCGGCCAAGATGCACGAGGACAAGGTCATCGAGAACCTGCAGGCCGAGCGCTACAGCTCCTTCGATTCCGGTATCGGCGCGACCGTCGAGAACGGCACCGCCTCTCTGGCTTCCCTCGAAGAGTATGCTCTGGATATCCCGCAGTCCAAGCTCATCGAAGCCACCAAGTCCGATCACCTCGAGTCCGTCAAGGCCACGATCAACAACTACATGATCGACGCCCTAGCCGAGGCGTGAGCCGAATAGGGAGTTTCCGTTAGGGCTCCTGATTCATCGCTGGATCAAGCAGTGAGGCTCGGCTGTGACAGAGCCGGATGTGGTGTGCCGAAGCGTCGGCGTTCCGGCACACCACTCATCTTTCCTTCCTTCTTCCTAGAATTTCCTTCGCAGGCAAGTCGTCTGCCGGTTATGTTGCCGGTGTACGGCTTGTTTGCGTTTTTGGGCCAAACGAAAGTTTCGATTGTTCGCAATGATGCGATGCTCACGAACGTTTCTGAATAAGGTGTATTTATGACCGCGACTATTACCATTACCAATCCCATTCTTAGTGGAATGAATCCTGATCCGAGTTGGATTTGGGATGATGAGTTCCAGCGAATTGTGTTGGTGACTTCTACTTTTGAGCTTGTCCCAGGTCTTCCCATTTACGTTTCCGAGGATATGACGTGCTGGAAGCATGTGTCGAATGTGGTAGATGCTGACCTGGCAAGGCGCCTGCTTATTCCTTTCGTGGATGATTCGGGCGGTGTCTATGCGCCGACGCTGCGCAGGATTCATGGCAAATATGTGATTGCATGCACCATTGCCCGTCTTGATGATCGCCGTGCTATGGAAGGTGGTTGCACAGAAAGCGAGCTGATGCGGTTCCACGCCGCGGAGGGCAATTTTATCCTTGAAGCGGATTCTATCGAAGGGCCATGGCATGGCCCGTTCTGGATTGAGGGCGCTGAAGGCATCGATCCAGACATATTCGAGGACGGGGATGGCAACGTGTACTGGACCCAGACCCGTCCTGCGGTCAATCCGCAATGGGAAGGCCAGACCGAGGTCTGGACCCAACGCATTAATCCGGAGACTTGGACTTTTGTCGATGACGGTCTTCCTGCGGGATCGGGCAAGACGGTAATATGGCGCGGATACGGTATGGAATCGGTGTGGGCTGAGGCGCCGCATCTCTATCGCGTGGGTGATTATGTGTATCTGATGACCGCTGAGGGGGGTACCAGTTTCGAACATAGCGAAATGGCCATGCGCATCTATGCGCCGCATGGACTGCTTCGGGCGTTCGAAGCTTACGAACGGGAAGTATCCGAATTGGGTGAGTGCATTCCGCAGGTTCGTGACGGGGAACGCTGCTATCTTGGCACTGCAATCCGTGCCTTCCACGCGGATAAGAAGAATCCGATTCTCACCCACCGACATCTGGGTTTGTCGGAACCGCTGCAATGCGTGGGACATGCGGACCTGTTGCTTCATCCGGAACTGGGATGGTGGCTGGTGTGTCTCGGCGTGAGAGAGACACGGGGAAAGCGTGACGGCGAATTATTGAGCTACTTGGGAAGGGAGAGCTTTGTCGCTCCGGTATCCTGGGAACATAATCCGGCCGATTGGAAGCTGGACGGCAACGGTGCACCATATACGCATGAGGGTGACCCCGGATGGCCGGTGACTTGCGCTGGTCTTGGCCGCTTGGCCGACGAGATCACGGTTACTACTGAAGACGATGGCATCGCCATCGAGCCTAGGGTGAAATCCTCGCTCGCCGGTGACGTGGAACCTGCGCTGGTGGATGTGGCTGATGGCTCGACGAACGATGTGGTGGTGCGCGATGAGCGTGATGTCAGCTACCGCAGAATAGCGAAACTGCCGACGCTCATGCCGATTCCCATGTCCGGTTCTTTAGTGATCCGGCAGAATTCCACACATTACGCGGTGTTTTCGATGCATGGCACGGATGTGCGCTACGAGATGGTGAATGGAGACGATTCGCAAGCTGGGTCTGTTGCCGTACAGGCTGACGGAGTGCGTCCGGCGGTACTTTTCGACGACAACCGCTTGTCGGTCATCGTGACTGGCATGCATGGTTTGGTTGATTCTGCGACGTTCGTGCGTCAGGGGCAGGTCCTGCTGAGTGTCGATGCTCGTTTCCTCAGCACCGAATGGGCCGGTGGGTTCGTCGGTTGCATGGCCGGCTTCATGGCATAGTTTCTACGGAATTTCAGGATGGTTCACTGCTGGTGTTCCGACGGGCCGTCTTAGAACGAGTTGAAAACGGGTCGAAAGGCTAGGAGCGCTGTGTTCTCCCTCCGGCTGTGTCTGTGAGGTTTGCCCCGCTGATTAACCTTCGAGTTGCTGTGTGCTGTTGCGTACCACTAGCGATGTCGGCATGATGATGTGCGGTTGGATCACGTCGGTGGACAGCGCTTCGACCAGCATGCGTACGGCGGCCCTTGCCATGTCTTGGAGCGGCTGTCGTACGGTGGTCAGCGCCGGGCCAAGGAATGCGGCAGTCTGCACATCGTCGAATCCGACCACGGATAAATCCTCGGGAATACGTAATCCCAGCTGCCTTGCCGCCTCGTAGACGCCCATGGCCTGCAGATCGCTGCCGGCGAAGATTGCGGTCGGACGATTCGGTCGTTTCAACAGGGAGATGGACTGTGCGTAACCGCCGGAAGTGGTGAAATCGCCTTCGGTGATAAGTTCGGGATCGGCTTCGATTCCATGTTCCGCGAGCGCTGATGTATATCCGTCCAGACGTGCTTTGGAACACATCATCTCCTCCGGTCCGGTGATGATGCCTATGCGGGTATGTCCGAGTGCGAGCAGATGCCTGGTGGCGATTACGCCTCCGGTCCAGTTGTCCGCTTGCACCGACAGCGTGTCTGGATCTGGATTACCGAATGGATCGAACAAGACGAAGGGAATACCTCTGGAATGCAGTTTGTTCCGCTCGATACGTGTCAGACTGGAGAAGACAAGAATGGCGCCATCCGTCTGCCGACGCAGCATGTTGTCAATCCAGGATGAGTCCGGGTGCTGGCGATTGCCGCCTTCGGTGGTGATGACGTTCAAATCATGCAACTTGGCTTCGCGAATGGCGCCACGGAGTACTTCAAGGGCCCAAACATTATCGAAATCTTGGAACACGATTTCGATAATTCGTTGGCTTTTTGCACCTGTCGCTTTACGGGAATACCCATACCGTTTCAACACCGCGTTGATGGTTTGCCGCGTCTCTTCGGAAACGTCGGCTCTGCCGTTGAGCGCCTTGGATACGGTGGAAAGGGAATAACCGGTCTCTTTAGCTATGTCAGAGAGTCGTACCGTAGCTTTCTTTGTCGTATTGCGCATGAGTCACTCCTTCTTCTTTTCATCATATCCGAAAATGCGAACGAAAGTTTCGGTTTACGTTTTTCGAAACTTTCGATATGTTGGCAATGCTTAAAAACGTTGTAAAATCAACGAAAAATAGTTAGTTTTCTGATTTTACAAAAAACTTGACTTTGTGTGATTTGTTTCGGTAGTCTGTAGGTACAACGAAAACGAAATGGAGACTTTCGAAGGGAGTCAAAGGCTGATTCTCTGTCTGCTAGGGGAGCTGCAGCAGCATTCGTTGCGGTCATGCTTCCCGATTCGACCCATTCGAGAGAAGTCGTTCCTGTCGTTGCCATCATTTTGTCGATGATGATTTGGTCAATAAGGAGAAGACAATGAAGTTCAAAACCATTGCAGCTGCCACTCTTGCGGTGGCGACCATGTTGGGCATGGGTGCCTGTGGCTCCAGCGCTGGCGCCAAAGACGATAAGACCATTACGTTCTGGCATAACGCAACAGCTGGTGACGGCAAGCAGTATTGGGAGGATCTGGCCAAAGCGTTTGAGAAGAAGACTGGTGTCAAGGTTCAGATTCAGGCCATCCAGAACGAGGATTTCGAAGGCAAGCTGACTACCGCTATGCAGGATCCCGCCTCCGGCCCGGATGTGTACATGACCCTTGGTGGTGCCAAGACCAAGGACATGGTTGATGCCGGTCAGGTAATGGATATTACTGATAAGATTAGCGATACCGTCAAAAAGCAAATGTCTTCCTCATTGGATTCCATGTCTTATGATGGCAAGGTCTATGGTGTTCCGGTCGCTGCCCAGCCTGGTGGCATCTGGTATTCCAGGATTTGTTCAAGCAGGCTGGCATCGATGCCGAGCCGACCACTTTCAGCGAGCTGAAGACCGATGTGCAGAAGCTTCGCAGCGCTGGCATCGATCCGATCGCACTCGGCGGCAAGGATGCTTGGCCGGTCGGTCACTGGTACTACTGGTTGTCCATGCGCAAATGCTCTCCGAAGGCCTACGCCAAGGGCGTTAATGACAAGGACTTCTCCGACTCTTGCTGGGTCAAAGCCGGAGATGATCTGAAGGATTTGTTGGATGCGAATGCTTTTAACGAAGGATTCCTCACCACGACGGCCCAGCAGGGCGCCAGCTCGTCCGCAGGTCTGCTGGCCAATCATAAGGCTGCGATGGAGCTCATGGGCACATGGGAGCCTGGAGTTCTCAAGGACCTGACTCCGGACAAGAAGCCAATGGCTGACCTTGGCTTCTTCGCCTTCCCGACCGTGGACGGAGGAAAAGGCGAGGAAGGTGCTTTGATGGGCGCTGTGACCGGTTTCGCTGTCAATCCCGAGGCTCCGGACGCTGCTGTTGATTTCGTCAATTTCATGGCTGAGAAATCAAATCAGGAGAAATACGCCACTGCGTTCAGCACCATTCCGGCTTCCGCCGAAGCTTACGATGCGGTTACCGATGAAAATCTTAAGGCTATCCTCGAAGCTATGAAAAAGTCTGATGGCATGCAGCTGTGGATGGATACCGCTCTCGGCGGAAATATTGGCAACGCTCTTAATTCCGGAGTGGTGAATCTGCTTTCCGGACAGGGGACTTCGGCTGACATCGTCAAGGCGATGAAGGACGCAGCGTCCAAGGGCTGATAGTGAACATGGCTGGTTGACGGCCAAAGGAGGGTGGATAGACAGATCTTCATCTGCCCTCCTTCCTATTCGAGAAACGTATCTGGTAGTGGAGAAAACCATGTCAAGTACAAGCAAAGACGCGGTGACGCTGCGCGCTAAGCGGTCCAAGAAACCGTCCGATGGCAAAATGCGTCGTAATGTTGAGATTTTCGTACTGTCCGCACCTGCGATTCTTCTGTTCGTCTGCTTTGTGATTCTGCCTATCGTCTTGGGTGCTTATTACGGCTTCTATCAGTGGAAGGGCTACGGACTTCCCTCCAAGACAGGTAAATTCGTTGGTCTCCAGAACTACATCACAGCGCTTAAGGATCCCGCGTTCCAGGCGGCGATTCTGCATACCTTCGAGGTCGTGATCGGCTCGTTGGTCATCCAGGCTCCGCTCGCCATCCTGTTCGCATTGCTGCTGAACCAGAAGTTCAAGGGGCGTGGTCTCATCCGCACCCTCATCTTCGTGCCGTATGTCGTTTCCGAGGTCATCGTCGGCACAGGATGGAGCCTGTTGCTACAGAAGAAGGGCGCCATCAATGAGATTCTGGCCAACTTCGGCATCAATGGTCCCGATTGGCTGGCCGACCCGAAAATCGCTATTTGGACGCTGCTGTTGCTGATCAGCTGGAAATACGTCGGTTTCGCCGTAATTCTGATGCTCGCCGGCATGCAATCCATTCCCGATGAACTGTATGAAGCAGCCAAAGTGGATGGGGCGAGTTTTTGGCAGATGCAGAAAAGCATCACGTTGCCGTTGCTTGCTCCGACGTTGCGGATCTGGGTGTTCCTTTCCATGATTGGCTCTCTGCAGCTTTTCGATCTGGTCTATATCGTGTGGGGCAAGTATGTGTCGACCACCGCTGGTGTGTCCACCATGGCCACCTACATGGTGCGTGAAGGTCGTGGAGCCGGCAACTATGGCTATGGTTCCGCCGTTGCTCTGATCATCTTCGTGATCTCTTTGATCATCGCACTCGTCTATCAGAAGTTCGTGCTGAACCGTGACTTGGACGGTGCTGTTACTGAGCAGAAAGAAGCCGAGAAGCGTGCCAGGAAGCGCGCAAAGGAAGTGCAGCATCGTGAGGTTGCTGCCCTGGCAAGTGAGGTGAAGTGATGACTGCCGCAACAATCGCAGGACATTCCAACAAAAGCGAGTACAGCAAGAAGAATGGTTACCGTAAGTCATCCAAGACGCCATGGGGCAACCCAATCGTCTACTTCTTCTCCCTGGTGCTTGTGGCCATCTGTATCACTCCGGTGTTGTACATTATCTTCGGCGGTTTCCGTACCAATTCGCAGATCACCAACCATCCGTCCGGGATGCCGAACCCATGGATCCCCGACAACTACAAGACGGTCGTCGAAAGTGATATTTTCTGGACGGAACTGAAGAATTCTACCATCGTGGGTATCGCCACCATGGTAGGCGTCGTGGTGCTTAGCATCATGGTGAGCTTTGTCATCGCCCGATACAAATTCCGCTATGCGCCGCTTATGTACGCGTTGTTCTCTGCTGGTCTCATGTTCCCGATGACCGTTGGCATTACACCTTTGTATCTGCTGATTCGCAATCTGGGTCTGGCCAACTCCCTGTGGGGTCTGATCCTTCCGCAAATTGCCTTCGGACTTCCTCAGACCATCATCATCTTGGTGCCGTTCCTACAGTCGATTCCTAATGAGCTTGAGGAGGCCTGTCTTCTCGATGGATGCTCCCGCCTTGGCTTCTTCTGGCGCATGGTCATTCCGCTGTCCATGCCTGGCGTGGCCACCACTGGAATCCTTACCTTCGTGGGAAGCTGGAATGCCTACATGCTGCCGCTGTTCGTGCTCAGTGATGCCAGCAAGTAC
Source organism: Bifidobacterium sp. MSK.13.1 (assembly GCF_019131435.1). Taxonomy (NCBI): domain Bacteria; kingdom Bacillati; phylum Actinomycetota; class Actinomycetes; order Bifidobacteriales; family Bifidobacteriaceae; genus Bifidobacterium; species Bifidobacterium sp. MSK.13.1. Next base: position 48,378 of record NZ_JAHOMM010000001.1, on the reverse strand, counting down.
ACATTGCCACTTGGCGTACAGATGTTCAGCTCCGAACACTCCGTTGACACCGCACAGGTGTTGGCCTTCACCTCTCTGGCTATGATTCCGGCCCTGATCTGTTTCACCATCTTCCAGAAGAAGATCGTCGGCGGCCTGACAGGTGCGGTCAAGGGCTGACGGAATGTGACAACCCACGCCCGGAAGATGTTCCTTTCCGTCTTCCGGGCTTCATCTCTTATGCAATATGAAGATTTCCAACCCGGTGCTCACCGGTTTTCATGCCGATCCTTCAATGATTCGCGTCGGTGACACTTATTACATTGCCAATTCCACGTTCGAATGGTTCCCAGGCGTTCGCCTGCATGAGTCCAAGGACCTGGTGCATTGGAACATTCTTCCAAGCCCGTTGAGCCGGTCCAGCCAGCTTGATATGAGAGGAAACCCCTCTTCGGGAGGCATCTGGGCTCCTGACCTAAGCTATGCGGATGGCAGATTCTGGTTGATCTACACTGATGTCAAGGTGGTCAATGGTGCATTCAAGGATTGCACTAATTATTTGGTCACCGCCGAGGACATCCACGGGCCATGGAGCGAGCCGATTCGCATCAACGGGGTCGGTTTTGACGCCAGCCTGTTCCATGACGACGACGGCCGCAAATACTTGGTGCAGCAGACATGGGATTTCCGTGAATACCACCACCAGTTCGACGGTATCACATTGACGGAATTCGACGTCGACACCATGAAGCTCAAGCCAGAAACGGCCCGCACCATCTGGGATGGTACTGCGGTGAAGATCACCGAAGGTCCCCACCTATACAAGAAGGATGGTTGGTACTACCTGTTTGCCGCAGAAGGCGGCACGGTGTATGAACATCAGGAATCTGTGGCGCGTTCCCATACCCTTGACGAGTACTCCTTCGAAGTTATGCCGAATGGCCCGTTCATCGGTAACTTCGACACTCCTGACACCTATTTGCAGAAGCAGGGCCATGGAGCGTTGGTGGACACCCCGTCCGGCGAGTGGTATTACGCCTCCCTATGCGGTCGTCCGTGGCGTCATGATACCGAACCGGCCCATGGCACCCGCGGATGGTGCACACTCGGACGCGAGACCTCCATCCAGAAAGTCGAATGGGATGAGGACGGTTGGCCGCGCGTGATCGGAGGTCACGGCGGACAGCGTTACGTTGATGCTCCGAAAGATGCCATCGAGACTTTGGCCCCAACGACGCGTGACGAACATGATGAGTTCGATTCCGGCGAGCTCGGTCCGAATTGGAACACGCTACGCGTCCCGTTCACCGACGCCATGGGCACGGTGGGCGGTGGCAAACTGGCATTGCGTGGTCAGGGCTCGCTGTGCAACCTGTTTGACTTGTCTCTTGTGGCTCGTCGCTGGCAGGCATTTGATTTCGACGCCGAAACCAAGGTGCGTTTCGATCCGAAGAATTACATGCAGATGGCAGGCCTGACCAACTATTACGATGACCTATGCTGGTCATGGGCGTTTATCACTTGGGATGAGAAACGTCACGCAAGGGTCATCGAAGTGGCTCAGAACGATTTCAACCAATATACGTCGTTCCTCAAGGATAACGCCATCGTAGTGCCCGAAGAGGCTGAGGCGGTATGGCTGCGCACCAAGGTCCGCACGGAATACTATTCCTACGAATATTCCTTTGACGGAGAACATTTCACCGAGATTCCAGTCAGGCTCGATGCGAAGATCCTGTCCGACGATTACGTGAACCAACGTTACGGCGGCTTCTTCACCGGCGCGTTCGTGGGACTTGCCTGCGTCGATCTGTCCGGCTACGACGCGCAGGCCGAATTCGACTACTTCGACTATCGGGAGCTTTCCGATAACCAGTAGACAGTGCCGGCTGGCGACAGAGCGTCCGCCGTCAGCCGGCATACTCGACGGGATTGAATTCTATGGGCAATGAGGAGCGGACGAGCATGGTTTTGCAATTGCCGAAACTGCTTGACGACGGTTGCGTGCTGCAGGCCGGTGCGACCATACATATCTGGGGCGCCGGCGACCCTGGACGCGGCGTGCTGGTACGCCTCGATGGCAAGGACCGGACTACGCGGGTGGGGGACGACGGCTCATGGAGTGTGCCGTACGGTCCGATCAAAGCAGGCGGACCGTACGATTTGACGGTGCGTTATGAGGACGGAACCGAATGCATCTCGCGCCAATGCTATGCGGGAGAAGTGTTCCTGTGTTCGGGACAGTCGAACATGGAACTGCCCATGGCTTGGGTGCGTGCGGACTATCCGCTGGAGTGGAATCGTGAGCCTGACCCATTGCTGCGGCAATACAAAGCGATTCCCGATTGTGACTTCAACGGTCCCCGCAGCGATCATGACCATGCGTTCTGGCAGGGGTGCGATGCGGAAACCCTTGGAGATTTCTCCGCGCTCGCCTATTTCTTCGGACGCAGGATCCGTCAGTGGCTGAATGTGCCCGTCGGCCTGTTGAACGTTTCATTGGGTGGATCGCCGATTGAATCCTGGATGGATGCCGACGCATTGCGGGCGTTCCCCGAAGCGCTCGCTGACCTTGAGCCGTATCTTGGCGATGGCGTGGCGTCGAAGAAAAGCCGCGATTCCGTTGCCGAACGGGACCGGTGGTACCAAGCGCTTGGATACGAGGCTGTGGCCGATGCCCACCATGAATGGCTGCCATTGATCGCGTGGAACTGTCCGGAATCCAAGAACATCGAGCCGCGCGACGTGGCATGGCATGACATACGCCTGCCGGGATGGTACAAGGATCGCGGACTTGCCGGTTTCCGCGGCGAGATTACCATGAGAAAAACCGTGTTCCTGCCTCCGTCGGATGCGGGCAAGCCCGCTCTATTGCGTCTGGGCACCATGAATGACGCCGACCATACGTGGGTCAATGGTGTGTTGGTCGGTGGGCGTAGCAATGTGTATGAGCCGCGGGACTATCCGGTCGCAGCCGGTGTGCTGCGCGCCGGCGCGAACGAAATCCGCATGCGTCTGGTCGTTGAACGGCCCGGCGGTCGTGTGACGCCCGGCAAACGGATGACACTGACCATCGGAGACGATGTCTTCGACCTGTCCGGCATTTGGCAGTATGCCGTGACCGCCGAAGCTGACCGCGATTGCCCATTCGAGGATTTCGTCAGATGGAAGCCGACCGGCCTGTACAATGCCATGCTCGCCCCGTGTTTTCCATATGCGGTGCGGGCCGTGCTGTGGTATCAGGGCGAATCGAATACCGGCGATCGCGCCATGCGATATGGTGACGAGCTGAAGGCCATGATTCAATTGTGGCGCGTCAAATGGCATCAGCCGGATATGCCGTTTCTGATCGTCCAGCTTCCAAAATTCGACATCGACGCCATTGAGGATGGAGGCTGGCCACTCATCCGCGAACAGGAGTGGAACGTCGCGAACGAACTTGAAAACGTTGCGACGGTGGTGACGCTTGACGCCGGCGAGAGCAACGATCTGCATCCGTATGACAAGAAGCTCGTCGCGGATCGCGTGTTCAATGCCGCGATGGATTTGGTATACGGTCGCCAGGCTCAGCCTCAACCGGCCGTGGAAACCATCGAGGTCTGCGGAGATCTGTTGCGGATGCACTGTGTGTGGCGGAGTCGCTCGGACGAGCGGATCCGATCGGAGGGCCGCCGGCTGATGACGTTGGACGGTGACGCTCCCCAGGAAATCGAATTTCTATGGCGCGACTGCGCCACATCCGCGCGGGCCGAGGCATGGCTAGACGGCTGTGATATCGTGGCGCGCATGACGGCGCGCAGGCCAGATGAGGTGCGGTACGCGTGGAGCAACAATCCGGAATCCGGACTCATCTGCGACGGCGATGGCATGCTGATTCCGCCGTTCCGCCTGACATTGCCCACGGACGATGATAAGGGGATTCATGCGTAGACAGGTCGCGCTTCGACAAGGACTCGTCGATGGATTCTCCGATACGGACTCTGTAATTACCGTGTTTCGCGGCATCCCCTATGCCAAGCCTTCCCGTTGGCGCATTACGATTTGTCTCGTGTCATGATTCGGTATTGGACGAATTTCGCGGCGACGGGCGATCCGAACGGTTCCGGATTGCCCGAATGTCCGGCGTGCGGACCCAATGGCCAACGATACATGCTGCTCGGCGGATGCCACGATACATCGGATAGTATGTCGTATGCCAGGTCAAGTAGATGAATATAGTATAGTGTGAGCGTTCACTATAGCGTGGTGGAAATCGTGACGAAGGAGACGGGCATGACGAAGGAGACGGAGACGCAGATCGCGTCCGACGAGGATCTGACTAGGCTGTTCGCCGGCAAGCCGACGCAATACCGCAAATCGAAGTCGCTGCCGAAGTTTACTGGCGAGGCCATGCGTACCTGCGCCACGATCAACCGCATCTTCTTCGATGATCCTGACGAGGCCTACCGCCTGTTCCACGAGCTCGTTCCCGACGCGGGGGAGGGCGTACAATTCACGCCGCCGTTCAATGTGGATTATGGCATCGGCCTGACCATTGGCCGCGGCACGTTCTTGAACAAGGATTTCATGGTGTGCGGCGGCGGATATGTAACGCTTGGCGAGGATTGCCTGATCGGCCCGCGTTGTACCATTGCCACGCCGAATCATGCCTTGGATGCGGCAACGCGACTGGCTGGCTGGGAACATGCTTCGCCGGTGACGATTGGTGACAACGTGTGGTTTGGTGCGAACGTTACGGTCACGCCTGGCGTCACGATTGGCTCGAATTCCATTATCGGCGCGGGTTCTGTGGTTACACGAGACATTCCCGCCAATTCGATTGCAGTTGGCAATCCGGCGCATGTAATCCGCGAGATTCCCGAACGCGATCCCGCCTTCGCCGATGTCGAGGGTATCGTCTGACGTTGGGTTACGGTGTTCCCTCAGAGCGAATTCGCGTGTTGCCCTACTGCTAGACGTGTTGTCGCACGATTTCAGTTTTGACCTCACGATTTGATCGGAATATCGCACGATTTTGTTTGAGACGAAAATGGGTGCCGTTGCGGTTGGCTGTGACGGCACCCATTTTGCGTTGATTTAGTGCGATTTATGCTGATTGATCAGCCGCGGGCCTTTGCGTAGGCTTCGTATACGGCTTCAGTCGGTTCGCCGGTTTCCACGCCGTCGATGGTGAGCTGCCATGCGGGCGGTTCCGTTTCGCCGGACAGCACCCAGGCGGCCTGACGGGCGGCGCCGATGGCAACATACTCGTCGGTGGTCGGGCGGGTCACGTCCATGCCGAACACGCTCGGCGCGAGCGTGCGGATTGCCTTGGACTTCGCGCCGCCGCCGATAAGCAGAATGCGGGAAATCTCAGCGCCAAGCGAACGGATAAGCTCTAGGCAGTCGCGCTGGGAGCACAGCAAGCCCTCGACGAACGCGCGGGCCATGTTCTCGCGTGTGGTGTTGGCCAGCGTCATGCCGGAAAGGGTTGCGGTCGCGTCCGGACGGTTCGGCGTGCGTTCGCCGTCGAAATACGGCACCAGCGTAATACCGCCGGCGCCCGGTTCGGAAGCGAATGCCAAGGATGCGAGTTCGTCGTAGTCGACGCCGAGGGCTGCACGGCCGGCGTCAAGAATGCGCGATCCGTTGATGGTGCAGGCCAGTGGCAGGTAGTGGCCGGTGCAGTCGGCGAAGCCGGAAACGGCACCGGTCAAATCGTAGGTCGGATTTTCGGAAATGGCTGCTGCCACGCCGGAAGTGCCCAATGAAACGGAAACGTCACCCACGCTCATGCCAAGTCCGAGGGACGCCATGGCGTTGTCGCCGCCGCCCGGTGCGATGATGCAACCACCCTCAACGTTCTTGCCGGCGATTTCCGGGCTTGCCTTGACTGCGGCGGCATCGTGCGGTCCAAGCACGGTCGGCAGCATGATTGCGTTGGCGTGCTCGCGTGCCGCTTCGGCACCTTCCGCTGGCTCAAGCACCATGGCGATCAGATCGCGGCGGTATTCGTTGGAAGCGGCATCGTAATAGATGGTGCCGGAAGCGTCGGAACGGTCGGTGAACAGCGCTTCCAAGTGTGCGTCCTCGCCTTCTGCGACCGGGCCGTAGCCGGCGATACGCCAGCTCAGCCAATCGTGCGGCAGGCAGATCGCGGCGATCTTCTTAGCGTTTTCCGGTTCGTTTTCAGCCACCCACGCCACCTTGGTCAGCGTGAAGGAAGCAACGGGGGAGGAGCCAACGGCCTTGACCCAACGCTGCTTACCACGCGCGATCACATCTTCCGGTTCGCCTTCTTCGGCGGGAGCCTCGCCCATCTTTTCGATGAGGGCCGCGGCCTGCGGCGCCGAGCTTATATCGTTCCACAGCATGGCGTCGCGAATCACGTTGCCTTGCTGGTCGAGAATCACCATGCCGTGCTGCTGACCGCCAACGGCCAGTGCTTCAACATCGTCAAGTCCGCCGGCCTGCTGGGCTGCCTCGAGGAACGCGTCCCACCAGAATTTCGGGTCAATAGACGTGCCATTGGGGTGTTTGGCCTGGCCAAAGCGCACCATTTCACCGGTTTCGGCGTCGGTCACGCGCACTTTGCAGGACTGGGTCGAGGTGTCGACGCCGGCCACGAGAGTTCGAGTCATTGTGTCTCCTTGCAGTGAGCTGGCGCAACGAAGTGCAAGGAATTCGCACGGTCCGCCACCTCATTTAGTTAGATGAATGAACTATAATGTCTAGTGTACCATCATAAAGTGATTTGACTATAGAGACGGTGCGCTTTTTCGGCAAAGACGCGTCAAAGAGGAGGGAACCATGGCTTCACTGCGGAGTATCAATCAAGACGATTTGCGAAACCATAATCTTTCCGTGGTGCTCGACTCGCTGTTGCGTGCCACCGAACCAATGAGTCGCGCCGATCTTGCCAAGAAAACCGGATTGACCAAAGCGGCCATGTCGGTATTGGTGTCGTTGATGCTCGACAATGAGATTCTGGTGGAAGGCGCGCCTTCCGGCCAATCGCTGTATGGGCGCCCCAGCATTCCGCTTGAAATCAAAGGTGGACGCCTGTGCGGCATGGGATTGCAGGCCAACACCGACGGTTATGGCGTGGTGGTGCTCGATCTTGACGGTTCCGTTGTGGGGGAGCGGTGGGTCGACGCCGACATGGCCAACGCCGATGAGCGGGCGATTTTCGCCCGTCTCGACGAACTGGCTTTGCAGCAGGAAGAAGCGCTTGCCAAGAAAGGTTATGTGCTTGCCGGTACCGGTTTGGCATTGCCGGGTCTCGTCACCGATGATATGCGATTGCTTGGCGCGCGCAATCTCGGTTGGGAACGTTTGGATCTCAAGCAGTTCGATGTGGTCAAGCGACTTGATCCTGTTGCCTGCAACGAGGCCAATGCCGCCGCGTTGGCACAGGTTCCCGGCTATGCCACGCAGCGTAAGGATTCTGGGCGGATCAAGCCGACGGATTCGTTTCTTTACATGTCGACCGACGTGGGTATCGGCGGTGCAGTGATCCGCGAAGGGCGTGTGGTGAGCGGTGATCACGGTTTCGGTGGCGAATTGGGCCATGTTTCCGTTGACATGCGCGGTCCCGTCTGCCGTTGCGGCCGTCGCGGCTGCCTTGAAGTGTATGCGGGCAGGCGTTCCATGGTGAGCGCGGCCGGAATCGCCAGCAGCGATGCCGCAGCGACCCGCAGCGCCATCGACGAATTGATCGACCGCTGGCACCAGCGCGATGCGCAGACCGTGGCCGTTGTGGAAAAAGCATTGGAGGCCATGGTTTCCGTAATCGCATCGACCATCAATGTCTGTGACGTCGACGTGGTGATGCTCGGCGGCTTGTGGGCGCGTTTCGAACCTGAACTGATTCGCAGAATCGAACGCATGGTACGCCCGCAAGTGCTGGCGTATCCGGAAGTCGAGGCAAGCGTGCTTGTGGCGGATATCGTCGATCGTCCGGCCTTGATGGGCGCTGCGGAAATCGGTTTGCGACGCTTTATCGACAATCCGCTGCGTTTCATGAAGCAAAACTAGTCCACCCATTTGCTAAACTTGCCAAGTTGGCATGTTCGCATGTTGCAACGTGGGGCGTTAGCTCAGTCGGTTAGAGCATCGGACTCATAATCCGCCGGTCCACGGTTCAAGCCCGTGACGCCCCACTCTTTCACAAAGTCAAGGCTTCTGATATACTCTGCAAGGTTATCCGGTTCACGCTCTGCCATAGGGGCTCAGCGACCCGGGTCCCCCGAATCTCTAGGAGACAAACTATGAAGCAGGGTATCCATCCTGATTACCACGCAGTGCAGGTCACCTGCTCTTGCGGCAACACCTTCGTCACCCGTTCCACCTACAGCGGCGATCACATGACCGTCGACGTGTGCTCCAGCTGCCACCCGTTCTACACCGGCAAGCAGAAGATCCTCGACACCGGTGGTCGCGTGGCACGCTTCGAGAAGCGTTACGGCAAGAAGGCCAAGTGAGTCTTATTGCTTAGGCAATGAAAAACGCCAGTCCGATTGTGGGCTGGCGTTTTTCATTATGCGACGGATGCGCATGCGCCGGCGTGCATGCGATCGGGATATTCGTAAGATGCGTGGGATGCCTGCGAAATACCGCGCTTCGGCAGCGTTTCCAAGGCACCTTATATGATGGACAGGTTGAGTGGAGTTCAGCGAAGCGTTCACGCTGAAGCGCAGATTTATAAGCAGATAGAAAAGGCGTACATTGGCAGACGAGCAGTTCCCCGCGGCAGTTACCGCACTTGAGGAATATCATAATATCGAACAGCAGATGGCCGAGCCGGAAGTCGCGTCGGATCCGGATAAGATGCGTAAGCTGGGACGTCGTCACGCCGAGTTGGGCGTCATCGTTTCCGCATACACCGCATACAAGCAGGTGAAAGACGATCTGGAGGCAGCCAAGGAAATGGCTTCCGAAGATCCGGATTTCGCGGAAGAAGCGAAACGTTTGGAGAGCGAGCTTCCGGCAGTTGAGGAGAAACTGCGCACCGCGTTGATTCCGCGCGATCCCGATGATGCGCGCGATACGATCATGGAAATCAAGGCGGGCACCGGCGGCGAGGAAGCCGCGTTGTTCGCCGGCGATCTGCTACGCATGTACATGCGATATGCGGAAAAGCGCGGTTGGACCGTCACCCTGCAAAGCGAAAACACCACCGAACTGGGCGGCGTCAAAGACGTGCAGCTCGCCATCCGCGCCAAGGGCACTCCCGCTCCGGAAGACGGCGTATGGGCATCCCTCAAATACGAGGGTGGCGTGCATCGCGTGCAGCGTATCCCCGTCACCGAATCGCAGGGCCGTATTCAGACGTCCGCAGCGGGCGTCATTGTATTCCCGGAAGCCGATGAAGATGACGATGAGATCGAAATCGATCAGAAAGATCTGAAAATCGACATCTTCATGAGCTCTGGCCCGGGCGGCCAGTCCGTGAACACCACATATTCCGCAGTTCGTATGACCCACATTCCGACTGGCATCGTGGTGAGCATGCAGGATGAGAAGAGCCAGATCCAGAATCGTGCGGCCGCACTGCGCGTGTTGAAGAGCCGCCTGCTCGCCATGAAGCACGAGGAGGAAGCCGCACAGGCCGCAGACATGCGTCACTCCCAGGTGCGTTCGCTGGATCGTTCCGAACGAATCCGCACCTACAATTTCCCGGAGAACCGTATCGTCGATCATCGCACGAACTACAAGGCGTACAACCTTGACGCCGTGCTTGACGGCGATCTGCAGGCTGTGATCGACAGCGACATTCAGGCTGACGAAGCCGATCGCTTGGCCCATCAGAAGTAAAGGCGGCCGATGGCTACCGTATTCGAACTCGTGCGATCCGCTTCGGCCATGTTGCGTGCGTCCGGTGTTGACACTCCGGAGCACGATGCCAAATTATTGGCCGTCGAAGTATTCGGCGTCGACCTGCAGACCGTCGACAAGGCCATGCTGATGGGAAGCGAAACATCCGAACTGGCGAAGCAAGGCGCGAAGCAGAGCGGTGAAGACGCTGCGTTGAAGCGATTCCACACCATGGTGGATCGCAGGTCCAAGCGTGAACCGCTGCAACATATCACCGGCCACGCGCCCTTCCGCTACCTCGATCTGAAGGTTGGTCCGGGCGTGTTCATTCCGCGTCAGGAAACCGAACTCGTGGTGCAGGAAGGTGTCGACTGGATCACCAAGCACGGCATGTATTCGGCGAAAGTGGTCGATCTGTGCGCGGGAAGCGGCGCAATCGGCCTGTCATTCGTGACGGAAGTGCCCGGCAGCGAGGTGTGGGCGGTCGAAAAAAGCGAGCAAACCGCGCAATGGACCCGCGTCAATCTCAACGAAACCGCAAAAAAGTACCCCAGCATCGCCAGCAACTATCATCTGGAAATCGCTGATGCCACGCAAACGCCGACGCTGAACCAGCTGGACGGCACGATCGATATCGTGCTCACCAATCCTCCGTATGTGCCTCTTGCGGATATTCCGCAGCAACCGGAAGTACGCGACTACGATCCCGATCTTGCGCTATACGGCGGTTCCGCAGATGGCACGCTTATTCCGGAACGCATTATCGCCCGTGCCGCAAAACTGCTGAAAAACGGCGGTTTGCTGGTAATGGAACACGATATTACGCAAGGTGAACGATTGTCTGCATTCGCGCTGTCATATGGATTCAGCAATGTGATGGTGCATAACGATTACACAGGTCGCCCGCGATACATGACCGCGAAAAAGCAGTGATGCAACGCGTCTCAGAATAAGAGATTTTTCCAGGGGAACGTGGTTTTTCTGTTGCAATAGAGTTCCAGTTGGAAGTCCGACCATTGCATTAGACCAGTTCAGCGGTAAGCATACCGGTTGCGGAAGCATCCACAAGATGAGGCGTCCGGTTGCGCTGACAGGAAGAGAAGGAACGGCAGTGAAAATCAAGAATGCCGAAAAACTGGCCGCACTCTGTCTTGCGGCGGTTATGGGAGTGAGTGTTACAGCCTGTTCGGGCGGCAACATGTACGCCACCAGTAATGAGAGCGCCACCATCGCGGATAACGATGTGATCACCATCGGCTCGGTCACCACCAATTCCGGTGCAGCCGCAGCCTATGGCGAAGCCGAAGTGAACGGGTTCAAACTGGCGGTCAAGGAAATCAACGCCGATGGGGGAATCTTCGGCAAACAGATCAAACTGGAATCCATGGACGACAAGGGTGATGTGATCGAGGCATCCAACGCCTTTAACCGTCTGGCCGGCGACAAGAACGTGATCGCCGTGCTCGGACCGACCATTTCGTCAACCTCCGGTGCCGTCGCGCCGCTCGCCGACCAGAACCAGATGCCGACCATCGCTCCGGCCGCAACCGCCGATTCCGTGGAAACGGGCGGATACCTGTTCCGCACCTGCTTCAAGGACTCCTACCAGGGCGAGATCGCCGCCAAGTATGCGGCCGAAACATTGAAGGTCAAGAAAGTGGCCGTGCTGTATGGCACGGGCGATCCGTATTCGTCTGGTGTGGGCAAGGCTTTTGTTGCGGCGGCGAAGAAGAACGGACTTGACGTGGTGGCGGAAGAGAATTCCTCTAGCGCCGACGATACCGAATACTCGTCGCAGCTGCAGAAAATCGAAGCTTCTGGTGCGGAATTCCTATATGCGCCGTACTACTATTCCACGGTTGGCCCGTACATTGTGCCACAGGCGCGAGCGGTCGGCTATGAGGGCTACATCATGGGCCCCGACGGCTACGACGGCCTCAAAACCACGGGAAACAAAGCGAACTACAACAAGGTGCTGTACACCACGCATTATTCGCCGGATGACAAGTCCAACACGAAGGTGCAGCAGTTCATCACCTCATACAAGAAGGCCAATAACGGCGAATCGCCGAACACCTTCACCGCGCTCGGTTACGATTCCGTCTACATGTTCAAGCGGGCCATCGAACAAGCCGGTGAAAACGCCACTCGTGCCGATATTCGCAACGCCATCGCAGGTATGAGCTTCTCCGGCGTGACCGGCGCATTCACGCTCGATAAGCATGGTTCTCCGAAGAAATCGGTGATTGTGCTGGAAATGAGCGACGGCGAACCGACATACAAAGACACCATCCAGCCGGCGAAATAGCGAAAAACGCGAGGAATCAAGAAAAACAAGACTTCAACTGACGAAACAACAAGAAAGGAGGGATGATGAGCGATTCGGTCATTATGTTCATCGGTCAGATCTTCAACGGTCTGAAAATCGGCAGCGTGTATTCGCTTGTGGCCCTCGGCTACACCATGGTGTACGGCATCATCCGACTGATCAATTTCGCGCACGGCGACTTCATCATGGTCGGCTCCTACGCGCTGATGCTTACCATTCCGTTCATTATCGCCTGCGGTCTGCCCGCATGGTTCGCCGTGATTCCGGCGGTGCTTGTGTGCGTGGCGGTGGGTATTATCGTGGAAAGGGCCGCGTACAAGCCGGTGCGTGAAAAAGGCAATAATATGACGGCGCTGATCACTGCGATCGCCATGAGCCTGCTGCTTGAAAACGGCTCCCAGGCGCTGTTCGGCGCTGATTATCAGACCGTGCCAACCATCGTTGAAATTCCAACGCTGGTGCTTGGCAAACTCAAAATCGACGGAGCGACCATCATAACGGTGCTGCTCGGCATCGCCATCATGGTCGCGTTGCAGCTGTTCGTCTCCCTCACCAAGCAGGGCAAGGCCATGCGTGCGGTGTCCGAAGACAAGGAAGCGTCGATTCTGATGGGCATCAACGTGAACTCCACCATCACGTTGACCTTCGCCATCGGCTCCGGCCTGGCTGCGGTGGCGGCGCTTATGTACTGCATTTCCTACCCGCAGGTCTCTCCGATGATGGGTGCCATGCTGGGCTTGAAAGCGTTCGTCGCCGCGGTGCTTGGCGGCATCGGTTCCATTCCGGGCGCTATGGTCGGTGGCTTGCTGATCGGCGTGGCCGAGAGTCTTACCAAGGCGTATATCGGTACGATTACGGCCGGTGTGATCACGTCGGCGTTCTCCGACGCCATTGTGTTCGGCATTCTCATCATCGTGCTGCTGGTCAAGCCGTCCGGTCTGATGGGCGAGCCGGAAAGCGAGAAGGTGTGATTATGAAGAAATCAATGCTTTCCACGAAGCAATCGTATGCATTGTGTGCCATTGGCGTGCTTGTGCTGTTCGGCATTCTTGTTGCGGTATGTGAAACGGGCGCTATTTCCCTGTATGTCAAGGGTATTCTCATGACTTGCTGCATTGCGGTGATCATGACCACGTCGTTGAATCTGACGATCGGTGTGCTCGGACAGCTTACGCTCGGCTGCTGCGGTTTCGAGGCGATCGGCGCATATTCCGCCGCGTTGATGAGCAAGCTGCTGGTTGCCAACGGCGTTCAGATGGATGATACGGTGCGTTTCCTGCTGGTCACGTTCGTCGGCGGTGTGGTGGCATGTGTGTTCGGTGTGCTCGTCGGCATTCCGGCATTGCGTTTGCACGGCGATTATCTTGCGATTATCACGCTTGGTTTCGGTGAGATCATTCGTGTGATCATCCAGAATCTGAAAGTGGCCGGCGGCAAGGGACTTGCGGACGGCCAGCAGGGGCAGGCACTGATCGGCATCGACCGTCTCGCCAATCTGTATGTGGTGTTCTGTATCACCGTCGTGACCGTGGTGCTGTTGTTCATGTTCGCGCGTTCCCGTTATGGTCGTGCGGTCAAGGCGATTCGTGATGATGAGATCGCGGCTGGCGCTTCCGGCATCAACATCACCTATATGAAAGTGCTCGTTTTTGCGATTTCCGCGTTCTTCGCGGGTATTGCGGGTGGTATTTTCGCGCAATATATCGGTGCGCTCACGCCAAGCATGGCCGGTTGGCTGCAGTCGATCAATTACGTGATCATGGTGGTGTTCGGCGGTATGGGTTCGCTGACGGGTTCCATTGTCGCCGCGGTTGGTCTGACGATTTTGCCGGAATTGCTGCGTGCGTTCTCCGCATACCGCATGCTCGTGTATTCGGTGGTGCTGGTGATCATCATGGTGTTCCGTCCGCAGGGATTGTTCGGCAATTGGGAGTTCTCGCTGCCGAAATTCGTCAACAAGTGGTTCTATCCGGTACGCGTGAAGATGCACGGCAAATCGGGTGCGTCTCAATCGGCATCTAAGAAAACCAAGGAAACCGGCGAGACTACCGCATCTAGCGAAATCAACACATCCAGCGAAGACAAGGAGGTGCAGGCATGAGCGAGCCGATTCTGAAGGCCGAGCATCTCGGCATCACCTTCGGAGGCCTCAAAGCCGTATCCGACTTCAACATGACCATCAATGCGGGCGAACTTGTCGGTCTGATCGGGCCGAACGGCGCAGGCAAGACCACTGTGTTCAACCTGCTGACCGGCGTTTACCAGCCCACGGAAGGTGAGTTCTTCCTCGACGGCAAACGCATGAACGGCAAGAAAACGTATCAGGTCGTGCGTGCGGGAATCGCAAGAACCTTCCAAAACATTCGACTGTTCGATCAAATGACGGTCGAAGAGAACGTGCTTGTGGCGTTCAACGAATCCTTCACCTACCGGCTGGGCGGTGCGATCTTCCGCACGCCGACCTTCTGGAAGCAGGAACGCGACATGCATGCCAAAGCCATAGACCTGCTGCGTATTTTCGGACTGGAAGGATTGGCCGAAACCGAAGCCGCGAATCTGCCGTATGGAGCGCAACGTAAGCTGGAAATCGCACGAGCGTTGGCGACCGGCATGAAACTGCTGTTGCTTGACGAGCCTGCGGCAGGCATGAATCCTACGGAAACCGAGGATCTGCTGAACTGCATCAACACGATCCGCGACCGTTTCGGCATCGCCATTCTGCTGATCGAACATGATATGAGCCTGGTGATGAACGTGTGCCAGCGTATTCAAGTGCTTGATTACGGGCGTACCATCGCCTCCGGAACGCCAGAGGAAATCGCCAACAATCCGCAGGTCATCTCCGCATATCTTGGTGCGGACGATGCTGAAAACAATGCCGTCGAAACGTCTGAAACGACCGAAAGGAAAGACGCCTGATGCTGCAGATCAAGAATCTTTCCGTCTCCTACGGTGCCATCGAAGCGGTCAAAAACATCAGTCTGACGGTGAACGACGGCGAGATCGTGTCGCTGATCGGTGCGAACGGTGCTGGCAAAACCACGACATTGCATACCATCACAGGTCTTACTCCGGCGGTTTCCGGCGAGGTGCTGTTCAACGGCGTGGACCTGCTGAAAACGCCGAACAATAAGATCGTGACCCTCGGCATGGCGCATATTCCCGAAGGACGCCACGTGTTCACGCGCATGAGCGTGCAGGAAAACCTTGAAATGGGCGCGTTCAGTCTCAAAGACCGGTCTCACATGGCGGACGATCTTGCCATGGTGTTCGACATGTTCCCACGCCTGAAGGAACGCCGCAACCAGAAGGCGGGCACGCTTTCCGGCGGCGAACAGCAGATGCTGGCGATGGGCCGCGCCCTGATGAGCCACCCGAACACGATTCTGATGGACGAGCCGTCGATGGGTCTGTCTCCGAAACTCGTCAAAGAGATCTTCGCCATTATTCGCAAGCTGCACGATCAGGGCATTACCGTACTGCTGGTCGAACAGAACGCGAATATGGCCCTGTCGATCGCCGATCGTGCGTATGTGCTCGAAACCGGGCGCATCACCATGGAAGGCGACGCCAAGGAGCTGATGGACAACGAGCAGGTGCGCAAGGCGTATCTGGGCGCATAAGGTCAGTTTCAACGCAGTTGAAGAATCCTGCCTTACAATGGTGGGGTCAGCAAGCCGAAAAGGGAGGTGTCATGAGCGAGATTCGCGCTATTTCAGACGAATCCCTTGCCCAGGCTGTCGAAATCGTACGTGACGGCGGATTGATTGTGATTCCTACGGACACGGTCTACGGCGTTGCGTGCGATCCGCGCAACATTGAGGCGATCCGCAAGGTGTTCGCGGCGAAGCAACGCCCGAAATACAAGTCGTTGCAAGTGCTATTGCCGTCTATTGAAAGCATGGAGAAGCTGCATTTGGATCTGCCGGTGCCGCTGAACCGCCTGTCCGCCATGTTCATGCCGGGCGCGTTCTCTCCGATCGCCGTGGCCGATGACGATTGCACGCTCGCCACGGTACGTACCGATCCCGCCACCGGCAAGGTCACGCAGGGCGTGCGCATTCCGAATTCCACGGCCGCCTTGCGTGTGCTGCGCGCTACCGGACCGTTGGCCGCCACCAGTGCCAACCGTTCCGGCGATGAAAGCGCGCAAACCGTTGACGAGGCCGTGCAGGCGCTTGGCGATGCGGTTGATTTGTATTTGGACGGGGGAGCGACTCCCGGTCATGTGGCTTCCACGGTTGTGGCGGCTGACCCTCATGGGCGTGATGGCATTGCGATTCTTCGAGAGGGAGTGATTCACGAGCCGGTTATCCGAAAGGCCTTGACGTTGAATGGCGGTGCTTTGGGCGTATGAGAATCTATCTGTTCATTGCTGCGATTGCTGGCGGCGTCACCTATTTGATCACGCCGTTGATTCGCCATATCGCCATTGAGATCGGCGCCGTCGGCGAAGTGCGTGCGCGAGACGTGCATACCATTCCGACACCGCGACTGGGTGGTTTGGGCATGCTGATCGGTTTCACCGTGTCGATGCTGTTCGCATCCCGCATTCCGTTCATTCAAGGATTGTTCGCGCAATCGCAACAGGCGTGGGTGATTCTCGCCGGCGCCATTATGATCAGTCTGCTTGGCATGGCCGACGACTTGTGGGATCTTGATTGGATGCTCAAGCTTGCCGGTCAGCTGTTGATTTCCGTGTTCGTGGCATGGGGCGGTCTGCAGATCATTTCGCTTCCGCTTGGCTCGTTGGTGACGGCGTCGCCGAGCCTGTCGATGGCCATCACCGCGTTTTTGATCGTCGCGTCCATCAATGCGGTCAATTTCGTGGATGGGTTGGACGGTCTGTCGTCGGGCATTGTGGCGATCGGCGGCATCGCATTCGCCATTTATTCATACATCATCGCCCGCAACTCGCCTTCGTACGCTTCGATGGCGACATTGATCGACATTGCCATGGTCGGCATGTGCGTGGGCTTTTTGATGCACAACTGGCATCCGGCGAAGCTGTTCATGGGAGACTCCGGTTCCATGCTGCTCGGCTATTTGATCACGTGCGCGTCGATTGTGATGACGGGCCGCCTTGACCCGGCCAGTATTCATGCCAGCATTTACTTGCCGGTGTTCATGCCGATTCTGCTGCCGATTCTGGTATTGTTCCTGCCGATTCTCGACATGTGTCTTGCGATTGTGCGCCGCTTGCGCAAGGGACAGTCTCCGATGCATCCGGACCGCATGCACTTGCATCATCGCATGCTGCGCATCGGCCATTCCGTGCAGGGGGCTGTGCTGATTCTGTGGGGTTGGGCGGCACTGATCGCATTCGGCTCGATTATGACGCTGTTTTTCAAGGCCCAATACGTGCTTGTTGGATTCCTGATTGCGGCCGTGGTGCTGACCGTCGCCACCATGTATCCGTATGTGAAGCATAGGATTCCCGAGATGCTGGAGGAGGACGCTGCGGATGGCGGCAGACATGCGTCGGTGCGGTCGTCGAAGCGTCGGAAAAACTGATTAAACGCTTTGCCTTGCGGTATTAGTTAACTTTCATAACACCCTTGTTTGCCGCTTGTTCTGCCGTGTCGCGGTAAGTCAGCCCGCGTTCATATAGTGGGTCTATGGCTACAATTCCTGATATGAATGCAGATTCCACGTACGCTCCACTTCCTCCGATTTTCGCACAGCTTGGCCTCGCCTATGACGATGTGCTGCTGCTGCCGAACGAGACGGATGTCATTCCGTCCGAAGTGGACACCACCACCCATCTGACCCGCAACATCACGATGAAGGTCCCGGCGATCTCCGCCGCAATGGACACCGTCACCGAGTCCGACATGGCCATTGCCATGGCTCGTAATGGCGGCATCGGCGTGCTGCACCGCAATCTTTCCATCGACGACCAAGCCGCTCAGGTTGACATCGTCAAGCGCTCCGAATCCGGTATGATCAACGATCCGTTGACCGTCAGCCCGGATGTGACGCTGGCTGATCTCGACAAGCTGTGCGGCCGTTTCCATATCTCCGGCCTGCCGGTCGTTGACAACGACAACAAGCTCGTCGGCATCATCACCAACCGCGACATGCGTTTCATCGCCTCCGAGGATTACGACCGGCTCAAGGTTTCCGAGGTCATGACCCGCGAGAACCTCATCACCGGCCCGTCCAACATCTCCAAGGAAGACGCCCACGACCTGCTGGCCAAGCACAAGGTCGAGAAGCTGCCGCTGGTTGACGATGAAGGCCACCTCACCGGCTTGATCACCGTGAAGGACTTCGTGAAGACCGAGCAGTATCCGGACGCCACCAAGGACGAACAGGGTCGTCTGCGCGTTGCCGCCGGCATCGGCTTCCTGGGTGACGCCTACAACCGTGCTTCCGCTCTGATGGAAGCCGGCGTGGACGTGCTCGTGGTCGACACCGCCAACGGTGAGGCCAAGCTGGCTCTCGACATGATTCGCCGTCTGAAGTCCGATTCCGCGTTCAAGGGCGTTGACATCATCGGCGGTAACGTGGCTACCCGTCAGGGCGCTCAGGCCATGATCGACGCCGGTGTTGACGCAGTCAAGGTCGGCGTGGGCCCAGGCTCCATCTGCACCACCCGCGTGGTGGCCGGTGTCGGTGTGCCGCAGCTCACCGCAGTGTACGAGGCCGCTCAGGCCTGCCGTGCCGCTGGCGTGCCGTGCATCGCCGACGGTGGCATTCACTACTCCGGCGACATCGCCAAGGCTCTGGTTGCCGGTGCCTCCACCGTCATGCTCGGCGGCACCCTCGCAGGCTGCGAGGAAGCTCCGGGTGAGAAGGTGCTGCTGCACGGCAAGCAGTACAAGCTGTACCGTGGCATGGGCTCCCTCGGCGCCATGGCTCCGCGCGGCAAGAAGTCCTACTCCAAGGATCGCTACTTCCAGGCCGACGTCACCTCTAACGACAAGGTCGTTCCGGAAGGCGTTGAAGGCGAAGTGCCGTACCGCGGACCGCTGAACGCAGTGCTGTACCAGATGATCGGTGGCCTGCACCAGTCCATGTTCTACATCGGCGCTCACAACATCGCCGAAATGCCGGAACGTGGCCGTTTCATCCGTATCACCGACGCTGGCTTGCGCGAATCCCATCCGCATGACATCGTCATGACCGCCGAAGCTCCGAACTACTCCGGCCGCCAGTGATTGCTGAATTCCAGTAATCAAAATCGGTAAAAGCCTCTTACTTCTCGGAAAAGACCGAAAGTAAGAGGCTTTACTCATATCTGCAACGTGAATATTTATAACCGAACGTCGCCCTATCGCCAAGTAGCGGTATTGATTACGAAGCAAATCGCGAAAAACAAACGTGACTTCCCAGTGCGTGGGCCTTCCAATCTCCCTACCTCGCGGTATCTTCGAATGTTCAGCTGAAGCGTGCCAAGCGGTACGCGCACACGCAAAGGAAACGAGGCAAGATGGTTGACGCACATGACGGTGAAACATACACGGCGAAGGATTCACGCCTGATCTGGATCGATTGCGAAATGACCGGCTTGGATATTTTCCACGATGAACTGTGCGAGATCTCCGTGGTACCGACGGACTTCGACCTCAATGTGCTCGACGAAGGCATTGATTTCGTGATCAAGCCCTCCGATGCGGCCGTGGCCAATATGAACGATTTCGTGCGTGCCATGCACACCCGTTCCGGACTCATCAACGAATGGGAGAACGGCCTGAGCATCGAAGAGGCCGAACGGAAAGTCACCGAATACGTGGCCCGCTTCACCCCGGACGGCGTCAAGCCGCTGCTCGCAGGCAACTCCATCGGATCAGACAAAAAATTCCTCGACCGTTACATGCCGAATCTCATGGAACACCTGCACTACCGTGTAATCGACGTGAGCACGTTCAAAGAGCTTGCCCGCCGCTGGTATCCTGCCGTATACAACAACCGGCCGCCGAAGAACGGCGGACATCGCGCGCTCGCCGACATCATCGAATCCCTGGACGAACTGCGCTACTACCGTAAGGCGTTCATGGCAGCGGCGCCCGGTCCTGACGCAGCCGAAGCCAAGGCGATCGCCGATCAGATCGTGGCAACCAGCATTCTGAACAACAACTGATTCCACATATCGCACAATCGTTGGAAAATCTGATATTCCAACGAAAACATGGAAAGGACTCCAGTGAGCGCAGCCGATTGGACCAGCATCGAAATCCCGCAAGACATTCGCTTGGTGGTTGCCGATATGGACGGCACCCTGCTTGATGAGCATAGCGAGATTCCGCAAGGTTTCTGGCCGATGCTTGCCCGGTTGCGCTCACGAGGCGTTGAATTCGTGCCGGCATCCGGACGCCAGTACGCTACCTTGCGTGCCATGTTCGCCGATAAGGCGGCGCAGGTGCTTGACGGCGGCGAACTTTCGTATATCGCGGAAAACGGCAATGTCGTGGCCATTGACGGTAATATCGCCGAAGTGCACGGCGTCGATACCGATGTGACCCGCTGGACCATCGACACGGTGAACGCTTCTGCCGCGGCTGGCGAATACGATATGGGATTGGTGCTTTGTGGCCTGCGCACGGCATACGTGCAGCGCACGGACAAGCCGTTCCTTGATGAAGTCGGCAAATATTATGCGGCACTGGAGATTGTGGACGATCTGCATAGCGTGCTTGAAGATGTGATCGCATCAAACGGCGAAAGCGACACCATGCTCAAACTGGCGATTCTCGATTTCGACGATGCCGAAGCGATGGCCGCGGAAAAGCTGACGCCACTGAAGAACGATTATCAGGTGGTGGTTTCCGGCAAACTGTGGGTCGACATCATGAATGCTACAACCAATAAGAAACAGGGCGTCGAAGCGTTGCAGCGCGTGCTTGGCGTCACTGCGGCCCAAACGGCGGTATTTGGCGATTATCTCAATGATTTGCAGATGCTCTCGGCAGGGCAGTGGTCGTTCGCCATGGGCAATGCGCACCCCGCGTTGAAACAAGCCGCGCATTTTGTGGCTCCCAGCAATGCCGATCACGGGGTTCTTCAAGTTGTCGACAAGCTGATTGCGTAAGGAAGCCGTTTCTTCGAAATTGATGGTCGATTGAACAGGAAAGGCGGTGCGGCATGCGGCAGGCTGAGGCATTGGCGATTCTGCAAAGTGGCGCGAGCGTCTTCCTGACGGGTGCGCCGGGTGCGGGCAAGACCTACGTGCTCAATGAGTTCGTGCGTCAGGCCCGTGCCGAAGGTGCGGCGGTGTCGGTGACGGCGTCCACCGGTATCGCGGCCACGCATATCAACGGGCAGACCATTCATTCATGGAGCGGTGTCGGACTTGCCAACGCGCTCACCGACAATCTGATCAAAACCATACGTACCCGACGCAAACGTAAGCTGCAGGGCGCTGACATTCTCATCATCGACGAGGTTTCCATGTTGCATGCGTGGCTGTTCGACATGGTCGATCAGGTGTGCCGCATTATTCGACGTGACCAACGCCCGTTCGGAGGGCTTCAAGTGGTGCTGTCCGGCGATTTCTTCCAGCTTCCGCCAGTGAGTGTGGGTGGACGCAACCACGATTTGGTCACACCAAGCCCGGAATTCGTGGCTTCCCGCGAACGATATGCGAAAGCGGGACTCAATCCAGATGGTTTCGTCACCGAATCATTGGTATGGCGGGAATTGAATCCCGCAATCTGTTACCTGACCGAACAGCATCGTCAGGATGACGGCAGTCTGCTCACCGTATTGACCGATATTCGCAACGGTTGCGTGAACGACGACGATCGCAATGTGCTCCTCACCAGACTGGGCACAATCCCCGAACCTGGTCAACAGGCCGTCAATCTGTTTCCCGTCAACAAGCAGGCGGACACGCTCAACGACATGCGCCTGTTCGAAATCAACGAGGAGCCGCACGAATATTTCGCCGAAGCCGCAGGACCAGTCAATCTGGTGGAACGTTTGAAGAAGAACATGCTTGCCCCCGAACGTTTGCAGCTCAAAACCGGGGCTGCGGTGATGGCCGTACGCAACGACACCGACCACCAATTCGTGAACGGATCATTGGGTACCGTGCGCGGATTTGCCGCCGAAAACAAGGGCGGATGGCCGATCGTTGAATTTGAAAACGGCAATATCGTTACCATGAAGCCGAATTGCTGGGAAATGATGGACGGCGACACAGTGCTCGCCAGCGTCAACCAAGTGCCGTTGCGCTGCGCGTGGGCGATCACCATCCACAAATCGCAAGGTATGACGCTCGAGCGTGCGGTGATGGATTTGCGGCGCACCTTCGCGCCTGGCATGGGGTATGTGGCGCTGTCTCGCGTGGAAGGCCTGCAAGGCCTGTATTTGAACGGTGTGAACGAACGCATGTTCTTGGTTTCGCCCGATGCGGTGCGATTGGATGGTGAGTTGCGTCTCGCCTCGGCGCAGGCATCCGATATGTTGGCTCATGATGGCATCGCCGCGTTCCGGCAGAACATTGCCGTTCCCGACGGTGACGAGTTCGCGCAGGACGCGCTGTTCTAGTATGGCGATTGCCTTGTTTGACATGTATGATGATTTTTGGGATTCGACGGATATGACTGTTGTGTTCCGTCCGTGCGTTGCCATACGTCGGTGAACGGGTGGTTGGATTGGGCTTACGTCCCCTTGCCTGAGTAGTTTTGGGCATATGACTAAAGCACTTCGTATGTCCACCATGTTCCTGCGCACTCTGCGTGAGGATCCCGCCGATGCCGATGTCGTATCGGATAAGCTTCTGCAGCGCGCCTGCTACCTGCGCAAGGCCGCTCCGGGTATTTGGACCTGGCTGCCGCTGGGCCTGAATGTTCTGAACAAGATCGAAAACATCATCCGTGAGGAAATGGCTTCGATCGACGCCCAGGAAGTTCACTTCTCCGGTCTGCTGCCGCGTGAACCGTATGAGGCCACCCATCGTTGGGAAGAGTATGGCGACAACATCTTCCGTTTGAAGGATCGCCATGAGGCCGACTACCTGCTGGCGCCGACCCATGAGGAAATGTTCACCCTGCTGGTCAAGGACCTGTACTCCTCCTACAAGGATCTGCCGGTTACCCTCTACCAGATTCAGACCAAGTATCGTGACGAATTCCGTCCGCGTGCAGGCCTGATTCGTGGCCGTGAATTCATCATGAAGGATGCCTACTCCTTCACGCTTGACAAGGAAGGCCTTGTCAAGGCGTATATGGACGAGCGTGGCGCTTACGAGCGTATTTTCAACCGTCTCGATTTGAAGTATGTGCCGGTGCACGCCATGGCAGGTCCGATGGGTGGTTTCGAATCCGAAGAGTTCCTTGCCCCGATGGAAATCGGTGAAGATACCTTCGCACAGTCGCCGAGCGGCAAGGCTTGGAATGTTGAGGCGCTGACCACTCCGGAACCGGAATCCATCGACTTCAGCAACACTCCGGCCGCTGAAAAGCGCCCGACGCCGAATGCTGAAACCATCGATCAGATGGTTGAATTTGCCAACGCCAACCATCCGCGTTCCGATGGCCGCGCGTGGGAGGCCTCCGACATTCTGAAGAACGTGGTGATCGCCGTGATGCATCCGCAGGATGACGAGCATGACGAGCCGTGGCGCGAACTGGTGGTTGTCGGCGTGCCTGGCGATCGTACCGTTGACATGAAGCGTCTTGAAGCGCAGTTCACTCCGGCTGAAATCGAAGAGGCCACCGACGAGGATCTGAAGAAGCATCCGGAACTCGTCAAGGGCTATATTGGCCCGATGGCGTTTGGCCCGCAGGCTCGCGGCGGTGAAAAGGCTGAAAACGCCAACGAAACCGGCGAAGCGTTGCGTTACCTCATTGACGCGCATATCGCCCGCGGTTCTGCATGGTTCACCGGTGCCGATGAAGCCGGAGTCGACTACTACGATCTCGTGTACGGTCGTGACTTCGAAGCCGACGGCGTGGTGGAAGCCGTGCAGGTTCGCCACGGAGACATGAGCCCGGACGGTTCCGGCCCGCTGAGCTTCGAACGCGGTGTGGAAATCGGCCAGGTGTTCCAGCTCGGTTTGAAGTATTCCAACGCGCTCGGCCTGAAGGTGCTCGACCAGAACGGCAAGACCGTGCCGGTGTGGATGGGCTCCTACGGCATTGGCGTGTCTCGTGTGATGGCTTGTATCGCTGAAACCCACCATGACGAGAAGGGCTTGGCATGGCCGGCCATCATCGCTCCCGCCCAGGTGCATGTGGTGGCCACCGGCAAGGATGCGGCTGCATTCGAAGCCGCCGAGCAACTGATCGCCGATCTGGAAGCCAAGGGCATCGAAGTGATCTTCGATGACCGTAAGAAGGTTTCCCCGGGCGTCAAGTTCAAGGATGCCGAGCTTATCGGCGTGCCGCTGATCGCCGTCGCAGGCCGCGACACTGTCAACAATGGCACCATCGAAGTGCGTGATCGCAATGGCGAGAACGCCGAAGCCGTGCCTGTCGCCGACGCAGCCCGGGTGATTGCCGATCGTGTCGCCGCGCTGCTGAAGTAATAATCGTATTTTTTCTGATTATTTCACCATATAAACGGAAGATTATGGATATGCCATAATCTTCCGTTTTTTTATCTGGAAACAGGTAGGAGGAAGCATGATTGTGAGGAAAACATTTATGGGGAAAACAAACGAAAAACCATGCATATATCGGCAGTGCATTGCGGTGGATAAGTGAGATTTATCCACCGACTATCCACGACTCGCCCGAAACGGCGTCCTTTATCCACATTTGCCGGTTGCGCTTGTACCAGTATGGTCGAATCGGGGATAGTGGTTCTACCGCGGAAACGCAAGGAAGCGGAAAGGCGTGCAGAACCCCTCTCTCGCAACCCATTTCTCCGACTGCGCGTTGCTTTCGCACCTTCATCGGTGCTTTCCGCGGCCCCTTTATTACCAATGCGACAGAAAGGGCCGATCATGGCACAACAGCAAGCTCTCATCACCATCACCGGATATGTGGGCGCCAATCCCACGCAATTCAACAAGGATGGCATGCCCCATGCCAGTTCGTTCAGAATGGCGAGCACCAGACGGTATTTCGACAATCGCACACAGCAATGGAAGGATCTTCCCACCACATGGATCACGGTGAAAGCGTACCGGAACCTATCCGAGAACATCTGCCAATCTCTGAAGAAAGGCGAGCCGGTTATCGTGATGGGCGCGCTCGCCACGGAAACGTGGGCCGATCAGAACGGCAAACCGCAGTCACGCATAGTGCTGGAAGCCAGCGCCGCAGGGCACGACCTTAACCGGGGAGTTACCACGTTGCGTAAGTTCGTCAAGCTGAACGACCAGCACCAGCCGGAAGCGAAAGGAACGGAACCGCGTGTGGGAGCCGATCCGTTCGTCAGGCAGGGCAGTGTGGCGCCGGTCGAAATCGTGGTTCCCGAAGATGACGAAGCCGCCGAATTCTCGGGAGATACCGGGGAATTCGACGGCGACATATATTAGGCGGCACCGATGCCTTGCATGCTTGGCTCCGATTGCCAGCCGATGATGTGGTTTGTTACCAGATGCGCACGCGCTGATCGGGATCGAGCCACATGCCGTCCTCCGGCTTCACGTCGAACGCCTTGTAGAACAGATCCACGTTGCGTGCGATGCCGTTCGTGCGGCATTCGGCGGGGGAGTGCGGGTCGATCTGCAGATACTGCTCCGCCAGCTCGTCACGATTCTTGGTGCGCCAGATGGACGCGTAGCTGAGGAAGAAACGCTGCAAACCGGTGAAACCATCGATTTCCGGCGCTTCAGACAGCGAAGCTTCAATGGACTCCATGGAACCGTTCTTCTCACGGCCTGCCGCCTCGTCAAGAGCGAACGCATATGCTTTGAGCGCAATGTTCACGCCACTCAGGTCGCCGATGTTCTCGCCGATGGTCAAAGCGCCGTTCACATGTGGAGCCTGAGCTGGATCGTCGGCGTATTTTTCGGCAAGCTGCGTTGGCACGAACGCGTTGTACTGGTCGATGAGTTTCTGCGTGAGCTGCTCGAAATTGGCCTTGTCTTCTTCGGTCCACCAGTCGTTGAGCTTGCCGTCGCCGTCGTACTGGGCACCCTGATCGTCGAAGCCGTGGCCGATCTCATGGCCGATCACCGCTCCGATACCGCCATAGTTCGCGGCGTCTTCGGCGTTCGGATCGAAGAACGGCGGCTGCAGAATGGCGGCCGGGAACACGATCACGTTCATGGTCGGCTCATAATAGGCGTTCACCGTCTGCGGATTCATCAGCCATTCGTCCTTGTCGACGCTCTTGCCGACTTTGGCCAGCTGATAGCCGGTCTCATACAAGTTGGCGGCACGCATGTTCTCGGCAAAACCGGCATTCTCATGTACGTCAAGCGCGGAATAGTCACGCCAATGGTTCGTATAGCCGATCTTCGGCACGAACTTGGAGAGCTTCTCCAACGCCTTCTGCTTGGTTTCTTCGCCAAGCCAGGCGGAGTTGGAAATGGACACGCGGTAGGCATCGATCAGATTGCCGACCAGCTGTTCCATACGCTGCTTCGACGACTCGGGGAAGTGCCTCTTCACATATTCGCGGCCCACATCCTCGCCGCAAATGCCGTTGACCAGCGAAACGCCGCGCTTCCAACGCACACGCTGTTGCTTCTGACCAGACAACGTCTTGCCATAGAACTCGAAATTCGTCTCATCGAATTCGTGCGGCAACTCCAAGGTGGAGCCGATGATCACATGCACGCGTGCCCACAGCTTGAGATCGTCGAGATCCGCGGCCTTCCAGAATGCGTTAAGACCGGTGAGGAAGCTGGGCTCATGCACCACCACATGGTTG
Organism: Bifidobacterium sp. MSK.13.1; assembly: GCF_019131435.1. NCBI lineage: Bacteria > Bacillati > Actinomycetota > Actinomycetes > Bifidobacteriales > Bifidobacteriaceae > Bifidobacterium > Bifidobacterium sp. MSK.13.1. The sequence goes on along the minus strand of NZ_JAHOMM010000001.1, from coordinate 21,500 downwards.
AAAATGCCTCGGAAATCAAGCGGCTGCACCTGAGCGGCGGAAGTCTGATCATATGCGGACTGCCAGGATTCGATCCATGTGTCGAGATCATAATCGGCGAGCATTCCGCTCAATTCCGCATAATCGGTGGGATTATAGGTCTTCACCGAATCACGGGTTGCCACATTGTCCCAATGGTTCGCGGCGATACGTGTCTCCACGTCGAGGAAACGCTGGGCTTGAGCTTCGGCCTGCTCGTCATCGGCGGCGAGCTTCGCATTCTTCAACTGCTTGGCCACCATATCGACGTATGCTTCACGAATCGGCGCATAATGGTCTTCACGGTAATACGCCTCATCGGGCAGTCCCAAGCCAGACTGTTCAATATGGATGATGTTGGTTTCGGGAGCGCCCGGATCGCCATACACGGCAATGCCGATCAGGTCAGGGCCGCTAGCCGGGTTCATCGCGCCCAAAGAGCGGGTGAGTTCAGCCTTGTCGGCAGCGACGTCAATAGCCTTCAACTGGTCTTCAATGGCCGCGAGTCCGGAAGCGTTGATGGCGTCGACGTCAAGGAAACTCGCATACAGGGCGTGGGACTTCTCGGCAGGGCAGTCGTCGTCTTCGAGAATCTCACGAATCTGGTTTTCGGCATCTTCGGCGAGCTTATCGAACGAACCATAACGGGAACGATCATCAGGAAGACGATACATGTCGATCCATGGGCCGTTGACATAGCGGAACAGATCTTGCGCAGGGCCGGTCACGGCGGAGAACGATGCCGGATCGATACCCGAATTCAAAGTGGTACTCATGGCTTCACACTATCCATCTTTGGTGACAAAACAGTGTATCTGAAACGAATAATCATCATTCCGCAACGGCATGCATAAGGTGAGATTTGCATAATCGTAAGAAAAGCCGGGGAGAGCCGAGCACTGTAGGGCGTACGAAGTAGGGTTAGAGGCATGATTGAACTGAAAACACCGAAAGAGATCGAAGAGATGAAGCCTGCCGGCCGTTTTGTCGGCGGCATTCTGCGCGATCTCAAGGAATTTACCAAAGTTGGTACCAATCTGCTGGAAATCGATGAATTCGTGCACAAGCGCATCGTCGATCGCAAGGGTGCCGAATCCTGCTATGTCGACTATGCTCCGGATTTCGGTACCGGCCCGTTCGCGCACTATATTTGCGTTTCCGTGAACGATGCCGTACTGCACGGCGTTCCGTTCGATTACAACCTGAAGGACGGCGATTTGGTCAGCCTCGATCTGGCGATCAACGTCGATGGCTGGGTTGCCGATTCCGCCATCAGCTTCGTGGTCGGCGAGCATAAGGATCCTGAGGATCTGCGCCTGATCAAGTGCACCGAAGAGGCGCTCGCGGCCGGTATTGCCGCTGCGCAGCCGGGCAACCGTTTGGGTGATGTTTCCGCGGCAGTCGGCGATGTGGCCCGCGAATACGGCTATCCGATCAATCTTGAATTCGGCGGCCATGGCGTCGGCCGTATTATGCACGGCGATCCGCATGTGCCGAACGATGGCCGCGCGCACCACGGCTACAAGCTGCGTCCGGGCCTGGTCATCGCCATCGAACCGTGGTTCCTCAAGACCACCGACGAAATCTACCAGGATCCGAAAGATGGTTGGACGCTGAAGAGCTCCGACGGTTCCCGTGGCGCGCATAGCGAACACACCATCGCCATCACCGACAACGGTCCGGTGATCCTCACCGTTCGCGACAAGTGATCAGACGGTAGCGTAAAACGCGGCAAAGCTCCAATACGACGGAGCGAAGCGTACGAAAAGAAGGCCGATGCCCACGATTATTCGGGCATCGGCCTTTTATATGCGTAATTTCGCGCGGAAATAGTCGAATTATTTGCCTTGCAGGAATGAAGTATCGGATGTCAATCGATTGATTTTGAGACGAAACCATGCTTGGAAACGCGCATGCCATATAGTGTTCGATACTTCCGAACGGTTAAGGAGCGTGCAAGTATGGCCACAGCCAATCTGAGTGTGGAATCCAAAGACTTCACCCTGCCGGTGGTCGAAGCCACGGCGGGTGCGGACGGCATCGTGGTGTCCACGCTGCGCAACGACGGCTGGGTCACACTCGACCCTGGTTTCCTGACGACTGCGCAATGCGAATCGAAAATCACGTACATCGACGGCAAGAACTCGATCCTGCGCTACCGCGGATACCCGATCGAGCAGTTGTGTGAGCAATCCGATTTCCTTGAGGTCGCCTGGTTGCTGCGTCATGGCGAACTGCCGAATCAGGAGCAGTACGACCGGTTCATTTCCGACATCAACCATCGCACGATGGTGGGTGAGGATTTCCGTACCTTCATGGGTTCTTTCCCACGCACCGCGCATCCGATGAGCGTGATGGCATCCGCGGTCAACGCGCTCGCCACCTTCTATCCGGACACTACTGATATCAATGATTCCGACCAGCTTGACGAGGCTGCGACCATCATTATGGCAAAGGCACGAACCATCGTCAGCTACATTTTCCGCCGTCGCCGCGATGAGCCGATGCTGTATCCGGATTATTCGCGCGGCTATGTCGACGATTTCCTGCGCATGTGCTTTGCGGTGCCGTACGAGCCGTTCGATTCCGACCCGCTGTACGTGCACGCGCTCGGACGCCTGCTGATCATTCATGCCGATCATGAGCAGAACTGCTCCACTTCCGTGGTACGTATCGCCGGTTCCGCCCACGCCAACCTGTATTCCGCGGTTGCGGCGGGCATCAACGCGCTGTCGGGCCCATTGCATGGTGGCGCGAATGAAGCGGTGCTCCGTCAGCTCAAAGCCATTCGCGATTCAGGCAAAACCGTCAAGGAATTCGTGGAAGACGCCAAAACCAGCGGTCAGCGTATTTCCGGACTCGGCCACCGCGTGTACAAGTCGTACGATCCGCGTGCCGCGATCGCCAAGAAGTATCTGCAGAAGATCATGGAACGCGCGGACACGTTGAAATTGCCTGCCGACGAGCGTGCGCTGTTCGACGTCGCCACGGAATTGGAGAAAATCGCGCTGAACGACGAGTATTTCGTGTCGCGTCACCTGTATCCGAATGTCGACTTCTACACAGGATTGATCTATCGCGCGATCGGGTTCGATCCGTCGATGTTCACCACATTGTTTGCATTGGGGCGCATTCCCGGTTGGATCGCGCAGTATCGTGAGATGCTTGCCGATCCGAACACCAAGATCGGTCGCCCACGTCAGGTGTACACCGGTTATACCGAACGTGATTACACTCCGATCGACCGTCGATAGTTGTTTTTTCGCTGTTTCATGGACTTGTGATGCTGTTCGCCAAGCCCTGCGGCTAAAGTATTGCACGGAAACATGCAAGTAATGCAATCACTGTTGTGAAGGAGCGAAGAATGACCGATCAGCGCACTGCGTGGGGTTGGGGTCTGGCCAGCGTGGACGCGGCCGGCAACACTTTGGACGTATGGTACCCGGAACTGAAGCTTGGCGAGGCTCCGGAGGAGGTGGCACGCCCGAACCATAATTTTGGCAATCTCGCCCATGAGGGCGTCGATGCGCGTGGCGTGCGCCGCATTCCGGTGTTCACGGTGTCGAAGCTTGACGAACCGATCGAAGACGCAGCCGACGCATACCTGCGTCTGCATCTGCTGAGCATGCGTCTCGCCAAGCCGAACACACTGAATCTGGACGGTATTTTCGCGGCCCTCAACAATGTGGTGTGGACCAACTATGGCCCGTTCGCGGTCGAGGATTTCGCGCTGCGCAAGCTTGACGTGATGGCCGTGGCCAACCAGTGCGTTCCGGGACTGCCGAAGGTTGACGTGAACGTGCTGTCGATCGACAAGTTCCCGCGCATGGTCGACTATGTGGTGCCGACCGGCGTGCGTATCGGCGACGCCGACCGCGTGCGTTTGGGTGCCCACCTTTCCGAAGGCACCACCGTCATGCATGCCGGCTTCGTGAACTTCAACGCCGGCACGCTCGGCGTTTCCATGGTGGAAGGCCGTGTTTCCCAGGGTGTTGTGGTCGGCAACGGTTCCGATATCGGCGGCGGCGCATCCATCATGGGCACCCTGTCCGGTGGCGGCAAGCTTAAGAACTCCATCGGCGAGCACTCCCTGCTTGGCGCGAACGCGGGCATCGGCATCTCCCTCGGCGACAACTGCGTGGTTGAAGCCGGTCTGTATGTGACCGCCGGCACCAAGGTGACCATCTACGACAAGGCCAAGGTCGCGGCGGGCGAACCGCTCGAAACCGTCAAGGGCGCCGATCTTTCCGGCAAAGACAACATCCTGTTCATCCGTAATTCCGTGTCCGGCCGTATCGAAGCGCGCTATCGCAAGACCGGCATCGAATTGAACGAAAAACTGCACAAGAACTAAATATCAAATATGAAAATCTCCCTCATTACCGTCGGCAAAGTCAAGGAACAATATCTGCGCGACGCCATCGCCGAATATTCGAAACGACTCAGCCGATACTGCAAGCTTGACATCGTCGAAGTGGCCGACGAGAAAACACCCGAGCATGCCAGTGAGGGAGTGGAACGGCAAATCAAAGCCAAGGAAGGCGAACGCATCGCCAAGCATATTCGCGACGATGCGTTCGTCATCGCGCTCGCCATCGAAGGCCAGCAGCTGACCAGTGAAGAACTTGCGCAGAAAATCGACGGTCTTGGAGTGCATGGCACCAGCCATATCCAACTCATCATCGGCGGATCGCTCGGACTTGACCCAACGATTGTGAAACGGGCCGACTACCTGCTGAGTTTTTCCAAAATGACTTTTCCTCATCAATTAATGCGCGTTATTCTGCTTGAACAGCTGTATCGTGCATGCAAAATCAATGCCGGCGAACCGTATCATAAATGACGTGCAATCAATGTCGCGTAATGCGTACACAGGTTTCGCGAATATGATATGGCAGGATTGCGATGCGGCAAAATATGGTGAGATCGCCGAAAGATAATAAGTAGAAGGCCTTGCCTATACTAGTACCCCGTGAGTGACTACAGAAGCGAACGCGAGCAGCGAGAACGCCGTCGCCGCACCATGGTGCGGGCGGTGTGCATCGTCATCGCTGCGGCGATGCTGCTGAGTCTGGTTATTCCTGCTATCTACGCAGGTCTTTGACGCCTTTGGTCCGGTATGATCCTCCCCGGACCTGCAATCCCATACGTAACGAGACTGGTTCGCGGCTCGGCAGGATGGGAACGAGTATGTGGGTACGTGGAAGAAGTTGAGGATTGTGCGAAAGCCGTATGAGGCTCCATGACAGAATATAAAGAACGCATAAAGAAATGTATGGTGTAAACGATGGCAGAATTTGATTTTTCCCAGGCAATCGGCGAGGCGCGCGCCAAATACGAGTCGATTTCCAAGGCGCTTGACGTCGACCGACTGACCGCGCAGGCCAAAGATCTTGAAGTTCAGGCGGCCGAACCGGGATTGTGGGACAATCCCGAAAACGCGCAGAAAGTGACCAGCAAACTGTCGGCAGTGCAGTCCCAGCTGAAGCGTCTCGCTTCCGCAAGCCAGCGCATCGACGACGTCGAAACGTTGGTGGAATTGGGTCAGGAGGAAGAAGACGCCGACACGTTGGCGGAAGCGCAGTCCGAAGTCGAAAGCATTCAGAACGATCTGGCCGACATGGAAATCCAGACCCTGCTCGACGGCGAATATGACGAACGTTCCGCAGTGGTGACCATCCGCTCCGGCGCGGGCGGTGTGGATGCCGCCGACTTCGCTCAGATGCTGCTGCGCATGTACCTGCGTTGGGCGGAGCGCAATGGGTATAAGGCCAAGGTCATGGACACCTCCTACGCCGAAGAGGCGGGCATCAAGTCCGCCACCTTCCAGGTGGATGCCCCTTATGCGTATGGTCGCATGAGCGTGGAAGGCGGCACCCACCGTTTGGTGCGTATCTCCCCGTTCGACAACCAAGGCCGTCGCCAAACCAGCTTCGCGGCAGTGGAAGTGGTGCCGCTCGTTGAGGCGACCGATCACATCGACGTGCCCGATTCCGAAATCCGCGTTGACACCTACTGCTCCTCCGGCCCTGGCGGTCAGGGCGTGAACACCACGTATTCCGCGGTGCGTATCACCCACATTCCGACCGGCATCGTGGTGACCATGCAGGACGAGCGCTCGCAGATCCAGAACCGTGCCGCTGCCATGGCCGTGCTGCAGTCCCGACTGTTGGTGCTGCGCCACGAAGAGGAAGCCAAGAAGAAGAAGGAGCTCGCCGGCGATATCAAGGCCAGCTGGGGTGACCAGATGCGTTCCTACGTGCTGCATCCGTACCAGATGGTCAAGGATCTGCGCACCGGCTATGAGACTTCGCAGACCCAGGCCGTGTTCGACGGCGATATCGACGCGTTCATTGAGGCCGGCATCCGTTGGCGTCATGAGCAGCGTCGCGCGGCGGCCGAAGAGGCGGACGCCTAAAAACCACGATTACCGTAATCAGAACAGCACATAGTGGAGGGGTACGACGATGGCGCTGATTTCGCTTGAACATGTGAGCAAGGTGTATCCGAAAGGCACCAGGCCTGCCTTGGATGACATCAATCTCGACATTGATCGAGGGGATTTCGTGTTCCTCGTGGGCGCTTCAGGTTCCGGCAAAACCACATTGCTGAGCCTGTTGCTGCGCGAGGAGGAGGTCACGGATGGCGAGATTCGCGTCGCAGGTAATGATTTGAGGCGCCTGTCGTCAAGGCAGGTGCCGCATTACCGTCGTTCCATCGGTTTTATCTTCCAGGATTACAAACTCCTCAACAACAAAACGGTATGGGAGAATGTGGCGTTCGCGCTTGAAGTGATTGGCACAAGCCGTTCCACCGTCAAATCGTTAGTGCCGAAAGTGCTGCAGACTGTCGGTCTCACCGGTAAGGAAAACAGCTATCCGCACGAGCTTTCCGGCGGTGAGGCACAGCGTGTGGCCATTGCGCGAGCGTATGTGAACCATCCGCAGATTCTGCTGGCCGACGAGCCTACTGGAAATCTCGATCCGACCACATCGCTGGGTATTATGGAAGTGCTGGACGCCATCAACCGCACTGGCACCACCATCGTCATGGCAACGCATAACGAGGAAATCGTCAACTCCATGCGCAAGCGTGTGGTCGAACTGCATACCGGCAAAATCGTGCGTGACGAGCAGCAGGGATCCTACGATTCCGCACTGTACTTCCCGGATGCCGAAGTCGAATCCAAATCGCATCAGGCGTTGAACGGCGGCGACGTCGACTCGAAATATCGTGCGCCGGGCGCGCTTGAAATGTCTGATTTTTCCGATGAGGCGGTGGACGTGGAAGGCGCGACGCGAGCCGAAACCGCGGCGAACGCGGTTGATGCCGTAGCTGCGGCCATCCACAGCGGCAATGGTGATGCGGGCATCGCGCGTCTCGCCAATTCCGTGCATTCCGGTCGCACCGGTCGTTATGGCGAGGCGTTCGCTCCGGTGGAGACTACGCTGACCTGGGGCAAGGGACTGAAACTTGAGGATCTTGCCGAACAGGAGCATGCCGATTCGGCTGCACGTTCGCAGACCGAAGCCAATGCCGACGCGACTGGCTCTTCGCCTGATACAGGTATGGAATCAAGCAAAGCGGCTGAAAACGAGCAATCCGCGGAGCCAACGGTTCCCGCTCCTCCGGCACTGCCGATGCCTCCCGCTCCGCCCGCGCCTCCGGCTCCTCCGGCAGCGCCCGCCGCGACTGCCGGTGGCGAGGCGAAATCCGTCGAACAATCCGATGAACAGCATGAAACGTCCGAAAGCAAGGAGAACGACTGATGCGTTTGCGTTTCATTCTTTCCGAAACCTGGAGCAGCCTCAAGCGCAACGTGCCCATGTTGCTTTCAGTGATGCTCGTTACATTCATCTCGTTTCTGTTTATCGGCGCATCGGTGCTCACTCAGGCGCAGATCACCAAAGCCAAAGGCGATTGGTATTCCAAGGTTGAAGTGGTGGTGTGGATGTGTCCCGATGGCACCAGCCAATCCGTGAACTGCACCGCGGGAACCGCGGCAACGCAGACTCAGATCAATGACTTGCAGAAAACCATTCGCAACGAGCTTGCCGATGATGTATCGCAAATCACTTTTGTAAGCAAGGAAGATTTCTACAACGACACTTTCCTCAAACAATATCCGAACGGTGAATATCAGGGGCGTACACTCACTGCCGACGATATGCAGGATTCATTGTGGCTGAAACTGAAGAATCCTGAGAAATATCAAGTCGTTTCCGAAGTGCTTTCTGGCAAGGAGGGCGTCGATACTGTCAGTGATCAACGGCAGATTTTTGAGCCGGTGTTCGCAGTGCTGAATCGTGCGACCATTGCAACCGCCGCATTGGCCGCGGTGATGGTGGTCGTCGCCATTATGCTGACCGGTACCACAATTCGCATGTCTGCTGCGTCACGTCGAACCGAAACGGAGATCATGCGTTTGGTGGGTGCTTCGAATTGGACCATTCGGCTGCCATTCATTCTTGAAGGGGCGATCGCATCAATGGTCGGTTCCTTGCTTTCCTGCGTCACTTTATCGGCATTGGTGAAGGTATTTATCACTGATTGGCTTGCAGCCTCCGTGAAATGGATTCCATATGTGAATCAGATGACGGTATTGTGGATTTCGCCGATTTTGGTTGCAGGAGCGGTGCTGTTGTCGGTGATTGCATCCACAGTGTCGTTGCATAGGTATTTGAAAGCCTGAGAACATTCCGTTTTGTACGGATTGGATACGTTTATCTGTGTCGCGTTTTAAGCATGGGATGCTATGGTATGGAACCAATGATGGGAGGCAAGTGACCGAATGACAAGCAAGAAAGCTCTAAAACCGGCCGTCGCGGTGTTTGCAACGGGGGCTTTGTGCGCCACGATGGCGATTGCCCCGTTCTCGTCTGCGGTTCCGCAGGCGCAAGCCAATACATACAGCAATCTGGTGAATGCCCAGAATAAGAAGGCTGCCAGCTCTCAGCGTGAAGCCCAGTTGCGTTCACAGCTTTCCGGTGTGAAGTCTGATTTGGCCGACAAGATCGTCGAGCTGGATGAATTGACAAATACGAAAATTCCTGCAGCTCAAGCTGCAGTCGATGAGGCAAATGCTACTGCCGCTTCGGCACAGAGTGAAGCTGATGCTGCGGCTTCCCGTTTGGAGGCCGCGCAAAAAGATAAGGAAAACCTCGAAGCGCAGATCGAACAGACCGGCAAGGATTATGATGACGCGCATGCGGCCGTGGCACAGATGGCTCGTGAAGACCTGCATGGTTCCGATGCATCCACTGTGATGAGCGTGGTGACAGGTTCCACGAGCACTCAGGAATTCATTAATTCCATGCAGTCTCGTGATGCGTTGAGCCGTACCGAAGCCAATGCGGCAAGTGATGCGGCGAATACGTTGAATACGTCGATGAACCGCAGCGAGCGTCTTTCTGCAATCGAGAAGCAGATCGCCAATCTGAAAACCGCAGCTGACGAAAAAGCCGCTTCCGCACAGCAGGCTGCTGCTTCCGCACAGACCCAGCGCGACTCGCTTGACCAGTTGCGTGCAGAAGGCGAAACCCGCCGTGCCGAATTGGAGAGCCAACAGTCGCAGCTGAACGGCAGCGTGGCCAAACAGGCGGCGCAAACGGTTATGTTGCAGTCACAGGTCGATTCCTTCAACCGCCAGTATGCAGCCGAGCAGGCCGCAGCAGCTAATCAAAACAATGGTGGCAATCAAGGGCAGACCCGGCCAGGCAACAACAATACCAATAGTGGCGGCAACAATGTGACGCCTGCTCCCACGCCCACGCCTACGCCTACTCCTACGCCTGCTCCCGCGCCGAGTACCAATAACAATTCCGGTCAGGGAACCTCCAATGGCGATTACGGCAATGGCTACGTGGCCGGCCAGTGCACGTGGTGGGCGTACGAACGTCGTAGACAGATGGGTATCGGAACCCCCTCGTACTTGGGTAACGGTGGCCAGTGGTACGCTACCGCACCGTCGTATGGTCTTCGCGTGGATCATAGCCCGCAGGTCGGTGCGGCAATCTCCTTCCTGCCCGGTCAGGCTGGTGCCGATGGCTTCTACGGTCATGTGGGTGTGGTGGAAGCGGTGAATGGCAACACCATCACCATTTCCGAAATGAACGCGGCTGGTGGCCCATATGTGGTGTCGTACCGCACACTGTACAACGCGTCCCAGTTCTGGTATGTGCACTGATTCATCAAGGAGCGTTTGAGCTTTCCTTGAGCGTTGTGTCGCGGGAGCGCGCCGCCTGAATCGTTGGGCGGCGCGCTCCCGTGATATTGTCGATTGTTGCGTTGCAGAACACTTCTTTGAAGAACCGGAAAGGAGGTCCGACATGGCCAAGGAGCAAGGCGTGAAGCCGATTGCGCAAAACAAGAAGGCACGCCACGACTATGCCATTGAAGACAAGTATGAAGCCGGTCTGGTGTTGACCGGCACTGAGGTGAAGTCGCTTCGAGAAGGCCGCGCATCGCTGGCCGAATCGTTCATTACCATCGACCGTCGCGGTGAAATGTGGCTTGAGGGAGCCAATATTCCCGAATATCTCAACGGAACGTGGAACAATCATGCCCCTAAGCGCAAGCGTAAGCTGTTGCTTCACGCGGCGCAGATCGACAAGCTGGCTCGTCAAAGCCAAGCCAAGGGTTTCACCATCATTCCGCTGAGCCTGTATTTCAAAGACGGTCGAGTCAAGGCGGAAATCGCATTGGCACGAGGCAAGAAGGAATTCGACAAGCGTCAGGCATTGCGCGAGGAGCAAGACAAGCGTGAGGCCTTGCGTGCCATGCGATATGCCAACAAGCAGGTGCGATAAGTGGTAACCGGAAAATTTCCGGTTTCACATACTGATATACAGCGGTGGCCGTAATCTTTTTGTAGCTTGCCCTCTCTAGTGTATGGTTCAGATTCGGTCGAATAGACCGAGCGAGACATAGGAGAAGGATATGGAAGCGAAGAAAAGTCTGAAGACGGTTGCCGCGTGTGCGCTGAGCGTTGCGATGCTGTTTGCTGGAGCGGCATGCGGCACCAGTGATGGAAGCGACGATGCGGCTTCGTCCGATAGCGGTTCGAAATCGAGCGAACTGACGGGTTATGACGTTTCGTCGGTGCAGAAAGACGATGACATCGCCAAACTGTTGCCCGATTATGTGACGAAGGACGGCAAGCTCACCATCGGCATGGACACGTCGTACGCTCCCGCCGAATTCCTTGCGGAGGACGGCAAGACCCCGGTCGGCTTCGATGTCGATATCGCCAAGGCTTTGGCGCAGGTGTTCGGCCTTGAAGCGGATCCGGAAACCGCGAATTTCGATTCGATCATTCCATCGGTCGGATCCAAGTACGATATCGGCATTTCGTCGTTCACCGTGACCAAGGAACGTTTGGAAGCGGTTGATTTCGTAAGCCATTTTGATGTCGGATCGGCATGGGCCGTGAAGAAGGGCAATCCGAACAAGATCGACACGTCCGATCTGTGCGGCAAGAAGGTGGCCGTGCAGACCGCCACCATGCAGGAGACCGAAGCGAACAAGATAGCCAAGCAATGCGAGGCCGACGGCAAGGATAAGCTTGAAGTGATCTCCAGCAAGCTGCAGACCGATGTGACCACGAACGTTGTCACCGGCAAGGCCGACGTGTTCTATGCCGATTCGCCGGTTGCGGGCTATGCCATTGCGCAAACCGATGGACAGCTGGAAATGCTGGGCAAGGTCGAAGGCGTCGCTCCGGAAGGCATCGTCATCAAAAAAGGCGACAGCCAGATGGATGAGGCCGTACAGAAGGCCGTGCAGAAGCTCATCGACGACGGTACGTATCTGAAGATCCTTAAGTATTGGGGTGTCGAGGACGGTGCCATCGAAACGTCGGAAATCAATACGCCGGGTGCCGAATAATTCCATGATTGAACCGTCCACGGATCAGACGGTTCAATGATCGCATGACTGGCGACGTGCTGGGAACAAAGCGGGTTTTGATCATATTGTGATATGGCAAAACCCGCTTTTTCGTAAGGAAAAACGGCATATCGAATAGAGTTTGCGTACTATTAACGTGGCCGTAGTAATCGTTTTCTATGGTGCCTGCAGAACTTCGGTTCGGCCGTATTCATACGGTTGGGAATGAAGAGAGGATCCGCGATGGCTTTCAATAATCTGAGGAAACTCGCTGTTTTTGCACTAAGCGCCGCCATGATCGTTTCGTTGGGTGCGTGCGGCACATCGGAAAAGTCCGATTCCGCGGCTTCCAGTGATTCTGAGTCGTCGTCGAACACCACCGGTTATGACGTTTCCGGCGTGACGAAGGATGACGATATAGCCGCGATGCTGCCGGAATCAGTCACCAAGGACGGCAAGCTCACCGTCGGCATGGACACGTCGTACGCTCCCGCCGAATTCCTTGCGGAGAATGGCAAGACTCCGGTCGGCTTCGATGTTGATATCGCGAAGGCGGTGCAGGCCGCACTGCAGAAGCTCATGGATGATGGTACGTATATGAAGATCCTCAAGCATTGGGGCGTGGAGAACGGAGCGATCGACAAAGCCGAAATCAATCCGACTGACCTCGGCTGAACGATCAAACGTAAGGCAGACATCGCACACGGCGATACTGTGACGCCGATATGACGGAAGGCATGCGGGTCAAATCCGCGTGTCTTCCGTTTTCGTATATGGATCTTCCGTGATTCGACGGAGCTACATTGCGCGATTCTTGGCTGATACGTAAGGGTTGCGCAATGTAACGTACATGTAGCATTGCGCTCTTATCGTGCCTATTTGAGATACTGAGGTTCTCTGCAACCGAATGGCGTTGAGATTTTCGGTATGGCAATGAAGAGATAAGAAGAAGGATATGCGTACCATGTCTTTGAAGATCAAGTCCGTTGTGGCGCTTGCGCTGAGTGCGGCGATGTTGTTTTCCACTGCCGCTTGCGGCACCTCCGAGGCGTCCAATTCCGGCGATTCGTCTGATTCGTCGAACGCTACCACCGGTTACGATGTCAGCACCATTAAAAAAGATGACGAGCTGGCCAAGCTGGTTTCGTCCGGCGATTTGGTGAAGGAAGGCGAGCTTTCCGCCGGTATGGAGCTTTCGTACGCTCCGGCTGAATTCTATGCCGAAGACGGCAAGACTCCGGTCGGCTATGATATCGACATGACCAAGGCCATCGCCAAGACGCTTGGTTTGAAGCCAAACATCGTGTCTTCCATGTTCGACACCATCATTCCTTCCATTGGCTCCAAGTATGATCTGGGCATCACCGCCATGACCATCACCGAAGAGCGTATGCAGTCCGTGGATTTTGTGAGCTACTACCGTGCAGGTTCCACGTGGGCCGTGAAGAAGGGAAATCCGAAGAAGCTCGACACTTCCGACATGTGTGGCGCGAAGATCGCGGTGCAGACCGGCACCGTGCAGGAAGAGGAAGCCAACACCATCGCCAAAGGATGCGAGGCCGATAACAAGGCCGAAGTGATGTCGTACAAGCGTCAGGCCGAAGCGGCCACCGCAGTGGCTACGGGTAAGGCCGATGCGTTCTATGCCGATTCGCCGGTCGCCGGCTATGCCATCTCCCAGACCGACGGACAGCTTGAAGCCTTGGGTGACGTCGAAGGTGTGGCCAAGCAGGGCATCGCTGTCAAGAAGGGCAACACCCAGCTTGCTGAAGCCGTGCAGAAGGCCGTACAGAAGCTGATGGACGATGGTACGTATATGAAGATCCTCAAGCATTGGGGTGTGGAATCCGGCGCTCTCGACAAGGCTGAGATCAACCCGACCGATCTCGACTGATTTCATCCCCACTATTTACATCAACAACGAAGGAACTGAAGCATCATGGCGAAGAAACAAATCGACGGCGACGGCCTCGATATTCCGAATCGCATCAAGGCGCTGCCGGTTAAGCGTACGGGCCCGATTGTGGCGGCGGTCATCGTCGCTCTGCTCGCCGCCATGCTGCTGCAGGGCCTGATTACCAATCCGCGTTTCGAATGGAATGTGGTCTGGAAGTACCTGTTCAACGAGAATGTGCTCGAAGGCATCAAATACACGCTGCTGCTGACGGTCATCTCCATGGGCATCGCCATTATTCTGGCAGTGATTCTGGCCGTAATGCGCAAGTCCATCAATCCGGTGCTGCGTGGCGTGAGCTGGTTCTACATTTGGTTCTTCCGTGGCACCCCTGTGTATACGCAGCTGGTGTTCTGGGGTCTGTTCGCCGTGTTGGTGCCTCGCATCGGCGTGGGTATTCCGTTCACTTCCATTGAATTCTGGAGCATTGACTCGCAGTCCGTCATTACCGCGTTTAACGCGGCATGGCTGGGTCTCGCATTGAACGAAGCGGCATATCTGGCTGAAATCGTGCGTGCGGGTCTTGAAGCCGTCGATCCGGGCCAGACCGAAGCGGCCAAGGCACTGGGCATGAAGCGTTCCATGATCATGCGTCGTGTGGTGCTTCCTCAGGCCATGCGCATCATCATTCCGCCGACCGGCAACGAGTTCATCGGCATGTTGAAGACCACTTCGCTGGTCAACGCCGTGCCGTTCACGCTGGAACTGCAGTTCGCCACCACCGCAATCGCAACCCGACTGTACAAGCCGATTCCGCTGCTGATCGTGGCCTGCATCTGGTATTTGGTGATCACCTCCATTCTGATGGTGCTGCAGTCTCGCCTGGAGAAGCATTTCGGCAAGGGCTTCGATGCGCGACCGGCCGGCGCGCGCGGCAAGCAGCCGCCGCTGCCGGGCAAAACCGAAGGCGAACCGAAAGACGATATCGCCAAGCAGAACGAGGCAACGTTCGCGGGCATGACCGCGTGAGGGGAGTGAGCAATGACTGAACCAACCACCAACGGTGTTGTTCCCGCAGTGAAGGCCACGCAGGTGCATAAGGCTTTCGGTAGCCTGCACGTGCTCAAGGGCGTCGATATGACGGTTATGCCCGGCTCGGTGACGGTGATTCTGGGACCTTCCGGTTCCGGAAAATCCACGTTCCTGCGTTTGATCAACCAGTTGGAAACGCTGACCGGCGGCGAAATCGACGTCGACGGCGAAATGATCGGCTACAAGTACGTCGACAAGGACGGCAAGCAGGTGCTGCAGACCCTGAACGACAAGGAAGTGGCCGAGCAGCGTTCCAAACTGGGCATGGTATTCCAGAGGTTCAACCTGTTCCCGCACATGACGGCGCTCGAAAATGTGATGGAAGCGCCAGTCCACGTCAAGCACATGGATAAAAAGGAAGCCCGCAAGCTTGCCATCGAAGAGCTGAATCGCGTGGGCATGGGCGATCGCCTCGATCACTATCCGGCACAGCTTTCCGGTGGCCAGCAGCAGCGCGTGGCCATCGCCCGTGCGCTTGCCATGAAGCCGGAAATCATGCTGTTCGACGAGCCGACTTCCGCACTCGATCCGGAATTGGTGGGCGAAGTGCTGAACGTCATGCTGTCTTTGGCGAAAGAAGGCATGACCATGGTGGTTGTCACCCACGAAATAGGCTTCGCGCGCGAAGTCGCCGATCAGATCGTATTCATGGACGGCGGTGTTGTTGTGGAACAGGGCGGTCCTGAAATCATCGACAATCCGCAGGAACCACGATTCAAGGACTTCCTGCAGCACGTGCTGTAAATCGCCGCAAGCATAATCGTAAGAATCAGACACCTCTTCGTCGTAAGGATTGCGATCAAGGGAATGGCTGAGAAAATCCCCATGTTGAAAACTGTCAGCATGGGGATTTTTGTGTTCATATATCAAAGGTTCAGCGCGATGAGACGGTTTCGTTTCGAAAATGACACCATTACCCGATAAGCTGAGGTGTTATGTGTGGAATCGTAGGATATGCAGGAAATGTGGAAACCGCGTGCGGCAAGCCGTTGGAAGTGTGCCTCCAAGGCCTCCAGCGTTTGGAATACCGTGGATATGATTCGGCCGGTGTGGCGCTGACCGCGCCCGGCATGGATCATGTGGAAGTGCGTAAGAAGGCGGGGCGTCTCGCCAATCTAATCGAAGACGTGGAACGCAATCCAATGCCGATGGCCACCGTGGGCATCGGCCACACCCGTTGGGCCACCAACGGCGTGCCGAATGACATCAACGCGCATCCGCATACTTCGCGTGACGGCAAGGTCGCCATCATTCATAATGGCATCATCGAAAACGCCTCTCAGCTGCGTCTTGATCTGCAGACGGAAGGTTACCGTTTCTCATCGGAAACCGATACGGAGGTCGCGGCGAAACTGCTAGGCAAAATCAGCGAGAAAATCGTTGAGGAAACCGGCAAGCCTGATCTGTTCAAGGCCGTGCGACGCTTGGCGCGCATGCTGGAAGGCGCGTTCACGATTCTCGCCACCGACTGCCGTCAGCCGGGTATCGTGGTCGGTGCTCGCCATGATTCGCCGCTGGTGGTTGGTCTTGGCGAAGGTGAGAATTTTCTCGGTTCCGATGTGGCCGCGTTCGTCGCCTACACGAAGCGTGCCATGGAAATCGACCAGGATCAGGCCGTGATGGTGTCCGCCGATAAGGTTGTGGTGTCTGATTTCATGGGCAACATCGTGGCCGATCCGAAGACCTATACCGTGGATTGGGATGCTTCCGCGGCCGAAAAGGGCGGTTGGGACTCCTTCATGGACAAGGAGATCCACGAAGGGCCGGCGGCGGTGCAGCGCACGCTGTTGGGACGTCTTGGCAAGGACGGCAATCTCAATCTTGACGAGGTTCGCATCGACGAGCATGATTTCAAGGCGATCGACAAGATTATTGTCATCGCCTGCGGTACCGCCGCCTACGCGGGCATGGTGGCCAAATACGCCATCGAGCATTGGGTGCGTATTCCGGTGGAAGTGGAGCTTGCCCACGAATTCCGTTATCGTGATCCGATTCTCACCCCGCGCACGTTGGTGGTGGCCATTTCGCAGTCCGGTGAAACCATGGACACGCTGATGGCATTGCGTCACGCGCGTGAGCAGGGTTCGAAGGTGCTGGCCATCTGCAACACGCAGGGCGCGTCCATTCCGCGTGAATCCGACGCGGTGCTGTACACGCACGCTGGTCCGGAAGTGGCGGTCGCCTCCACCAAGGCGTTCGTGGCGCAGATTACTGCCGCCTACGTGCTTGGCTTGTATTTGGCGCAGGTCAAGGGCGCGATGTTCCGCGACGAGATCGCGCAGGCGTTGGATTCCCTCAAAGACATGCCTCGCAAGATCCAGTGGGTTCTTGATACGCAGACCAAGACCGTGCATGATGCTGCCGCGCAGATGGTCGATGCGAAGTCCTTCCTGTTCCTGGGCCGTCATGTCGGCTACCCGGTCGCGATGGAAGGCGCGTTGAAATTGAAGGAAATCGCCTACACCTTCACCGAAGGTTTTGCGGCCGGCGAGCTCAAGCACGGTCCGATCGCATTGGTGGACGAAGGCGAACCGGTAGTGTTCATTGTGCCGCCGGCACGTGGCCGCAATGTGCTGCACGCCAAGGTTATTTCCGGTATCGAAGAGGTCAAGGCCCGTGGCGCGTACATTATCGCCGTGGCCGAAGAGAACGACCCCGATGTTGAACGCTATGCGGACGTGGTGTTCTGGCGTCCGGCCTGCCCGACGCTGATGAGCCCGCTGGTGGACGTGGTGCCGCTGCAGCTATTCGCCATGGACATGGCCAAGCTGAAGAATTATGACGTTGACAAGCCTCGTAATCTCGCCAAGTCCGTCACCGTGGAGTAATCGTTCATACGATGCGCCAACAGCGTCAGCAGAAGAGGCATCGTTACGTTCTTGAAGAACCTCGCATTCCGTTCGAATGTGAGGTTCTTTACGAGAACGGTGCGATTATCGTGGTTGACAAACCGCATTTTCTCGCCACCACACCGCGCGGCATGTGGTATCGCGAAACCGCGTTGATTCGACTTCGGGAACAGTATGGCGAACCTGATATTGTTCCCGCGCACCGTTTGGACCGACTTACCGCAGGCATCGTCGTATTTGTGCGCAAACCGGAATTGCGCGGCGCTTACCAAATGCTGTTCCAGAATCGCAAAACCATCAAAACCTATGAATGTTTGGCGCCGCTTGCCCCCGATCGGCATCCGCAATATGGAACAATCGTAAGAATCGACAGGCATCAACCCTTTCCGGCAATCCGAGCATCGCATATTTGCAAGGATCGCGGGCGACTTCAGGCGTACGAAATTCCGGAAACCATCAATGCGCAAACGTTGATTGAGCGGGGGAGCACGGTACGTTGCATCGACGGCAAGGCATATGTGAATTACGTGCTGCACCCGAAAACCGGCAAAACGCATCAGTTGCGTGTGCATATGAATTCGTTGGGATTGCCGATTTTGGGCGATGATTTCTACCCGAATATTGTGCAGCGTTCTTACGATGATTTCTCGCAGCCGTTGGAATTAGTGGCTCGTGAGTTACGCTTCGACGATCCGGTGACGGGAGAGCCTCGTACATTCGTTTCGAAAGTGCCGCTTAGCTGATTAACAGTCTGATCAGCAGGTATTGCTCGCTGAATCAAGATATATAAAAACTGTCCATCGCTGTACTCATATTTGCTCGCTTCGCTATGGCGTGTTGAAGTTGCGCGTCCCTATAATTGGACACTTTACATTTCGTGTTATCGAGCGTGATTAGGATGTGCTCTTGTTGTGCTGGCTGGCAAAGGCAAGCCGGCTGGAAAGAACGAGAGAGAATATGAACCATATTTCAAAAGCGCTTCGTGGCGTTGCCGACAAATATAACGGCGTATCACTGATTATTCGCATTATCGTCGGTCTTATCGCAGGTACCGCACTGGCATTGGTTGTTCCGCATATGATGTGGATCGGCGAATTCGGCACCCTGTTCGTAAGCGCATTGAAGGCCGTCGCTCCGATTCTGGTGTTTGTGCTGGTGGCAAGCGCTTTGGCTCAAGGCAATTCCAAGCTTGACGGCCGTTTCGGCACGGTGCTTTTCCTGTATCTGTTCACCACGTTCCTGTCCGCCGTCGTGGCGGTGCTGACGTCTCGCATGTTCCCACAGACCATATCGTTGGGCGATGCCGCTGACGCTGATGTGGTGCCGCAGGGCTTGAGCGAGGTTGTGCAGACGTTGCTGACCAATATCGTGGCCAATCCGATTCAGGCCATGATCGACGGCAACTACATCTGCATTCTGATGTGGGCTTGCCTGTTCGGTCTTGCCATGAAGGGTATTGCCAATGAAAGCTCCAAGGCGTTCCTTGCCAATGTGGCCGATGGCGTGTCTCAGGTGATTCGTTGGGTCATCAATCTCGCCCCGTTTGGCATTATGGGCTTGGTGTTCACCAGCGTTTCCGAAAACGGCTTGGCGGCCTTCACCGAGTACGGTAGCCTCCTGCTCCTGCTCGTCGGCACCATGCTGCTGATGGTGCTCGTGTTCGGCCCGCTGGTCATTTTCCTGTACCTGCATCGCAACCCGTATCCGCTGGTGTACCGCTGCTTCAAGGAATCCGGCCTGACCGCATTCTTCACGCGTTCTTCTGCTGCGAACATTCCGGTCAACATGCAGCTGTGCGAGAAGCTTGGTCTTGATAAAGACATGTATTCCGTGTCCATTCCGTTGGGCGCAACCATCAACATGAACGGTGCCGCCATCACCATCACCATCATGGCCATGGCCGCCGCCAATACGATGGGCATTCAGATTTCGTTGCCGGCCGCCATTCTGCTGTCTGTGGTGTCGGCGCTCGGCGCATGCGGCGCTTCCGGTGTGGCCGGTGGCTCGCTGCTGCTTATTCCAATGGCCTGCTCGCTGTTCGGCATCAGCAATGACATCGCCATGCAGGTGGTGGGCGTTGGCTTCATCATCGGCGTCATCCAGGATTCCGTGGAGACCTGTCTGAATTCCGCTTCCGACGTGGAGTTTGCGGCAACCGCCGAATATCATGCTTGGCTCAAGCAGGGCCGTCAGCTTCCGGCGTTCATGTATTCCAAGAAGGAACGTCAGCAGCTCGGCATCGAAGCCTGATTTCACCCGATTTCAGCTTTTCGTTCAATCTAGAAGGCGTCTCTCCCACGTGGTTCACCCACGCTGGAGAGGCGCTTTTCGTATTGGCTGATTTGATTGATTGCGTTGATTAAAGTTGCGAGATATTGCGATTAGTCGAGTTCCGCCACGGATCCGCGGTCGATGAATTCGGGGGTGATAAGTTTCTTGATTCCAGAAGGCACTTTTTTGCCATTGCATTGTTGCTCGATCATGGAAAAAGCCTCTTTTCCCACAGTTCTGAGCTTGAGCCGTATGGTGGTCAGTTCAAGACGGGGCACAACGCCGCGGAGTGAATCGTCCACACCGATGATGCTGACATCTTCGGGAACGCGCTTTCCTGCTGTCCTCAGGCCAAGCATGGCACCGTATGCCATTTGATCGTTGCCTGCGAAAATTGCGGTGCAATCCTTTTCGTGAGCCAAGGCCAATCCGGCTTGGTAGCCGCTATCTGCTTCCCAGTCGCCATAATACATGGGTGGTGTGGGAATGCCGACTTGCGCTAATGCGTCGCGCCACCCTCTGATGCGGCTCTGTGCTGCGCGTGAAACGGTGGGGCCTGCGATGTGGTACACAGTTTTATGCCCCTTCGATAGGAAAAAGTCCACGGCTGCAGTGGCGCAACCATACGAGTCCGAATCGATGGTGGGGCAGTGGTTTGCCGGTTCCTTGCAAATAAGCACTACAGGTAGGTTGTCGGATGGCTTGAACTGGTTGAAGTCGGTGAAATCGCGTTCCATAATCACGATTGCACCATCGAGGGGGAGGCCTTCCACAAGTTTCAGTGCGCCGGCGAGTGACTGATCCTGCAGGTTATCCAAGGGGCGAATGGTGATGGAATAGCCGCTATTCGCGGCCGCTGTAGTGATGCCTTCGAGGATACGTGAGTTCCCGTAGGCCGACATATGCGAAAGCAGTACACCAACATTGTTGAAATGTCCGCTTTTCAAAGCACGTGCCGCATAATTCGGCCTGTATCCGAGATGCTCCATGGCTGCCTCGACCTTAAGTTTCGTCGCTGGGCGTACGGCATCGCTCCCATTAGCCACTCGGGAAACGGTCTGCGGTGAAACCCCTGCTTCCCTAGCGACGTCTTGCAGCGAGACTGAGTTGCGTGCCATGTGTATCTACCTTCCGAACGAAAATGCGTACTGTGCTTAATTTTACATGCTTACTTCTGTATTGTTTTCGTCACCATGCAATTTGTTCGATGAAGTGAATATGTGGTCTAGGATGTGCGAAAAGTAGACACTTTTGGAATATGGTGTTATTATGGTAACGCAAACATTTGGAAGGAGCTGTTTTACGGGGGTGTAAATTGCCCTGTGAAATGGTATTGCCTCGAAGGAGAGGAATGATGTCAGCAACGGAAGTTGTTGCCAATATGCCACTGCATTCGGCAACCGTGCGTGTCAATAAACACAAGGCGGATTGGCGTGGTTGGAAGTTCATGTGGCCGTTCGCGTTGGTGTTCGTGTTCGTGTTCGTGATCC
>NZ_JAHOMM010000018.1:0-1519 GCF_019131435.1 Bifidobacterium sp. MSK.13.1 | reverse complement strand
GGTAGGCTAGCGCACAGGGGTGACACGGAATGGGAGCCGGCCGCGGAGGTGGTTTTCCGTGGTCAAGCACGCAGCCCGTCCCATAGGCAAATCCGTGGGACGCATAGGGTGAGGTGTGATGATGGGCGTCCTTTGGACGCGATATCCGGTGGTCCAGGCCGTCGAGAAAAGCCTCGGCGCGAGGGGCGTCGCCGCCCGTACCCCAAACCGACACTGGTGGTCAGGTAGAGAATACCAAGGCGATCGAGCGAATCCTGGTCAAGGAACTCGGCAAATCACTCCCGTGCCTTCGGTATAAGGGAGACCCCCGGGCGTGAAGAGGCTTGCCCTCGGAGCGTTGGGGGGTGGCACAGACCAGGGGGTAGCGACTGTTTACCAAAAACACAGGTGCATGCGAAGGCGCAAGCCGCTGTATATGCACTGACGCCTGCCCGGTGCCGGAAGGTTAAGAGGATCCGTCAGTCCCTTTTGGGGTGAAGCGGTGAATTCAAGCCCCGGTAAACGGCGGTGGTAACTATAACCATCCTAAGGTAGCGAAATTCCTTGTCGGGTAAGTTCCGACCTGCACGAATGGCGTAACGACTTCCCCACTGTCTCGACCAGGAGCTCGGCGAAATTGCAGTACGAGTAAAGATGCTCGTTAAGCGCAGAAGGACGAAAAGACCCCGGGACCTTTACTATACCTTGGTATTGGCGTTAGGCGCGGATTGTGTAGCATAGGCGGGAGGCTTCGAAGCATGGGCGCCAGCCCGTGTGGAGCCGCAAGGTGAAATACCGCTCTGTTCTCGTTTGACGTCTAACCTCGAACAGTCATCCTGTTCAGGGACAGTGCCTGGCGGGTAGTTTAACTGGGGCGGTTGCCTCCCAAAGAGTAACGGAGGCGCTCAAAGGTCCGCTCAGCCCGGTTGGCAATCGGGTTTCGAGTGTAATCGCACAAGCGGGCTTGACTGCGAGAACGACGGTTCGGGCAGGGACGAAAGTCGGAGATAGTGATCCGGTGCCGGCGCACGGGCGCGGCATCGCTCAACGGATAAAAGGTACCCCGGGGATAACAGGCTGATCATTCCCAAGAGTCCATATCGACGGGATGGTTTGGCACCTCGATGTCGGCTCGTCGCATCCTGGGGCTGGAGCAGGTCCCAAGGGTTCGGCTGTTCGCCGATTAAAGCGGCACGCGAGCTGGGTTCAGAACGTCGTGAGACAGTTTGGTCTCTATCCTCTGCGCTCGTTGGAATCCTGAGGAGGCCTGCCCATAGTACGAGAGGACCTGGGTGGACGGACCTCTGGTATGCCGGTTGTCGCGCCAGCGGCATGGCCGGTTGGCTACGTTCGGGAGGGATAACCGCTGAAAGCATCTAAGCGGGAAGCCTGCTCCAAGATTAGGATTCCTTGACGCTCCCCGGAGCGTCCGAAGCCCGCATGTTGAACACGTGTTCGATAGGCCGGAGGTGGAAGCCCCGCGAGGGGTGGAGCCGACCGGTACTAACGGGCGAACGCGGCACACTTTCCGACCCGCTTG
>NZ_JAHOMM010000017.1:0-1798 GCF_019131435.1 Bifidobacterium sp. MSK.13.1 | reverse complement strand
AAACCACCTCCGCGGCCGGCTCCCATTCCGTGTCACCCCTGTGCGCTAGCCTACCGGGACTACGCTCCCAACGGCCACGCGCCCCGAACCCCGAAGGGAACGACGCCACGCGACCGGAGGTTAGTACTCATCCGTTCGGCTCTTACGGTACGCCGCCGGTACGGGAATATCCACCCGTTCATCCATTCGACTACGCCTGTCGGCCTCGCCTTAGGACCCGACTCACCCGGGGACGACGAACGTGGCCCCGGAACCCTTGGTCATCCAGCGGACGGGATCCTCACCCGTCTCTCGCTACTCATGTCTGCATTCTCACTCCCGCGCGGTCCACGGCACGGTTCCCCGGCCGCTTCGCCCCACGCGGGACGCTCTCCTACCCAACGGCCGCAAAGGCCGCTGCCGCGTCTTCGGTGGTGTGCTTGAGCCCCGCTACATTGTCGGCGCGGAACCACTAGACCAGTGAGCTGTTACGCACTCTTTCAAGGATGGCTGCTTCTGAGCCAACCTCCTGGCTGTCTATGCGACTCCACATCCTTTCCCACTTAGCACACGCTTCGGGACCTTAGACGACGATCTGGGCTGTCTCCCTCTCGACGACGGAGCTTATCCCCCGCCGACTCACTGCCGGAATACACATCCACGGTATTCGGAGTTTGGCTGCTATTGGTACCCGACACGGGCCCGCAAGCATCCAGTAGCTCTACCCCCGCGATGCAATCAACCGACGCTGCACCTAAATGCATTTCGGAGAGAACCAGCTATCACGGAATTTGATTGGCCTTTCACCCCTAGCCCCAGGTCATCCCCCCGGTTTTCAACCCAGGTGGGTTCGGTCCTCCACGCGGTCTTACCCGCGCTTCAACCTGCCCAGGGCTAGATCATCCCGCTTCGGGTCCAGGGCGCGCGACTCAAAACGCCTTTTGAGACTCGCCTTCGCTACGGCTCCCCCACCACGGGTTAGCCTCGCCACGCACCACTGACTCGCAGACTCATTTTTCGATAGGCACGCCGTCACCCCACCAGGGAGGCTCCGACGGATTGTAGGCGCACGGTTTCAGGAACTCTTTCACTCCCCTCCCGGGGTGCTTTTCACCTTTCCCTCACGGTACTGGTACGCTATCGGTCAGACAGGTATGCTTAGACTTACCCCACGGTCGGGGCCGATTCACACGGGATTCCACGAGGCCCGCGCTACTTGGGACACATGATCGGAAGACGGCAAGCTTCCAGGTACGGGGCTGGCACCCTCTGCGGCCAGGCCTTCAAGCCTGTTCCCCTGGCAAGCCGTTTTATGACTCCCGCCCGGTCCGTCGGAACCGGGACACACGCTCCCGCAACACCACGAACGCAACCCCCGACGGGTATCACGCGCCCATGGTTTGGTCTGATCCGCTTTCGCTCGCCACTACTCACGGAGTATCCCTTCCTGCAGGTACTGAGATGTTTCACTTCCCTGCGTACCCCCGGAACAACAAGGTTCCGTGCCGGCCCATGACGGCCGGCGGGTTGCCCCATTCGGAAATCCTCGGATCGAAGCCATGTTGGAGGCTCCCCGAGGCTTATCGCATCCTCAAACGTCCTTCATCGGTACTGTCTGCCAAGGCATCCACCATACGCCCTTCAGGGCGGCACACGCCCCGAAAAACCCTAATGATAGCTTCAAACGCCAGACGACAAATCATCACACTGTAAAAAATGATCACAAAACGATCGATCTCGAAACCAGACTCCAAAAAAGAAGCCTGGCGAAATCGCGATAAAGCAAGCAGGACAACAATCCTGCATTGCTCGCGTCCAC
>NZ_JAHOMM010000016.1:0-1920 GCF_019131435.1 Bifidobacterium sp. MSK.13.1 | reverse complement strand
TCATTCCTTGACGGCGCCTGCGGCAAGGCCGGACTGCCAGTACTTCTGCAGGCACAGGAACGCGATGACCAACGGGACGATCGTGATCAACGAACCCGTGACCACCAGGTTCTGGATCGCCTGGCCGCCCGCGGTGCTCGCCTGGTCCTTCCACTGGTTCAGACCGATCGTCAGCGGATACCAGTTCGAATCCTTCAGCATGATCAACGGCAGGAAGTAGTTGTTCCACGTCGCCACGATCGTGAACAGGGCCGTCGTCACGATCCCCGGGGCGAGCAGCGGCAGGGATACCTGGAAGAACGTGCGGAACTCGCCGGCGCCGTCCACGCGGGCGGCTTCGAGCAGCTCGGTCGGCACGGCCTGGTCGGAGAAGATCCACATCAGGTACAGGCCGAACGTCGACACCAGGCTCGGGATGATCATGGCCCACGGCGTGTTCGTCAGGTTCAGCTTGGCGAACAGCAGGAACTGCGGCACGGCCAGGGCGATGCCCGGCACCGAGATGGCGCCGATGATCACCGCGAACACGGCCTTGCGTCCCGGGAAACGGAACTTCGCCAGGCCGTACCCGCCCATGATGGCGAGCAGGGTCGCGCCGCCGGCGCCCACGACCACGTACAGGATCGTGTTCAGGAACCAGCGTCCGAAGATGCCGTCCTGGTAGGTGAACACGGTCTTGATGTTGTCCCACAAAGCGAACGTGCGGCCGAAGCCCAGACCGAACGTGGACGTGAAGTCCGCCTGCGTCTTCGTGGCGTTGATCAGCAGGTACACGAACGGGAACAGGCAGTACACCGCGAACAGCGCGCACACGATGGTCAGCAGCGTGCTCCTGCGCGGGTTCGCCACGTTCGCGAAGCCGGACTTCGCGGCCCTCTTGCGCTCGGCCTTCTCGTCGCGCGCGACCCTCTTGAGGCGTTCCTTCTCGGCCTTTTTCGCGGCCTTCTCCTGGGCTTTGAGCTCCTGAGCGGTGAGCCTCTGCTCCGTGCCCGCGGCGATTGTTGCGTCACTCATTTTCGATGCTCCTTAGCGTTTCTTCCCCTATATGCGGATGGTTCGCGCCACCGGGCGCTACTTCATCTGCTCCTTCATGCTGTTGAGCTGCACCGCGTACGCGATCGCCATCGTGATCACGGCCATCGTGATCGCCAGGGCGGCGGCGTAGTTCGACTGGTTGCCCGCGAAGCTCAGGTTGTACGCGTACATGTTCGGCGTGTAGTACGTGGTGATCGCGTTGCCCGGCACCATGTTCTGCAGGATGCTCGGCTCGTTGAACAGCTGGAACGAGCCGATGATCGAGAAGATCACCGTGATCGCGAGCGAGCCCTTCAGTTCCGGCAGCTTGATGGACTTGACGATCTGCCACTCGGACGCCCCGTCGATCGATGCGGCCTCGTACAGCGAATGCGGGATCGTGGACAGCGAGCTGTAGAAGATCAGCATGTTGTAGCCCGTGAACTCCCACGTCACGATGTTGCCGATCGCGGCGAGCAGCACGTTCGGGCTCAGCACGTCGAGGTTCGTGCCCAGCCAGTCGTTCAGGGAGCCGACCAGACCGTACTTCGCACCGTACATGAAGCCCCACACCAAAGTCGACACCACGGCCGGCACCGCGTACGGCAGGAACGTGGAGATGCGGAAGAACTTCGCGCCGTGCAGCTTCATGGAATCCAACGCCAGGGCCATCGCCGCCGACAGGAACAGCATGATTGGCACCTGCACGCAGGTGAACAGCGCGACCCTGCCGACCGAGCTCCAGAACTGCTGGTCGTGGAACAGACGAATGTAGTTGCTGATTCCCACGAACTTCGTGCCGCCGATCATCTGCTTCTGGAAGAAGCTGATGTAGATCGCGTACAGGATCGGGATCACGAACACGAACACGAACACCAACGCGAACGGCCACATGAACTTCCAACC
>NZ_JAHOMM010000015.1:0-2062 GCF_019131435.1 Bifidobacterium sp. MSK.13.1 | reverse complement strand
TGGCGAAATCGCGATAAAGCAAGCAGGACAACAATCCTGCATTGCTCGCGTCCACTATCCAGTTCTCAAACCACCACGCGCCCCGACCGGACCCGACCCACAGGCCCACAGGCCCACGGCGTCCCGCCAGGGGCATCCGGAAAACCGCACGCGACCAAGTCGCGGGTGGCGGTCCGGGAACCCAAAAGCATATCCGCACCACTCCCCGCAAGGCCCCAAGGACCCGCGAAGCCAACGATCTCTTCCACACCAGCACGCCCACACGAACCCGGAAACCATCCCCGGCGCATGGGCCACACGACGGACGCCGGACCGGCGTCCTGAAAAACTCCGTAGAAAGGAGGTGATCCAGCCGCACCTTCCGGTACGGCTACCTTGTTACGACTTAGTCCCAATCACGAGTCTCACCTTAGACGGCTCCATCCACAAAGGGTTAGGCCACCGGCTTCGGGTGCTACCCACTTTCATGACTTGACGGGCGGTGTGTACAAGGCCCGGGAACGCATTCACCGCGGCGTTGCTGATCCGCGATTACTAGCGACTCCGCCTTCATGGAGTCGGGTTGCAGACTCCAATCCGAACTGAGACCGGTTTTCAGGGATCCGCTCCACGTCGCCGTGTCGCATCCCGTTGTACCGGCCATTGTAGCATGCGTGAAGCCCTGGACGTAAGGGGCATGATGATCTGACGTCATCCCCACCTTCCTCCGAGTTGACCCCGGCGGTCCCCCGTGAGTTCCCACCACGACGTGCTGGCAACACAGGGCGAGGGTTGCGCTCGTTGCGGGACTTAACCCAACATCTCACGACACGAGCTGACGACGACCATGCACCACCTGTGAACCCGCCCCGAAGGGAGGCCATATCTCTACGGCTGTCGGGAACATGTCAAGCCCAGGTAAGGTTCTTCGCGTTGCATCGAATTAATCCGCATGCTCCGCCGCTTGTGCGGGCCCCCGTCAATTTCTTTGAGTTTTAGCCTTGCGGCCGTACTCCCCAGGCGGGATGCTTAACGCGTTAGCTCCGACACGGAACCCGTGGAACGGGCCCCACATCCAGCATCCACCGTTTACGGCGTGGACTACCAGGGTATCTAATCCTGTTCGCTCCCCACGCTTTCGCTCCTCAGCGTCAGTAACGGCCCAGAGACCTGCCTTCGCCATTGGTGTTCTTCCCGATATCTACACATTCCACCGTTACACCGGGAATTCCAGTCTCCCCTACCGCACTCCAGCCCGCCCGTACCCGGCGCAGATCCACCGTTAAGCGATGGACTTTCACACCGGACGCGACGAACCGCCTACGAGCCCTTTACGCCCAATAATTCCGGATAACGCTTGCACCCTACGTATTACCGCGGCTGCTGGCACGTAGTTAGCCGGTGCTTATTCGAAAGGTACACTCACCCGAAGGCTTGCTCCCGATCAAAAGCGGTTTACAACCCGAAGGCCGTCATCCCGCACGCGGCGTCGCTGCATCAGGCTTGCGCCCATTGTGCAATATTCCCCACTGCTGCCTCCCGTAGGAGTCTGGGCCGTATCTCAGTCCCAATGTGGCCGGTCGCCCTCTCAGGCCGGCTACCCGTCGTAGGCTCGGTGGGCCGTTACCCCGCCGACTACCTGATAGGACGCGACCCCATCCCATACCGATGAAATCTTTCCCGACACCCCATGCGAGGAGTCGGAGCATCCGGCATTACCACCCGTTTCCAGGAGCTATTCCGGTGTATGGGGCAGGTCGGTCACGCATTACTCACCCGTTCGCCACTCTCACCACCAAGCAAAGCCTGATGGATCCCGTTCGACTTGCATGTGTTAAGCACGCCGCCAGCGTTCATCCTGAGCCAGAATCGAACCCTCCACAAAAAACTTTGCAGAAAGCCAACATGTGACTCTCAAAAACAAGAAAATTGACGATCGCCTTATAAGGAAAGGCGCATCGCACGAAAACCTCACCGTCCTTCAAGGCCTCCCGGCCACTCGCGAACGAGCGGACGATGAACTGGCAATCATTGACTATAAAGAAGTAGTACAAATACGCTCTTGAGTTCTCAAACCACCACC
>NZ_JAHOMM010000014.1:0-4059 GCF_019131435.1 Bifidobacterium sp. MSK.13.1 | reverse complement strand
AGGGAGCGAACTGGGGACAAAAAGGGAGCGAACTGGGGACAAAAAGGGAGCGAACCGGGGACGTTGCTAAAATGTGTCTCCTTTTTGATCAAGGTGGGGACTCAAATTATTTGTGGACTAGCCGCTGTTCGACTGATTCGGTTTGTCCGGTCATGGAGGTGTCTCTGTGCTGTCCTCTGGTGCTTGATCTGAGGTGATTTTTTTCTTTTTTGGCGCTTGCGCCCTTTTATAGAAACTTTTATATTCTTTTAGACTCCCGGGAAAGCAGTTGGCAGTAGGGGAATCGAGACATTAAAGACGACTTTTTGGGAGATAAAGACGACTTTTTGGGAAGAATAAAGACGACTTTTTGGGAAGAATAAAGACGTCCTGTTTAAATCTTGACGTTTTTATGGTATGATGAAACCATGGCAAACGAGATCGTGAAATATTCGAACCAGTTCAACGCTCAGGCATTACGCCGCTTCACGGCGCTTGACCTGGATCTGCTGATGGCCATCGCGGCAAGGGTGCGCGATAAGGAAATCGATGAGGTCACTTTCACTTTCGAGGAACTCCGCCAGTTGGCTCACGTCAAGAAGAACCTCACCGACAAGGAGCTAGCGGCACGAATCGTTGAGGTCAACGATCGTCTGCTCGCCTGTCGGTTCCGGTTCCAGGATGACAGCAGGACGGTGCAGTTCACGCTGTTTTCCGGCTTCGAAACCGATTGGAAGACCGCGAAACTGCTGGTCGCGGTCAACCCGCGCTTCTCGTTCCTGCTCAACGACCTGACCAGCCAATTCACGCGCTTCGAATTGGCCGAGTTCACGGCCTTGAAGTCCAGCTACGCGAAGGAGACGTATCGCCGTCTGAAGCAGTATCGACAGACCGGCGTGTGGAAGGTGAGCCTTGAGGAGTTCCGTCGCCTGCTGGACGTGCCGAAGTCCTATCGCACCTGCGACCTGAACGAGCGTGTATTGAAGCCAATTCAAGCCGAGCTGGGAGAACTGCTGGGTCTGCGGATCCACAAGAAGTACGCGAAACGCGGTGGCCGTGGCCGCAGCTCGCTGGTCGGCTTCGAGTTCGAGTTCGACCCCGAGAAGGTGCCTGGCGGCGTCTCTGCGCCCCGTGTGGAGCTGTCCCCGGGTGTGGTGGCGGACGCGGCCAGAAAGTCCCTCAGAGACGCCGCCAGGCCCGTGGAGGCGAGGAAGGCGGAGGATGCGGGCCATTGGACGAGCGTCGCCGGGTACGGCGAGGTGTTCACGACCACTGAGCTGTTCGACGTGACGGCCGCGCGTGACCACTTCGACGGCACCGTGGAGGCCGGGGAATGCCGTTTCTGCGCGTTTGACGCTCGCAACCGCGAACATCATGCGCAGAACGCCGGAAAGCTGTTCTAGCGGCCGTGTCCGCGCCTCTGGGGCGGTTGCGCGCTCCATGGGTCGATCTGCCGCTGTTCGGCCTCCCGCTGGCCTGTGAGCCTGTCCGTGCGCTGTCTGATCTCGTTGAGCAGGTCGGCCTTGGTCCTGGGGGCCTGGCGTGATTCGAACGGGCTGGCCTCTCCCCAGTCCTCGGGCTCGCTCAGGTCCAACGGCTCGTCACCGGACGGCTCGGGTCGGTTCATGTCCTGCGTCGGGTCCTCCGCCGCCCGTTCACGCTGTTCGGCCATGCGCAGTGCGAGGGCCTTCACCTGTTCGGGGCTTGGCTTCTCGCCCTCGGCCCGCTCGGCCTGTTCGAGCCGCCTCTCCAGTTCGGCCACGAGCCTGGTCCTCGGCTGCATGTCGTGGTCGTGGATGGCCTTGGTGGCCCTCATGCGGAACCTGTTGGCCTGGTCCCAGTCGGCCGGGATGTCGGTGTCTTCGAGCCATGGCACCGCCCCGCGCAGCTTCTCGGACTGCTCCCCGGCCACCTGTTCGGCGTTCCGCAGCAGCCTGCCGCGCTTGAAGACGTTCGCGTCCCTGGCCTCGCGCGAGGCGGCTCGCGCCACGTCGATGATCTGCTTGGCGGCCTCAAACTCCTCGGTGCCGTGGCTCCTCCACCACTCCTCGCGGTTCCTCACGTCGGCCCTCGCGTCCATGAGTTTTCCACGGATCGCGGCCGTGTGGTCGGCCCTGTCGGCTTCGAGCTGGCGGCGCGCGTCGCCCTCGAAGTAGCGCCAGTTCGGCTCCCTGGCCGGTTCCGGCCTCGCCTGGCGTTGGCGCAGCTGCCTGATCTTGGCGGCGAACAGCTCGCCCAGGCGGTCGAATATCCGGCCGAGTTCGGTGCGGATGGCGGTCAGCAGGCCGTTGCTGCGCCTGATCTCACGGTTGGCCTCGCACCTCTCGCTGACGCCCCCGGCCCGTTCGATGGCCCTGGCCGCGTAGCCCTCGTGGATGGTGGGTTCGAGGTCGCTGCCCTGGTCCTCGAGGCTCCTGTGGTCGATTCTCGCGGTCTCGTCCAGCCGCGCGTTGCAGGTCTTCGCCCAGGATTCGCGCAGGGCCTTGAGCTTGGCCTTCCGGTCGAGCGGGTTCAGGGACACGCTCGTGCGCTTCCACTGCCTGCGGCCCCGCTTGTCGGTCTTCTGCCTGCCGGTCTCGGGGTCGATCAGCGGCACCCGCTCGCCCCGCTCGTCCAGCACGTACTCCATGCGCTGCTTGAGCCGGGCCCAGCCGCCCGTGGCCGGGTCGATCTGCCGGTTGGCGACGAGGATGTGCGCGTGCGGGTTGTTGCCCCGCCCGTCGTCGTGGATGGCGTAGGTGGCCGCGTAGCCGTCCGCGTTCAGGTTCTCGCGGATGTACTCCTCCAGCGCCTGCACGCGCTGCCTGGGGGTGAACTCGCGCGGCAGGGCCACCACGATCTTCTTGGCCGGCCTCGCCGTCCGTCCGGTCTCGTGCAGCTCGACCGCGTTGAACAGCACGGCGGGGTCGGCGAACTCGGCCGGCGCGCCCTCCGGCAGCAGGGTGCCGACGCGCAGCACGCGCTCCTTGCGCCCGTAGTCGTAGGTCTCGCCGCGCCGCTCGTCATGCACCCGCCTGCCGGTGATGTACGAGAGCGTGGCCGTGGCCTTGGAACCGCTCGCGCGGCTCACGTTGGAGACGGACAGATGGTAGATCGCCATCGGCTTCGGCTCCTTTCGTGATCGGCGCGGGCGGCGGGGTGCGGGGCGGCGGCCCTGCGGCAAGGGGTTCCCAGGGGTGCGGCGAGCACCCGCTGGGCCTGCCGGGAGGCTCCCCCGGAAGGGTGGGAATCCAAAGGGCAAGGCCCGTGGCCCCCGGAGGGCGCGCTTACGGAAAATGCAACCTCCGGTTGCATGTAAGTGCGCCCTAATCTTTGATTAGGGATTTCCTTGCTGGTAGAATCATATCACCATACGGATGATGCAGACCATGTAAGGAGCCGTTTCGATGGTGAAGAGCCTGGATGAGCAGATCAAGTCCCTGCAGGATAGGCAGGCCCAGCTCAAGGCCCGCGAGAACGACCTCGTGGCGCGGCGCAGGGAACGCGAACGCAGGGCCCGCACCAAGCGCCTGATCGAGGTCGGCGCGATGGCCGAGTCGGCCGCGGGCTTCGAGGGAGGCGACGAGAGGGCCAAGGAGCGCATAGCCCGCCTCGTGCAGCTCGGCTCGCTGGTGGAAGCCATGTGCTCCACCGACGTGATGGACAACTACACGAGCCGCGAGGACCTCAGGGCCACCGTCGCCAAGGCCCTGGAGCACAACGTCAGAACCAGCGATGGCATGAACTGGAACCTGCACGACCTGGTGTACGAGGCGCTGAGCGAGGAATGGGGCAGAAGGGACGGCGAGATCAGCGACCTCTGGGCGGACGACGGGCCAAGCGGATACCAGCCACCCTCATACGAGCCGGTCAACCCCGAACGCAGGACTCCCCAAACACCCTCCGATGGCCTGATCTGACGTCCAAAAAAAGGCGCCGTGCGCCCTTTTTAAATCTTTTAAAATCTTTTTACATTCTTTTAGGCCCTCCGCAGCCCTTGGAAACATTGGGCTCAGAGGATGTTACTGGGGACAAAAAGGGAGCGAACTGGGGACAAAAAGGGAGCGAACTGGGGACAAAAAGGGAGCGAACTGGGGACAA
>NZ_JAHOMM010000013.1:0-16839 GCF_019131435.1 Bifidobacterium sp. MSK.13.1 | reverse complement strand
GTGCCTGCAGAAGTACTGGCAGTCCGGCCTTGCCGCAGGCGCCGTCAAGGAATGATCGCAACGGTCGCATGCTGAAATTTCGGTAAAGCGCATACCGATTTTTCGGCAATCGTCCGAAAAGAACAAAAAATAAGACCTCGGGGGTGTCATCGTGGACATCCCCGGGACCATCTCAAATATCTTAGTAAATATATATACTAGATTTTATAAAAAGATTTTACGAGAGCTTTCGAAGGGAAGCTGTCGAGCTGGCATCCTCAGCGTTATAGCGGATGCCATACGCACACAAAGGAGTAATCCATGCATCGCACGTTCAAATGGCCGGAACTGCTGACCGACAACGGCAAAGGCATCGCATACGGCGGTGATTACAATCCCGACCAGTGGTCGGAAGACGTGTGGGACGAAGACGTCCGCCTCATGAAACAGGCCGGTGTCAATACCGTGGCCGTGGCCATTTTCAGCTGGGATCGCATTCAGCCGGAAGAAAACCGTTGGGATTTCGGCTGGCTTGACCGCATCATCGACAAGCTCGGCAAAGCCGGCATCGCGGTCGATCTGGCCTCCGCAACCGCCACCGCGCCGCTGTGGCTGTACGAAAAGCACCCGGAAGTGCTGCCGCAAGACAAATTCGGCCATCCCGTCAACGCGGGATCGCGCCAATCCTGGAGCCCGACAAGCCCGGTGTTCAAGGAATACGCGCTCACCCTGTGCCGCAAACTGGCCGAACGCTACGGCACCAACCCGTACGTCACCGCATGGCATATGGGCAACGAATACGGCTGGAACAACCGTTACGATTACTCCGACAACGCGCTCAACGCCTTCCGCCTGTGGTGCGAACGCAAATACGGTACCATCGAAAACCTCAACAAGGCGTGGGGCACCACCTTCTGGGGTCAGGAAATGAACGGTTTCCACGAAGTGCTCATCCCGCGTTTCATGGGCGCCGACTCCATGGTGAACCCCGGTCAAAAGCTTGATTTCGAGCGTTTCGGCAACGATATGCTGCTCGACTTCTATAAGGCCGAACGCGACGCCATCGCCGAAATCTGCCCCGACAAGCCGTTCACCACGAACTTCATGGTCTCCACCGACCAGTGCTGCATGGACTACGCCGACTGGGCCGAGGAAGTCGATTTCGTGTCGAACGACCATTACTTCCATGAGGGCGAATCGCATATCGACGAACTGTTCTGCTCCGACGCTTTGATGGATTCCCTCGCGCTCGGCAAGCCGTGGTATGTGATGGAACATTCCACTTCGGCCGTGCAGTGGAAGCCGCTCAACGCACGCAAGCGCAAGGGTGAAACCGTGCGTGACTCCATTGCGCATGTGGCCATGGGTGCCGACGCCATCAACTTCTTCCAGTGGCGTGCCTCCGCATTCGGAGCCGAATCCTTCCACTCCGCACTCGTGCCCCACGCGGGCGAAGACACCAAACTGTTCCGCCAAGTGTGCGAACTGGGCGCAGCGCTGAAAACCCTCGGCGACGCTGGCGTGCAGGGTACCGAACTGGAACAGTCCGATACGGCGATCCTGTTCAGCGCGGAATCCGAATGGGCCACACGCTCCGAAACCCTGCCGAGCATGAAGCTCAACCATTGGCATGACGTGCGCGACTGGTACCGTGCGTTCCTCAACGCCGGCACCCGTGCCGACATTGTGCCGTTGAAATACGATTGGAGCGCATACAAGACCGTCGTACTGCCGACCGTGATCATGCTCAGCGCCGAAGATACGCAGCGTTTGGCCGATTTCGCAGCTGCCGGCGGCCGTGTGGTCATCGGTTACGCAACCGGACTAATCGACGAAAACTTCCACACCTGGCTCGGCGGATACCCGGGAGCCGGAGACGGCCTGCTGCGCGAAATGCTGGGTATTCGCGGCGAGGAATTCAACATTCTCGGCGCGGAAGCCGAAGGCGAACCGTCCGAAATTCGTTTGAGCTCCGGTGCGGTCACCCGCCTGTGGCAGAACGATGTGAACGTCGACGGCGAACGCGCGCAGGTATTAGCCACCTACGAAGGTGAAGAAGCCGACGAATGGGAACTCGGCGGCACCGCCGCAATCACCCGCAATCCGTACGGTTCCGGCGAAACATACTTCGTCGGCTGCGATCTCAACGTCGCCGATCTTACGGAATTCGTGCGCGAGAATATCGTGGAAGATTCTGCAAATGTCGCCAATCCGACCGATTCCGACGTACTGCACACCGTGCGCAAGTCCGCCGACGCAACCTTCGATTTCTATCTGCCGCGCGGCAAGAAAGAAATCGCATTGCAGGGCATCGAAGGCGAACCAATCTACCTGTTCCAAGCGGAAGCAGAGGAACAGACGGGCAGCTACACCGTGCATCGCAACGGCGTACTCGTCGTAAAGCGCGCATAATTCCGCATAATTTCGCGCAATTGATTGCGTAACACAACAATCTCACACAACCTGAGCCCGCCATTCTGAAACTCAAGAATGGCGGGCTTGCCATAACTGGTAAACTTTTTACCGGCATATTCAACAATCACGGAGACGAACATGGGCGAGTCAAAGCCGGAGCCGAAGCCGGACAAAAAACGCGTCACCCTACGAGACGTGGCCGAAGAGGCAGGCGTTTCACTCAAAACCGCATCCAACGTGATCAACCATTCCGGCCGTATGACCGACTCCACGCGAGAAAAAGTCCAGGAAGTCATCGACCGACTCGGATACCGCGTGAACGTGTCCGCGCGCAATCTCAACCGCGGCAAAACCGGTTTCATCACACTCGCCGTACCAACATTGACCGCCCCATACCTGTCGGAGCTCGCCAACCGCGTAATCGACGCGGCCCGCGGCTACGGCTACTCCGTATACGTCACCACCTACGCCGAAGGATCCGCACAAGGAGCGCAATCACTCCTGCGCAACTTCAACACCACCGTCTCGGACGGCATGATCCTGTCGATCTCCGAAGTCGAAAACCTTGAAGCGGCGGACTTGGACGTGGACTATCCGCTCGTATGCGTGGGCGCGCGTTCCACACACGGCAAAGCCGACCATGTTACCCCCGACGATATTCAGGAAGCCCGACTCGCAGCCGAATACCTGTTCGACCATGGCGCAACCCGGCTCGCGGTGGTGGGCTCTCGAACCGAACCGGAACACATTGATTCCGTACGAGACGCCATTGAAGGCAATGCGCAACTGCGACTCCGCGGCGTGCTCGAAGCATGCGCCGCGCGAGGTATCGAATTCGATTCGCGATTGGTAATGAGCACTGGGCAGGATTGGACGATTGGTTCCGGCGCTCGCATTACGCAGCAGCTTATTGATTCCGGGATTCCATTCGACGGTATTGTGGCGTTCAATGACCAGCTTGCGTTGGGTGCGCTGTTCACTTTGGCTGCGAACGGCATTTCCGTTCCCGACCAGATGCAGGTGATTGGTTTCGACAACATTGAAGAAGCCGCCTATTTCCAGCCTCCGCTGACCACCATGGATTCTTGTCTCGACTGGATTGCGCCGACTGCGGTCAGCCGCATTCTCGACCGGATCGACGGCACGCGTGTGCTGGAGCCGAGTTACATCACCACCCAGTCGCACGTGATCGCCCGCGCCACCACGCGCGTGTAGCTCGCCGTTGGTTTCGTGCCGTCGGCTTTCGTACCGTTGATTTCGCGCTATCGCCCTTTGTACCGTTGATTTCGCGCTATCGCCCTTTGTGCCGTTGATTTCGTATCGTTGGCTTCGCGACGCAGCTCGCGATGTTTGTGCAGACCCGAATCAACCTCGGTGTTCCGGCAATTCCTGCGCGAGGCGGCTGTGCGGACGCAGCTGCGCCGGTCGACTGTGCGGACACCGAAATGGGACCCACATCAGGAACGACCGGAGAGCGTGAGAATTACAAGAATCACGTTAAGTGCGACAATCAGCGAAACAACTACCATATTGATCGCGAATTTCACCGGACCATCCACATAATCGCCCATTAATGATCGATCGTGAGTGTATTTCATCAGCGGAATAATCGCAAATGGAATGCCGATCGACAGCACAACTTGCCCTATGATCAGCGCTTCCGTCGGATTCTTAGCAAACCACAACACCACCAACGCCGGTACGAGCGTCACCACGCGGCATGCCCACATCGGCGCTTTGATCCGCAGCAGTCCATGCATGATTTCGGCGCCTGCATAGGTGCCGACCGACGTGGAACTCAGGCTGGAAGCCAGCAGTCCGACCGAGAAAATCGTGCCGATCACCGGACCTAGCACATGCTGAATGGCCTGTTGCGCACCCTCGATCGTATCCGTGCCGGTCATGCCATGCAATGAATTCGCCGCAAGAATCAATAGTGCAAGATTCACCGATCCAGCAAGTAATAATGCCCAGAACACGTCTATTTTGCTTCCGTGTAGCAGGGTCTTTACGCTCGGTTTGGGCTCTCCTGGCACGTAATGGTCGTTCACCAGCGTGGAATGCAGGTAAATCGCGTGCGGCATCACCGTGGCGCCCAGCATGGAAGTTGCCATCAATACCGTTTCGGTTCCTTTGAAATGCGGAACAAGACCTTGCAAAACTTGCGCAGGATTTGGTGGATCAATAAAAAGGCCTGCAATAAATCCAAAAGTAATCACCAGCAGCAATGCAATAATCAGCTTTTCAAAAATATGATGCGTGGCACTCTTTTGAAAAATAAGCAAGACCGTAGAAATAATGCCGATTATGCAACCACCAATAAAAAGCGGAAGTCCAAATAATAATTTCAGTGCGATTGCGCCGCCAATTACTTCCGCAAGATCAGTCGCTATTGCAATGACTTCCGCTTGCATGAAAAACATGAATCGACCGCCGTCGCCAAGTCGTTCTCCCAGGATTTCGGGAAGACTTTTTCCGGTGACGATACCAAGTTTTGCGGACTGATATTGAATGAGCACGCTCATACAATTGGCGAGTACCAGCACCCACACCAGCAGATATCCGTACCTCGCGCCGGATGTGATATTCGCCGCCACATTGCCGGGATCCACGTAGGCGACGGCCGCCACAAAAGCAGGTCCAAGCATGCCGGCAAGCGCGTGCCCGTGGCGGGAAGAGAAATCGTGATTCGCCCGTGCCGTTTCCCAGCATTCCACGCCATCCGTCGCACCCGCATTGACCATGCCTCCCATGCCGTCCATATCGTTCGCGTCGTCTGTACTGTTCATGTTCGTCGCCCTCTTATCCGAGCAATGTTATAGTGCACAAGACTGCGCGGTTATGTTACGTACGCGCATATCATCTGTCGGCATATGCGCGACTCATGCAACGGCGCGTCCGAACCGTTCCAAGACGCAATGCGAGGCATGTGCCACGAAATATGGCCGAATTGCGGCGACCTGCGGCTAAGCTGGAACAAGCATGAGAACGGTTGAGAATAATCGCCTGAAACACAGCCTTCGAAAGGACAACGCATGGAAACTTTCCATACCCCCATGGTCACATTGAACGACGGCAATCTGATTCCGCAAATCGGCTTGGGCGTGCTGCGCATCGACGATGAGGGCGTTACCTCCGTAGTGGAGAGTGCGCTGGAAGCCGGCTACCGTCATATCGACGGCGCGGCGGGGTACAACAATGAGGCCGGCGTGGGTCGCGCGCTGAACAATGCGGGATTCACGGAAGGTGAGCAGCGCAAAAACCTGTGGGTTACGACGAAACTGCGCGATTCCGAGCAGGGGTATGACAGCGCGCGCAAGGCGTTCGACCGCCAGCTTGGCTTGCTGCAGCTCGATTATGTCGACATGTACATGCTGCATTGGCCCACCCCGTTCGACTGGCGTTCCAGCGAAACGTGGAAGGCGTTCCAGGAATTCCGCGCGGAGGGGCGCGTGCGCACGCTGGGTGTGTGCAATTTCCTGCCCGAGCATCTCGACCGCTTGCATGAGGAGACCGGCGAATATCCTGCCGTCAACCAGATTGAGCTGCATCCGACCTGGCAGCAGCGCAAGGTCGTGGACTATTGCAAGGCGCACGGCATTGCCGTGGAAGCATATTCGCCGATGGCTCGCGGTGCTGATTTGAACGCCGGAAACGGTGCGATTGAGCGCATCGCAGCGGAGCATGGGGTTACCCCTGCGCAGGTGATTCTGCGTTGGCATATCGAAAATGGCACGATCATCATCCCCAAGTCGGTGCATGCGGATCGGCAGAAGCAGAATCTCGATTTGTTTGGATTCGTGCTCACCCCTGAAGAACATGCCGCGATCGACGCGCTTGACGGTCCGACGCGCGCCGGACATGATCCGATGACATTCACGTACGCCTGATACTCCGTAATTCCGTAATTTCGTATTATTTTTAATAATTATGCCTCGAAAGAATAATCGTAATTCTTATAATTATCGGAATATTGAACGCGACGTGCGTGATATCCAGCGGGCCGGCAAGCGGTTCAAAAAAAGTTGGATCAACGCCGACGGTCCGCTGGAACGTATTCTTATTTTGCTGGTAGTCGTTGCGGTAATCGGCGTCACTATCGGCATGCTGCTGCCGAAAGTCAATCCGACCGTAGGCGAAATCACCGGCGAGTACACGGCAACCGGCACAGCTGCGGAAACGTTGGAAAAACTTACCGTCGACGACAATCCCAGCAAGGCCGGATATGATCGCGATGCGTTCGGATTCCGCGAAACCGACGACGATGGCAACGGTTGCGACGTGCGCGAAGACGTGCTCGCGCGCGATCTGACGGACGTGCAATATAAGAACGGCCGTAGCTGCCAGGTTGCGTCGGGCACGCTTGACGATCCGTATACCGGTCAGACCATCCAATTCGTACGTGGAGTGAAAACGTCTTCGGCGGTGCAGATCGATCATGTGGTCGCGTTGGAAAATGCGTGGCAGTCGGGCGCGAACACGTGGGATCATGCGAAGCTGTACCAATTCGGCAACGACATGTACAATCTGCTGGCCGTGGATGGGCCCGCGAATCAGCAGAAGGGTTCCGCTTCGGCCGCATACTGGCTGCCGACGAACAGTGAATACCGTTGCGATTACGTGGCCCGGCAGATTGGCGTGAAAGACAAGTACGGGCTGACTGTCACTTCGCAGGAAAAGCGGGCGATGCTTTCCGTATTGCACGGTTGCCCAGCGCAGGAATTGCCGGAAAGCTGAAGCTGCTCATTTAGGCGCGGATATTTGCGGGTGCTGGCTGGGAACGGTCGTAGTTGTAGACGGTGAACGTTCCTTTGTTGAATCGTTTGGTTTCGTACAGCGCCAAGTCGGCCTGTGCGACGCATTGGCCGAAATCCACGCTTCCGATCGCGTCTCCATCGGCGCGCCCCGTGCCAAGGCTGGCACCGTCAGCGGCTGCAATGCGGCACACGCCTACGCTGCAATGCACGTCTTGCCCGTGCTGTTCCGAGGTGTGTGCCAACTGTTGGAAGAACATGCCCAGCGTGGTTTCAAGCACCTGTTCGCTGGCGGTGTTGCGAATAAGCGCCAAGAATTCGTCACCGCCATATCGGCAGATAATGTCATCTTGCCGGTAGATGTGCCGAAGTTGGGATGCGACCTCGCGGATCCAGAAATCGCCGACCGTGTGTCCGTATGTGTCGTTGATGGTTTTGAAATCGTCGATGTCGACGAACATCAGCATCGCTTCGTCGTGCGAATCCATGCGGTCGAAATATTTGCGCATGTGTTTCCATCCCGCTTCCTTGTTCAGCAAACCGGTCATGCCGTCATGTTCGGCTTCGTACCGTGCTTTTTCGTAGGCGGCCTGTTGCGAGTGGAATCGCATGTTCATTTCCACGGTGTCCATGACGAACATAATCTGTGTGGAAATCACGATCGCCAAACATTGCAATGAAAAACTGTATGCCAGTGCTTGGTAGATGGTCGCCAATACTGGTAGCACGAAGAACGACATCATGGAAAGGAAAATAATGCGATCAAGATTCTTGCGATATGAGATCAACATGAAGAGGCATAATGCGATTCCCAAGACCGCAATTGCCTGCGAAAGAAGATAGAAATTACCGCGATGGTAAAGATTGTGGTCATCGAAATAGTAGAAAAGACCAGTGAATTGTGTGATGATAAGTAAGAGAATTCCAATTACGGATAATGCGTAGACAGCACGCAATGCGGCTGGTTTGCGATGCTGATGTTTGCTCACTGTCAACCA
This sequence comes from Bifidobacterium sp. MSK.13.1, assembly GCF_019131435.1. Classification (NCBI taxonomy): domain Bacteria; kingdom Bacillati; phylum Actinomycetota; class Actinomycetes; order Bifidobacteriales; family Bifidobacteriaceae; genus Bifidobacterium; species Bifidobacterium sp. MSK.13.1. Next base: position 8,693 of record NZ_JAHOMM010000013.1, on the reverse strand, counting down.
AACATAGGTTGCGAAGAAACTCATGAAAATATAGTTGATGCAGAATACTGAGAAATTGCTTATGCGAACCATATAGTATGCGGTTTCGTCTGCATCTACGCGAAAATACCAGCTGAGCGCGTCGGTTCCAAGAAGAAGCATGCAGGCGATCTGCATGAGTATTTTGATGCGAGTTCGTCTGGTTTTGTGTGGGGTTGCAATGAAAATTCCGCCTGCGCAAATCAGGCATATGAAAATACCCCCACAACTCCATGCAGATGTGGAACATGGCCCTGACTGTCATTATCCTCCACCCCCCCCCTCGACGCTGCCTGCGTCGAAAACTTGCCTACCTCTTTCGTGTGCCATGATACCTCTAAATAGGGGAGCGTTACCCCGAAATGACAAAAACAGGAATCCGCAGGCGAATATCCATGCCTCTGTCATACGGGCTATCATATAGTTTGTGCGTTTGAATGTGGAGAAGGTGATTGATGTCAGCGAAGCGGAGCATGTCCCGAGCGCTTACTCGAGAGGAATCGTATCAGGACGGTCATTTAACGCGCACGGCGTTTATTTCCATTGCGATTCTTACATTTATTACGTTCGTCGGTAATTTCACGCAATTGCAGTTGAGCGCCGCGTTGCCGACGATCGTCAGTGATTTTGGTATTTCCGTTACGACCGGTCAGTGGCTGACGTCGATTTTCCAGCTGGTCATGGGCGTGATGGTGCCGCTTACGGCATACCTTACGAGACGTTTTTCGACGCGCGAAATCGTGCTTGTTTCCATGGTTGTGTTCACGATCGGTTCACTGTTCGCTTGGCTTGGTCCAACTTTTTTGATGGTGCTGATCGGGCGTTTGCTTGAGGCGGTTGGCACGGGTGTGATGTGGCCGGTGTTGCAGATCACGGTGTTTTCGATTTATCCGCTGTCTCGCCGTGGTTTCGCAATGGGTACGGTTGGCATGGCGATGAGCGTGGCTCCGGCGATCGGCCCGACGCTTGGCGGTGTGCAGACGGACTTGAACGGTTGGCGTTCAATTTTCCTCACGTTGACCATTATCGGCGTGATTTCGCTGCTTCTTGCCTATTTTGGATTGCATAATTTCGGTGAGAACGATAAAACCGCGAAGGCTGACTTTTTTTCCGTTGGACTGTCTATTTTCGGTTTCGGCGGGCTAATGTTCGGCTTTACGAATATTGAATCGTATTCGTTTGTAAATCCTATGGTTTGGCTGCCAATGGTGATTGGCGTTGTGGGAATTATTTGGTTTGTGCTCCGCCAGATTCATGGCGCGCGCAGGCAGATTGAAAATCCTGAAGCGCAGCCGCCACTGTTGAATTTGAGCGTGTTGAAGAATCGTAGTTTTACTGTTGGCACGATCACGGCCGCGCTCTCGTTCTTCGCGTTCAGTTCGATTATGGTGATCATGCCCCTGTACATTCAGGATTGCCGTGGCTATTCTGCTGCGATTAGCGGCCTGGTGATGCTTCCGGGTGCTTTGGGCCAGTGCATTTCGCAGTTTTTCGGTGGTAAGGTGCTTGACCGTTTCGGCGCACGTCCGGTGGCGTTGATCGGCACGATTACCTTGTGTTTCGGCACGGTCATGATGAGTTTGATTTCCATGACTTCGTGGATTTGGTGGGTGTCGATTTGGCAGTTTGTGCGCCAGATCGGCATGGGTTTCGTGTTGATGCCGATCACCACATGGTCACTGAATTGTTTGGAACCGGAAGAGGTGAGCGCCGGATCCGCGGTGACGAATACGGTTCGTCAGATTGCGGGCGCGATTGGCGCTCCGGTGTTGGTGATTTTGATGGAGACGTTCACGTCTCTTCGTTGGACTGCGCTTGGTGGCACAAAAGCCGTGTATGCGGCTGCCAACGTGTTCGGCATTCAGTGGGCGTTGCGCATCAGCGCTGCGATTTGCTTTGTGATGGTGCTGATGGTGTTCTTCGGCGTGCGCGGCCAGGGTGCCGGTTCCACGCATGAAACCGTGCAACGCGCCCTCAACCGTAGGCGTGCCGCCTGACCGTGCATGCTGCGACGGCTACTCCTCTTCGTTGGGCTTGTATTCCACTACGCTGAGGGCCACCACGCCTGCGCTGGTGTGCACGAACACATTGGCGCTCCCGCCTACGGCTTCCAAGCCTTCCACCAAGTGTGAGATCGGCTCGGAATCGAGCACTGGCAGCACTTGCGCCACGCCGTCTGCGTCGGTGACGGTGAGCGTATCGTCCAAATATCCGGAGGCGAGCGTTTCGTCGATGGCGCTTTCGAATTCGGCCAGCTTGCTGATTTCCTCTTCGGCGGCCTTGTTTGCGGCCACTTCCACAGCTTGCGCCACTTCTTCTCGCATTGCTTCTTCGCTCATGATTGCCTCTTTTGTTAAGCACCGTTTTGCAACCTATAGATTATCGGATGAACGTATCAGAACGATTCCAAATGCCGGAAAGTGTCCATATAGTGGCACTTTTGTGAAAGCATCACCCTCAATGCATGCGGGAAACATATGCGGGGATGAACGCGGGTAGCGTTCACGAGAAGAGATGTTGTGAGAGATGTTGTGAAAAACGATGCGTAAGACTATCGGTTGCAACATGTGATTGCATACGATTGCGGATTGCGCGGAACAGGAAGTGAAACGGGAAGATGGAATGGGAGAGGAGTGCGCATGACTCGACTTGGCGATGTCCAACGAAGTGAGACGCGTCGTGAAACGCGCGCTTCACTGCTTACGGCGTTGCTGTGGTTCGCATCCGCCGTCATCGTGTTCGCGATGCTTCTGCGCATGCTGCCGAACAGTCTCGATGGCAAACGGTACGTGCCTTTGATTGTCGCACTCATGCCTTGGCTTGGCTTGCTTTCCGTGATTATCGCAATTATTGCAACAGTTTTTCGCACTGTCGGCAAACGAAAACTTTTAGTCGCGTTAAGCGTATTGTGCGTGATCATCCAGATTATTTGGCATTGGGGGTATGTCGTTCCGACCAATGATCGTGCCATACAACCTTCTGCAACAGTGCGTGTCATGACGTTCAATACGAAGCAAGGTTGTGCCGATGCGCAGCAAATCGTGCGAACAATCCAAAGCGAGCATGTTGAAATTCTTGCAATGCAGGAAGTTTCATCAGGATTATTAGATCGGTTGCATGATGCTGGAATTGAGGATTATCTTCCGTATTCCGTTTCCGCGCAACTCACTTGGCACGACAATGGCGGTGTGAACGTACTGTATAGTGTGCATCCTCTGCAGGAAACAACGCAGGATCTCATTCCTATTGAATCCAGTAGTATTCCTGCCGCGACAGTTGATTTCAATGGCAGAAAAGTACGATTTGGGTCGGTTCATCCGTTTTCTCCACGACCAAGCAATCAGGGATTATGGAATAAAAGTTTGGATTCCATAGCGCAATTACAGCATTACGATAATGGGGAATCGTATGTGCTGATGGGGGATTTTAATTCCACGTGGGATCATGCAAGCTTCAGATATTTGTTGGGCGATCGCTTTACGGATGCGGGGGAGAGTGCCGGCGAGGGATTGCATATGACGTATCCTTCGGTATTCCCTATCGCTGAAATCGACCATATCATCTACGACAAGGGTGTGTACGCCAGAAATTTGGAAACCAAGCGGATTCAAGGTTCCGACCACAAGGCATTATTGGCGACGTTGGAACTTCAGTAACCCCGTTTTTGCTCCGTAGGTTTCATCGACTCCCCCTACTATTACACTGGGGAATCCGAAGTGCGTCCCGGCGAGAACAAAGGGTATTTCGACAAGCTGGTGTGCGTTGGGCGTACGCTTGCCGATTGGCATCGGCTGGAACGAACCGTTCGCTGCGGGGACGTGGTGTTGGTGCAATTTCCGCTCATCATGTACAATAAGGTGTCGCTGTACGCCTTGCCTTCCGTGCGTAGGATGAAAGCGCGCGGAGCGTTGTTTGTTTTCCTGATTCATGATTTGGAAACGCTACGCGGCTACTCCTACACCGATTTCGACAAACAATGGGTGACCGAAGCGGATCTGCTCATCAGCCACAATCCGCGCATGAGCGAAGTGTTGCGCAAGTACGGCGCGACCGTGCCGATCGTGGAGATCGGCATTTTTGATTACCTGCTGCCGCAAGCGAATCCTGTGCCCGTGGAACAGCGTCACGGCATCGATATCGCGGGAAATCTCAGCCATGGCAAAGCCGAATACGTGTATCGGCTGGCCGAGCGATTCCCCAAAGCCGACATCAATCTGTACGGGCCGAAATATGACCGGCGGAACGGCAAAACGGCGTGGTACCGCGGAATCGTCGCACCCGATGAACTGCCAGACAAACTGGAAGGACGATTCGGTCTGATCTGGGACGGCGACAGTCTCGACACCTGCGGCGGCTATTACGGCAAATATCTGACCGTCAACAATCCGCATAAGCTGTCGCTGTATCTTGCAGCCGACAAGCCGGTGATCATATGGAACAAGGCGGCGCTCGCACCATTCGTAGTCGAACAGGGAGTGGGCGTTGCCGTCGAATCGTTGCAAGAGGCCATGGCCGTGGAATACGGCATGACGCAAAGCGAGTATGCGCGAATGGTACGACGGGCTTCGCAATTGGGTCAGAAGCTGCGTGAAGGCTGGTTTACAAGGGAAGTCATGGCCAAGGTGCAGGCGGTATTGCCGTCGTTGCGTCGAGAAAACAAGGAAAGGTGAGATCATGGGCGTGAAGCAGCGAATCAAAACCATCGTTCCGCATCGCGTCTGGCGCGTATTGCAAGGATGCAAAGCGAACATGACATTGGCTTCGTACTATGCGGGGCAGCGCAAACGGTTCCTGAGATTCTGCGCGGGGCAATGGAATGTGGGACAATCCGAGCAATTGCGCGGCACTATGGTGTATTACATTCATCGTATTGAAAAAGGATTGTCGCATAGACGGTTCCGTGCGGGATTCGGCAGATCCGCGTTCGGGGAGTTGCGTTCCGTGATGGATGAATGGCGGGAACGCGACTATCCGGTTGACGATGTGACGTATATCGCGGCACGGCAGGTGGTTCGTGCATACGTGCGCAAGCATCGGGCGTTGGAGAAGCCGATTCCTGAGTTTGTGGGCGTATGGTTTGCCGACGAAGTGGCCTCGGTGGATATCGAAAGCGTCGAACAAGCCGAAAAAGCCGACGTTGCGGGCAATGCGGGCGTGAAAACCGTGCGTGCCGCAGACAAACGCGACAACGCATCGCTCGACTATGCAGCATTGTTCGCAGGGCGTTCCAGCGTACGCGAGTATGCCGAAACCCCTGTTGATATGGGAACGGTGCGTAAGGCCGTAAGCATGTCGATGAAAACGCCATCGGTATGCAATAGGCAGGCATATCGCGTGCTGCTGATCAGCAATCCGAAATTCATCGAACAGGCATTGGCGTTGCAGGGCGGGTGGCGTGGGTACGATGCGCCTCCGGTGCTGGCGTTGATCAGCGTGGACGTGCGCAGTTTCGTAAGCGTTGAGGAACGCAACGAGCCGTATATCGACGGAGGCCTGTTTGCCATGGCGTTCCTGACCGCATTGGAATGCGAGTCGCTGGCCGCCTGCCCTCTCAACACCATGATGCGTGAGAAGCAGGAGCATGAGATCCGCAAGCTGTTGGGCGTGCCCGACTACGAAACGCTGATTGCGTTCGTGGCGATCGGCAACTTCCCGGAAAGCATCGAATCGCCGGTATCGTTCCGGTATGATGCTTCGGCGATCACACGGGAGCTGAACTGACGATGAGCCATACCATCAGTGTGATCATTCCCGTCTACCGTGCCACGTTGCAAACGTTGCATGATTGCGTGAACAGTCTGCAACGGCAGCAGGGCAGTGGCTTCCGTATCGAAGCGGTGATTGTATTCGATGGTGAGCCGGCATTCGAAACGGCACCGATCTCGAATTGGAATTCGCCATTGGTCAGCATTCGTACGGAAACGATCGCCCATGCCGGAGTCTCCGCGGCTCGCAACGCGGGATTGCGCGCGGCCACGGGGCAGTGGGCGATGTTCCTCGATGCGGATGATGCGCTCGCCGAGCATGCCGTCGACGGCATGCTTGCGTTTGCGGTGCGATACCGCTGCGATGTGGTGATGGGGGCGTACCGCAACGTGCTTGCAGGTGCCGATGCCGATGCGAACGGTGTTCCCGACGCCGCTGGTGCCGTCATTATGGGCGGCAAAGGCGAGGGGTCTCCAAGTGTGGAAGAACACCATTATGCTGAAACTGACATGGTGTTCGAGGGACGCAGGCGTCTTGACCTATGCGAGGATATGCTCCGACCGCAGCGAGGTATCGCGCTTGTTTGGGGCAAGCTGTACAGCATGCCGCTGATCAAAGGGATCGACGGATTCAACGAAACCTTGAGTTTGGGAGAGGACGCCGAATATGCGTTCCGTGCGGTCGCGGCGGCGAATCGAATCGGCTATGTGGATGAAATGGTGTACGAATACCGCCGCAATGCGGATTCGGCGGTGCGGTCGTTCTCCAACGATTATGTGCGGCGAACAATATCTGCGATCGAAACAATGCGCGATACCATTCGTCAATTTCGGGAAATATCTGATGGAACGCTCGATGATTACACATTATTTCATCTGACGATCATTATGATCAATGATCTGTTCAATCCCGAAGCGCCATGGAACCGTCATGAACGAAAGAATCACTATGGAAAAGTAGTGAACATGCCGGTTTTTCGGCAGCCGCTTGATCGATATCGGGGAGGTCGTTTTCCTGTGACCCGACAAATCGCGTTGCTTTCGATGAAATATCGATGGTATTACGTGAGCGCTGCGATCGCATGGGTGCGTCATAAGCAATTCAGTGGAAAACAATGAGAAAGCGGAGTGCTTCTGCAATAGCGAGAAAACAAAGAAATAACTACTTGAACGACGAGGAAATATGGACGAGAAGCATAATATTATCGGTCTAATCACGTATCATGCTGCCTATAATTATGGTTCGGTATTGCAGGCGTATGCCACGCAATCAACCATCACGGACATGGGGCATGACGTTACCGTCATCGACTACCGGCCGCTTGAGGGCGAACGCTACTATGAACGCTTATATTGGCGTGGGCTGGGCCTCAAATCGTCCCTCGCGGATTTAACCATGCTGCCGGTTGCGGGACTGCGCAAGAAGCGCATGCGCAATTTCGAGCGGTTCATCAGCACGAACATACATGTGGGCCAACGACGCTATCAGGAGCCGGAAGAGCTGAATTCGCTGGCTGACGCATTCGACGTGGCCGTGAGCGGCAGCGACCAGATCATCAACAAGCATTCCAACGAGCTGGAACGCGTCGACTGGAAGTACATGGACCCGTACCTGCTGAAATGGGCGAACTGCAGGAAAATCTCGTATGCTTCGTCGCCGGCCACCATGACCGACGATGAGCTGCGGCGCATCGGACCGGCGTTGGCGGAATTCAGCGCGCTTTCGGCGAGGGAACGTTCCGCATGCGGCAAACTGCGGCAGGTAAGCGGCAAATATGTGGAACACGTATGCGATCCGACGCTGTTGCTCAACGCGGGCGAATGGGAGGAACGCATACCGTTGCGTAAGTCGCAACACGTGCCCGAACAGTATCTGCTGTTTTATTCGCTGCTGCGTCCCAAGCGTGCTGTCGGCGTATTCAGGCAACTGCGTGAACTGTCTCGTCGAGTCGGCCTGCCTGTCGCAGTGCTGACGCCGCAGGCGGGCAATGTGCCGAAATGCGATGAGCTTGTCAATGTGCTCGAGGCAGGGCCGGAAGAATTCCTCTCGCTGGTGAAATATGCGGAGGGTGTAGTTACGGACTCCTATCATGGCACGCTGTTCTCCATCAACTTCCATAAACCGTTCTGGGTGTATACGGAAGGTACCAAAGAGCATGAACTCGGCACCAGACGCGGTCAAATCCTGCAGGAAGTGCAATTCGCCGACAGAATCATCACTGATTTTTCCGAAGTTGATTGTACTGATACCTCACAAACCATCGATTTCTGCAATGCCGATATTGCACTGGATATCATGCGCAGCCGCTCAAAGCGATATCTGCACGACGCTTTGAGCTGATTATGCTAAATCCGCTGATTTTGATGTGTGTATTTTCATGCGTATAGAAGCGTTTGAATATGATTTGAGCCTTGGAGTGATATTGAATTCCAAGGCTCAAATGTTTTATGGATATCGGCGGTTGCCGTTTACTTGATGGTGATGGTGATGGTGGCGGTTTGGTTGCCGACCTTCACGTTCACCTTGGCGGTGCCGGTCTGGACGCCGTAGACGGTGCCGGTGCCGGAGACCGCCACGGCGGCCCCGTCACTCCACCAGACAGCGTCGGACGGGGTGGCGTCCTGGGTGCCGATCACGTAGAGCTCGGCGAGGTTGCCTTTCTGGATGGACAGTTTGCCGTCCGCGACGCCCTTGCCGGAGATGCTGATGGCGGAGTCGTCCGGGATCGTGCCGTCCTCGTTCACCTTGCCGGAGGTCCAGGAGACGCCGAGCGCCTTGGTCTTGTCGGCCTTGGACTTGCGGTCCTTGGCCGAGTCCCACGTGGTCTTGCCGTTGGCGTCGACCTTGATCAGACGGAATGTGATGGCGTTGCCCTTGCCGACCTTCGTGGTGCCGGTGTACGCGTTGCCGTACCTGGCGAGCTTGACGCCGCCGGCGCGGGTCCAGGTCTTGCCCTTGCCCTGGCCCCA
>NZ_JAHOMM010000012.1:0-30332 GCF_019131435.1 Bifidobacterium sp. MSK.13.1 | reverse complement strand
CGCATTCAACTTATGGACCTTCTGGTCGAGCCCCATCGGGGTTCCCGGAAGGTCCCTTTCGTATTTCCCTTGGGGGTTCCGTCGGGCGTGACGCTCCGGGAACCCCCATTTTGTTTGTTTTGCTTTGCCGGCCTGCCGGCCGGAGCACGTTGCCCGGGGTGCCGGGCGGACGGTCAGAGGAAGCTTTTTGGACTTCAGTCCGCGTGTGTCTCATGTGTCAAAGCGCTTAGACTGATCTTATGGCAAGAGTTACAGTGTATGATATTGCGGAAAAGGCTGGGGTGTCTACCGCAACGGTGTCTTTCGCCTTCAGGCATCCCGACAAAGTAAAGGATGATACCAAGGCCAGAATTCTCAGGATTTCAGAGGAGCTTGGGTACGTTCCCAGCGGCAATGCGCGCGGCCTCGCCAGAGGCAGAACCGGCACGTTGGGCATGTACGCGTTCGACATGCTGTTGGAGAGGCCCCAGGGCAGCGACCTCGAGGAAGACCGACCCGACGCATCCTCTGCGACGGTCAACGCGTCTGTGGACGATGACGAACCAGATGTCCTCGCATATCCCTTGTACGTCGACGAGGTGCTCCGCGGCTTCGAACTCGAATGCTGGAAGAGCGGGAAGGGCATGCTCATGGGTGCCGCCTCGAAAAAGGATGATCACAGATCTGTAACGGATATCGCCGGTTGCGTTGATGGACTGGCGCTGATGCCAAGCGGATATAACGATACGCTCCCTCTTTCCATGTTGGCGAAGACCATTCCGCTTGTAATGGTGGGTGTGGGCGATGAAAAACTGCCTGCCGCATACCTGCAATGCGATAACGCATCGGGCATAAGACAGATTGTTGACCATCTTGTCGAAGTTCACCATATCAACGATATGGCATTCGTCGGTGGCGTCAATGGTGGAGCGTGCGTGAGCGGTACCGTCACTGATGACGTCGTCTCGCGTTATGACGCGTTTAAAAAATACCTCGAGGAACGCGGGCTGGACTCCAGAGGGGCTCTGTTGGATGACTCTTTCGCCACGTCTGATGAATATTTGGTTAGTTTGTGTGAGGCGATAGAATCTAATCGCTTGCCGCAGGCCTTGGTGTGCGGCACTGATCAGACGGCTTTTGGCGTGATTAGACTGCTCGTGGATTCTGGAATCCGTGTCCCTGAAGACGTCATTGTCACCGGCTTTGACGGCATTTTAGCGGGTAGGCTGATGACTCCACGCCTAACGACCATCCGTCAGCCTATGGAGGAGCTGGGACGCAGGGCCGTGCGGATGCTGCTTTCCAGGAATGGGAAGCCCTGGGAAAAACCGGAAAAACTAATATTGCCTGTTCGCCTCATCGTGCGTGGCAGCTGTGGATGCGGCTGATGGAATAAAACTCAGAAGTTCGGAGCATTATTGGTGTGTCTTCTTGACTGAAAACAATCTATGCGCTTAAATATAAGTATCAATCTAAGCGGTTAGACTGATACTTATATTTATAAGGAGTTTCAATGATGAAATCATTTTTTAAGGCGTCTGTCGCGACGGTCGTAAGTGCGGTCATGGTTATCGGCATGTCCTCGTGTGGGCGATCCGAAAGCGGCGCAGATTCCGATTCCGATGCGGTCAAGACCATCAATTCAAGCAAGGCCACCGGCGACCTGACTATCTGGGCCATGGGCAACGAGGGTGATCTGCTGGATGATTTCGTTAAGGGATTCGAGAAGGAGAACCCTGACGTCAAGATCAAGGTCACCGCGATTCCATGGTCCTCAGCGCACGATAAACTCCAGACCGCCATCGCTGCGGGCAACGGTCCCGACCTTGCGCAGATGGGCACCACCTGGATGGCCGATTTCTCCAACTCGTTTTCCACCGTGCCTGACAACCTCGACATGTCCGACTTCTCCGACGGGTCTAGGGCTACTGGCCAGGTCGACGGGAAACAGCTCGGCGTGCCTTGGTACATCGACACCCGAGTGCTGTACTACCGTACCGACATCGCCGGGATGGCTGGTTGGAACAAAGCTCCGAAGACTTGGAATGAGCTTAAGCGGATGGCCAAGGACATGCAGAAGGTCGACGGGGTCAAATATGGCATGAGCCTCAATTCATCTGGCACTGATGCGTTCCTTGGGACTCTGCCGTTCTCCTACTCGGCAGGGGCGTCCTTGACTAATGAGGAACAGACGAAATGGACTTTCGACGATAACGGTATAAAGAAGGGACTGAACTTTACCACTAGCCTCTACAGGGACGGCATAGTGGATGTCAATGCCGACGTGAGTTCCGGCGCCGACATAGCGAATTTCGTATCCGGCAGCACACCGATGATGCTGCAGGGGCCGACCGCCGTCAGCCAGATCAACGAATTGGGCGGCGACGGCTTCGAATCCAAGTACGCCACCGTGATTCTGCCGTCGATGAACGAATCCTCGGGTCCCGCCACGTCCTTCGTCGGAGGCTGCAACCTCGTGACGTTCAAGGACTCCAAGAACAAGCAGTCCGCATGGAAGTTCATTCAGTGGGCAAGCAAGCCCGAGGTGCAGGCCGAATGGTACAAGAAGTCCTCCGACCTGCCCGCCTCTCAGAAGGCATGGGATGAGGACGCGCTCTCCGGCAACGACAAGCTTGCGGCGTTCGGCGACCAGCTGAAGAACACCATGGCTCCGCCGGCGCTGTCCACCTGGGCGCAGGTGTCCTCCGTTGCCGACCGCATCCTCGAGCAGATAAACAAGGGACAGGTCTCCGTTGACGAGGGCCTGAAGAATCTGCAGTCCGAAGCCGACTCCATCGGAACGGGAAACTGATCCCATGAGCCTCGGGACAAGAAAGACGAAGACGGAGGGCTCGGGCAACGTCCTCCGCCGCCGCCGTACGATTCTCGCATGGGGATTTGCCTTGCCTTTCGCAGTCGTGTTCTGCGTATTCATGCTGATTCCCCTCCTGTCCTCGATGGCGATGTCCTTCACCGACATCACCTCCAAGGACCTTCGCACCCCGTTCAACGTCAACTTCGTCGGACTGGACCAGTACATCGCCCTGTTCCACGACCACCGTTTCCTGCACGCGTTGGGCGTCACCGGAATCTTCGTGCTTGTCGGCCTGCCGATCACCATGGCGATCGCCCTCGCATTCGCGGTGGCCCTCAACAAAGGATCCAGGCACCTCAACGCGTTCTTCAGGGCCGTGTTCTACGCGCCGGTTGTCGCCAGCGTGGTCGCGGTCTCCGTCGTGTGGAGGTACATCCTCCAGAAGGACGGCTTGCTCAACTCGCTCTTGGCCGTCTTTGGTATCGCCGGGCCAGACTGGCTGCACGACATCCACTACGCCCTGCCCGCGCTGATGGCCATGACCATCTGGCGCAACATGGGAACGCTGATGATCATTTTTCTCGCCGGCCTGCAGGCCATCCCCGAGGAATTGAAGGAGGCTGCGGCCATCGACGGCGCAGGCAAATGGCGCACCTTTCGTAGCATCACACTCCCGCTGCTCAAGCCCACGCTGCTGCTGGGTGCCGTGCTTCTTTCCGTCGCCTACCTGCAGTTCTTCGAGGAATCCTTCGTGATGACCCAGGGAGGACCGCTCGATTCGACGCTCTCCGCCGCGTACTACGTGTACCAGAAGTTCGGTTTCGGACAGTACGGCATCGCCTCCGCAGCCAGCTGGGCGCTGTTCATCATCATCGCGCTGGTCAGCGTGCTCCAGTTCCGCATTCTTAAGGAGGATTGAGATGACAGCCACGACAGTCGCGGCATCGAAGCCGCAAAGCAACAAGCAGCCGATCTGGCGCCGATTCGTCAAAGGACGTGGCCTCTCCTACTGCGCCCTCGCGGTGATCGGAGTCTTCTGGATCTTCCCATTCCTATGGATGGCGTTGGGCTCGTTGAAGACCCAGAGAGAGATCCTCGCCAAACCGCCGAAGCTCCTGCCCGAGCACGCCTCGCTCGCGAACTTCGCCAAATGGTTCGGGGAACTGAACTTCGGCACCTACTTCACCAACAGCATAGTCGTCGCCGTGATCACCGTCCTCGGGAACATGGTGTTCTGCTCCATGGTCGGATACGCCTTGGCGAAGATGGACTTCGCTGGCAAGAACATTCTGTTCGGCGCCGTCATGGTGACGCTCATGGTTCCGAGCGTGGCCACGTTCGTCCCTTTGTTCGTGATGATCTCGAACATGGGACTCGCGAACTCCTATGCGGCGCTCATCCTGCCGTTCCTGTGTCAGCCCATCGGAGTCTTCCTGATGAGACAGTTCATCTCCGGAATCCCCGACGCGCTGATGGAGGCCGCGAGGGTCGACGGCGCCGGCGAGCTGCGCATATTCTTCCAGATTGTCCTGCCCCAGTGCGGGCCGCCGCTGGCGACGCTGTCCATCCTCACGTTCCTGTCCTCCTGGAACAACTTCCTGTGGCCGTTGGTCGCGGCCCAGACCGAGGAGAAGTACACGCTGCCTGTAGCTCTGTCCCTCTACTCTACCGGCCAGAACGCCACGAACTACAGCGTCCTGCTCGCCGGAGCAGTATTGGTGGTCACCCCAATCCTCCTTCTGTTCGTATTCCTGCAGCGCTACTTCATCCAAGGTGTCGCCGGAACGGGCATCAAATAGAAAGACATGTCATGAAAGAACAATACGAGTTTCCGCCGGAATTCATTTGGGGCGCGTCCACAGCCGCGCATCAGATCGAGGGGAACAACGTCGCGAGCGACTGGTGGGCCAGGGAGCATGCCGAACGCACGGACCTCAACGAACCGTCTGGAGACGCGGCCGACAGCTACCATCGCTACGGCGAGGACATCAGAATGCTCGCCGACGCCGGATTGCGCATGTACCGCTTCTCCATCGAATGGGCCCGCATCGAGCCTGCGGAGGGATGCTTCTCCAAAGCGCAGCTGCTGCACTACCGCCATATGATCGACGTGTGCCATCAGAACGGCGTCGAGCCCATGGTCACGCTGAACCACATGACACTGCCGCAGTGGCTTGCGGCCAAGGGCGGATGGCTCAACGCCGATGCCGTCGACTACTTCGCTAGGTACGTGCGGTACGTGATGACGATACTCCACGACGTCACCTGGGTATGCACCATCAACGAGCCGAACATGGTCGCGCTGACCCGTGGCGGGACCGAAGGCAGCGATTTCGTGGCCGCATCGCTACCCGCACCCGATCCGGACATCTCCGTTACACTCGTCGAGGCGCACAGGAAGGCTCGGGAAATACTGTCCGGGAACCCTCGGATCAAGTCCGGATGGACCATCGCCTGCCAGGCGTTCCATGCCATGCCGGGATGCGAACAGGAGATGGAGGAATACCAGTATCCGCGCGAGGACTACTTCACCGAAGCCGCGGCCGGGGACGACTTCATCGGCGTGCAGGCCTATCTGAGGACCTTTATCGGCAAGGAAGGGCCAGTGCCGGTCCCCGAGGACGCGGAACGCACCCTCACCGGCTGGGAGTATTTCCCGCCGGCGTTGGGCATCGCCATCCGGCACACATGGGACGTCGCCGGGCACACGCCGATAATCGTCACCGAAAACGGCATCGCCACCGCGGACGACCGCCGGAGGATCGACTACACCTTCGACGCCATAGCCGGCATGCGCGACGCGATGGACGACGGCATCGACGTGAGGGGATACCTCCACTGGTCGTTGCTCGACAACTACGAGTGGGGGTCGTTCGCTCCGACGTTCGGTCTGGCTTCTTGGGACAAGGACACCTTCGAACGTCATCCGAAGCCATCCCTGGACTGGCTGGGGTCAATTGCGAGAACGGGGGTCATGTCCAGATAGAAGACCGTTGATTTCATTCTCCATTCCATTCCCATGAGAGGGCGCACGTCTTTGGGGCGTGCGCCCTCTCATGGGAATGGAATGGAGAAGCCCGACTGCAGTCGTAGCGATCACGGGTCCATCCCCTGTACCGTGGACGACGCACGATACCGTCATTCATGTCGATACTCCCCAAACAGTCTCTCCTTGCCGTCATTGAATCATCCGCCTCGGCTCCATACATTTCTCATCAAAGTCCCTGGAATTCCGATTGGGCTTCACACTCATGAGAAACCTGTTCCGCTGCTATTTCTGTTGTCTGTCATTGGAGCCGCCGTGCCAGTCTGGGAATCCGCTCGCACCTCGATTTAAGTTGGATATGGGTTTGCTTTCATTCATCTTTTTGGCTTTTGCTTCTAGGCTGCTGATTGGGTATTTGCGTTATTTACTTCGGTAGTGTCTGATCTGTCCGAGACCGTTTGTCTCGTTGGCGTTTATAAATCACGCTTATAGTTTCTCCATTAAAGATAAGATAGCGCGAAAGGCATTTTGGGTTCATTCCTCAGATAGCATGCTTCTCATCAGTTGGATAGTTATGCCAAGAGGAAGGGAAAATAAATGTCTAACAGCCTCATCAATAAGCGTATTGTAGCCGTGATCGCAGCGGCGGCATCCGTTTTCTCCTTGACGGCCTGCGGCTCTGGAACATCTAAGAATGATACAGAAGCATCGAAAGATGTTCAGGTTGTCAATATTGCCGGTGTGACAGGGAAAAACCGTATACATTCGTTGACGGCAATAACTACACTGGCTACGATTTCGAACTTCTGAAGAAGATTGATGAAAAACTGCCCCAGTACAAATTCAAGTATACCGCGCTGGCTCAGGATGCTTTGCTTACGGGATTGCAGAGTGGCGAGTATGATGCGGCAACGTGCTCTTTCTACGGTACTGCCGAGCGTTTTAAGACTTTTGATTATTCCGAAAATCTTACGGGTCTCAGTGATGCCAGACTGATTATCCGATCGGATGAGAAGAACATTAATTCTCTGGAGGATCTTGCGAAATCCGGTAAGAAACTTGCACCGATTCCGACGGATGATGCACGCTACACTCTTATTAATCAATACAATGAAAAGCATCCTAACAACAAAATTGAGTTCGAAGGTGCTACAGAAAATCCGCCACGGTCGCTGATGTGCTTAAAGCCGTCGGTGCTGGCAAATATGACGCGGCGATTTACCCTTACACGTCTTTCCAAAGCATTAAAGATGAACTCGGCCTTGATCTGACTACGACGGATTCCATCGGATTGTTCCCAACGGTGTTCCTGTATCATAAGGGCGATAGCACTGCGAAGCTCCGCAAGGATGTGGACAAGGTTCTCGATGATTTCCGCAATAATGGCACTTTGTCCAAGCTGTCCGAGAAGTGGTATGGCGAAGACGTCTTTAAACTACCGGGCGCAGACAAGGTCGATAGCGTTATCTATTGGAAGTGATTGACGATTGAAGCCTCTGCCGTACGGTTTCCCCGTACGGCAGATTTATGTCTTTTAAAAATTCATTTTGTGGTTGGTGGTGTTATGGGGAAAATCGCTATTCTGTCTGCTGGAAACACCGGCATCGCGGCGGCTTTGCATGTAAGCTCTCTCGGATATAACCCGATGGTATATACACGTAATGCGGCGAAACTGGCGGCGTTGCAGGGCTCTGCAATATCTTCCACAGGCGTGATTGATGGATTATGGAAGATTCATGCGAGCGATAATCTGGCTGAAGTTTTGGATGGTGCCGACTTCATTATTATCTGCACATGGGCTAATAATCACAATGATGTTTTTAAGAACGTGCGAGACTGGGCAAAAAATAATCCCGGCTCGGCAATTCGTCTTATCGTGTTCAACGGGAATTGGGGCGCGTATGAGGCTTTCCAGATATTGGCTGGAGAAGATGGCATCCAGAAGGAACGGTTAACGATTGCTGAATCCACGGGAATGCCGTATGTCTCAAAGTTCATGTTCGATAACGAAAAACCGGAACAGAGTGCTTCGCTGCTCTTCACAGGACTCAAATCATCTATCGAGATCGCCTATGCGATTAATTCGGACGCTCATGAGGGAACTAACCGTTTTTTGTCATCCGCTTATTCGAACGTGCTGAACTATGACATGGTGTTCGCCACCTCTTTGATGGCTCCGAATCCCATCATCCATGCTCCACTTTGCCTTCTGAATATGACTCGAATCGAAAGCGGATCTGAGTATTACATGCTGTCCGACGGATTCACAGAACGTACAGAGCAACTTGTCAGGCATATTGATGGGGAACGGCACAATCTTGCAAACGCATTAAAAAAAGCCCGTACATACCCATCACGGCGCAACTTAACGGGTTTTGGGGAAGCCATTACCTCACATTGACTGAATTATTTAAAAACAATCCGGTCTATTCCTCATTGATTGGTCCCAAAGATATACGGCATCGGTTCATTCAAGAAGACATCCCATATGGTATTGCCCCTCTTGTTGCATTGGGGAATCTATTGGGGGTTCCTACGCCAACCTGCGAAGCGCTGCTAACGATTTATAGAGATTATTTCGGTGATCCATTCGAAGGACCATCCTTCGACAAAGCTGTTATCGATCAACTGCAGTGATGGATGTGGCAATTTCGCAATCTTGCATAAACAAAAACAGAGGATGATATGTCAATAGGAATCAGGAATCTGGTTAAAGGCTTTAACGGCAATACAATTTTAAAATCAGTTTCATTCAGCCAAAATGAGGGACAGGTTGTTTCTATTATCGGACCGAGTGGCTCCGGTAAAACCACGCTTCTGAGGTGTCTGAATTTTCTTGAAACCGCCGATTCCGGAACACTCACTTTAGCTGGAAAGACTATAGACCTTGCTACCAGAGATCGTAAAGACATTGCTTTCGTACGTGGTGCGACTGCTATGGTTTTCCAGTCTTATAACCTTTTTGCGAATCTGACAGCCATCCAGAATGTCACTGAGTCTTTGATTTATGCAAAGAAAATGCCTCGAAAGGAAGCATATCAACTCGGCCTTGAACTCTTAGACAAAGTCGGCCTTGCTGATAAGGCTCAATCATATCCCAAGGATCTATCGGGAGGGCAGAAGCAACGCGTGGGCATAGCCCGAGCAATTGCGGTCAATCCTGACTTGCTTCTGCTTGATGAGCCGACAAGTGCCTTAGACCCGGAACTCGTTGGAGAAGTGGAGAAAGTGATTGAGCAGCTCGCCTCGGAGGGGCGTACCATGTTGGTGGTAACCCATGAGATGGCTTTGGCCAGACGTATCTCTTCTAACGTTATTTTCATGGAAAACGGTTCCATTGTGGAGCAGGGGACCCCGGAGAAGCTTTTCAACAGGCCGGAACAACAGCGTACCGAGGAATTCCTGCGTCGCTATCACGGCGAGGAGTAAGTAGAATGAATACTTATTTCAACGCATCGGCATTCTTATCGGCATTCCCGCCGCTACTAACGCGTTTGCCTTATACGCTAGGCATAGTGCTGGAATCTGTGGTTCTAGGTATGTTCATCGGGATTCTGCTCACCTGTCTTGGGCGTTCCCGCAATCGACTCATAAAAATGATCGTCACAGGTTATGTGTGGTTGATGCGTGGCACGCCATTGCTTCTGCTGTTATTTATTTCCTACTACGCTCTTCCCGCGCTTCTTGCTTCCCTTGGTATCGGTGTCGATTCGGATGATCCCCTGGTATATGCCTTGATTGCCTTTGCCTTGAGTCTGTCGGCTTTCTTTGAAGAAATGATGAGAGCTGGCTTCGATGCTGTATCAGAAGGACAAGTGCAAGCGGCGAAATCCCTCTCTTTGTCGAAACTGACCTACTACAGGCGTATCGTCATTCCTCAGGCTCTAATTAATTGTCTTCCGAATTTCGCCAATCTGTTAATCACTGCGGTTAAGCAATCTTCGATTTTGTTCACTATCGGTATCATGGATATTTATGAGAAGGCGATCACGCTTTCCGCGGATGACTTTGGTCTATGGCAACTGGAAATCTACTTAGCTCTTATGCTGATTTACTGGGTAATTGCCGCGCTTATCGACAAGTTGATTTCAGTAGTCTATGACGCTTCATTGAAAAAGGTTGCTTGATATGTCATTCGATTCCCAATACGCTTTTAATCATTTCTATGAAATTCTTCAGGCGGCACCAGTCGCAGTGCTGGTCACAGTGGTTTCCGCTTTTTTGGGTTTGTTCGGCGGAATGCTTTTCTGTGTCGTTCGTCTGCGACGGATCCCGGTGCTGAATACGATCGTTGGCCTGCTTGTGTCTCTGATCCGTTCTACTCCGATTCTTGTGCAACTGTATGTGGTCTGTTATGGAATGCCCCGTATCGTGGCCTTCGTTCATCAAAATCCGAAGTTCGTCAGTAACGTGACCATCTATCCGAACACTGTAGCGATTGTCACGTTCACGCTCTATGCCAGTGCGTATTTTTGCGAGATTTTCAGAAGCGCTTACTTCACGGTTGGTGAGGGCCAGAGGGAGTCAATCAAATCACTGAACCTTCCTGCCGTACATGCAGTGTCTCGTATAATCATTCCTCAGGCTGCGATTAACGCTGTGCCGAACATTTCGAATTCGGTGATTGATATGCTGAAGAACACTTCATTGTTATATACGATCTCCGTGATGGACATCATGGCCCGGGCGACCATCATTGGATCAGAAAGCTTTAAGTACAGTGAGGTCTACGCCGACGCTCTTATCGTCTATCTTGGCATTGCAATCATATTGTTTGTGTTGTTCGCAATGCTCGAGAGAATGTTGAAAAGATTTATACCAGTTGAATCGTGATGGGCCGTACGTGTGGCCCGACATCACTTCATGGCTTAATTAGCAGGCAAGGAATTATCTCCGTGGTTCTCTTTCTGATAAGGGGCTGCGGACGTTTTCTTGGAGACTGAACGAAAGGATTATCGTATGTTCGGTCCTGAGGAACGGCGGCGCGCGGTGGACTTGTATTCCGCCACGCCGATGACCACGGCCCGGGTGGTGAGGCATCTGGGCTATCCGGCCAGGCAGTGCCTGGAACGCTGGCTGGCAAAGGATTCCAGGTATGCCGGCCATATGGCGAAACCCATCATCCCACTGGAGACGAGGACCAAGGCGATCGAACCGGTGCCGGACGGTTCGGCGCGGTCCGCAACTGGGTCAAGGCGTATCGCGAGGGCGGTATGGCCGCGTTGCGGCCCAAAAACAGGAACGTCGGCCAGACCAGCAAGCCAGCGATGCGACGGGATCGGGACGCCGGCGACGCCGAGGCCCTGCGCCGGCGGATCGAGGAGCCGGAACTGGGGAACGCGGTGATGCGGGAGGTGGTGGAGGCTCGCAGAAAAAGACCCGGGCGCCGACCTGCGGCGCCTGTCGAACAGGGAGAGGACGCTTCCGGTCGACCGTCTGCGCCCGACGTGTTCACTCAGCTCGATGACATGCTTGCCCGGCATCGCGCCAAGCAGCCGCCTACTGCCACCACGCCAGGCTCGGGGTTGACAGATACGCCGGGCCGTGTGTCCGGGTGGCCGGGGCGTTCGCCGCTTCCAAGGGCGGGTACGGGTACCGCAGGGTCAAGGCCATGCTCAGGACCGGCGTCTCGGAGAAGGTGATCCGCGGGATCATGGCCGAGGACGGTCCGACGGTGCATGTTCCCGAACGACGTGGGTACGGCTCATACGGGGGCGAGACGACGCCGGCTCCCGACAACCTCGCCGACCGCGACTTCACGGCCGAACGGCCGAATGAGAAGTGGCTGACGGACATCACCCGGGATCAAGGCCCGGGACGGGAGGTGTACCTCTCGCCGCCGGTCGACTGCCACGATGGCGGGATCGTCGCGTACACGGCCGGGTCCGGTCCCAACGCGGAGCTAGCCAACAGGATGCTCGTCAAGGCCGTGGAAACGCTGCCGGAGGGGCGAGGTCCCTGGTGCATTCCGACCGCGGCTGCCACTGTCGGCGGCCCGGATGGCTGGATCTCATGGACCGTTACGGCCTGGCGCAACCACGAGCGTATCAAACGGTCACTCGGTTGGATGAGTCCGGTACAATACCGTCAGAGCCAGGGAATGACTGCGTGATCATCTCCAAGAAAACGTCCGCAGCCTGCTACCGATATCAATCGCTATATATCGACAATATATTGCGATAATCCAAGAATATTTGATGATTAGTCGGTGATGTCGGCTTTGTAGAAGTTCACGTAGGAACGGCTCGGCGTCGGACCGCGCTGACCCTGATAATGCGAGCCGGTGCCTTGCGAACCGTACGGATGTTCGGCGGGGGAGCTGAGCTGGAAAAAGCACATCTGGCCGATCTTCATGCCCGGCCACAACTTCACCGGCAATGTCGACACATTCGACAATTCCAACGTGATATGACCCTCGAAACCAGGGTCGATGAAGCCTGCGGTGGAATGTGTGAGAATACCCAAGCGGCCCAGTGAGCTCTTGCCTTCCAGGCGGGCGGCAATCGTCGGATCAAGCTTCACGTACTCCCACGTGGAACCCAATGCGAACTCACCCGGATGCAGAATCCACGGTTCGCCCGGAGCCACCTCGAACTGCTCGGTCAGCTCGCCCTGATTCTCAGCCGGATCGACATACGTGTACGCATGATTGTTGAACAGACGGAAGAAACGGTCCAAACGCACGTCAATGGAAGCGGGCTGCACCATTTCCGGGGTCCACGGATCGAGTGAAATATGACCTTCGGCCTGCGCGGCGAGAATGTCGCGATCGGACAGCAGCATCGAAACTCCTTATTGCCAGGCACGCGAATGTGCCGGTATGGCGCTCGCCAACATTCGAACGTTCGCATGGTTGAGCGTGCGAATGCCGGCAATTGCGAAATGATTATTAGCTGGCTCTAGTCTAACGCGGTATCGCTATATCGTGGCTTATATCGGGTTGTAACGATTGCCGTGTGCTTGGTACGCAAAATCCGTTGCATCGGATTTTTCTGCAGGATTTTTCTACGGGATTCTTCCGCAGGATTTCTTACAGGATTCCCGGCGCGATATCGTGCGCGGCAAGCCAGTCGCGCAAATCGCTGAACTCGTTGAGACTGACCGCATGATCGAGTCCACGGTAGCTTTTCGACGTGAGGAACGTATGCTCGTCCAGCCAAGCGGCGGTTGCGAAAAGCTCCGGCATCGGAATCACGGTATCGTTCTTGCCATAGCCGTAGAACACAGGAATATTCAATTCCGCGACATGACTGTCGGCCGGCGCGCTACCGGCGACGATTCCCGGCGCAAGGAAGCCGGAAAGCGAGATTGACGCGGCGTACCGTTCCGGATGGACGCGCAACAAATGAATCGCCAGCAAACCGCCTTGCGAGAAACCGATCGGCACTACAGCGCGATCTTCGGGAACATTGCGCGCAACCCAATCGTCAATGGCTTGAGCGGCAGCATAAGCGTCTCGATCCAGGTCTTTGCCGGACGGTACGCAATCATGGAACCACGAATACGCGCCCTGACCGAAACCGAATTCACCGGAACCAGCCTCCTGCAGCACGAGCGGCGCGCGCAATGAAGCAAAATCGTTATAAGGAGCCACGTAACGCATCATGTCGGCCAAATCGGCCTCATTGGAGCCCCAACCGTGCAGGCAGAGGAACAGCGGGCGTCGTGGAGCCGCATTGCCGCCCCCGCGCGAATACTGTACGTGCGTGACCTGCAGCGGCTCGCCGAACCTCCCTGGAACCACCTGCGATTCACGCCCGATCAGACCGGTCGGGGTGTTTGGGTTGCTGGAGTCGTGGGAATCACTGGTCTCGTGCTCGCGTATTTCACTCATGCCTCCAATATACCCGTTCCAGCGGGGCAATCCTCCCAGTCACTGGAAGGATTGGGACGTTGGGCGGCTTGCCAGCGGGGTGATTGTTCCAGTGAGTGGCGGTTTCTGGACTTTGAGTGAGCTGCCAGCGGGCGGATTCTCCCACTGGCTGGAGGAATCCACCCGTTGAGGGCAAAAAGAAACCCCGGTGGAGAGAAAACCACCGGGGAGAGAAAGGAGAGAGAAGAAGAAAGGGTTCAATTGTCGGGAACTGCTGTGGGTTCCTGGTCGGCTCTTTTGCTGACATCTCCTATATAAACAGACGATGCTGAGTACATGTCTGGTGTTTTCTGGGAAATATCTGAGAATTTCAATTCCCTCATGTTTTAGATTGTGGAATGGCCTCCAGTTTGCCGCCTTCCACGCCGTGTTCCGTTCCTACAGTTGTCTCGTCCCCCACGTTTCCACAGTTCGTCCGCAGACAAACTCGCTGCGGATCACCGGCTCACGCCAGCTTGCTGATCCCATCAGATCAGTTGGATGCTAGATCTGCGCGTCGGCGTCCACGCTCATCACATACACGTTGCGTCGCAGCTGCTTGGATTGCGCGCGCGTAATGTCACCCGCCTCGTACATGTCTTGGATCACACCCAGCTCGATACCGTAGCTTTCGCGCTTCACCTCTTCCGCCTGCGCCTGCGCCTCCGCGCTCGTGCCCACATTCGGGCGCGACCTCAGCGTAGCCTCGCCTCGTCGGTAATCCAACAGCAGTGCCGAGCAATGTTCCGTATTGTACGTGTCGCGGCCCATCTCCTCATACAGGCGGTCGATCACATGTTCGATGGCATCCACCTGCACCGCGCGGGTGTGCGCGAACAGCTCGTCGTCGCTGAACAGCGGGGTAGTGCGGCGAATGCGGCTGTTCACACGCTTCACCACCGTGCCCAAACGCCTCTGCAACGCCCTGAAGCGGCCTTTGACTCGCCAGATGGTGCGTCCGGAATTATGTTCCGTTTCGATATGGCGCAGAGAGCTCATGATCTGGTCGAGCAGGCGCTCGCATGCTTCGATTTCCAGATCGTGCGCTGCCTTGTCGTCGTTCGGCGTCGCCTTGACTTTCGCCAGTCGCGCCTTGACGTATTCCTTCTCCCAGTTGAGCGCGTCGATCTGCAGTTGCATATACCCTTGCGGATCGATTTCTCCGATGCGCTGCTTCAGTCGTGTGATACGTTTCGTATACGAGTCGATGATCATCAGCACCGCACGACGATTGTCGGGTGTGACTCGTCCCGTCAGTTCCTCCACGGTCCGTCGCAGCACTTCGATGGTGATTTCGGTCATTTCCACGGAAGTGTCTTTATTGCGATTCGGCGCCAGCAGCGGCAGCAGGAAGTTGGCGAGCAGCAAGGTTACGACGATCACGCCACCTGCGATGAAGATCAGTTCGTCACGCATGGGGAACCACGCGCCTCCCGTAATGGTGTACGGGATCGTGAACATCAATGACAGGGTGATGGTGCCTTTCGGCCCGCCGAACGTCATGACCGCGGCCGAACGCCAACGTTGCGCCGTCATCTTGCGTCGCTTGCCGGTGACGGTATCTCGCGCGAGACGTAGCATCAATGAAATCCACAGGAATCGCATGATGATTACCACTGCGGAAACCGTAAGAATCGCAACCAGTAGCAGCCAATTGCTGACTTGCGGATCGTCCCAGCTTGCGCTCATCGCATTCGGCAGCAACATGCCAAGCAGAATGAACACCGTGCCGTTGAGCGTGAACGAGAATACCCCCCATACGCTTGACGAAACAATGTTGGTGCGAGCCACATTCGGGCCGATGCCGGTGCGATCGAAACGGATGATCAAACCGGCCGTCACCACCGAAAGAATGCCGGAAACATGCACCGCTTCCGCACCCAAATACAGAATGAACGGCAGGAACAATTCCATCAAAATACGGCTTGTGGTCGTCTCCCAGCCGAAAGATCGCAACGATTCAAATAACAGGTCGGCGACCATGCCTACTGCCAAGCCGAAAATGGCGCCGCCGAAGAATGAGAACACGAACTGTGCGGCCGAATCGCCCACTGTAAACACGCCACTGACGGCCGCCGCGATCGCGAACTGGAAGCCGACGATGCCGGACGCGTCGTTGAATAGCGATTCGCCTTTAAGCACGCTGGTTTGACGTTGCGTAAGCGCGGCTTCCTTGCCGAGCGACGATACGGCGACCGCGTCGGTCGGTCCAAGCGCGGCGCCGAGCGCCAGTGCCGCGGCAAGGGGAATTGCGGGCCATACGGCATGCAGTGCGAAACCAACGGCCACCATGGTTGCGATCGCTAGTCCAATTGCCAATGAAAGCGACAATTTAACGGATTTCAGCAGCTCGCTTTTATCGATTTCATGCGCTTCCAAATACAGCAGCGGCGCGATGAACAGCACCATGAACAGTTCCGGATCGAGCGTGACGTTCGGGAAAAACGGCAATTGCGACGCCAGCGCACCCAACGCGATCTGCACGAGCGGTGTGGAAACCTTGGGAATGAAACGGCTGAGGAATGAAGATAGTACGACGGCGGCGATAATACATACAATCAACTCGAATGCCGCCAACGTGCCTCCTTTTTGCGCGTTTTCTTCAATCTCTTCCAGCCTACCAAGAGGTATTTATGGGCGTGTTTCGTCTTTCGCTTCACGCGAGCGGAACCGTATAGTGGCGGGTATGCAGTGGAGTGACGACATGGAGCTGGCGATTGAATTGGCCCGCGAGGCCGCCGCGGAAGGCGAGGTACCGGTCGGTGCCGTCGTGCTTGACGCTGGGGGAGCGGTGATCGGCAGTGGCCGTAATCTGCGCGAGGCGCACGCCGATCCGTTGGCGCACGCCGAGGTCAAGGCCATGACGCAGGCCGCTCGGTCGCTTGGTACGTGGAATCTTGCCGATTGCACGTTGATTGTTACCTTGGAGCCGTGCCCGATGTGCGCCGGCGCGTGCCTGCAAACGCATGTCGGACGAATCGTGTTCGGCGCGTGGGATGCCAAGTTGGGTGCATGCGGTTCGATTTGGGACATTCCTCGCGACCCGCATGTCGGTCATGTTCCGGAAGTTATCGGCGGCGTTCGTGAATCGGAATGCGCACGATTGATGACTGATTTTTTCGCTGGAAAACGATAATTGCGATTTTGTAGTCGCAAAAACGTAAGAAATATTGAAATGCCAAGTAAATCTTGGTAAAGATGATTGCGATTTCAACGGTAATGTTTACGTAATAATATTTCTTGCGATTCTATGGTCGCAAGAAATACTTTCCGACAGAAAGAAACACGCTCGGCGACGTCAACAAATGAAGCTTGTCATACCATCGAAGGTGACAGTACAAGGCAATCGCAATATGTAAAGGATGCTGCAATGACGCTCATTCAGACCTTCCATGGCAACGCTACCAACGGTACCGAACTCACTGCGGTCTACGCCGAACAGCCAGCCGCAAACGTGGCGTTCGCACTCGTATTCCCCGGCAATGATCTGCCGCGACTCGTGCATTGGGGTCGCCCGCTCGCAGCCCCGGCAACCGTGATCGACATGTTCGACGCGCAAATGCCACAGCGTGTTTCTGGCGCACTCGACTACACCTCATGGCCGAGCGTGCTGCCCACGCAATCCGAATCCTGGATCGGCGCAACCCGCTTTGATGTGCGTCGCGACGGCGTGGAACTGTTCTGCAAGTTCGCAGTCAGCAACATCACCGCCGAAACCGTGGCGGCTGGCAAAACCTACGTCATGGGCGAAAAAGACGGATACCCGAACTGGAGCGTGGCCGACGAACCCAAGCAAACCCCAACCGTCACCGTCACCGCCGAAGACGAGGAACAGCATGTGAAACTCATCTGGACCTGCGAACTCGACGAAACCGGCCTCATCCGCCAGAACGCCGAAGTCGTGAACACCGGCGAAGGCCAGCTCGAAGTCGGCAAGATCGAACTCGCATTCACCGTGCCGGCCGACGCCAACGAAATCCTCACCACCACCGGCCACCATCTGCGCGAACGCTCCCCGCAGCGCCAGGACTTCACCCTCGGCCGCTTCGCCAAAGCATCCATGGCCGGACGCCCAGACTTCGATGCCACCCTGCTGCTCAGCGTCGGCGAAAAAGGCTTCGGCTTCACGCACGGCAACGTCTACTCCGCACACGTGGCATGGAGCGGTAACAGCGTGCTCTCCGCGGAACGCCTGCCATACACCAGCGGCGTGATCGGCGGCGGCGAAGTACTGTTCGGCGGCGAAATCAGCCTCGCCAATGGAGAGTCCTACACCACCCCATGGCTCATCGGCTCCTACGGCGAAGGCCTCAACGAAGTCGCAGCCCGCTTCCACAGCTACATTCGCCGAGTGCACCGCGACTGGCTTGCTGAACACAACATCGCGCCCAAGCCGCGCCCGGTCATTCTCAACACATGGGAAGCCGTCTACTTCAACCACGATTATGACACCCTCACCGCACTCGCCGACAAGGCCGTGGAAAGTGGTGTGGAACGCTTCGTCGTGGACGATGGCTGGTTCGGCTCCCGCCGCGACGACACCTCCGGCCTCGGAGATTGGCAGATTTCGCAGGACGTGTGGCCCGACGGCGACAAGTCGCTCAAGGCGCTTGCCGATTACGTGCACGGCAAGGGACTCGAATTCGGTCTGTGGTTCGAACCGGAAATGGTCAACCCTGATTCCGACCTGTTCCGCGCACACCCCGACTGGGTGTTGAAGCCCACCGAAGGCCGTCTGCCCATGCAAGGACGTACCCAGCAGGTCGTGGACCTGACCAATCCGGACGCCTACGACTACATTTACGGCGCAATGGACAAGCTCATCGGCGAACTCGGCATCGACTACATCAAGTGGGATCACAACAAACTCGTCACCGAAGCTGTCTCCCCACGCACCGGACGCCCGGCAGTGCACCAGCAGACGCTCGCCGTATATCGCATTTTCACTGATCTGAAGGCCGCGCATCCAGGACTTGAAATCGAAAGCTGCTCTTCCGGCGGTGGCCGCGTGGACCTCGGCATCCTCGAAGTGGCCGACCGCATTTGGGGATCCGACTGCGTCGACCCGGTGGAACGCGCCGACATCCAGCGCTACACCTCGTTGCTCGTGCCGCCGGAAATGATCGGCGAACATGTGGGCGCATCCCCGGCGCACTCCACGCACCGCGCCACCACGCAGGAACTGCGTATGGCCATGGCCTTCTTCGGACACATGGGCATCGAATGGAACCTGCTCAAGGAACCGCAGGAAGATATCGACAAGCTCGCCGAATGGGTCGCCGAATTCAAGAAGCATCGCGAATGGTTCGCCGTCGACACAGTCGTGCATTCCGACGCAGCCGATCCGGCAGTGCGCTTGGACGGTGTGGTCATGCCTAACCAAGCGGCCGCCATCTACCGTTTCACCCAGCTCACCACCTCGCAGACCTACCCGGCCGCGCCGGTACGCCTGCCCGGACTCGACCCTGACAAGGTGTATGAGGTGTCGCCGCTTGACGTGAGCCTCGACCTCGCCAAGCAAGACATCGCCAACGGACAGAGCCCGCTCGGCTGGTGGAAGGCCGGAGGCGTGAGGATGACCGGACGCGCGCTTGCCACGTACGGCATCCGCCCGCCGGCACTGCATCCGGCGCAAGCAGTCCTTTTCAAGGCCGTGCTTGCGCCCGTCGAGAGCGCTGAATAGCGCGCTCTCTCCCCTTACCTACGGGAAGCCCACTGGGCTTCCCGCTTAACGGTTCGGCAAGCAGTCCTTTTCAAGGCCGTGCTTGCGCCCGTCGAGAGCGCCGAATAAGCCGTAATCGCATAACAAAAATCCTCCCTGAAACAAAGGGGAGGATTTTTTGTATTGCAAGACAATCAATCGCAATCAATCAGCCAACATATTGCCGAATTGCCTGTGATGCGGCCGCCTTGGCCCACAAAGCCCAATCGTGGTCGGGAATTTCAAAATCCACTGGCGCGGCCTGGCTATGCCGATACATGTTGATGCCGTTACGCAAGTCGTCAATGCCGAATTTCGCGATGAACGACGATTCTCCGGCGATCATGATTTTGTCTGGCATGGCAAGATTGGCGATGGTCGCCACCAGGGTGCCGAGACGGAAGCAGGTGCGGTTCACCAGATTCGTCGCTTGCGGTTTGTTCGCGCGTGCGTCACGTGCGAAATCGTCGAATGATGCGGGATGTCCGATGATTTGCGAATATTCCGCCGCGATCGAGTTGTCGGACAGGCATTGCGCGCATCCCTTGTGTCCGGAAACACAACGCGGCCCATCCGGATCGACCAGAATATGCCCGACCAAACCGTAACTTTTATCCGGACAGCTTACCAGCTCGCCGTTGAACGTCAACGAATAGCCGACGCCCGCGCCGAACGTCAGCACCGCGAAGCTATCCAATCCAACGCCCGGTCCAAACAGGCAGGCGTCAACCACCAACGAATCGATATCGTTGTAAATTCCGGTAGGCAATCCGGTCGCCTCACGAACCATGACGGAAAGTTCCACGGGCTGCGACCAGTGCATGAACGGTGCGAACGTCACCACGGTACCGTCGACAATATGCCCGCCAAGCGAGATTCCCACAGCGCACGGTTTCGGCCAGCCCGCCATCTCCGCCTCGTCGGAACAGTCGGTCGTCAGTTGTTTGATCAGCGCGACCACGGTCTGCGGGGAAGCGTCTTCGATTTCCAGATCATGGCATCCGGTGATGATCTGCCCGATTGCGTTGACCGCAACTGCCGAAATATGCGTCGCGTTGATTTTCATGCCAACGAAAGATCGCGCATTCGCAATCACCTGCAATCCGGTTTGCGGGCGGCCGCGACGTTCCGTATTTTCTTTCTGCACGAAACCTTTCGGCAGTTTGCCGGCCTTGCCGGACGGCATCGGCGTCTCCTCAATCACGCCCGCATAAATCAGATCGCTGGTAATTCGGGAAACAGCACCCTGCGAAAGTCCTAAAATCTGCGCCAACGTAATGCGTGAAATCGGACCATATTTCATGATGCAAGCCGCGACTTTATGGGTATATTCCGAGCCTTCAAACCACTGTGGCAGAGGTGAAACCGCCATCTGAACCATCCTTCGTGCTCCCGTTCGCGCACATCGTGCGTCAAATTACTTTCTCAGAGTAACAAAACTCGTCGTTTTTGTTTTCCGCCCCGCACAGGCGCGCTGAGTTGGGAATGAAAACCGCCCCCCTCTATAATTCTCAGTAACGGTGGTGTGGTAAGGAAGCCGCTCCACCGTAATAGAGAAAAAATACAAAGGAGTCGAGAATGAAACCTGATTCCACCACTAGTGTAGGTAAATTCAGGAGGATTGTATACCGCGCTCTCACGGCCACATGCGCAATCGCGTTGACGGCCGGCCTTGCAGGTTGCGGCAACAGCACCGCTGGAACCGTCACTTTGGATTTCTTCCAATTCAAAGCCGAAGCAGCGGACTGGTTCACCGCAAAAGCAAAGGAATTTGAGAAAACCCATCCCAGCATCAAAGTCAACGTCAACAATTCGTCCGACGCAACCACTGATTTGCGTACGCGACTCGTGAAAAATCGTGAACCCGACGTCATTACCATCAATGGCGACATTAATTTCGGCATGCTCGCCGAAGCGGGTGTTTTCCACGATTTCACCGACGATGACATCGTCGACGAACTCAATCCAGGCATGGTGAACATCGCCAAGAGCCTTGTACAAACCAACGACGAATCCAAGAAGCGCCTGTACGGCCTGCCGTATGCGGGCAACGCGTCCGGCTACATCATCAACGCTGACGTGTGGGAAGAAGCGGGCGAGGATCCCGACAATCCACCGCAGACGTGGAGCGAATTCATCGACCTGCTGCAACGCTTCAAGAGCAAGGGCATTGTACCGATCGAAGCGAGCACCGCTGATCCGTGGACACTCCAGGCGCCGCTGGCGTCACTCAACTCCACGCTGGTACCGGAATCCGAATATCTTTCCCTCAAAGACGGATCGAAGAAATTCTCCGACCTGTGGGGCACTGTCAGCGATCAGCTGGTCGAGATCTACCAGAACTACACGCAGAAGAATCCGGCCGTCACTTACCAGCAGGCCACGCAGGATCTGGCCGCAGGCAAAGCCGCGATTCTGCCACTCGGCACCTACGCGATTCCGCAGATCCGACTCATCAACAGCGATGCCAACTTGCGTTTTGCGCAAATGCCGGCAACCGACGATGCCAGCGAACAGCAACTCACCGCAGGCGATGACGTGATCCTGACCATGGGCGCACACACCAAGCACGAGAAGGAAGCGCGCGAATTCATCGACTTCCTGATGAACGACGAAAACATCAAGGACTACTCCAAGCAGCAGTCCGCCTTTACCCCCTACAAAGACACGTATGTGGGCGATGAAGCGCTGAACGGTGTGCTTGACTTCTACCAGGCGGGCAAACTGGCCGACTTCTGCGACCATTACGTGCCAGCCAGCATCAACATCGCAGGCTTCCTGCAGACGCTGGTTCAGTCGGGCAACACCGAAAAATTCCTGAACAGCATGCAATCCGAATACGACAAGATCGAAGCCAGAAACTTCAGGTGAGAGGAGGAACGGACATGACTACCGCACATACTGCAAATACTGCGAAGAAATCTGCAAAAACTTCCAAGAATAAGGTTTCGAAATATTCCAAGCGCAAGGTCGATCCGGCATTTTATTGGATGACCGTTCCGGCTGCGATTCTGGTGTCCATCTTCCTGTATTGGCCGTTCCTGCAGGGCGCGGCATACTCGTTCACTAATTCGCAGGGTTACGGTGATTTTAAATTCATCGGATTGAAGAATTATATTGCGATGTTCCAGGATTCTCGCGTCGGTCACGCGTACCTGTTCACTATTCTCATCGCAGTTTTGATTACGCTCGGCACGAATATTCTCGGCATGTTCCTGGCGGTGCTGCTGAATTCGAAAATCGCATTCAAAAATGGATTCCGTGCGATTTTCTTCATTCCGTACACCTTGTCGGTGTTGGTGATCGGCTATGTGTTCAAGTACATTTTCATGACGCCGCTGCCGGCGCTCGGTCAGGCGCTGCATATTGATTGGCTGTCGACGTCAATGATTTCCAATCCGGATTTGGCATGGTTCCCGATTGTGTTCCTGTCGATCTGGCAGGGCGTGGCCTACTCCACGCTGCTGTATTTGGCTGGACTACAGACCATCGACAACGAGATTTATGAGGCGGCTGCGATCGATGGCGTGAGCGCTTGGCAGAACTTCTGGCAGATCACCTTCCCGCTGATCGGCCCGTTCTTCACCATCAACATGGTGTTGAGCCTCAAGAATTCGCTCGGCGCGTTCGACCAGATCATGGCATTGACCAAGGGCGGCCCGGATTCCAAGACCGAAACCGTCTCGTATCTGATCTTCCAGAACGGCCTTGGCAATGGCGAATACTCCTACCAGATGGCGAACGCGGTCACGTTCTTCATCGTGCTGGCAATCCTGGCCTTCGTGCAGCTGAAGTTCTTCAGCGGCAAGGAGAAGGTCTGAGCAAGGGTCTGAAAGTCTGAAGGTAAAGAGGAAATATCATGACTAGCGCAACTGTTGCAAAGACTGCAAAGACTGGCGTTCAAGCGCAAGCAAAGCCGGAGAAAATCCGCAGGGATCATAAGGTCAACTGGTGGCTGACCGCGGTTGTGACGGTGTTGAGCCTTACCGTGCTCGTGCCGTTGTATTTCGCTGTGGTCACCGCGTTGAAGACGCCGGGCGAGGCTGGCACGTTCAGCTTGCCGACCACGTGGGAATGGCATAATTTCGCCGACGCATGGAATAAGGTGAACTATCCGAAGGCCGCACTTAACTCCGCGATCATCACCGTGTGCGCGGTGGTGTTGACGCTGCTGACGAACACGTTCGTCGCGTATGCTGTGGCACGAAATATGGATAAGCGATTCTTCCGCTTCCTGTATTACTTCTTCCTTGCGATGATGTTCGTGCCGTTCACGGTGATCATGCTGCCGGTCGCGAAGGAAATGGGTACGTTGCATCTTGATAATCAGCTTGGTTTGATTATTCTGTACACGATTCTTGGCATCGGCACCAACCTGTTTATTGCGATTGGTTTTATTCGTTCGATTCCGATTTCGTTGGAAGAGGCGGCTCGTATCGACGGTGCTTCCACCTGGCGTATTTTCTGGACAATCATTTTCCCGCTGATGGGTCCGATTAATGCCACGATTGCGATTTTGACCGCACTGTGGGCTTGGAACGACTTCCTGCTGCCGTTGATCACGCTGACTGATCAGAGCAATCAGACGATTCCGCTCGCACAGTACGTGTTCCAAAGCCAGTTCACGTCGAACTATCCGATGGCCTTCGCGTCCTATCTGATGGCCATGGCTCCGGTCCTCATCGTCTACATCTTCGCCCAGAAGTGGGTCGTCGGTGGAGTGATGAGGGGAGCCGTTAAGTGAACAGCCCAGTGGTCTGTTCATAGGCTCTCCCTGAGCGATCCGATAGGCGAGTGAAGGCAGGGACAACGCGGCCGTAGGCCGTCCGTTCAGGAAGTAACACTTCACCGCTCTGAGCGGGACTGGCCTATCCCACTCCCCAGCGCGGGACGTTCCATTTCCCTTTCTGGAACGTCCCGCGTTTTTATTTTTGCGGATTGGTTTTTCGCGTCCGTAAGAAGCGTATTCTTTTCTTGCTTTGCACAACTCGCCGCGGGAAAGAAAGAAAAACAGGGTTGCATACCATAGGGGAGTAGGCAAAATCGATCTTCTGCATGAAGCTGACATGAGCTGGAAACGGGCAGAGTCAGTCACGAAAGATCGAACGAAAATCCAACAAACGTCAAGCAAAGGAGCTCCACGACATGACGAATTTCAATCGTTCCACCCTTCCCGACACCGTGCGTTCCAACGGCGCGACCCCGAACCCGTGGTGGGCCAACGCGGTGGTGTATCAGGTGTATCCTCGTTCCTTCCAAGACACGAACGGCGACGGCATCGGCGATCTGAAGGGCATCACCAGCCGTCTTGACTATCTGGCCGATCTTGGCGTGGACGTGGTGTGGTTGAGCCCGGTCTACAAGTCGCCGCAGGACGACAACGGCTACGATATTTCCGATTATCAGGATATCGATCCGCTGTTCGGCACCTTGGAGGATATGGACGAGCTGCTTGCCGAAGCGCACAAGCGCGGTCTGAAGATCGTGATGGATTTGGTGGTCAACCACACGTCCGACGAGCATGCTTGGTTCCAGGCTTCCCGCGACAAGGACGATCCGCATGCCGACTGGTATTGGTGGCGTCCAGCCAGGCCGGGGCATGAGCCGGGCACTCCGGGTGCCGAGCCGAACCAGTGGGGTTCCTATTTCGGCGGTTCCGCCTGGCAGTACGATCCGAAGCGCGGCGAGTATTTCTTCCACCAGTATTCCAAGAAGCAGCCGGATTTGAATTGGGAGAATCCGGAAGTGCGCAAGGCCGTCTACAAGATGATGAATTGGTGGATGGATCGCGGCATTGACGGCTTCCGTATGGATGTGATCACGCAGGTTTCGAAGACTGTTGATAAGAACGGCAAGCTGCCGGGAGAAGACGGCTGCGAGATTGAAGATTATCCGGTTGGTGAGGAAGGCTATTCCAGCCCGTTCCCATGGTGCTCCGACGGTCCGCGCATCGACGAGTTCCTTGCCGAAATGCGCCGCGAAGTGTTCGAAGGCCGCGAAGGCTACATGAACGTCGGCGAAGCGCCGGGCATCACTCCGGCACGCAACGAGCATGTCACCGATCCGAAGAACGGCGAACTTGACATGCTGTTCCTCTTCGACCACGTGGGCATCGACCAGGAAGGTTCCAAGTGGAACACCGTGCCGTTCGAAGTCAAGAATCTGCGCGCCCGCCTCGCCGACCAGCAGGAGGCTGTGAAGAACGCCGGCTGGGCCAGCCTGTTCTTCTGCAACCATGATCAGCCGCGCGTCGTCTCCCGTTGGGGCGACGACGCTGATCGCGAGTCGCGCGAGCTGAGCGCCAAGGCGTTCGGCATGCTGCTGCACATGCACCGCGGCACCCCTTACATTTACGAGGGCGAAGAGCTGGGCATGACCAACGCCCACTTCACCACGCTCGAGCAGTATCGCGACCTGGAATCCATCAACGGCTACCGCCAGCGCGTGGAAGAAGCAAAATGCCAGTCCGCAGAATCGATGATGGCGGCGCTCGCGCTCATCGGCCGCGACAACGCACGTACGCCGATGCAGTGGGATGCCTCCAGGTATGCAGGTTTCACCGCGCCGGACGCGGCGACGGAACCGTGGATCGGCGTCAATCCGAATCATGTCGAGATCAACGCAGCCGAGGAATTCGACGATCCCGGATCCGTGTACAGCTTCTACAAGAAGCTCATCGCCATGCGTCACAACAACGCGACCATCGCGACGGGCGAATGGAATCTGGTCGCGGCAGACAGCGAGCAGGTGTATTCCTTCACCCGTACCAGCGGCGACGACACGATTCTCGTCATCGTCAATCTCACTGATAGGACGGCGCAGGTGCCTGCTGAGGTCGCGCAACTGCTTGAGGATGGCGTGGGCGAGTCGCAGGTACTGCTCAGCACCTATGATGCTGTGCATAGCGTAAAGTCGGTCGCTCGCGGCGAGCTCGCTCGCTGGGAGGGGGTCGTGATCCAGCTCTGATCGATCTTTCCTATAAACTCTCTGCAAAGCGTTCGTGCGATTCATCACGGGATCGTACGAACGCTTTTTCTTTATTTGTATTGTGATTTATCAGATTATGTATTGCGATTATTCCTGATTGCTTGTGATTACTTTTCGCAAGCAATCTCACTTTTCATCGCGAAAGCCGCATGATAAGGCAGTTTCGGCAGACGTACGCTTACAATAACGCTCATGGAACAAAACGAGGTTCTCAAAGCATTGCAGCGCGATCACGCAGCTGAACTGAAACTAGCCGCCGAACGACTCAAGGGCACTGCGCGCCACACGGCAATCATTCCGTCCAAGGTGCTGTCCGACATGACCGGACATGAGATTCTGCTCAAGCCTGAGAATCTCCAGGTCACCGGATCGTTCAAGATTCGCGGCGCCTACAACAAGATCGCATCCCTGAGTGATGAGCAGCTGGCTCGCGGCATTGTCACCGCTTCCGCGGGCAACCATGCGCAGGGCGTGGCCTATGCGGCTCGCGAACGTGGTGCGAAGGCAACGATCTGCATGCCGCAGATCACTCCGCCGCTGAAGGTTGACGCCACCAAGGCGTACGGCGCAGACGTGGTGCTGTACGGCGAGGTGTTCGACGAATCCGCAGCCCGCGCCCAGGAATTGAGCGACACCGAAGGCATGATCTACGTGCCGCCATTCGACGATTACGAGGTGCTGTGCGGTCAGGGCACCATCGGCCTTGAAATCCTCGAAGACGTGCCGAACGTCACCGACGTGGTCGTGCCGCTGGGCGGTGGCGGTCTTGGTGCCGGTGTGGCGCTCGCCATCAAGACGTTCAAGCCGGAAGTGCGCGTGATCGGCGCGATTCCGGAGGGTAGCCCAGCATGGAAGAATTCGCTGGCCGCAGGTCATGTGGTTGCCGCCGACCAGGTGCGCACGTCCGCCGAGGGCGTCGCCGTGAAGCGTCCGGGCGATCTCACGTTCGCGCTGCTCAACGAATTCCTTGACGACATCGTCACCGTGACCGAGCGTGACATCAACGAGATGATCCTGCTCATGCTCGAAAAGCACAAGCTGGTGGTTGAGGCTGCCGGCGCTGTGTCTCTGGCTGCGCTCGAGCACCTCAACCTGCGCTCGCGCAAGTTCGCTGAGGCGAAGGGTCCGCATGTGGTGGTGCCGATCATGTCTGGCGGTAATGAAGACACTGTGTCCATTGGCGCTGTGATTCAGAAGGGTATGATCACGCGTGGCCGCATCATGCATTTCGAGGTCGAGCTGCCCGATACCCCGGGACAGCTGGTGAAGGTCGCCACATTGCTGGCCGAGCAGCGTGCGAACGTTATCGCGCTGGATCACGACCAGTTCAAGGCGTCCAGCCATTACGCGAATGCCGTGGCTTTGGGCGTGACGGTTGAAACGAATGGTCCCGACCACATTGATCGTGTGCTCGAGGCATTGCGGGAAGCCGGTTTCCAGCCGAAGCGCATTTACTGATTTCAGTACCGTTTTTCAGTATTTGATAACCAATAAGGGTCTTGGAAAGCCTTGCGATGATTTCTGATTGTCGCAAAGCAATCCAAGACCCTTTTGTTGTTTATATTGCTTGACTAGCCGTTACGTCATTCGGATTTTTGTCGTTGAAAAATTCGGATTTTGGTAACGACCAACCAAAACCGGTGTAATTCCAACGATTTGTGCCGGTACTGCAAGACGTACGAGAAAACGTATTTACTGTGCGGCTTACTGCTCGGCGGTGATGGTTTCGTCGACGAGCTGCGGCAGGGCGACGGCGATATCGTCGTGGATAAGCCGGTCGGCCAACCGATCGTATTGCGTGCGTCCCATGTTCATAATGGTGATCGGCACGCCCGCCTCTGCGGCTATGGGCACGATGCTTGCCGCGGGCATGACTTCCAGCGTGGATCCGATGACCCACAGTTCGTCGGCCTGCGTTGCGAGTCGATATGATTTTTCGAGCGCGCCGTCCGGCAGCGCCTCGCCGAAGTAGACCACGTCGGTTTTGATGAGTCCGTTGCATGGCATGTTGCCGCTGTAGGGCAGTCTGCGATGGCAGTGCGGATCGGGTTCGTTGTCGAGATTCGCCATGATGTCGGCGGTGTCATATTTTGCATGGCACTTCATGCAGTGCGAGGTACCGATGGTGCCATGCAGATTGACGATGACGTCGCTGCTATTGCCTGCTTTTTCGTGCAATGCGTCGAAGTTTTGTGTGGCGAGCAGCGTCAGCATGCCAGCCTGTTCCAGTTTGACGAGCGCTTTATGTGCGGTGCCCGGCTGTGCGGTCCACACGGGTGATTCCTTCTGCCAACGCCAGGAATACTTGCGATCTTCCTCGTGGCAAAGGAATGCTTCGATGTCATACACTTTCGTTTGTTCAGGGTGCTTAGTCCAGACGCCGTCCGGTCCACGGAAGTCGGGAATACCTGCGGACGTGGAAATCCCCGCCCCCGTCAATACTGCGATCTTTTTGCTCATATCTTAGGTATAGCCGCACGACGTAACTTCTGATGTTTCACGTGAAACAGGGAACATCGGGCAATCAAATTCGAGAAAAGCAATCTTAATAATCATGTATGGAAAGGAATGAGAGGTGCATTATGACTACTGATATTGCACAAAACATTGCAGATGATGGCGCTGATGCGGCCGAGACTGCCGAAACGACCGAGACGGTTACGGCGATCGGGGCAATCGATATCGAATCGATGGTGGCGCCGCCGTCGCCGACACGGCTTGCCCCGATTCCGACGCCGGTCGAGCAGACTAAGTTCTTCCCGCACACTGATGAGTTTCCGGAAGGCTGCCAAGTGATTTCCGACTTGGACCAGGATGATTTCGGATATCCCGTGAATATCGAGCAGGTTACATACGTGACCCGTCAGCTGGCTGATGACAGCAGTGTTGATTTGCCGATGTGGGTGTTCACGCCTGGCGTTGACAATATGCCCGAGGGCGCAATGCCGGAAGGCGGTTGGCCGGTGATTGTGTTTGTGCGCGGTTCGGCATTCCACGAGCAGAATGTGACCGATTACTCGAATTATTTCGTGCGCATTGCCGAGCAGGGGTATGTGGTGGCTGCGCTGAAGTATCGTCACAGCGATATTGCGCCGTTCCCCGTGCAGATGCAGGATTGCAAGACTGCGGTGCGTTTCATGCGCAAGAATGCCGAACGCTTCCATTGCAACAAGGATCGTATTGCGCTGTGGGGCGATTCTTCGGACGGTCATACGGTGTTGATGGCTGGGTTCACTGGCAATCGCGCGCCTGATACGGATGCCTATGCCGAGGAAAGCGCCGAAGTGAACGCGATCGTGGATTGGCATGGCCCTACTGATTTCGCGAAGATGAACTTTTTATCCGAGTTCGCAGAACCACAGTGATCCGCAGTGCCCGGAAGGTGTGGTGATTGGTGGCGGTGACGTGCTTGAACATCCGGATTTGAGCGCCCCGGCTTCGCCTATGACTTATCTGAGTGCCGATATGCCCACTCCGTCAACGCTGATCATGCATGGTGGCCGCGATCAGTTGGTGCCGTTCAATCAGAGTTGTCGCCTGTATGCCACGTTGAAAGCGCTTGGCAAGGATGTGACGTTCTACAAGCTCGATAACGCCTGCCATGCCTGTTACGGATTCCGTAGCGCTCGCGCATTGCGTTTGGTGTTCGATTGGCTTTCCGATCGTCTGTGACTTGCTGTGATGCGCTGTTGATCTGCTGATTGCCGTGTTGTTGCGTTGTGTGACACGCGGCAATCAGCTTTTTCTGACGATTTTTGGGTTGTGTTGGAGTTGGTTTTGCGATTTATGGTGTAAGAAAGACGGATTTCGACACGCCGACGTTTTCCAGTGTTTGCAAGGGTTCGCGTCTTGTTTCGTCATGCCCGATTTGCGTGGAATGGGATTGTGCTGTAGGTTTATCTCTTGCTGCCGCTCGGCGAGTGGTTCCCCGGTTGGGGTGCCTCGAGGCGGGTGAGCGGTGGTGGTTTGAGAACTCAAGAGCGTATTTGTACTACTTCTTTATAGTCAATGA
>NZ_JAHOMM010000011.1:0-48329 GCF_019131435.1 Bifidobacterium sp. MSK.13.1 | reverse complement strand
TCATTGACTATAAAGAAGTAGTACAAATACGCTCTTGAGTTCTCAAACCACCACCGCTCACCCGCCTCGAGGCACCCCAACCGGGGAACCACTCGCCGAGCGGCAGCGAAGAGTC
Organism: Bifidobacterium sp. MSK.13.1; assembly: GCF_019131435.1. Classification (NCBI taxonomy): domain Bacteria; kingdom Bacillati; phylum Actinomycetota; class Actinomycetes; order Bifidobacteriales; family Bifidobacteriaceae; genus Bifidobacterium; species Bifidobacterium sp. MSK.13.1. The sequence goes on along the minus strand of NZ_JAHOMM010000011.1, from coordinate 48,214 downwards.
AATTTACACGAACCCCGGCAATCACGCAAATCGACCCTTCCAAAGATACCCTAAAACCGTTGCAAATAAACACATCCCTCGGCGTGTCCCGATTCCGTCCATCTGAATCGTCTTTCTCCTTTTCCACAGAAACCAGCTCATCCTTCCGGAAAACATGTTCGTCGTATGAGTCGCCTTATCAGGAATTGACGGAACGATACGTTGAGGGGATTCTGTTATCCTGTGGGGCGCAGCGGAGCACAATGACCTGCCAAGACGGGATGGTCCCTTTCATGAGCAGGCTTTTGACTCAAAATAGAAGACGGATCGAATATTCCGCAGTGATACCGTGAAGGGAGGGAACGGCATGGAGGCGCAGCCTATGAGGCTACAGGACCTGAGACTCAAGGAAGGAATGTCTCTAGAACAGCTGGCCGAGCTCTCCGGCGTGGATCATGATCGTCTCGTCATGTTCGAAAACAATCCGGAAACCATACGCAATATGCATTTGGACACCGCTCGCCAAATTGCCAAAGCATTGCACTGCAACGTGTTGGAGCTCCATCCCGACGAAGGTTGGAGAGGCGGAATCCACTGCGCTGAATCCGGGCTAAGAGACATTCGTCGGACTCGCGGCTATACGCAAAACGAGTTGTCAGAGATGACAGGGATTCCCCAGCCGAACATCTCTTGGTTTGAGACAGGCTATCGCTCGACCTCAGGCATGCGGCTGGATACAGCCAGGCGTCTGTCGGAAGCGCTTCGATGCGATCCGACAGATTTCCTAAAAGAAGCGTATAGCCGATATGAAAATAAATGTTGTATCTGATTTAAAACAAACACTTAAATTTCATCGGACGCCATACTTCAACAAACGAATGCATCCCGCGCACCTCCCATCTCACCAAAAAGATTAGGCAAGAAAGAAGCCCATCAATCATTGACTTCACAAACCTTTCCCTTCCAGAAAGCTGGATAACGTCCGAGATTTTGCGCACTTTCGGACGTTATCTGGCGCGGAGGACGCATTTGCGCAGTTCGGAAGCGATGAGCACGATCATGGCAAGGCCGAGGCATTCGACCCATGCGCCGACGCTGAGCGGTACCGTACCGAAAGCGGTGTTGAGGAACGGAATGTAAATCACCGCCAGCTGCAATACCATGCTCAGCGCGATCGCGCCCCATAGCCACTTGTTGGAGAACAGTCCGACGAACGCTGACTGCAAGTGCGAGCGCGAGGCAAGCGCGTTCAGCATTTGCGCGAACACGAGAATCGTGAAGCCCATGGTGCGTGCTTCCGTCATTTGTGCGTCGTGACCGATCGCATCGACGGAACGGTCGGTGAACAGACCGCCGTCCAAGTGCATGTCCATGCCGATCAGGGTGACGGCCGCCATAATCACACCGATGAAAATGATGTCGCCCCACATTTCGGCGTCAATCACGCGATCGGTGAGTTTGCGCGGCTTGCGCGCCATCACATCGTCGGTGGACGGGTCGACGCCCATGGCGAGCGCGGGTGCCGCGTCGGTGAGCAGGTTGATCCACAGCAGCTGCGTGGCAAGCAGCGGCACGGTCACGCCTTGGCTGCCGGGCTGGGTGATACCGAGGAATCCGGCGAGCATCACCCCGCCGAACACGGTGAACACTTCGCCCACATTAGAGCTCAGCAGGTAGCGCAGGAACTTGCGGATGTTGTCGAAAATGCCGCGTCCTTCACGCACGGCTGCGACGATGGTGCTGAAGTTGTCGTCGGCGAGGATCATTTTCGCGCTCTGCTTGGTCACTTCAGTGCCGGTAATGCCCATGGCGACGCCAATATCGGCGGTTTTGACTGCGGGAGCGTCGTTCACGCCGTCACCGGTCATGGCCACGATATTGCCTTGCCGTTGCAAGGATTCAACGATCTTCAACTTGTGTTCCGGCGCGACTCGCGCGTAGACGGACACTCCGCTGGTCACCTTGTCGAATGCCGCTTCGTCGGGCAGTTCGTCGAGTTGGCTGCCGGTCATGGCCGTGCCGCCCTTGTCGATAATGCCCAGATCGGTGGCGATGCGCGCCGCGGTCAGCGGGTGATCGCCGGTAATCATTACCGTACGAATGCCGGCGCGATGCGCTTCGGCAACCGAATCACGCACTTCCGTGCGCGGCGGATCGATGATGCCGATCATGCCGACCCAAATCAAATCGTTCTCAAGCACATCGCTTTGTTCCGCAATATCGGCAACATGACCTGCGGAATTCAGCATGATTCCCGGCACTTGCGCAAGAGAAGCGGTACCGAGCGGACGATAAGCCTGACCCAACGTGCGGTATGCGTCGGAGGAAAGCTGTTCGACAGTCGCAAGAATCTGCTGACGATCACCTTCCGTAAGTGGGCGAACGGCACCGCCGACCGCAATCCTGCTGCAATATCCAAGAAGTACATCGGGGGCACCCTTGGAGAAGACGGTCAGGCGGCCGGCGTCAGCGTTGTCTTGCGCCACGATGGACATGCGCTTACGTTCGGAAGTAAACGGGATTTCGCCAACGCGCTCGTAGTTGGCGTACTTGCGATCCGCCTTCACTTTTCGTGCTGCGACGATGAGTGAGACTTCGGTCGGGTCGCCGACCGCCTCCCACGTTACGTTTTCCGCATTTCCGGCAGAAGCAGCAGATTCGCGCAGTTCGCCGTCGTTCGCCAACGCGCCCACGGCAAGGGTCGCAACGGCTTCCGATTCGATGATCCCGCGTATTTGCGCATGTTCCATGGTCTGTGGATCGACCACCATGCGGCCTTCCGGCGCATAGCCGGTGCCAGTAAGCTGCACTTCGCCGCTCGGAGTGACCACGCGCTCCACGGTCATCTCATTGCGGGTGAGCGTGCCGGTTTTGTCGGAGCAGATCACCGACGCGGATCCGAGCGTTTCCACCGAATGCAGCTTCTTGACGATCGCATTGTGCATGGCCATGCGCTGCACGCCGAGCGCGAGCACCACCGTAAGAATTGCAGCCAAACCTTCCGGCACGGCCGCGACCGCCAGCGAGACGGCCAACAGTAGCGAATCGATCACATCGTGAACGTCTTGGAAGCCTTCGGTAAGCGCGAGCGCGACCAGCACCACGACCGCGATGATGCATACCGCGCTGCCGAGGATTTTGGAAACGTAGTTCATTTCCTTTTGCAGCGGGGTTTCGTCATCTTCCGTGGCTTGCAGCAGATCCGCGATTTTGCCGACCTGCGTGCCCATGCCGGTGCTGGTTACGATGGCACGGCCGGTGCCTTGCGTTACGGACGTGCCGTTGAACACCATGTTGGCGCGGTCGCCGAGGGCCTTCGCCTGTGCGAGGGTATCGGTCTTTTTGCCGACGGGCACGCTTTCGCCGGTGAGGCTGGCTTCCGCGATTCGTAGGCTGGCGGCGGCGAAGAGGCGTCCGTCCGCGGAAACGGAGTCGCCTTCACCGAGCACGATGATGTCGCCCGGCACCACGTCAACCGTGTTGATGCGTTCGATTTTGCCGTCACGCAGCACGTTGGTCTGCGGCGCGGTCATGCTGGAGAGCGCTTCGACGGCCGCTTCCGCCTTCGATTCCTGAATGTAGCCGAGTACTGCGTTGACGATGAGGATCAGCACGATGACGATGGCGTCGAACGGCAATGCTTCGCCGCCTTCCGCACCCGGTACGGCGTTGGCGCGTTCGATGAACCATGCGACGAGCGAAATGCCGGTTGCGGCCAACAGCAGGTAGACGAGGGGGTCTTTGAATTGTTCGAGGAATTTCTTCCATTTCGGCACCGGTGGTGCGGACGCGAGTTCGTTCGGTCCGTACTTGTCGAGTCGACGCTTGGCTTCCGCTTGACTCAGGCCGGTATTCAAATCGACACCAAGCGATTGCGCTACGGTTTGCGCATCGGCGAGCGACGGATCGACTTGCGTTTGCGTCGCGGTTTTTGCTGCTTGTTCGAAATTTCCCGAACTGGTATCGCGGAATTGGGTGGATTGATCTTCCTTGCGATCAACCATGATGATCTCCTTGGGAGCGCCGCGGAGTAGTCAGCACTCCCCTGCCGTTGCGATAGTGCGAAATAGCGGAAAATTGCGATTTTCGCAACCACTCGCCGAACTGGGCAATGCTGCGCGGTTGTGGACACCGGACGTGCGCCATCGGTGCATTCCTGCCATTATTACACACCGTGACCATTTTGCAAGAGCGCAACGCACCGTCTTTTGTCAAGATTTCACAAAATCGTGAAACATAATCTGCAATCTTATTTCGACCGCGCATTCGATTACACGGCAACACCGACGGCAATGTCGCTACCATCTTTGGCGGAAGTGTGATATGTTATCGGATGTTAGTAAACAAAATTACTTACGCTATGATTCGTAGCGTACATTGGCAACGTCGCAATGGATAGGGGTAGTTATCATGGCAGCTCAAGAAGCCGCGCAATCACAGCAAACGCAAGGGGTTCCGGAATCGCGCATCCTGCAGGCGCGGCAGGCGAACGCAAGCTGGCTCACCGATCCGACCGTATTCGCGGTGAATCGCAAGCCCGCGCACTCCAATCATCGGTATTTCCTGGGCGAAGCCACCGAACCGAAGCAGAATCTCGACGGTGTATGGAAAGTAAACGTTACTCAGGCCGCATCCATCGACGTGGAAAACGCGCCGTTCGCCGCAGCTGACTTCAACGATGCCGGTTTCGGCGCGATCAACGTGCCCGAACACCTGCAGATGGCCGGCTATTTGAAGAACAAATATGTGAATGTGCAGTATCCATGGGATGGCCATGAGGATCCGCAGGAACCGAACGTTCCCGAAAACAATCATGTGGCGATCTACCGCCGTTCCTTCACGCTTGACCGTCCGCTCGCCGCGACGCTGGAAAATGGCGGCACCGTCAGCATCACGTTCCACGGCATGGCCACCGCGATCTACGTGTGGGTCAACGGCACGTTCGTCGGCTATGGCGAGGATGGTTTCACCCCGAACGAATTCGACATCACCGAAGCGTTGAACGTTGACGGCGACAACGTGCTCACCGTCGCCTGCTACGAATACGCGAGCGCCTCTTGGCTGGAAGATCAGGATTTCTGGCGTTTGCACGGCCTGTTCCGTTCCGTGGAGCTCGCCGCACAGCCTCGCGTGCATGTCGAAACCGTGCAGATCGAAGCCGACTACAATCCCTCCATGGCCGCCGGAACGCTGAATGCAACCCTGCAGTTGCGCAATGCAAACGACGCGGCCACCGTCAAGGCGAAACTGCGTGACGCAAACGGCACTGTGGTGTGGGAATCCACGCAATGCGCCAACGAAACCATCACCCTCAATTCCGGCGCGCTGAAGAACATTGCGCCATGGAGCGCCGAAGAGCCAACCCTGTATGAGCTGACGGTGCTTGTCGTCGGCCATGACGGCCCGCTGGTCGAAAAAATCGTGCAGCGTATCGGCTTCCGCACATTCCGTATCGAAGACGGCATCATGAAGCTCAACGGCAAGCGCGTGGTCTTCAAGGGCGCCGACCGCCACGAATTCGACGCGAAGCGCGGCCGCGCCATCACCAGGCAAGACATGATCGACGACATCACGTTCTGCAAGAGGCACAACATCAACGCCATCCGCACCTCGCACTATCCCAACCAGGAATACTGGTACGACCTGTGCGACGAATACGGCATCTACCTGATCGACGAAACCAATCTTGAAACGCACGGCAGCTGGGTTGCGAACAACATCGAAACCCCCGAAACTGCGGTGCCGGGCAGCAAACCGCAGTGGGAGGACGCGTGCGTGGACCGTATCAACAGCATGATGCGCCGCGATTACAACCATCCGAGCGTGCTCATCTGGTCGCTTGGCAACGAGTCGTTCGCCGGCGAAGTGTTCCGCGCGATGCACGCCCACGCGCACGCGATCGGCCCGAACCGCCCCGTGCATTACGAAGGTTCCGTGCATGATCGCGCGTTCGACGACGTGACCGATATCGAAAGCCGCATGTACGCGCATGCCGACGAAATCGAGGAATATCTCAAGTCCGATCCGAAGAAACCGTATATTTCCTGCGAATACATGCACGCCATGGGCAATTCCGTCGGCAACATGGACGAATACACGGCTTTGGAACGCTATCCGCAGTATCAGGGCGGATTTATTTGGGATTTCATCGACCAGGCGATTCTCGACAGCAACGGTCGCATGTGCTACGGCGGTGATTTCGGCGACCGTCCGAGCGACTACGAATTCTCCGGCGACGGCCTGCTATTCGCCGACCGCACGCCGTCGCCGAAGGCGCAGGACGTCAAGCAGCTGTACGCGAACGTGCATATGACCGTCGATGCTTCCGGCATTACGATCACCAACGACAATCTGTTTGTTTCGACGGCTGATTCCACGTTTGTGTTGCGTATTTTGGCTGATGGCAAGACGGTTTGGTCTTCTTCGCGCCGCTTCGATGTTGCTGCAGGAGCAAGTGAACATGTTGAGATCGATTGGCCAGTTGACGATTACCGTGCAAGTGCGCAGGAGCTGGTTTTGGAGGCGTCCCAGCAGTTGACTTCCGCTTGCGATTGGGCTCCGGCTGGGTATGAGCTTTCGTTCGGCCAGTGCGTGGTTGCGGGTGGCAAGAACGTCTCTGCGGGCGATGCAGTTAACACCACTTCCGATGGAGCGATCACCTTGGGCCGCTGGAATATCGGCGCACGCAGTGCGGGCCGTGAAGCCCTGTTCTCCCTTGCACAGGGTGGCATGGTGTCGTACAAGCTTGGCGAGCGCGAATTCGTGTTGCGCAAGCCGCTGATCACCACGTTCCGTGCGCTGACCGACAATGATCGCGGCGCGGGCCATGCGTTCGAGCGTGCGCAGTGGGCGGTTGCCGGAAAGTATGCGCGTTGCGTTGATACGAAGGTTGAGCCGCTCGGCGAAACCGCAGTTTCCGTCACTTACACGTATGAGCTTGCGATTGCGCAGCGCACGAAGGTCACCATTCGTTACGTTGCCGACGTGCTTGGCCACGTCGATCTGCATGTTGCGTATCCGGGTGAAAAGGACGGCGATCTGCCGACGATTCCGGCGTTCGGCATTGAATGGATGCTGCCGGTCGAGTATTCGAATCTGCGATTCTATGGCGTCGGCCCGGAGGAAACGTATGCCGACCGCAAGCATGCGAAGCTGGGCATTTGGGATACGAACGCCTTCCGCGATCGCGCGCCGTATCTGCTGCCGCAGGAAACCGGCAACCATGAGGACGTGCGTTGGGCTGAGATTACGGACGATTCTGGTCATGGCTTGCGCGTGAGCCAGACTGCGAATACTGAAACCGGCGTTACGAAGCCGTTTGCGATGAGCCTGCTGCCGTATTCGAGCACGATGCTTGAGGAGGCGCTGCATCAGGACGAGCTGCCGGAGCCGAAGCACATGTTCCTGCGCGTGCTCGCCGCTCAGATGGGTGTCGGCGGCGACGATTCCTGGATGAGCCCGGTGCACGAGCAGTATCAGCTGCCCGCCGACCAGCCGCTCAACCTCGACGTAGCCCTCGACCTGTTCTAGTTTCAAGGATTCAGTCGATTCCTACGTGCGAAATGTCTCCCGATTCTTGATTTCAAGGATCGGGAGGCATTCGTTGTGCCGCAAGGTGACTTTCGGCCTCACGATTCGCAGTTCTGTCTCACGATTTCGCAAGATCGTGCGACAATTCGGAAAAAACATGCGATCAGACCATCAAAATGGACGATGAGGGGGATTTTGTTGATGGCTTAAATTAGACGGATTGCCTAGAATGAGGGCAGAACTTCCGAAACGTTCGAGCGCAGGCGGGCAAATTCGCGCGCGTCCGAGCGTCACGAAGCACGCTCTTTCAGGAAAGGGGCCATCATGAGCGACGCAATGAACAACCCGTATGCGAACAATCCGAATCAAAATGGCAGCAACGGACAGCAGCCGCAAGGCCAGCCGGAATACGGGGCATACGCACCAAACCAGCAATCGCAATCCCAGCAGCAGGGCGGCAATCCCAACAATTCGGGCAATCCGTATCAAAGCGAGCCTCAGACCCCATGCTACTTCGACGGTCCCAACGCCAACCCGAATCCCAACCAGAACGGCTTCTTCTACGCGAGCTACACCACCGGTCAGCCGTACGGCCAACCATACGGACAGCAGAACAGCCAATCCGACGCTGACAACGGCACCAACAATTGGCAGCCGATCAGCCCGTTCAAGCTCATGGAGGAATGGCTCCCGAAGAAGGCAAAGAACGCGATCCGCGGCACGTATGCGGTACTCGGCATCGCCGCCGTCATTCTCGGCCTGGCACTGCTGATTTGGCCCGGTGCCACACTGAAGGTCGCCGCAATCGCGCTCGGCGCATACTTCGTGGTTTCCGGTGTGGTCCGCATTGTGACCGCAATCGTGGAACTCGGGCTTCCGGGAGGATGGCGCGTGCTTGACATTCTGATCGGCCTGATGCTGTCTGTCGGCGGTGTGGTCATGCTGAAAAACGCGGCGCTTTCCGGAGCCACACTCGCCGTGCTCATCACCATGGTGGTCGGTCTCGGCTGGATGCTGGAAGGCGTGATGGCGCTCGTGGAATCGTGGCGCATGCCAAGCTCCGCATGGGCCGTAATCTACGCACTGCTGTCGATCGTCGCCGGCTTCATCGTGCTGTTCTCCCCCGTCAGCTCCACGACCTGGCTGATCCTGTTCGGCGGATGCGCGCTTGTGGCGATCGGCATCGTCGCGATCGTACGTGCGTTCACCTTCGGCAAGTCCAAGCGCAAGTAATTTTTTGCGGCGCGGGCCGTAAAGTCTGATTATCTCTGTTTTCCCAGGGGCACCAAGCAACAGCTCGGTGCCCTTTCCATAGCGAAATCGCTTTTTATACCAAGATTCAAAGTCGCACAACCATGAATCTTGGTATTAATACTGGTATATAATTGGGTATGAAATTCGGTTTTAAGAAAGGTTTATCATGGCAAGCGCACTTGACATACTCGATGACCTTGCTCCAATCAGCGAGCTCAGCAATGGTCGTACTTCCGCATTGTTGCAGCGGGCCGACCACGATCCAGTCATTCTGATCAAACGAAACAAGCCGTCCTACGTTCTCATGAATATCGAAAACTATCGCGCTCTCATGGAACGAATCGAAGACAACGAAGACTTGCTTCTTGCCGAAAAAAGACTCGCCAACAGTACTGGCACAACTATCAGCAACGAAGAGGTCATGCTCGATCTCGGCATTTCCCCAAGCGACCTCGCCGAGGCACCTGAGCCGGAACTCGCATGAACTGGCAAGTTGAATGGCTTGACGAAGCCAAGAAAGACATGCGCAAACTCGGCAAAGCCGAGCAAATCCAAGTACTCAAGGGAATCGAGAAAGTTCGCACAAACCCACTGCCCACCTCGCAAGGCGGGTATGGCAAACCGTTACGCAATGCCGAACGAACGAAACTTTCCAGGCTTTGCAAAATCAAATTCAGGGATATCGGCATTCGCGTTGTTTACAAACCGTTACTGCGAAATGGAATCATGACCATCATCGTCGTTGGCATTCGTTCCGATAGTGACGCTTACATCAAAGCCAACAAGAGACGCAAAGAATATGGACTATAAGATGCGTCCGCCAATTTTCGGCGAACGTTACTTTTTCTTCAAGATTAGCCGATGATTTTACAAAAGAAGTGACGATCGTCGCATGACATTGATGGTTTGCTTGGCTTAGAATGAAGGCACAACAGAAGAACGAAGAAAAGAAAATAGACAACAAACACAGACTTACGGCAGCGGCCAGAGGAATGGACAAGAAAACAGATACGCGCCGCCAAGCCGAACGAAAGGAAACATCATGAAGAACAACACTTTCAACCAGGTCATCAACGCCAACCTCGCTTCCATCGATCCGGGCTTCGGCCAGTTCGCACTCGCCAAGGCTTCCTCCGACCTCTTCAAGAAGGTCCTCAACAAGTAAGACCGCTTCCTAGACGGGAGGCAAGGCGCAGGCGCCACAGCACCTCGCCCCTCTTCTTTCCAATCCTTAAATCACATAGCGGGAGGCCGCGGTTCCAAACGGAATCGCGGCCTCCCGCTTTTCACGTACGCCGGCTACCCCTCCTCAACAGCGAGATTGCGGGCGGCGGCGCGTTCGCGTGGGCCGCGCGTCACGTAGAAGCCGATTGCCACGATGACGAACATCACCGTGCAGCAGATCCACAGCACACGGCTGCCGAACGCGTTGAGAATCCAGCCTCCGACCAACGGCGAGAACGCGTTCGACAGCGACCACACCAGGTTGTATAACCCTTGGTAGGTGCCGCGCACATCCTTTGGCGCGATGTTCGCCACCGTTGTGGCGGCAATCGGGAACGTGCCCAGCTCGCCAAGCGTCCACAGCACAGTCGCGATTGCGAACGCCACCCACGAATTCGCGCCGATCTGGAACGCGTATCCGACCGCCGTGATGGACATGCCGAGCACCAGCACTCGGGTGTTGCTCATCCGCTGGAACAGACCGATCGCGGGAATCTGCAGCAGACACAGCAGACCGCCGTTGATGGTCAGCAGACTGGAATATTCATCCGTGCCAAGGCCGATCTGCGTCATGGAAATCGGCAGGCCGCTGACGATCTGGTAATACGCCAGCGTGTACAGGAACATCAGCACCACCATCGACATCAGCGCGCCGTCGGCGCATGCGCGACGATAGCTGCGCCATACGGAGAACCGCTGCGGCCGCTGCGATTCGCCGGTTTGTTTCACAGCATGTTCCACGGCATTTCCCGCAGCTGATTCCGCGGATTGCGACGCCCGCGCCGGCGCGACCTCGCCCCGCGGGCGCTTGCCCAGCCCGACTTCCTTGAAGAACACGATCATCAAGATCGTGGCGAACACCAGCACCGCGGCTTCCGCGTAGAACATCAGCGCATAGGAGATCTTCACCAACTGGTTGGCGATGATCGGGCCGATCGCGAAGCCGAAATTCGCGGCCCACGTCTGCAGCGAATACGCGCGCTTCTGTTTGCGGAACGGCACCACGTCGGACACGTACGCCGCGACCGCGGGCGTCGGCATGGATGAGATGGCGCCGTAGACCAGCAGCGCGATCGCCATGATCCACGGATTGCCGATGAACGCCAGCAGGACCAGCATCGCGGCGGAGCCGAGATTGCCGATGACGATCATCGCCGGGCGGCCGAAGCGGTCGGACAGCGCGCCGCCATAGAGGCAGCCGAAGATGCCGCCGAAACCGTACATGGAGACGATGGTGCCGGCCACGCCCGCGCTGACATGCATGTCAGACACCAGATACATGGAAAGGAATGACGTGACGAAGCGGCCCATCCACAGGATAAGCAGCGTGACCCACAAGCCCCAGAACATGAGGGGCAATCCGAAAATCTCTTTGTTCTTCTCCATTCTTGCCATCATATCGAGCAATATCGAGCGGACGCGACGCCAGTAGCCTTTTCCCGGGGTGCTGGGAGAATGGACAACTATGGCAATGAAAAAAGGACCGACCAAGGGGTCGGGTGGAAAGCATCGTAACGCGCTGAGGGGCAAGGGACCGACCCCCAAGGCCGAAGATCGCGTATATCACAAGGCTTACAAGGAAAAGCAGGCTACCAATCGTCGTAAGATGGCTGATCCGCGACTGGCGGCACGCCGTCGCGCGGCAAAGTTCAGCTCAGAATCCGACGATCTCGTCATCGGTCGCAACGCCGTTCTCGAAGCGTTGCGCTGCGGCGTGCCCGCGAGCACGCTGTATGTGGCCGCACGCATCGAGCACGACGATCGCACGCGCGAAATCATTCGTCTCGCCGGCATTCACGGACTGAACCTCATGGAAGCCGACCGACTGGAAATGGACCGTATCGCACGCTCCTCCAACCATCAGGGCGTGGTGATGAAGGCGCAGCCGTTCCAGTATTCCTCGCTCGCCGAGCTGGTGGAACGCGCGGACAAGAAGTCTCGTGCCATGGAAGCGGCCAACTCCGCAAGCGCACGCATTGCGGCACGTCCGCTGTTCATCGCGCTTGACGGCGTCACCGATCCGCAGAATCTGGGCGCGGTCATCCGTTCCGCAGCCGCATTCGGCGCCAACGGCGTGATCCTGCCGGAACGTCGTTCCGCTTCGGTCACCGCAGCCGCATGGAAGGTGTCCGCAGGCGCAGCCGCGCACATGCCGGTCGCCCGCGTGGTGAACCTCACCAAAGCCATTGAAAGCCTGAAGGAACGCGGCTACTACAGCGTTGGTCTCGACGGTGGCGGCGACGCCCTCGTTGGCGAAACCGGTTTCGAAACCGATCCGCTGGTTGTGGTGCTCGGTTCCGAAGGCAACGGCCTGAGCCGTCTCGTACGCGAGACATGCGATTCCATCGCCGGCATCCCAATGTCGAACATGGTCGAATCGCTGAACGCTTCCGTCGCAGCGGGCATCACGCTGTATTCCGTCGCACGCGCCCGCCGCGAGGCCGGTGCCGCCGCTGACGCGAAGTAATCAACACGAAGCAACAGGAAGTAAGCACAACAAGGCAGCAAGTCCGAAATACATATGAGCGGATAGTCCATACGGATTATCCGCTCATTTTGTTGCGCAAATCTGTACTTGGATTGATTTTGCGCTTACCGCAGACCCACTCCCCCGCCAACGATCTCTCGCAACACGTTCTCTCACTTTCAAAAGTCAAAATTTTTTTGAGTTTTGAAAGTGAGGGGTGTGAAGGGATAACAAAAAGCGGAGGATTATTAGTGGTCCTCCGCTTAACGGCTCGGCCCTGCAATTTTTGACTGCGGCTACGCCGCAGACTCAATACTGCCTTCGGCGCGGCTATCGCCTCGTCTCAGGGCACATTGATAGAAAAAGCTCCACTGGAGCTTTTTCTATCAATGTGCCCATACAGCTGCGTCGGGATCGTCGTCGGGGTTGTAGCCGTCGTCGGGATCGTCGTAGGTGTATTCGTCGTCGATCACACCGGAATCGGCTTCGGCGTTCAACGCGTCCACATCCTTCGTGGTGAGCTTGTACTGCGGAAGCACCTTCTCCACATAGCTTTGCACCGCCTCGGCCATCGGCACATCATGACCCGCCTTCTCGGCCAGGAACCAACGGTGGTCAAGCACTTCATGGAAGAACTGAGCCGGTTCGATCTGCGAACGGTATTCACGCGGAATCATGCGCACGGTCGGTTCGAACACTTCGCGCATCCAATCAGTGGCGACAATCTCAAGATCCTCACCCTCACGCCATGTGGAAGCGCGGTAGGCATCCAAATCGTTCAACAGTCGACGAGCCTGATTCTCCTGCACATCAAGACCAGTCAATCGCAGCAGCTTACGATTCGCATAGCCGGCATCGACCACACGCGGACGCACCAGCACACGCTTGCCATCTTCGGCGGTCTTCATCTCCAGCTCATCCACATCAAAACCAAGCTCATTGAGCTTGTTGACGCGCTTCTCGATCTTCCACATCTCATCCGGACCGAACTTGTCGGTATCAGTCAGCGCGCTCCACAGCGAATGGTAACGATCCACCAAACGGTTGCCGATCGCAATTTCGTCAACACCGCTCGGCAGCAGCGAACCGGACGAAAGATCCATCAATTCGCCAATAATGTTCGTACGGGCCAAATCAACGTCGTACTCGCGCTGGCCTTCCGTCAGATTAATCTGCAGATCACCGGTTTCCGCATCAACCAAAAATGCGGAGAACGCGTAGGCGTCGCGCAGGAACAACACGTTCGACAGTGACACATCGCCCCAATAGAAGCCAGCCAAATGCAAACGCACCATCAGCACGGCCAACGCGTCGATCAGTCGTTCCGCGGTATCAGGGCGCAGATTACGCGCGAACAGCGCACGATACGGCAGTGAGAACTTCAAATGCTTGGTGACAAGGATCGCTTCCAGCGGCTCGCCTTCACGGCTATGACGGCCTGTGACCACGGCGATCGGCTGCACGGTCGGCAGTTCCAGCTTCTGCAGGCGACGCAGCAGCTCGTATTCTCGTTCCGCCACATTGCGCGTGATTTCCTTCATGGCGTACACTTCGTCGCCTACGTGCACGAAACGCACCACATGCCTGGAAATACCACGCGGAAGATTGGCCAGCAGGTCTTCCGGCCAAGTAGCCAGCGGCTTTTCCCACGGCAGGGTGAACATCTTTGGATTCGAGCTTGCGGCGGTGATTTTCAGCGCATGCGGCTCCGGAGATGAGGCAGCCGGATCTTCGGCCTTCACGGAAGTTGCTTTCAGCACACGGGGATCCATCTGTGGCAATTCAAGAGATTCCATGAATCAACAATTTACCTGTTGACCTACCCGAAGAAGCAAGTATGGACGAATCCGTTTCACCTGCCGATATGCGATGATCTCAATACTGGAATCTCACTATCCATCTCATATTACGATCGAATATTACGATCGATGCTACAAACAGACATTACAAGCCGATATCGTGCTTGCGGAAAACAAAAGAAGCCCCGCACCGACGCGGGGCTTCTCCAACGAGACGATAAGAGAGGAAGAGCACGTCTCGTTTAATGGTTGACGGAAGTTCGCGCTTCCGCCAAGTTTTTATTCAGCCACCCGCCAGCCGATTTCCGTAAAGGATATTCCCCTGAAGAAACAGCCAACGGTTGGTTACTCGGTATCAGCTCAGTTCAGACGCAGCTCGGTCGACGGAGCGAACAGGTGCATCTTGGACGGGTCGATCTTGATCTTGACGGTATCGCCGACCTTCGGGAGAGCACGCGGGTTCACGCGGATCGTGGTGAGCTTGTTCTGATCGGACATCATGGTGGATGCCTCGGCAGCGGAGCCATCGGTGATGATGTTGCCGTAGATGTAGCCATCGGAGCCCAGATCCTCAACGTTCATGACCTTGAGGGAGAAGGCGTTGGCGTCATCCGGGGCGGCCAGGGAAGCGTCTTCCGGACGGAAGCCGACGACGATCTGGTTGTTGTCTTCAGCGGTGAGCTTGTTGACGGCCTCGGCCGGCAGATCCACGGTGTCTTCGCCGATCTTTGCCTTGCCGTTGACCACCGGGTGGGTGTTGATGTTCATCGACGGGGAGCCGATGAAGCCAGCGACGAAGACGTTGGCCGGGCGATCGTACAGCTCGGTCGGAGCGCCGACCTGCTGCAGGACACCGAGCTTGATGACGGCGATGCGGTCACCCATGGTCAGAGCTTCGGTCTGATCGTGGGTCACGTACAGGGTGGTGACACCCAGCTGGCGCTGCAGAGCAGCGATCTGGGTACGGGTCTGCACGCGGAGCTTGGCATCAAGGTTGGACAGAGGCTCATCCATGAGGAAGACCTTCGGCTCACGGACGATTGCACGGCCCATGGCCACGCGCTGACGCTGACCACCGGACAGAGCCTTCGGCTTACGATCGAGGTACTCGGTCAGGTCGAGGATCTCAGCGGCCTTCTCGACGCGCTTGCGGATCTCTTCCTTCGGGGTGCCGGCGATCTTCAGAGCGAAGCCCATGTTGTCGGCCACGGTCATGTGCGGGTACAGAGCGTAGTTCTGGAACACCATTGCGATGTCGCGGTCCTTCGGCTGCATCGTGGTGACGTCCTTGCCACCGATGAGGATGCGGCCCTTGTTGACCTCTTCAAGGCCAGCGAGCATACGCAGAGTGGTGGACTTGCCGCAGCCAGACGGGCCAACCAGCACCAGGAACTCGCCGTCCTTGATGTCCATATTCAAATCATCCACCGACGGCTTATCGTTGCCCGGGTAGATACGAGTAACATGGTCGAATACGACTTCTGCCATGATTTGTCATCCTTTCAGAGGCAGGTACGTGCCTCACGATCCGTTGTAAAGGGATTTCTTTTCGGTGCCTCGCCTTGCGGCTTACGACTTCGACAAAGCCACAATTCAAAGCGTTAATTTATTTCTTTGGTTTGGCGAAGGTTCTCTTCGTTGAGCCACGTTCCATGATACATACAACGCTAAAACTGTCAATGCGTGTCGCGAGTCGCGCTGTTTACCTACGCTGGCAAAAGGGGGTTAACGGCGTAGTAAATACACGCCTTTATCGCCATCATGCAAGACAATGGTGCGGAGCGAAAGACAGAACAGGGAGGTTGCAGTGCGCAATATTAGAATCGGCGTGGTCGAGGATGATCCCGCAAGCTGCCAGCTGGTACTTGACTATCTCAACCGATATCAGCAGGAAAATGACGAACAATTCACCGTTTCCGTATTCGACGACGGCGCGAGAATCGTAGAGAAATATACCCCTGTTTACGATATTTTACTGCTCGACATCGAAATGAGCGAAATGGACGGCATGGCCGCCGCGAGACGCATTCGCGAGCGCGACGACAAGGTCGTGATCGTGTTCATCACCGCCGCACCGCAGTATGCGATCAGCGGGTACGAGGTGCGCGCATTGTCGTATCTGCTCAAGCCCCTGCCGTGGTTCGCGTTTTCACAGGAACTCAAGAAGTCGATCGACATGGTGAGGCGCAATGGCGACGATTCCATGCTTATCGAAACCAGCAACGGGCAGATGCGGCTGAATCTTGCCGATATTCTGTATCTCGAATCGATCCGGCATACCATCGTCATCCACACGTTGGAAGGCAAACTGTCGATCAATGGCACGCTCAAAGACATGGAAACGAAACTCGCCGACCACCATTTCTTCCGCTCGAATTCCTGCTATCTGGTGAATCTCAAGCATGTGACGGGCGTCGCCGACCAGGATTGCGTGATGTCGAACGGCGAACAGTTGCGCGTAAGCCGACCACGCAAGAAGGCGTTCCTCGCCGCGTTGACCGACTATATAGGAGGTGGCAGGTGACCAGCGTGATATTGCCGAATGCGCTGGCCGGATTGGCAGGAGGACTGGCAGGAGGCTCCCCTTCCATACCTTCCGTTTTGGTGACCGTGCTTTCGGTGCCGCCGATGACGCCAATCACCAACGCTCTGCCCGACATCCCCCGTTCTTATACGGCGATCTGCGAATGGGCCGCGTGCATGGTGTATATCGCGGTGTCGTATCGTCGCGTGCCGCTCCGACGGTCGATCATCGTCAGTGCGGCCGGATTGGCATCGCTGGTCGCGGTGCAGTATTTCGACGGCAGTATGCCGATCTGGTTCTGGATCATCGGTATGCTGCTCGCATTCGCCTGCATGTATGCGACGATTCTGCTCGGCGCGGGCACCGGCAAACGCGAGGGCCTGTATATTACGGCGCGCGCATTCGTGTTGGCCGAATTGGTGGCGTCACTACATTGGCAGATCGTTACGTTCATTGGCGTGCGCGACGGATTCGCCGATTACGATTGGCGTGCGATCGCGCTGCTGGTCGTTACGTATGCATTGTGCTTCGGTCTAGCTTGGATGGTTGAACGCGGCAATTTCAGCCAGACCACACCTACCTTGCCGACCGCTTCCGCCGCGATTGCGACGATGGCCATCATGATCGTCACATTCGCCATGAGCAATTTGAGTTTCGTGTCGACGAACACGCCGTTTTCCGGTTCGGTCGGCCAAGAAATCTTCTACATTCGCACGCTGGTCGATTTCTGCGGTTTCGCGATCCTATATGCGCAGCAGGAGCAGGCGCGCCGTATTGAGGCGAATACGGAACTCGCGTCGATCAACGCGCAGCTGGAAAGCCAGCATCAGGAATACCTGCAATCGAAGGAAAATATCGAATCGCTAGGCCGTCTTGCGCACGATCTGAAGCATCAGCTTGCGGCGTTGCGTGCCGAAGTCGATCCGAAGCATGCCGCGGCCGGCTTCGAGCAGCTGGAGCAATCGGTGCAGCGCTATAGCGCGCAGCAGCATACCGGCAATCCCGTGCTTGACGTTATTTTGACCACGAAAGAGCGCACGTGCGCCGATCGAGGCATTACGTTCACGGCGGTCGCGGACGGCTCGCTGCTAAGCGGCATGTCGTCGATGGATATCGCATCATTGTTCGGCAACGCGCTTGACAATGCGATCGAAGCGACGTCGAAATTGCCGAAACGTGAGCAGCGTCTGATCAAACTTGCGTTATACGAGCAGAATCGCTTTATTGTTATCCGGGTTGAGAATTATTACGATTCCCGATTGAAGAAGGATGCGGAAGGCAATCTGCGCACCACCAAGCGCGACGATCAGCATCGGCATGGTTTCGGCGTGAAGTCGATTCGTCATATCGCGCAGCAGTATGGCGGCGAAGTGACGATTCGCACCGAAGACCACTGGTTTGTGCTGACCGCGCTTATTCCGCGGAAAACCGGCCTTATGGCCATGTAGGACTGGCCATAAGGCTTAAGGCGGCTCCGCTAGTTTTCAAGATTCTGCGCAGCGGCATCGCCGTCAGACGCATCACCGGCATCACCGCCTGCCGATGCGTCGCCACCAGCATCGCCGGCATTCGCCGCACCTCCAGCCGCGCCGCCCGCCGCACCGCCCGCCGCAGCACCGCCAGCCGCACCGCCCGCCGCAGCACCTCCAGCCGTATTGTCCGGACTATTCGCAGCACCACCGTTAGAGCCCCCGTTAGTGCCGATATTGGTGTTGTTCGTCACGGTGTTGGGAGTCGACGACGCCTCCTGGTATTGGTCCATCGCCTGCTGAACGGCGTCTTTGGCGGCATTCAGCGCGTCAACGGCGGCCGTCACGTCGTTTTCCTTGAGATTGGTGCCATTGGCAAGGTTTCTGGCCGAGTCAATCGCCTGCTGCAATGCCACGCGCACGCTGTCATCGGCCACCATACCGTCGGAATTGTCGAGCACGGACTGCGCCTGCTCGATCGCGTCATTGAGCTGGCCCTTCAGACGATTCTGCGTGGCCAGCACTTTGGAAGCGTCGACGGCTTCGGCCGCATTTGTAATCTTTTCGGCCTTGTCGTTCATGCTCCGTGCCTCGGATGCCATGGCTTTCGCGGATTTCTTCAGCTTGCTGATGCCCTGCGACGTGTCGCACGACAGGATTTTCGCTTCCTTCGCGTTAGATATGGCCGCATTGAGCTTAGTGACGGTGCTGGCGTCGGCGACTTGATCGGCAGTGACCTTCGCGCCGGTTTTTCCGATTTCCAAAGCGTCGGAAAGCGTGTTATTGGCACTTTGCAGCTGGCTTGTGGAATCCTTGCATTGCGCGGCTGCGCTGGTAATGGCTGATTTCTTGGAATTATTCGAAAGCATCCAACATGCAATACCGCCAATCAAAGCAATCACGACGATAGCCGCAATCACGATAGCGACGATTTTGCCGGTATTCTTCGGTGGTACCGGAATTTCATTGCTGTAATCGCCGTAATCCTCGAAAACACTGAAATCGCTTACACCGTTCACATCGCTTTCTTGCGAAGCGACCGTCGGAGGCTTCGGCGGTTCGGACATGTCAGCCCCCATCACCTCGGTATCCGTCGGAAATTCCAGCCTGAAATTGTTGTCTTTCGTCATACGTCCTTCTTCATCATCGGGCGCTCAGCATCGACCATCTATACGCCGACCCCCTAGCTTACCGCCTAACACACCCTTCAACGCGCATTCGCCTTAATTACCTTCTTTTCCGCACTTTTCGATAGGCGCAAAGCGGCAAGCGGCTCCCCTAAACGCGATGCGGTGAACGCACTCACCGCAACCGCGAATCCAATGGGCACAAACAGATTGATCGGAGCATCCGCAAGTTCCATCACCAAGCAAATCGCCATAAGCGGAGCCTGTTGGGAAGCTGCGAGCAATGCGCACGCACCCAGCAGAGCGTACATGCCAATCGAATTCGTGTGAAACACCTGCATCCACAGAACACCCAGCACAGCACCCCCCGAAGCGCCGAGCGCAATACCCGGCTGCAGCACACCGCCGGAAGCGCCGGAACGGATCGTCAGCAATGTGACAATCGCCTTCGCCAGGAATGAAACCAACAAAATCGGCAGCACAGCCAAATCAACGTCGGACGAGAAACTCAACTGCGCGGTGGCACGGCCATTGCCCATAACCTGCGGCACCCAAATCGCCACCACGCCGGTCAGCAAGCCAGCGAGCGGCAGCATCCACAGAATGCCAACGCCCGACGGCTTGGATTTCTCAGCCCACTGCGAGCCGCGACGGAACAGTGCGCCGGCCGCACCGAGAACCAGCCCCGCAACCAGTGCGAACGCCATGTAATCGGGTGTGAACAGGCCGTCCGCTTTGCCGATCAGGTAGAACGCGTGCGTGCCTTTGACCAGCGACGCCACCCACGAAGCCAGCGCGGAACAGGCGAATGCGAGCGTCACCGTTTCGAGGGTTATGTCGGCGAGCAGAATCTCGACCGCGAAAAACGTGCCCGCAAGCGGCGCGTTATACACGCCCGCAAGGCCGGCCGCAGCCGTGGTCGCCACCAGCATGCGAGTGTCTTTTGCGTCAAGATGCACCCAACGCGCGAACCGTTGACCGAACATCGCGCCCAACTCGCGCGGCGCCACTTCTCGACCGATCGACATGCCCGTGCCGACGATGAAAATCTGCAGCAGCACATGCACGACGGTCTGCCAAATCGGCATAATATCGCCATTTACCGCCTTTTTAACGGACGGCACCTTCGTGCTGCGCGTACGCAACAGCCACCAAATCACGGCCGCGACGGTCGCGCCAACGGTCACGGAAATCAGTCGACGAATCACAGGAACGTTGAACGGGCCGGATTCCTGCGAATTTTCAACATAACCGAGCGTAAGATGCTCGACGCCGTACAGCATAAGCGTCAGCAGGCCAGCGGCCGCGCCAATGGCCACACCCACAATCGCCACCGCCGCAATCAGCGCCGGAATTCTGCCAATCTTTGGCTGCGTTCCTTGAGGATTCTGCGACTCCTGCGATTCTCGTGTTTTTTGCGATTCCTGCGATTCCCGCATCTGCCGCACTCCTTGCACACCGTCTCCTTCGTTCAATTCATTCCCCCAATTGTCCCACCTGCCGCAACGTTCATTTGTTACGCCCCGAGCGTGGCGATCGGCAGCACCAGAATGCCGTCATCACGCCGGTATGCAATATCACCACGCCCGACAATAAATGCCATGAATTCAGGCTCACGAACTTGAGATAGAGGATTTCCGCACACTTTTTCTTTGAAAGCATGTAGTTTGTCCACATTCTTCTCCATGACTTTCAAGTCGCTCAGCTTAATCTCCACCGCAGCCCAGCGACCATCCACCAATTCAAGAATCACATCAACTTCAAGGCCTTTTTCATCCCGATAATATGCGATTCGATTCGTGCCACCCATCGATTCGAGATACACGCGCAAATCACGAATCACCAATGTTTCAAACAAATCTCATACTGAATCAGAGACAATAGTGATGACGCTCTCAGCTTATCCAGCACAACTCATTGCACATCATTTGATAGGGATTGCTGCGAGAGCTGCATCTTTAGGTCATCGACTTTTAATTCCAAACGTCTGATATAAAGCGCCTGTCGACGGATAATCAAATCACGCATATCATTTACCGGTTTCAGGGTTACCTTCATTCGCGCGACTGGAAGTAACCTCAGAATCGGGGAGATTCACTCTGTCTACCGTGCCTGGATCTTCTATTCGTATTGTCTTCCTCCAACGATGCATGCACCGTTCAATACGCTTTTCGCCTATCAACTCAGGACCGAGCCCCGCTTCGCGGAACAGCACAGTGGGAGATTCACCATTTTCAGCACTCGAAACGCATTCACGCTTGAACCACTCTGCATATCGGATACGTGAACCAGTAATACTTATGACCGCAGGCAGCGAAGCCAGATACTGTGCTTGTTCCGGAGAGAATCGTTCGTCGCTCATGCTTACTTTTTTCACTTCATCGTGCAATCATCTGTATGGGATTTGCCGGCCGAATTGACGTCCCGTATGCGACGCCTCATGCGCAATCTGAACAAAATGAACGCAACAAGTAACATGAGCCCCGCTGCCGCGGCAATGCTGCCTACGGCGGCACCCGTACGACCGATAAGGCCAGGATTGCCCGGCTCCTCGCTCGGGTTATTTTCGGGCGGGACAATAGGAGTTCCAGTGCTAAATTTCGGCTCTACTGTGATGTTGAGATCAGCGGATGTGTCTCCACTGCCAGGAATCGAGATGAGGAACGGATCACAGTCGTATGCTTTGTTGACTTTCGCCGAGCTTGTGCGGGAGACCAGATATAGGCCGAGCGGCAGATTCTGGAAAGTGAGCTGACCAGCTACGTTAGTGGTGCCGGCATGCTGGTACAGCTTGTTTTTCGCCGCGTGCGTAGCGAGCTTCTTGGCAGCATCGTGATATTCACTTGATGTCAGGCGTTCCCAATCGGCAGCGAGGCCGGAAAAATCGCCGACGGTTTTATATGAGGAGACGCTACCATCATTGTTCGTTGTGACGGTGGCGACGCGCACGATGGAATAGGTATCGCCGGCAAGCGATTTGGGCGAAGCCGTGTCTCGGCCCCATACGGCATTGATGGTGAGAGCGCCGAAAGAATCAGCTTGCGCATACGGCACCATAGAGCCGAAGGCTGCAAGAACAGTGAGGACGATAGTAACGGCGGCGGCAATCATGGCAGCAATGCGCACCGCACCATATTCGTTTCCGCTATGCAGGTCTAACATGTCTGCCCGGTCCTTTCCGCCGTGATGAATGTGATTGGTTATTTGTATTGGCTGGCTGAGGAGGCAAGTCACCGTCCGGCTCGATGGCTGCGGAGCTAGAATCATCAGACGCGACCTTGGCGCTCCCACTCTGCCGGCGTCGCCGCTCATGCCGTTGCCATAAATGCCATGCGATGAGCAAGGCAATCAGTGCAAGAGACGGCAACAAGTACTGCAGCGGAATGTCCACGTGGAATGTGGATTTGGCGTCATTCTGCTGCTGTGGTGTGTATGGAATACGATGACCGCGCACCAGCAGCCGATGCGTGTTGACCGCATACGGTGTGCAGGTAATGAGCGTGACCAAATCCTTGCCGGGCTCAATCGCCAGTTGTTTGGCATCAGTCGGCAGAACGGTAGTGATCTTATCGACCTGATACGCATACGTGTCTTTAAGTATTGTGATATAGAACTTGTCGCCTTTTTTCATAAGGTTCAAGTCCGTGAACAGTTTTGCCGTGGGCAACCCTCGGTGGCCAGACAGCGCCGCATGAGTGGACGCGCCACCAACTGGTAGTGAGGTCTGTTCCAAGTGACCGATGCCGGATTGCAGTACTTTCTCGGAAGTGCCGTGATAAATAGGCAGGGTCTCCTTGAGCTTAGGCACAGTGATGTATCCCATCATGCCGTCGCCGGCGAGGTTGAGGAGCTTCATGTACTCGGCGTCGGTGGCTTCGGTGTTCACCGCTCCGGTGAGGGCGCTGGTGGTGCCGGAGCTTTCCTCGGCGAGTCTGGTGTTGTAGGCGTGCGCGGCGTCGATCATGCTGCGGTATTCCTCGTCGGAGAGTGCCTCGACGGCCGCGTCGTAGTTGCTGACGACGCGCGAGGCGTTCTTCATGACGAGAAAGTTGCTGATCGTCGGGTAGAACAGGACGAGCAGTCCGATCACGATGACCAGCAACGGCGCGAGGCCGCGCAGCTTCTTAACCATGGATCTCCTTGGTGGGGCTTCCCCGGTCAGGGAAGGCCGGCGCCCCGGTCCCCTTGACGCGGGTCAGGGGAACCGGGGGTCAGTGGCGGTCTCAGGCCGCGTGACGGGACTTGCGGTTGGACTTGACGTACCAGGTCGCGCCGAGGGCCACGATGGCCACGCCGAACACGGTGAACAGCACGGTGCCCATGCCGCCGGTCTCGGGGAGGGTGACGCCCTTGTTGTTCTCGACGGTGATGACCGGGACGGTGGTGCCCTGCGCGTTGGCGTTGTTTACCTTCCAGGACTCCAGGATGCCGGTGTTCTCGTCGTACGTGGCGGAGATGGTGACCGTGATCGGATCCTTCAGCAGGTTATAGCCTGTCGGAGCCTTGATCTCCTTCACCTTGTAGGTGCCTTCCTTGAGACCGGTGAACTGCAGCTTGCCGTTATTGTCGGTGACCACAGTCTTGTCATCGGCGACGGTTTCCGTTCCCTTGGCCGGGCGGAACACACCATCGGAGACCTTCACAAGATTGATCTTGGTGCCGTTCTCGCGCTGCAGTTCGAACTGGGCGCCCTTCAGCTTATCGTTGTGGTCGACCGCGTTGACCTTCTCGATGTCGAAGTTGAAGGTGTAGGTGTAGGTCTTGTCTTCCTTGGTGGTGCCGGTGCCGTTAGAGGCCGGGTCGTTGCTGTACTCGATCTTCGCGTCGTTCTGGTTGCCGGTGGAACCGACCTCGGCGTCCTTGTTCAGGGTGGCGGAGTACTCGACGGTGATGGCCTTGCCGGCGTCATTCTGGTGCAGATTCTTGAAGTTCATCATGTTGACTTCAAGAGCGGTCTTACCAGTATCGGAGTCCGTGGTGTACGTAGCGGTGTAGTCGAGGTCCTTGGTCAGCGTGGTATCGCCGATCTTGACGGTCGGAGCGAACGTGCCGCCCTCGGCGGTGCCGTTCAGAGTAAGGCCCTTGGACAGGGTATCGGTGAACTTGAAAGTGTAGCCGTTGGTGTACTCGGTCATGTCCGGCACGGTGGAGGCGAGCTTGAAGTCCACGGTGTCGCCGATCTCGACGCTGTTGTGCTTCTTGTCGTCGGTGCCGTTCTTGACGGTCTTCTGGATGGTCGGGTAGGTGCTCTTGAGGTCCTGCTCGACGGCGGTGCTGTTCAGCACATTGAGCAGGATGGCATCGGTGCCACGCTTGTCACTGGTATCGGTGGAACCGGCCTTCGGGCTGACGAGGTAGGAACCGTAGGCCAGATCGGTGAACGTCGCCGTGTACTTACCGTCCACGGCAATCTTGGCCGCGCTCTCGGTCTTAATGGTCAGGCCGGTCTGGGTCTTCGCCCAATCGGAGGCCTTCTTGGCGAACGGGACGACCTGGGTCTTCCCGTCCTTGAGGCCGGAGACGTAGTCATAGGCCCTTTGGGCGACGTTGTCGACGGTGGTGTCATCGCCAAGGTTGAACTCAGTCTTGTTCGAGATGAAGAACTGGTTCCACTCGGAGTTCAGCGTGAAGCCGCCGTTGTCGGCGGTTCCGGCGTTGACGGCATCCAGATCGTAGGAGAACATCTGGTAGGCCTTGATTTCCTTGCCGGCGAACTCGGCGTTGGTGCTGCTCACCTTGATGCTGCCGTTGGCTTCCTGAGCGTTGGCGGTGGTGGCGCCGAGGCCGGCGACGCCGAGCATCGTGGCGGCTGCGAGGACGCCCGCCGCTACTTTCCTGACTAGTGACTTCATCACTGTTCCTTTCTCTGTACTGCATCGGTCCCGGTCGGGGCCGGTTCGAGTTGGTTACATTGGTTGCCCCGCCGCCGTGCGACGGCGGGAAGTCTGGTTATCGGGTGTGCCGACCGCGTTTGCGGCCGACCGGCAGCGCGGTTCCCGCGCCCGCTCCCCCGGCCGCGGCCGGTTCCATGCGGTTGGCGCGCAGGTACCATGCGGTGCCGAGGGCGAGCATGAGCACGCCGAGCATGACGAACAGGAGCGTGCCGTTGCCGCCGGTCTCGGGCAGGGGCGAGAAGTTCGTGACGGTGACCACATACTTGCCGTCCTTGTCCGTGCCGTACTTGACGGACACCGAGTAGCCGGCCTCGGCCGGGGTCTTCGTCTCGGCGTTGCCGTCCGTGTCGCCGGAGGCGTAGGTCATGTTGAGCTCCTTGACGGTGTACGTGTAGTAGCGCGTCACGTCCTCGCCGTTCGGGCCGGAACCCTTATCAACGAAGGCGACCGGCAGGCCGGTGAGCTTCGTGCGCCACGTGTCGCTCCACGCGGAGCCGTTCTCCTTGGCGGTCATGGTCACCGTGAACGGGTTGGCCCGCTCCTCGGTGGCGCAGTCGTCCTTGAAGCATTCGAGCTTCCCGGCCTTGACCTGTTCGCCCGCCGCATTCGTGTACGTGGCGGTTACCTCGAGGGTGATGGCGTCGGGGCGTTCCAGCTGGCCGTTGCGCCACACCTTCTGCAGGGTGAGGTCCACGGTCTTGCAGCCGTCCTTGCCGCATGGGTCCTGGCCGTCGTCCGGTTCGGGGGTGAGTCCGCCGTTGTTGTCGGTCACGGTCGCGTCGAGCATGAGCACGGCCTTGGCCGGGGACTGGTAGGCATCGAGCTTCGTCTTGGTGCTGCCGTCCGTGGAGTCGACCACGGCATCCTTGATGCCAACCCATGTGGTACCAGCGTCGCCGGATGCGGAGCTGTGCACAGCGCTGCTGTCGTATGTGTTGACCACGTCGAACAGCTTCACTTCCCAACGATCGAGTCCGGTGTTCAGCGCATCGTCTGCCGTGTTCTTCTGCGAGAAGATCTTGTTGCCGTCCTGTGCGGAGGTGCGGGCCTCACTAGCGTTCGCGGCCGCCTTGCGGTAAATGCGATAGGTGTTGTATGCCTTGTCGCCGTTGCCGTCATCGACCGGTCCGAGGATGTCGCTCATGGTGTTGAAGTCCCATACGGACTTGAGTTTGGTGTTCGAGAACGGGTCGACCAGTCCGCTGGCACCGCGGATCGTGTCGGCGTAGACCATGTGGTCGTCTGCCAGCACGCCCTCGTCGTTCAGTCCGGCGAAGCCGCCCGTGTAGCCTGTGGAAAGATCCTTCACACCGTCGGTATCCTGAGTTGCCCCTCCGCCGAACACGTCATAGCCATTGGCGATGCCCGTTACGGTGGACTGTTCCACGCGAGTACGGTTGCCCTTGATGAGCTGGACGGTCAGGTTGCTGCCCGACCCATCCATATCAATGCCGTCTTTGCTGCAAGGCAGTTTGATGACACTATCGCCGATGGTGACAATCGCCACATCGGTCTGCTGCTGGTTTTCATCATCAGCCTTGGACAGAGCAACGCTCACCTTCAGTCCGAACAGGTTCACGTACAGCACGTCGCCTTCCGAAAGCACCTTGAGATCGAATACCTTGCCGAAGATGGCCGGGAACCACTTGCCTAAATCGATGACGCCGACCTGTTCCGCCTTGTCGAGGTACAGGAGCTTGACCAGCGCGTTCACCACTTGCAGCAGCAGTTCCACAAGTACAGAGTTGACCTTCGCGTCAACCAAATAGGCACGGCTGGTTTCACCGACGAATCCGCCGGCAATCTCACCGCTAGTGACCTTCTTGAGATTGTCAGACGCGCAGCCCTTCACCCTGGCCAAATCCACGTATCCAACAAAACCACCTGCGACCTCGCGTCCGGTAGCCTTGTCGGTGGCTTTGCCGTAATTGTCGCCATGGTGTGTGGCGGTGACGGTATAACCGTCCGGGATGCCGGTGACGCGCGAATCGCCAACGTGCGAGCCCCAGATGTCAAGTACGCCGGCCGTGGCACCAAGCAGATTGAGCGCATCCGTGCCGAGTTGTGCATTGTCGGCGGCGACCGTGCCGGATTTGCCAAGATGCCCGATGAAGCCGCCCACGTAGTTCACGCCGGTCACACTGTTGAGGTTGGTGACCGCAGACTGCTTCACAGAGCCATTGATCAGTCCACCGCCGAAGCCACCGACCGCACCGGTGTAACGCTTCGAGTCAAGCATGCCCTTTGTGGTGGAATCATGGGCGACAATCTGGATGCCGTCGCTCACACCGTTGACCTGACCGTCATAGATGAAGGTGCGGAATGCTTCGAGCACGCCCACGTTGCCGACCTTGAGCAGTTTGAGCAGCAGGTTGGTATCCTGCTTATCGCCGGCCTCGCCACCGCCGACGGAAGCGACGCTGGATACATCAGCAAGACCAAAGAAGCCACCGGCGTATTGCCCGCCTTCGACAGCGCGCAGCCCGTTAACAGTAAGAGAAGCCGGGTCATTGTTCGGATCCGCTTCACTGCCGGTGCCTTTGGCGGAATCCTTGTCACCGAGGATCGAGGCCTGCAACGAACCAGCGAAACCGCCGGCGTTCAGGGCATACTTGGTTGTGGTATTACCCTTATCGTCCTTGCTCTCATATGCGCCATTGACCGTGTATCCCCATGCCGGGTCATCCGAGCTCACATGTGCACCGCGAATCGTCGTAACCGTGGCCTGCAATACGCTGACCAGACTTGCCGGGTTCGATACCAGCGAGTCGAGGATTCCTTGCAGGAATCCCTCGGACGCATTGGTGTCCACATCCGCAACCGCACCGGCAGTGGCCACGCCGATAAATCCGCCGACATTGTTGCGCCCTTCCACCTTGCGCAGGTTGGAAACGTTGGCGCCGGCAGCGGTGACACCCTCGACAAGCTTCTGGCCGCTCTGGTCGAGATCGCCCCAGACCTGGCCACCGACCGCGAGACCGGCATAGCCTCCGGCATTACCGGTACCGTGCGTGATGTCTTCACCGGTGGCCACGACCTTCATACCCTTGCGGTAGCCGGCCACGCTCGAAGATTTGACGACGGGCACAAATACCTGTGCCACGTCGAGCATCTGTCCCAAATCAAGTTTGATGCCTTTGTCGCCGAATAGTTGGATAGAGCCGAACGAGGATGCCGAGCCGGATTCCATCGTGCCTGCATAACCGCCTGCCGCACGCATGGCAGAGACGGTCTTGACATCCATCGACTGGCCATCGGTGATCGTGCCGGTGCGCATCAGACCGACGTGTCCGCCGGCGACGCCGGAATCATGCAAGTTCGCGCCAGTCCGATACTCCGCACGTCCTGCGACGACGTTGAATCCGAAGATGTAGGATTCGAGGAACTTGTCCAGGGAATCCTGGTCGGTAACAGAGCCCGCACCATCAGCCGTGGTCACATCGGTGAATTCCTTGCCATACGCACCGTACTTGCCGATGTTGTCGACCCACGTCTTCCACTGGTCGTAGCTCATATTGCGCAGCGGACCAGTGACCTTCGAGTGCTCCTCGGTCGGGTAGACCACGGACAGCACGCCAGCGAGGTTGCCGGCCTTGATGAGACCGCCGAGCAAGGAGAGCGAACCGCCTTGAGCGGTATCGGCCGCTTCCATGAAGCCGGTGTAGCCGCCGGCGATTTCGGCACCGTATACGCTGCGGATGCGCGCGGCATAGGCTACGCGTTGCGGCCCGTTGTATTTGCCGTCGGTGTTCTCCTGCTTCCATGCTGCGGTGTTGTTGCCCCAGATATGGCCGCCGCGGTTACGTCCCGCATAGCCGCCGGCCATGCCGCGGCGTGTGGTCGTATCCGATGCCGCCTGTGCGCGCACCGCGCCGCCGCACACTGTGGCATCGGTCGAGCTGTTGCGAATCGTCGGCACGAAGTCCTGCACGAGCGAGAGCAGGTTGTCGAGGTTGACGAGCTTCTTGAGCACGCTGCCGTCGCCGAGTACGTTTGCCACGGCTCCCGGCTGCATGGTGCCCACGTAGCCGCCGGCCGAAACCTGGCCGATGATGTATACGAACTCATGCGAGCTCGAGTCCTGAATATGGCCGCCTTCGATGTCTCCGGCGAAGCCGCCGGCCATACCCAGTGGATCGGGCTTGTTGTTGGCGTTCCTATGGTCTGCCGTGCCGGCCAGCACGGAGTATCCGCCGATGCCGCCGGTCACATCGGAATGTTCAATCGTCGAGACGACGACATCCAGCACACTGAGTACATCGTTGAGATTGACGTTCTGGCCGAGCAGGCTCAAGCCGCCGCCCACGGCCGCCGCCGAGCCGATGTCCATTTTGCCGATGTAGCCGCCGGCATACCGAGCGGCGGTGACTGCATACGAGCTGTCTTTGCTCAGATAGGTGTCGTCGATGGATCCGGTGGTTTCCAGATTCTTCGGTGCCTTGACATCAGTACGGCGCAGTTGGGTCACACTGGAATGGGACACCTGCACACCGGAACCGTATCCAATGTAGCCGCCGGCGGAACCGGATTGCGTATCGGACTGATCAAATCGGGTGGCGGAAACGGTGAAGCCGGGATCATCCGGGTCGGAAATCTTGTTACCGCTAGTTGCCTCCACGGTGGTGGCATCGGAATGCACACCCGCGTAGGAGATGAACGGCACATAGCCCTGCACCACCTGCAACAGGTTGGCGAGATCCACCGTACCGAATTTGCCGAGCAAACTCAGGCCGCCGTTGCCAGCCGAAGCGAGCGCGCCGGAAACGACCTTGCCGCCGAAACCACCTGCGTATGCGCCGCCGGTCACATGGTCAAGGTTGACAACGGCCACGGGGTTGGCTTGAACGCGGGACTGCACGTCTGCCAGCGTTGAGTCGTTCTCGAGATCGGTTTCGGAGAACTGATTGACCTTGCCGCTTTGGAAGTTTCCCGCATAGCCGCCCGCGATATCACCTTCGACGTAACCGCCGTTGACGTACGTCACGGTGGTATACGTATAGCTTGGAATCAGATACGGCATGGCACCGAGCAGGTCGTTCACGGACAGCAGTCCGCCCTTGATGAGGTTGTCCAACACGCTGGAATCATCGGCGTTGCTAAGTGCGTCGGCGAGGCCGCCGGTGGTGGAGAAGCCCACGAAACCACCCGCGATGCCATCGGACGTGCTGGTATCGGCTGTGACCGATTTGAGGTTCGTCACATGGCTTTCCCGGGTCTTGGTGCTGTTGGCCTGACCATAGAAACCGCCCGCAGCGTAATCGGTGGTCTCGTTGTTCTCGTTCTTGCCGGTCGCCTTGACCGTGAATCCGTTGGCGATGCCGTTCACATTCGATGCAGTGACTGCAACCGAAGAATATTGGGCAACCGATAGCAGACCGGAAAGCTTGATAAGCCCAAGCACATTGAGCCCGCCGGCACCAACGGCGTCGCCTGGTCCAGAGAAGCCAATAAAACCGCCGGCTTCTCCCCTGGCCGAGACCGTGGCCAGATTGGTAAGGTTCGTGTTGGCCACGTCGCCGCCGGTGGCGCATCCGATGGCACCGCCCGCATAGTATGAACCAGCCGTCACCGTCAAACCGGATGCCGGAGCGGTGACAGACATGTTCTCCACGGTGAACGCGGCAAACTGGTCGAACTTCTTGAGCGTGGCGATATCGCCAATTTTCACCACACTGTTGAGCAACCCAGCTACCGTTGTCGGTTGCAGATTGCCGGCGATACCACCCGCGTAGGAGCCCGTGGCCGTGACCGATTCAAGGCCTTCTATGGTGGTGGAGCGCTGCTGAGGGAAGTCACGAGGATTGTTGTACTTCCAGAACGTAAGGTTCTTGAGATGATCCTGTGAGGAGTCGCCGATCACCGTGCCCGATCCTTCGCCCACGAGACCGCCCGCGTAATCGCCACCAGCCTTAACGGTGAGGGAGCCCTTCATCTGCGTGCCGAGAATCACGGAGGGATTCACACCGACGATGGACAGCAGTTCTCCCGCACCACTACCGCTGCCGCTCAGCAATTTGGCCACAGCCTTGGTGAGTTGTTTCAGCAGCGATGCGTTCGCGGCATCGTCCGTGCCGAGTTCCAGGCCCCATCCCACGGAGGCAAATCCGGTGAATCCGCCGGCATGGGATTTATCAGTAGACACGGCAGCCGTGGCTGAAATCGTATTATTGACCGCGTAGGCATTGGCCATCGCGCCGCTAAATCCACCGGCATAGTCCGTGGCAGATACAGTGACCTTGCCATCGCCGTCGACGGTCAGGTTGCTGTTCTCGATGAGGCTCTGCGGACGCAGCGCAGACAGCAAATCAATACCAAGCGAATTGAGCAGACCACCCACGTTGCCGTTGCGGCTTACTCCGGCGAAGCCACCGGCGTATTGCGTTGCCTGCACGGTGAAACCGTTCGTGCTCGTCACCGAGGAGTTCTCGACGATTGCGCCAATCTGCGCACCGACGAAGCCACCGGCCTGCGGATTATTCTTGTTGCCGATCACCACGTTTTCTTTGAACCCGTTCACCGAACTGTTCGAGATGACCGGGTTGTAGTAGCCGACCGGAACCAAGGCATTCAGTCCGAGCGTGCCGGACAGCAGCCAATTCACCAGATCGCCAAGCCCGAGGAACGGGATGACACCCAAGATCTTCGAGAGTACATTGGTGAGCGCTCCTACGATGTCGGAGACTGCATCGTATCGGGTTGCGCCCTCAACATATCCCACGAAACCACCGGTCATACGGCTTACGCTGGATACCGAAACATCTGCTACCTCGCAGTCCGTAACCTTGGTGTCCCCGTAGATACGGCCGGCAAATGCGCCAGTGGCGAGATTGGAGGGATTGTCTTTGTGCAGGGTGAGCAGACCTCGAAGATTGAGGTCAAGATTTACTTGTCCGAATGTCAGCAGTTTCAACGCCTTAAGCAGAAGATCCAAAAGTCCACCCACTGCCGAAGTGAGTGCGCTGAGCAAGGTCGGCGGAATATACGATTCACTCGTATGATTCGTCACCGACACATCCTGCAGCTTGAGGTTCGACACCACGGCCGTACCGGCGCTGCCCAGACTGTTGCTGTTCATCACGGTCTTGTTCGTGATCGAGGCGAAGAAGCCGATGCCCTGCTGCTTGCTGACATCCAGCTGGTCGCCTTTGACATTAGAGACCATATCTTTCTGATTGACGACCACATGGCTGATGACCGGCCGAGCTGCGGTAGCGTGAACCACGCTTGCGCCATCGGCACCAACAGCCTTCCACAGGCTGGCTTCGGTGTCGCCGTCATTGGAGACCGCACCGAGCATAGTGCCGGAGAACATGAGCGGAGTCCACTCGGTGTTGTTGGTATCCGCCGCGTTCTTGGACAGGTCGATGTCACGGAAGATCAGGTAGTTGGCGTCTGCGGAATAGGTCAGGCCGGTGTTGGCAGCGGAGTAGTCCGTTTGCGTGCCATCAGCACCCACGCCGTAATACTTGGTGCGGGTCCTGTTGACGCTTAACGCCGTGCATGCCAGCAGTGGACTGTCGTGGTCGGAGGCATCAGTATCGCGCAAAATATCTGAATCGGAGAGATCGGCGTCACCGGCGTATTCGGAAGACGGCGTGCCGTCCACCCACTGATAATTGAGGGCTCCTTGCTGTATGCAAGTCTGCGTGACCTTGTTGATGCGGCCAATAACCTTCTTGCCAGAACCAATCGCACGCAGCTGCTGCTCGTTACCAATCAGGATGTAGGTCTTGCCGTTGATCTCCTTGGTGGCCTGACCCTCAAAGTCACGGCCGCCAAGCGCCGTCGCGGCGACCTGCACATCGGCCTTCGCCGGCGATTGATCCATCGCATTTGAGGAATCGTTCTTGGCATCTTGAGAAGAAGCATCGTTTGGAGCCTGCGTTTGGGCTCCATCATTAGCGGAATTGCCAGCGGTAGCTTCTGCTGAGTCGTCCGCCTTATTGTCTGTCGCACCATTTGAGGATTCGGAAGAATCACCAGTAGTAGAAGATGAAGGAGATGAATCCTGCTGTGCGTCTTGATTCGTTTCGGAAGGTGTTGGCGCACCGTTTGATGTATTGGCCTCTTCTGACGTCTTATCGTCAACGTTGACATTGCGGGCAGAAGGAGCAGCTACGACAGTATTATCCCCCCCCTCCAGAAATTACGGCGTTAGGAGAGCTACTCACATCGTCTATATTCTGAGCATATGCTGCAGGCACCATGCACACGATGGACAAGGAAACAGCAATAACCGAAGCAAGGCAACGCTTCAAAGACAGGCACTGCCGTCCAGATTCCTGTTCCGTTCCTCCGTTAAACCCGCAACGGACGAACTTCAATTCCGAGCTCATTGTCTCCCCTCATAGATTCGCAATCCCCTTTCGGGAGATTACTGCATACAACTATACGGAAGAGATTGACAAAAGAACAAAAAACGTTCATTTGCTGGGGCCGGTTAGCGTATGTCTTTCTGAGCAAAAAGAAAAGCCCCGCAGCTATGCAGGGCTTTTCCAACGAGGTCATGAGAGAGGAAGAGAACGACCCCGTTTAATGGTTGACGAAGCTTTAGGACCTCGCCAAATCACTCATCATTCCGCACTTTCAAGTTTACGCCAATCTCGCTTTCAAGTTTACGCCGACAACACTGCTGACGATTACACTTTCGATATTGAGAAATCACAAGAAAGCAGCAAAAGGTCATAAGAAAACCCGCCCGGGAAAGAGGGAAGACTGGGCGGGTTGAGGAAGGGAAGAAAAGGAGGTCAGTTATGGATTACTTGGCGGCCTCCTTGGAGTCCTTGTTCTTCGGCATAACCCAGAACTTGAGCAGCGGGTAGCTCACGATCACGGCGAGCAGGGTGTTGACCACGGAAGCGATGGTGCCAGCAATGCCAGCGCCCATGCCCCAACCCTGGCACAGACCGGTCACATAGCCCGGCAGCACAAGGTTCACAACCACGATGATCACAGCGAGGATCACGTACTTCCAAGCGGCATCCTTGAAGCTGGAGTCAGACTTGAACACCCACTTCATCTGCACGAAGAAGTTCACCACCTGGGCGAGCGCCTCGGCAAGCAGGAAGGTGAGGAAGCCGCCCAGACCGTTGCCCTGAGTGTCGTAGTTGAAGATCAGGAAGTGGAACGGCTGCGTCAGGCCCATGCCACTGATGAAGATGGCGGTGCCGATCCACGTCACCACGAAACGGGTGATGGTGGAGATGTTCGACAGCACGTTGAACAGGATGAACTCCCAGATGTTCGGGTGGTCCTTGATCCACTGGCGGATCGGACCGACCTTCTCAGCCGGCTGCGTTGCGTTGTTATCAGTCATTGTTCAGCTCCTTTGCAGTACGCTTGTTTGCGGATTGGTTGCGGAAGAAGCCGGCGATGACGCCGCCCAATCCGCGGAAGGTGTGTCCGTTGGCGATTTTGACGATGGCGTCGACCATCGCGGAATCGACCATGCCTTGGGTCATCTTGCTCATGGCTCGCGGAGGCATGTTCAGGATGAACAGGGTGTTGAGGTCCGGAGCGCCGGTCTTCTGACGAATCTTGGCCTCCTGCTTGGTGAGCGTCTTGGCGACGGTACGCGCCACGAAGCCCTTGGAATCCACCCACGACATGATCGGATCGTTCACGCCGAACGTCACCGGCTTGCCCGGTGCCACAACCTCATGGCCGAACAGCACGGCCATTTCGGCGTCGGTCACTTCCTTGACGTGGCCGCTGAGATAATGGCCGAGCGCAGTATCCGCGGCAACCGGATTGACATCGCCTGCGACGGTGTGCGGAATCGTAAGCGGCAGGTGTTCGGCGTTGTCGCCCACCATCAGCGTCCACTCGCCGGTTTCCGTCTTCCATTCGTTGCTGGCAGCGTCGAAGTGACGGAAGGTGTAACGGTCGAAATCGATGTGCACGCTCTTGCTTTCGTGTGCGGCAAGCGAAACCTTGGCGAAGCCCTTGAGCTCGCGATCCGGACGCAACACACCACCCTGCGGACCGCGCACGTACAGCTGTACAACGGTCGAACCGGCAACATCGGAATCGTTGCTGACCATCACGTCAATGCCGTTCTCACCAGCAGTGGCGGCACTGTAGGTGAACGTGGAGTAGCTCAAGCCGTAACCGAACGGGAAGCGCACGGGCACACCGGCGGTCTCGTAATAACGGTAGCCAACGAACGGGCCTTCGCGATAGATCGCATCGCGACCAATCGCCGGATACCAACCGGAGCTCGGGCAATCCTCGTAATGCATCGGCCAGGTTTCGGCCAAGTGGCCGGACGGATTGATCTCACCGGTCAGCGCGCGCACGGTCGCGGAAGCGCCGGCCTGACCCGACAGACCCACGTAAAGCACTGCGGCAACGTCGTCAATCCACGGCAGTTCCACCGGAGAGCCGGCGACAAGCACGACCACGATCGGCTTGCCCGCGCCCTTCAGCGCTTCGACCAGATCGTTCTGCACCTGCGGAATCGCCATGGTGGAACGGTCAAGGCCTTCGGATTCGCTGCGTTCGTCAAGACCGACGACTGCAAGCACCGCATCAACGCTTTCCTTGCCAGCCAGCGCGACTGCGTCTTCCACGAGCACGCGGTCAGCCTTGCCCTGGCGGTCATAGCCCTGCTCATAGCCGGCAAGCACGAGGTCTTCGGCGTTCTTGACCTCTTCAAGAATGTTCTCTTCCTTGGTGGCGTTTACCTTGGAGGAGCCGGAACCCTGATAACGTGCGGTTGCGGCCATATCGCCGATCACCGCCACGCGGGTGCCGGCCTTGAATGGCAGGGTCGCGTTATCGTTCTTCAACAGCACACTGGAGCCTTCGGCCACCTTGCGTGCCACGTCGTGATGCGCTGCTGCGATATCGTCTTTGAGCAGATCGTTACGTCCAACACCGACCAGCTTGGTCGCTGCCGCGATTTTTGCGACTTCTGCGGCACGCGCGTTGATATCGGCTTCAGACAGAGTTCCCGCCTTGACCGCGCCTTCCAGCTCACGCACGGAAGTGAAGCCCGGAGACGGCATTTCCAGCGATCCGCCTGCCTTGACTGCTGCGACCGCGGAGTTGGATCCGCCCCAGTCGGAGACGACCATGCCGTCGAAGCCCCATTCGTCGCGCAGAATCTCCTGGAGCAAATGTTTGTTTTCGTGCGCGTAGACGCCGTTGATCTCGTTGTAGGAGGTCATGATGGTCAGCGGCTTGGCTTCACGCACTGCGATTTCGAAACCGGTCAGATACAATTCGCGCATGGTACGCTCGTCGACCACGGAGTTGCTGGCCTGGCGGCGCAGTTCCTGGCTGTTAACCGCGAAATGCTTCGGGCATGCGGAGATGCCGTTGCTCTGGATGCCGCGGATCAGGCCTGCCGCCATACGTCCGGCGACGATCGGATCTTCGGAATAGTATTCGAAGTTACGTCCGCACAGCGGGTTGCGCTTGATGTTCAGACCCGGGCCGAGCAGCACGTTCACGTCAAGATCGTGCGCTTCGCTGCCGAGGGCCTCGCCCATTTCTTCGGCGAGCGCCGGATCCCAAGAATTGGCCACGGTTCCTGCGGTCGGGAAGCAGGTGGCCGGCTTGGATGCGCCGATGCCGAGATGATCGCCTTCGCCGAGCTGGCGGCGCACGCCGTGGGGGCCGTCGCTCATCACGAAGCTGGGGATGTCTGCGCGGTCGTTGCCTCGCGAATCCCATTCGGATCCACCGGAAAGCATTGCGGCCTTTTCAACGACCGAAAGTTCTTCGAGTTCCATTGGTTCTCCCTTGCACTAACTCCTCGAACCCGCTTGGCCCTCCCTGAGCCTGCGCTGTTCTTGTTGCGGATGTTCTTGGCTGCATCGCATGTGAGCATCCGCCGCTAGTTTGATTGAACCAGCCTTTCGCCGCCAACCTGCGCTCCATTACACAACCTGTCGTTTTGCCCGCACAATCGGACATTCCTTAACTGATTTGGGAATCAAAGGAACTCACATGGCAGATACGTTTTTACCGCTCCGCCGCGCTTTCGTATGCGTTCCATACACACCATACGGCGTAGGAAATGAGTGGACAGATGGTGGCGGAAATAATCACGTCGGTCGGATAATGCAAGCCGAGCAGCAATCGCGAACAGGCGACCGCCGCGACAAGCGCGACAGCGCCGATGACCGCCCTGCGGAGGAACACCCGTCTTCCGTTTGCACGCCCGTCATCTTCTCCGTCGGGAAAGCGTTTGCGCGCGAAATTACGCACGGTAAGAATCATCATGACCGATACGATCACCGCGGCTGCCGTGTGACCACTCGGAAAACTTGGATCGCCCGGCAATAGATCACTGCCGACGGACGTGATCGGACGGGGGCGTTCGACCAGCCATTTGACACCGGTCACGTACAGTATCGGCGCCGCCGACACGACGACATCGCGGATGACGACGCGCCTGCTGCCGGTAATACGCAAATCGACAGCGGCAAGCGCGGCGACGATTGCGATGCAGCCTACCGTTGAAAACAAATACGCAAGTACCGTAGAGCAGTCGCGCAACCCTTCTGGCAGCGCCGCTAAAGCCTGCAAAATATTGGTCTCACGCATTGTCGCGATTGCCGAATTGCGCAGTGCGACGCCAATCATAGGCACAATGCCGCACAATATGGCGGTTGCGATTACCACAGCTGTCGCTCTCGCGTTATTTCCGTTCTTCGTATGCATGATTCCAGTTAAGCACAGTTCACCATACCGTTGCCGTATGTTCACATCCGGGGTATCCCCGAAAATCGAGGATTATCCTTCAGGGGGCTTCCCCGACACGCGCGCTGCAGACGGCCGCGCAACACAAATATGGCATACCCACACGGGAAGTACCGCGAACGATGCGAGAATCGGAATTGGCGTTTAAGAAGGAAGAAGGAAATATGACCGAACCAATCGCAATGACCATACGCCATATGAAAATCGAGGATTATCCGCTGGTATACGGACTGTGGACACGATGCACAGGTTTCACTATGAGGGATATAGACGATTGCGAGGATGCGATAAAGACGTTTCTCAAACGCAATCCCGACACCTGTTTCGTAACCGAGGACGATGACGGAAGGATCATTGGCGCGATTCTTGCCGGCAACGACGGAAGACGGTCACGCATCTACCACACGGCGGTCGACCCCGACGCACGCGGTAGGGGCATTGGCTCGATGTTGGTGGGCCGTGTGGTTGAAACGCTTCGTGCAATCGGTCTGCCGAAAGTCGCTGTCGGAGTGCCCGCAGACAACGACGCCGGCAACGATTTCTGGGAACGGCAGGGCTTTGCAGTCCGTGACGATTTGGTTTATCGAGAACTGCCGTTGTAATAACGAACCATCCACGATGCCGTGCACGTCGCCCAGCCCACGTTGTTCGCGGACAGCAAGTAGAAGCCGGCCAGCATGCCGCCCCACCCATGGACACGTAGGCAGCGGCGGCGATGCCGCGGCCCAACGCGTTCATTACGTGGCACAGCAGCCACGTGTCAAGAGGCCCCTGCCGTAACGGAAGTCCGAGAGGCCACCGATGGTGGATCGCTGTTCAGACGGAAGACGCAGCCTGTACGAGCGAACTATGCCTTGGCTAGCTTCTTGTGCCTGAGAGTGTAAACGGCATCGGCGGAATCGGCGACACGCTTGGAATGCGTCACCACAATGACACATTTACCGAGTTGATGAGCGGCATGCCGCAAAAGATCAATCACCTCATCAGTCATTTCCGGATCCAGGCTGCCAGTCGGTTCATCCGCCAGAATCGCGCGGCCGGGCGCCACTAGGGCACGGCCGACCGCCACTCGCTGACGTTGACCGCCCGACAGGTGCATGATGTTGCGCTTCGATTCCTCACGGCTCAGTCCCAGATCCTCGAGGATCTTCATATCGGCCTTGGGATTGACCAAACGCAGATTCTCTTCGGGAGTGAGATAGTCGATCAGATTATGGTCCTGGAATACCAAGGACACGTGTTCGCGACGGTGCTTTGAATAACCCGTCGTAGCTATATCCTCGCCCTCAAAACGAACCACTCCATCAGAGGGGGCATCCAGACCGGCCAACAGGGACAACAAAGTGCTCTTTCCCGCTCCAGATGGGCCGGTTATCGCATACATCTTTCCGGATTCGAAATCTGCGTTCACATCCGAAAGAACACGGATCTTCGCCGCGCCATATGAGTAATTGGCATGGTCCAATTGCAGACAGACAGTCATGATTAATATCTCCTAACGCATAGAGGAAAGAATGGATTTCGGGGATTTGGCCAGCACTGCGGCGCACGATACGGCAAGCGCGATTGCGATGACCGCGCATCCGAGCAGCAGGATGAGCAGCGTCTGTTCTGGCGGCAGAGCCTCCACCTGCAATGATTCAAGAGGCGCGACTCCAGAATCGTGCAGCAGAAGCGAGGACACGTATCCAGACAATAGGGAGCCCGTGCCCAGCGAGCACAGGGCTGCGACCACAGCCATGAGACCGGTTTCGATTGCGAACTGGGCGATAATCTGCATCTTGCCGATGCCGAGAGCCAGAAGGGTGCCTATCTCATGAATACGTGAGCGGATCCAGAAGACAAGCGCCATGCCCAGTACCAACACATCAGCCAAGCAAACGGACAACAGCACCATACGAACCAGATCGCGCACCGTTTCCACCGACTGCAGCACGCCGGAAAGCCGCGCCGAGTCATCGGTGACGCCATACTTGCTTCCAGCGATTTTTTTCGCTTGGGCCACTGCGGCGGAGAGAGCCTGCGGATTATCCGAAAGACACCGGATCGTGCCGACCCGTTCCTCTCCAGTCAGCGCGGAAACCACTTGGGCACCCGCATAGATAAGATTCTCCGATGCGTCCGATGGCATAGGGCTCTGTGCCTGCACATTGCCAGAGAAGATTCCGGCCACGCGAACGGTGGAATCGCGGTCTTCCTGACTGAGCCGGAGTGTTGATCCCACCGATAGCCCATTCTCACGTGCGAAATCCCGGTGAATCAGTACGTTCCGGCCATTACCTGAAATGTGGTGTCCTTGTTCCAACCGGTACAGACCGCTTTGGAACTCTTCGGACAACGAGGAGTCAGTGGTGCCCAGCACGCTGACCTGCGTGGATAGACCGGAATCCAGCCGAGGACCATGTTCGGGGACAACCGGATGCGCTCCATCCACCCCTGCCAAGGTCTTACGCTCGTAAACGGTTTTTCCTACGCCGGGGATGCGCGAGAACCGGCTCGCTTCCTTTAGACTTGCAGGATTCTCGCCTGTGTCGACAGTAAAACCTATTCCCATGCTTCTGCCGATATCGTCGGACATTTTCTGAAGTGCCGTTGACACTCCAACCTGAGCCACAAGACTGGTGAAAACCATCAGCATCAGCAGTCCGATGATTCCGCTGCGTACCGGTTTACGCACGATTGCCAGCGTGGCACGATTCCACACGTTCATGCCCGTCATCGGAGCTCCGACAGGCTTCGCGGCGACTTGCGCAGCATCGGTATGCACGATATGGCGACGCATACCAGCATCACCGCCAGCAGGCCGAGCGACACATACAGTACGGCAGTCGTGTCGATCGATACCGTGAGCGAATCCAAGGTACGAACCGACATATTGGATTCGAGATCGCCGCCAACCTGCCCCATGCTGCTCAGCTCCTTCGCCGCGGAGGCGTTCACGGAACGGAGGGCCGAAGTGCCAAGCCATTGGGCCACTCCTCGTGCGCACAACCATCCGAGGGCCAGGGACGGCAGACCGATCAGAATCATCTCGGTTAGATATTGGGCGATCAGGGATGGCTTGCCGATGCCAAGGGACACCAGTACGCCCATCTCCTGAC
Source organism: Bifidobacterium sp. MSK.13.1 (assembly GCF_019131435.1). Lineage (NCBI taxonomy): Bacteria > Bacillati > Actinomycetota > Actinomycetes > Bifidobacteriales > Bifidobacteriaceae > Bifidobacterium > Bifidobacterium sp. MSK.13.1. The sequence goes on along the minus strand of NZ_JAHOMM010000011.1, from coordinate 7,135 downwards.
GTCGGTCGTTCATCCACAGTAAGAGCATGAGACTGAGAACTATCACGGCCGAAATGATCACGCCGATCAAAGCGCCGAGCATCATGGAACGCACACCTCGGGCGGCATTCAGCATGCTCGACGTATATTGGTCATTGCGTGTGATCTGGTAGTTGTTCCAATCCACTGGAAGCTTCTTCGCCGCTTCCATGGTTTTCTCCACGTCGACACCCTTGTCCAGAACGAAAGTGGCATCCTGATATATTTCCTTGCCGGCCTTGTACTGGTACAGAGTACTTGTAGTGTCCAAATCGGTGTACACAGTGTTGGAGGTGAGTTCCGCGCGGCTGGATACCTTTCTGTCGCTGTCTCCTTTGAATATTCCAACGATGGTGGTTTTGACGGTTGCCGTCGAATGCGACTCATTGTCGGCATCATATGGATTGGCCTTGAGCGTGAGGGTATCGCCGACTTTAAGCCCATTGGTTTTGGCGAGATCCTCATGGACCATCGACATATGCTTATCGGATGCCTTGAGATGACGTCCGTCGACCATGCTGAGCGTGTGCGACGTGAACACATTGAGTTTTGACGAATCGTTTGTGCCTATGACGTTGGCCGTATTGCCGAACTGCTGTTCTTTCTCCGCATCGTAATCATCGCCGCCGGGGACCTTCACCACGCTGGCTCCCACGAGATCGGCGGTGGCGTTCTGCCTGACCATGTACGAGTCAACACCGGACAGCTTCGAGATTCGTTGCACATCAGCGGGACGAACCATTCCGCCTCCGCGAGGTGTCAGCATGCTGCCTTGCAGGTTACTGGCCAGCACGAATCCGCCGACCGCCTGTTTCTCAATCTGTCCGGCCTCATGTTGCGCTGCCCGAGAAACTGCGGTTGCGGACAGCATACTCGCCGTTATGATGGTCAGCACAATGAACAGCACTGCGGTGCGCACTCGCTTTCTGAGCACATAGCGCGCCGCTCGTGAGATGAATGTCATTAATACCCCCTGTGAAGCTGGGACCTTCTCATCCGAAACAATGAAATCTAATTCGATTCTTCGATTGGTCATTCGCCAAAATACATGGTTCACCTCGGAACATGGCAAGATATGCCTTGAGCGAAAAAACGAAACAACATTGGTTGCATTATGCTCCGGGACATCGGTCGTTTTGTTCATTTGACAAACTTTGAACGGCTATAAAACAGTGCATATACCAATGGAGGCCCCAATCGAAATTGGGGCCTCCATCAGAGAGAAAGGAAGGAGTGGCAAGTATTGGTTATTTATTCGGTCAGAATCTTGGCCTTCTCGTTGACGCTTCAACCGTCTCGACCGTCTTGACTTCCTCGTCGGGGATCTCACCGGCCGCGAGCTTGGCTTCGAGCTGCTCGACGATTTCGGCGTGCATCTTCTCGTTGATCTTCACCTTGAAGGCGAACATCAGGCGGCTGAGCACGATTAGGGCGAGCGGCACGTAGAACGCGCAGGTCTTGAAGGTGTTGATGTTCGCGGCGGTCATGTCGGCGGCGGTCGCGTCACCGGTCATGCCCGCGGCAATGGCGATGAAGCCGACGATGCCGTTGGACATGGCGCCACCGACACCTTGTTCAAGAAGGTTTTCAGCAAGTAAGATTTGAGTCTTTATCAAACGCCTCGGCTGCTGTGATGAACCGGTCCAGCAGCCGAGGCGTTCCCATATATGCCCCAGCCGTTCCCAAATCCACCTATCCGCTTCGCCGACTTCGTCCAACTTTCCCGACAATGCCATTGCTCAATGGCGACGAAGGATCGCAGAACGCATTGGCCATTGCCTCACGGAACGCCTGACGGTCAAAATCAGGCAGATTGACATGAACCAGACCGCTCATGATTTCGTGATTCGGATTCCAAGGCTTCAATGCGTTGATGTGCGAGAACATATCAACCAACGGCATCCGCGAAGGGCTCGGCGTTGACGGCCAAAGACGCCCCTTTCATCCACTTGAAACACTTCCGATGCCATGGGCATGGAACGTCGGATCGCATCCACCTTGCCGATGGTCAGCACTCCGGCAAGCGATGGTTGCGGACCGTAGGGACCGTCCACCACCATCAACAACGCATGGTCGAGGTCATCGTCATCTAACAGCAGCAATGTATCGCCGGAATTGGTGAGACGAATCCTGTCGCGCAACCGTTCGCGCGCGGCAGGATCCCAGTCTTCCAATCGTGATTCCGCGCGGGCTGGGCGCTGTAGTCGTAGTTGCGCAACTGGGATAGGCGACTGACGAACCGGCTCGGGAACAGCGGCACCACCTCGGGCGTTCCATCCGCCTTCAGACGGCGCTGTCCCGCCCCCTGGATACTGGACACAATCTGCAAGTTGCGGTCTACCTCGATACACGCCACCGGCAACCCGTTGTCCGCATGGATGATTTCAGCACGCACCACGCGACCTGCGGCACCGTCTTGCTGAAGAAGATAAACACCGCCAGCCCGTCAACGCTGCGATGTTCCCCGCTAACACCGGTTACCGTGCCATTGTCTTCGATGCCAAGGTACAACGACCCGTTTTTCGGTATTGGCCAACGCCACCACGTTGTCCACGAGCTCATCGTCAATCTGAGGTCGGGATGCCTCGCTTGTAAACTCAACCGTCAGGCTTTCATGGTTCAGCAGCACAAGTTTACTCACATTGATACCATTCCATAACCGTTTTCGATGTGAATAAGCTCACGGTCGCAACCCACGATAATCGGCCACGGAATCACCGTAACGGCGTTATAGTGCTGTTTGTCGGCGTCGACAAGAGCCAGCGGCGCCGATGAAAACAACACCAAAGATGTTCAGCGAATTGTTCGCAGTACATGTGGTGTGCATCCGTTTCCTCGACGAAACTCCTCTTGTTCCAACCGGCAGGTCATCGTACGCCAGTTGCGAAAGGATTCGCCTATACATGGCAAGGTTTACCAAGAATCGTTGGACCAGCGCAATCATCCCCGCACTATTGATCCATATCCCAATCGGCACCGTCTATTGCTGGAGCGTGTTCAAGCAGTTGATCGCGGACCAGCTTCACGCCAGCCCCGCCTCCGTGGAATGGGGCTTCTCTCTCGCCATCTTCTTTCTCGGCATGTCCGCTGCATTCGCCGGGCCGATGGTTGAGAAAAACATCAAGAAATCTGCTCTTATCTCAATGGTCTGCTTTGTGGTCGGTTTCGCCGGTACGGGCGTGAGCATCGCCTTGGGATTCCTGCCCGGCGTGTTCATCTGCTACGGCGCGATCATGGGTGTCGGCCTGGGCATCGGCTACCTGACCCCGGTCAAGAACCTGATGCTGTGGTTCGCCGACAACAAGGGCCTCGCCACCGGTATCGCAGTCGCCGGTTTCGGCTTGGCCAAAGCCATTGCCAGTCCGGTGATGGAATACCTGATCGGCTCGATCGGCCTGGTGAACATGTTCTATACGCTCGCCGTGGTTTACGCGATAATGATGCTCGTGGGATTCCTGCTCATACGCCGCCCCGCCGGCTGGGTCTATGATCCCGCGACCTCCTATGTCAGCCGCGTCTCGATTCTTAAGAAACCCGTGTTCTGGGGCATCTGGCTCGCCTTCTACATCAACATCACCTGTGGTCTAGCTCTTATCAGCCAAGAGAAAGACATCCTGCATGATGTGCTGAAGGCGTTCCCGCAGTACGCTCCGCTAAGCCCGAGCGCGTTCGCGGCCGCCATTTCCGGCATTATCGGTTTGGTGCTCGCCGTGGATTCCGTGTTCAACGCCGCCGGCCGCGTGGGCTTCTCCACGCTGTCCGATCACCTCAAGCGCCGCGAAACCGTATATCAGGTGATTTTCGTGATATCGATCGCCGTATGCCTGCTGCAGGTTTGCACTAACAGTATCGACCGCGCTTTGTTGTGGGCCGTGTTGATGATGCTGTTCCTCGTCAACGCCGGATACGGCGGCGGCTTCTCCACCCTGCCGGTACTGCTCGATCAGCACTTCGGCACGAAAACCGTATCCACCACGCATGGGCTGACCTTGAGCGCCTGGGCATTCGCCGGCTTGTCCGGCAATCAGCTGGCGTCGTTCGTCGTCACGCACACCCCCGATCAGGCGCACCGTTATGCCGCGTTGATTCCGGTACTCATCGTGCTGTTCATAATCGCGCTGATCAGTATTTCGCTGGTCAAGGCCGCAGGCAAGCGCGTCGCCGTCGCCTAGTCCCCCATAGGTTCGTGGTTCCTAGTTCGTGGGATTACAGCGGATAATCCCACGAACTGGGTGCCTGCGCCATCGCATATAAATATGCCCGGAATCAAGCCAAAACCTGATTCCGGGCATATTCGTCATCGCGTGGCATTCGGTTCACAGAATCAGGCGACGGAATCCCGTGGGCCGAAGCGTGCTCACGCGCTTATCACCGTTTGTCACAGCTTGTCACGCGCCGATGAGATCAAGCATCTGAGGAATGCTCTTCTTGCCGAATTCGACGGTCTGCTCGCCACCACGGTTGATGACGATGCAGGGCACGCTCATTGCGCCGTATTGGTCCTTAAGCTCAGGACAATGCGAAACGTCGTAGGCCTCGGCGCGCACGGCAGGGTTTAGCGAGGCGAGGCGTTGGGAGGCGAGCACTGTCTCCGGGCACATCGTGCAGGTGAGCGAGACGAGAATCATGATACTCAGCGGGCTTGCAATGGACTTTGCCCGTTCGATCAGATCATCGCCCAACGGCTGACCAGGACCAGCCACGTTGTACAGGCCCAGCACGAACGAATTAAATTCATGACCGGAGGGCACGCCATGGAAGGCGAGACCAGTCGGCTCGCCATCCACCACCATGCGCACGCATGGACGCGCTGCCGGCAGCACGTGTTCCACGTCGAATACCGCACGCCCCGTATCATCCTTCTCGTACTCACCATCGACCACTACCGATTTCAGCTTGCCATCGGATAACGCGACCATCGCATCGATGAATCCCCGCAGTTCCGTGGACAGCGGCGTATCGTCCAGTTCCAAAGCAAGCGTGACCGGGCGAGACATACGGTTAAAGACCACGTTGAGCTGCTGTTTGGTAGTGTCGGAGAACAATTCGCCGGGCTTCCTAACGGCGTTTGCTGCGGCAGCGGCATCGGTGCTGCGTTTGACGGGTGCCGGTGCGGGCGTGGTGTCAGCCAACGAGGCGGCATCTGTCTTCGCCGTGGACTGCTCGTAGACGCAAGAGGTCGGGCGCTGTGGTATCAAACCGGTTTTCTCGCTCATCCGCTTGGCGTACCGTTCCAACTCCACCGCGGCAATAGCACCATCGGCGGTGGCAGTAACCACTTGCCGCAGGTTTTTGGCCCGCAGATCACCGGCCGCATACACGCCCGGCACCGATGTTTCGAGATAGCCGTGCGTGACCACGTAACCATAATCGTCCAGTTCCACCACGCCGCGCACCAGATTCGTGGCGGGCACATATCCTGCGAACACGAACACGCCGAACGTGCCACCGTCAGCAGATTTCCACGTTTCGGTCTGGCCAGTGGCCCGGTTTAGGATCGAAGCTTCACGTAAACCACCTTGCCCGGCAGTGACACCTTGCAGCTCGACCTGGTAACGCACGTCGATCTTCGGATTGTTTTTTGCTGCGGCGGCCACCACAGCGTCGCAAGTGAAGTCCTGTTCCCGTACGAGAACGGTAACTTTGGAGGCGTATGTGGTCAGAAACACGGATTCCTCGGCTGCTGCGAACCCTCCGCCGACCACCAGTACTTCCTTGCCGGCAAAGAACTCGCCATCGCAGGTGGCGCAGTAGGCCACACCGCGGCCAGCATATTCGGACTCCCCTTCGAACCCTAGTTTGCGTGGGCTGGCACCGGTGGCGATGAGAATACCAAAAGCTTTCAAGTCGCCGCGCGAAGTATGCACGGTTTTGACATCGCCATGCACGTCGAGGCCGATGGCTTCGGCGGAAAGGAATTCAGCGCCGAAATCCTGCGCCTGCTGACGCATGGTCTGGGTAAGCGCACGGCCAGTGGTGCGGCCAACGCCCGGATAGTTGACCACCTCATTGGTGATGGTGATCTGTCCGCCAAAATCATCTTTCTCGAGAATCAGTACGCGATATCGGGCACGGGCCAAATACAATCCCGCCGTCAGACCAGCGGGACCGCCGCCGATGACTATGACATCGTACAAATCATTTCGAGACATAACGACTCCCTTCGTGCCTTGATCTGGCTATTCAGGAGGTGCCCAGAGGATTCTCCTGGGCACCCCGTCGGATTAGCTTGACAAGCCGTCCGCCAAGCGACGATCACAGTTGACCAACAAGATCAAGGCTAGGTTCAATAGTGTCCTCGCCTGGAGTCCAGTTGGCAGGGCAAACCTGATCGCCATGTTCGTGGACGAACTGAGAAGCTTGCACACGGCGTAGCAGTTCTTCGGCATTGCGGCCCACATTGGAAGAGATGACTTCATAAGCCACGACCTTGCCTTCGGGACTCACGATGAAGTCACCGCGTTCGGCCATGCCATCGACTTCGTTGTAGGTGTCGAGATCCTTGGCCAATAGAGCGGTCGGGTCGGCAAGCATCGGATATTGAATCTTGGCGATCTTTTCATTGGCGTCATGCCATGCCTTGTGCACGAAGTGGGTGTCGCAGGAGACAGAGTAGACCTCGCATCCAATTTCCTTGAACTTGGCGTAGTTGCGGGCCAGATCCTCAAGTTCAGTGGGGCACACGAAGGTGAAATCAGCCGGGTAGAAGAAGAACAGGGACCAGTGGCCGAGCACATCAGCCTTGGTCACCTCATGGAACTCGTTGTTCTGGAACGCGTTCACCTTAAAATCGGTCAGTTCATGCTGCAGGAGAGTCATCATCGGTCCTTTCGCTGATTGTCAATTATCGGGCTTCTGCCGTTTTCCATCGTAACGTGATTCTCTGGAACCCGCGCGGGCGTAACGCGTGAGCCTCATCACATCATTACTAACAGTCACGCTGACGGACCATGCGATGCAAGGGTGTTGTGGATTGGGAGCCTCCCGCGCGCCGCGGGAAACAAGAACCAAAAGACAAAAAAAGGGGGTTCCCGGAGCGTCACGCTCGACGGGAACCCCGACGTTGAATGCGGCGGCGTGCTACTCTCCCACACCCTCTCGAGTGCAGTACCATCGC
>NZ_JAHOMM010000010.1:0-90208 GCF_019131435.1 Bifidobacterium sp. MSK.13.1 | reverse complement strand
GGGTGGAGCCGACCGGTACTAACGGGCGAACGCGGCACACTTTCCGACCCGCTTGCTGGGTCGGGTCTCGTCCTGTGGTGGTTTCTTTCGTTGGATGGCAAGGAGCATTGTTTCTTGTGGTCACGATGACGATACCGGTGAAGCGTTTTTGTTCGCGTCCGTTGTCCGGTTCCCGGACCGCCACGATCGGAATCGTGGCATGGTTCCGGTTCTGCCGGCCGGCCCGTCGGGGTTGGCCGTTGTATTGGTTTTGCGGTGGTCATGGCCCAGGTGAGACGCCCGGTCCCTTTCCGAACCCGGAAGCTAAGGCCTGGTCGCGGCGATGGTACTGCACTCGAGAGGGTGTGGGAGAGTAGCACGCCGCCGCATTCAACTTATGGACCTTCTGGTCGAGCCCCATCGGGGTTCCCGGAAGGTCCTTTTTTTATTTCCGCGCACGGGTGTCTTCCTCCATTCGGTGGAGGGAAACGGACGCCGGAAGGCCCGTGGGCGGGAGGATTGTTCCAGTGAGTGGAGGAATCGGGACTACTGCTGATTCAACCAGGCGTGGAGTTTCAGATGATTGAGCGCGGTATTGGGATCATACGTATCATCCAAGCGTTCCTGATACATGGCAACCAGTTCGTCGCTGCGTCCCAGCGCTTCCAAAGCGGCCTCGCGAATCGTCTCCCACTCGTAGGGCACCACTTCTTCGGGGAACATCATCGTGACCTGATTAGGTTTGTCCCGCAACACCAGATCGACAAAATCGAGCAGATCCTGCCAACGTTCGGCAGCAATCAGACGTGCCGCATACGCATCGGCGAGCGGTTCGGAAGTATGATTGTCACGCAGGAAACGATCAGCCTCATCAATGTCACCACTAATCCGCAGCAAGTCATGTCGCAAAAACTGTACGGCATGATCGAACTGATTCTGCGCGGCCTGCGCAATCTCCTTTTCTGAAAGCAAAGCAGGATCAAGCATCGCGAGATTATTCAAATCTTCTGCGGATAAGGAATCAGCGTCTTCAAACAAACTCAAATCGGTTTTCACTTGCGCAACAGACTGCGAATCAGTTTGCATGTCGCGGCTGTCGGAATCATCTGCCGAGTTTGCCAACGTCGAAGCAGACGTGGCGAAATCACTCATCGTGGCAATGCCCTTATTCAACGCATCGTAAGCGAACATGCGCGTATCGTCCCATTGCGCGAACGACAGGCCGCACGAAAGCAGTTCAACCATCTGCATGGCGTTAAGACGGAAATCCTCATTGCAGGCCACTTGCGTGATGATATTCAGCGCCTGTTCGCCGGTCATGGGATCGGCATTGCAGGCCACGGCGTCCATGTACACGCGCACGGTCTGAATCAGGTCTTTCAAATAGTCGAAGCCCTCATTGTCTCGATCTGCGACGTTGCCAACGAATCGCGCGGTCATTTCCACTGCCTTGGCGAGATTGCCGACAGCATTCAGCCAACGTGTGCTTACGATGGCATTGCCGACCACCGCGTCCACGCCGGAAAGCGCCTGCGAATCAAGATGGAACGTTGGCATGTCGATTCTTGGAATCTCCACGCCGGTATCGGTGCGTTCGGCTGTGGGCACCATGGCGGCGATGGAATCGAAATACCATTGCATGGGCATACTGATTACCATGTCCGCGTCGGAAAGCTGTGCTACGGGCACATTATTGCGGTTTTCGGCATCTTCCTGACTGGCCTCGCGGATCATGTGGTTCCATAGGAACGTCGGGCCGTCGGATTCGCCGGAATGCAGCCATCCATTGTTGATGTACTCGGTGAGATCCTCGACTTCCTGCAGACGGTTGATCCTACCGTGTTCGTTGCTCATTGCATGCCTTTCCTTTAAAAACATGGATTGCATGTGCCGCGTTGACGACGGGTGCTTCGTGGAACAAGACATATCCTTATTCAGCCTATATCATGCTGCCGTTGTCGCGCATGTTTTTTGCTCTTTTCACGGCGAAAAGCCGATGATTTTGAATAGTCGCTTGAATGCTGTTGCATTTCTTTTTGATTGAGCGAAAAGATTATGCCGAAATACTGTGTGAAACGATGTGTGAAACATGATTTGGAATGAGCGGCATGGCCGTACGGCGGCGCCCGGTAGAATGGCAGTGTTGCCGCAACAGGGCGGCTTTCCATCGAAGGAAAAGGGAATGATATGAAGGTTGCAAGCGGTAATGTTCTGTGGCGTCAGCGCAAGCGTAATTGGTGTCGTACGCCGTTCACGTTCACCGTGTACATGCTCACTGATCAGGAAATGAGCATCAAAACCGGCATCCTTAACGAGAAATTCAATCTCATCAAACTATTCCGCATCGTGGATATTAGTGTGGAGCGCACGTTCCTGCAGCGCCTGTTCGGTTTGAGCACGCTGGTACTTGATACGCGCGACCAGTCTTCCGGCAACGGTGTTGTGGTACTGAAGAACGTGGTGCATGGTTTTGAGGTTCGCCGGGTGATGCAGGAGGCCGTGGACTCATCCCGTAAGGAAAATGGCATGTCAGCGCGCGAATTCCTCGGAGGTCCGGGCGGTCCGGGGCCGGAAGGACCTGGCATGGGATTCGATGCGCCTGATATGGGCGATTTGTAGAGACGCGCGGTAGTTTCGTTTCAGCGCATACGAAAGGCGCTTGACTTGAGCTGGTTTTTCTGGCTCGAGCCAAGCGCCTTTCTTTTTCTGGAGAGTACCGCCGCGGCGGTATGGGAATCGTTATATGTCCTATGGGGCGCTCATACAACGTCCTCTGGGGCGGTCAGTACTTGTTGGCGCCGCTGCCGACGAAGTTGACCTGGAAGCCGCGGTGGTAGTGCAGGAACATGTCGGCGCCGTAGCGGTCGACAGGGCGGTGGGTGAACAGCATACGGATGGCGAAAGCGGTCTGCACGTCTTCCGGCAGGTTCATGAATTCCTTGTGCGCATCCCAATACGGGTTCATGGTGATGGCTGCGTCCGGCACATAGGCGTAGCCGTAACCGTCTTCGTTCACGTAGCCCATGAACGGCAGGTCCCAAGCGTTATGCGCGGTGAGGGCTGCCTTGAATTCCTCCACCTGAGCGAGGGCTTCGTCGCTGATGCCGAGGCTCTTGGCAACCTCGTTGGCTGCGGCGGTCTTGGCGTCCGCGTCCTGGCCGAACATGTTCAGATCCACGTTGATGACGGTCTTTTCATCTGCCATGATGAATTCCTTTCCTGCGATGTGTTCGCATAATGTCATGAACATTAGTAGTGTTCGTTTTAATGTTCGTTTAGATAAGCAAACGAACATCATTTCTTGAAGTCTGGTTCATGTTGTTGATGGATGCTTGCTGTATCCGTGACTAACGATAGCACGCTTTTTTAGCTGTGATACCGCGGAAAATACTGTTTTTGCAATTGATGATGCTGGGAATCGTTGATGTTGCAATGATTGCAGGTCTTGAAAATGACATTGTAAAAAGTAACATTGAGCGTGTTCTTTTTGTTCTGCAAAAACATGTTACTTTTCTGTTCAAACGAACATCTGCATATGATTGTAGGGTGGATTGCACGTGTGAAAAGGTGGTTTGAAAAGGCTTGAGCGATCATCGACGATGCACTGTGTCACTTTTTGCGGATGAGGTGACATTTTCCATGTCTGAGGCGTGGCGGCCGTCGGTTCAACAATGACTTTTCGCCACGTCAGCAATTTTCTGGAACTAGAATGCTGGGTTGCCGGTGGGGTGACGGTAGAGTTCGGGGTCAACCGGTTTCGCGAGTTTCAGTGTGGAAATCACGACCTTTGATTGGGTTTCGTCATCTGCGATATTCACTGACTCATGCGCATCGTCTACAGCTACTGCCGAACCGACATAATAGTAGGATTTCTCCTTTTCCTCGGCCTTACGTCGAATAAAAATGGGAACAAAATGACGGTTTTTCCATTCCGACGTATGCTCGGTTCCATCAAGCAGCTATTTGAATTCCGGAGATTGCAAAGAACGATTGTTTTTGCTGAACCATTCAATTTCTCCAGGATTCAAGAAACGATCGCCATACTGGCTTGCCTCATATTTAATGAAGATCGGCAAAGAATTCGTGTAGGTGTCAAGCTTATATCCGCCCACATTCTGCGGAATCTGCTCATCCTTCCACGCGCACAATCGCATGACATCGGCAAGACTATATTTCTCGCCATATATGAACCCATGATCAGGCATGATGCGACGCTTGCGAGCTTCCCTTGACAGTGCAAGCGCATTGAACAAGCTGGCTTCGATGGTATCTGTAAAGAACGTTCGGAATGTTGCGTGATGCAGCATTGACTCGCATTCCTGGGTCAATGCATACGATTCATTGTCGCACATACAAACCAAAGAAGTATTGTCGAAACGAGTGCGATTCGCACTTGTGAAATACGAATAATTCAACGTGGAAAAAGCAGAACCGCACTGCTGAATATTATTATCGACATACGGAAACAGCGTAGACAATAATGTTTGCAAATCAAACAAACTCAAGCTGTGCTGTGTGGAAAAACGTTCAAACAGTGACGCATCATCGTCGGAACAATCCGGATTGATGCGACGCCAATCCAAATCGCACAACACCGCAAGAATCAGCGACTCATGCGGGCGCAAACCACGCAACTGAGTCGCAGTCAACATTTTCAGCACACCAGACTGCGCGTTTGACACCGGTTCAAGCTGCTCCACATACGAAGCCGACGCATGCTTGCCGCGCGACAGACTCTTCTCACGAGAGACCACGAACGACAGATAATCGTTAAACTTTCACATCACGTATGCCACGCTTATTTTGCTTGTTGGGTGTAGCGGCAGTTTGGGAAGCCGGTGCACCCGTAGAATGAGCGGTTCGGATCGTTGCGATTGTGCCGCAAGCTTAGGGCTTCGCCGCAATTCGGGCATTGCGGAGGAAGCTTGACTCCTCGGAAAATGTTCGGGCAGATCTTGCTATGCAGTTCATACATGAATCGCGACGGACGGGTCTGATCCACGATGAAGAACAGTTTCTTCTTGCATCGGGTCATCGCCACGTAAAACAGTCGCCGTTCCTCCGCATGCGGGCATCGCTCCACTTCCGGCAGTAGCAGACCAAGCAGCGGCTCTTCGGGAATCGTGCTTGGAAAGCCTTTCAATCCGCCGGAACAGCAGAGCAGAAATACGAAGTCGCGTTGCAATCCTTTGGACGCATGAGCGGTCATGAAACGAATATCCATATCCGGTTTTTCGAGAAAACGAATATTTCCAGTGCTTTGGTCGATGGAGAACAGACCGCTTTGATCGCAACGAATCATGAGATTGATGTCACTGCGATACCGGCCCAGCAGTAGTACGGACGCGGTTTTCGGTAGTTTGCGCAATTGCTCGACGATCACATTGAATCGTTCTTCCTCAGTATGCCCGCCAAGTGCTTTCAACGAATAATCCTTCTTATCGCTGGGATTATTGAGATGTTTGACATACAGATTGGTATCGCGCATCACGAATGCTCCGCTTGCGTCAATAAGGCTTTGACGGAAGCGCCGTGTGGTGGTGATCTGGAACATGCGGGTCGGACCCCAGGCGTGCCAAATTCGGTCGAAATCGAGAATGAGATGAAGGTCGCTGCCTGCAAAACGATAAATCGACTGCCAATCGTCGCCAACGCAGAATAGTGAGAAATCATGTTGCAAGCGAAGCGCACGGATTAGCTCATAACGCGGTCGTGACATGTCCTGATATTCGTCAATCAGCACATATTTATATGGATGACGGTACGAGCCATTATTGACGCAACTGATGGCATCAACGATCATTCCCGGAAAATCAATGCCATTATTGGTTGCGAAATTCTGCACATAGGCGTGATAAAGCGGTTCTATAAGCTGCAGCATCTCACGATTACGACCGATGTTTTTACCGCCATAACGTTCGTTAAGAGCTTGCATTCCAGTAGTGTCAATATTGTTTGACCGCATATGCTGGATAATGGTTTGTGTGGTATCGATAAGATTCTGACGATATTGATTGAATGCATAATCGTCTGTTGGTAACTGAAAATTCTCAAGTCGTGCAGCTGCGGAATATTTATCGAGCAATTGTTGCGACATGAGTTTAAATGCCAGAAGACGATAGGAAACATTGTGTTCAAGCAGGTATTCAAATGCGTTACGCACCACATTGTTTGACGTGTGCCCGTCAATAATTGGACGATTGGCAATGGTGGAGGAACGGCAGATTTCCAGTCCGAGACTATGGAATGTGCATGCGCGAATGACTTTGCCGGTGCTTTGCGTGATGCGGCTCGACATTTCGTCGGCGGAAGCTTTGGTGAACGATAGCACCAGAATCTCTTCGGGAGTGGCGGTTCCTGTGTTCAGCAGCCATGCGATATAGCCGACGATGGTAGTGGTTTTGCCGGTTCCCGCACCTGCAAGCACCAGCGTATTGTGACCAGCTCCGGCGATGGCGCTGATCTGCTCGTCGTTCAAATCATGCTTTTCGATTTTGCCGATGATATTTCGCGCCCGCGCAATCTGATCGGCGGGAAGCAACGGTTGCGGCATAAGCTTCTGAGCCGGTTGTGAATTGGCATGAGATTGCGCTCGCGAACGATTCGTTGTGACAGAAGTATTGCGAGCTGTGGTTTGTGTTTGCGCGCGGTATGACGATCGCGCCAACTGTGATGATTGGGATGGTTGCGTAAGCTGTTGCGTTTGACGTGATTGTACAGTGGACTTGCGTTGCGTCGTCTGCTGTTGCGTGGGATTGGGAACGTTTTGCCGCGCGAGCTTGGGCCCGGGCTGAGTCGCCGTTTTGGAGACGGGCGGTTCTCCAATAAGCGCGTTCATGAACTTGCTCAGCAATCCCATAATGTTCCTCCTCAACCAGTGCAAGGAGAAATTATATGTGCTGCCAATGAATGCTTCAGCGTCGGCTGTGTGAACGGAATCGCAATTCGTCGACGCTGAAACTAATATTGGAGCTTAACGTTCGAAGGGGTAGGTGAGGTTCCAGTCGCGGCGCAGGGAGTCCATGAGTTCCATGATGCGCAGGGTGTCGGCGTGGGGCATTTCCTCGCATTCGGTGCGACCGTCGATTACGGCCTGTGCGGCGGCCGCCACCTCGTACTCATAGCCGGTGAGCTGGGCGGGAACATCGTAATGTGCAACAACCGTATGATTGCCGTCATACACGTCAATCGCCTCAACATTATTAATGTTCTGGCACACCATATAACCATCGGTTCCCCACACGGATCCCGTGCGGTCACTATGGCACAGAATCGAACTTTGCGCGGTCGCCATCACACCGTTCTCGTAATAGAACGTCATGGAATTATGCGCATCCACGCCGGTTTCGTACGCTCGCATCGACGATTCAATGCGAGCGATCGGCGCATTATGCATGATCATGTCAATGAAATTGATCGGATACACGCCAACATCCAACAATGCGCCACCGGCAAGCGCGGGATCAGTGATTCGCGCCTTCGCGGTGGTGGGGTAACACAGGTTCGCATCGATCGCCTGTATTTCACCAATCGCACCGGAGTCGAGAATCTTATCGATAATGGCGCGGGACGGCATGTATCGCGTCCAAATCGCTTCCGCGCACAGCATGCCGGTTTCTTTTGCAACGGCTAACATCTCACGGGTCTGTGCCGCATTCGCGCCGAATGCTTTCTCCACCAGCACACCCTTTCCGGCTTTCATGCACAATATCGCCTGTTCCGCATGCAGATTGTGCGGCGTAGCGATGTACACCAAGTCCACGTTCGGATCGGCCACAAGTTCCTCATATGAACCGTATGAAACTGGAAAACCGTATTTCGCGGCGAAATCAGCCGCACGACCCGCATCTCGTGCGGCGACAGCATACGGTTCAACCAAATCCGCATAACGGCTGTCCGCGGCCATTTTCACCAACGTGTCAGCCATATGTTGTGCAATCCGGCCTGCGCCGAGAATCGCGACATGAATACGAGCCATATCAACTCCCATCTTTCGTAAGCTGCCTGAATAGTGTTGATTCATTTATATTGCTGCGTTGCAAGTTCCAGCGTACGCCATGCGTGATCGCAACGCGCGTTGATCCGTATCGCACTTGCATTGCGTTTTGTCCGGATGCTTTTCTGATTTGCCGTATTTTGCCGGATCTTGCCATAATGGTGTGCTGTGGTAGCGCAGGAACACGTTAAGAAGACCGGAAAACCTCGGAAATCCGCAAAAAAAGAGAAATACGAGCGTGGCACGAGAAGCTACATCATGTCGCATATCCGAGGCAAAGACACCTCCATCGAAATGATGGTACGCAGTTTTCTTTTTTCGAAAGGCCTGCGATTCCGCAAAAACGACAAGCGGTATCCGGGGCATCCCGACGTGGTGTTGCCGAAATACCGTACGATGGTGTTCATCAACGGCTGTTTCTGGCATATGCATGAAAACTGCCCGAAAGCCACGCGCGTGCCGAAATCGAATGTGGAATTCTGGAGTGCGAAACTGCTGCGCAACCACGAACGAGATGTCAGACAGCATGCCGAACTTGAAACGATGGGCTGGAAAGTGATCGTGGTGTGGGAATGCGAGCTCGCCAAAAAAGTACGTGAGGAACGGCTGGAACGGCTTTATCATGAAATCGTCGGCACGCAACCTGCTTGATCGACATTTATGCGATCTACTTGCAATTGCGTGATTCTTGCCGAACATACGTGATGTATGCTCGATTAATTTCTTGTTTTTCTTGATTTCGAAACGGTATGTAACGTCGGTGAGACGATGCTTGTGATTCAGCGTGATTTGTCGTGTCTGAAGAATACAAACGAACTATGGGAAATGCTGAAAACAGCGCGCTGCCGCAGATGTCGCACCGCGCCCAGATTGCTAATCCGTTCCGTGCCATGGTGTTTGGTGCGATGGCCGACGAGATGATCGCCGCAGGCACCGATGTGGTCAAGTTGAGCTTGGGGGAGCCGGATTTCGGCGCTCCGCTCGCAGTGCGTGATGCGATGCGCGAACAGTATGATGGCCGTCCATTGCCATATACCGCCGCAATGGGTTTGCCGGAATTGCGTCAGGCGATTTCCGATTTCTACAAGGAACGCCACCATGTGGACGTCGATCCGAAACGTATCGCGATTACGGCCGGAGGTTCCACGGCACTGCTGCTTGCCGCCGCATTGACGGTGAACGAGGGTGACGAGGTGCTGATCGCCGACCCGTCGTACCCGTGCAATCGCGAACTGGTTCGCGCGTTCGGCGGCAAAGTCGTGGACGTGCCGACGAATGCGACCACCCGATTCCATCTCACACCGGAACTGTGCCACGAATACTGGTCGGATCGCACCAAAGCGGTGATGATCACCTCGCCGTCGAACCCGACCGGTACCACCATCGCCTTCGACACCCTGAAATCCGTGTGCGACCTGGCGAAAGAACGCGGCGCATGGCGTATCGTCGACGAAACCTACCTTGACCTGGCCGACCGCGAACCGGACGGCTCCGACGTGAAATCCGTGCTCGCCTGCGACCCGGACGCCATCGTATGCTCCAGCTTCTCCAAGTTCTTCGGCATGACCGGCTGGCGACTGGGTTGGATGGTCGTGCCTGAATGCGCGCTCGAAGCCATGGACGATCTCGCCACCAACTTCTTCCTGTGCGCGCATACTCCCACCCAGCATGCGGCGCTCGCGTGCTTCACTCCGGAAACGTTGGCCGTGTGCGAGGAACGCCGTCAGGAGTTGCTGGAGCGTCGTCGCATTGTGGTCGACGGATTGGCTGAGATCGGTCTGCCGCTGGAGGTTGAGCCGAATGGCGCGTTCTATGCGTATTTCAACATTTCCGGCACCGGTCTCGACGCGTGGACGTTCTGCGAACGTGCGTTAAAGGAAGCGCACGTGGCGTTGACGCCGGGCCGTGATTTCGGCGAGGCCACTGCCGACACCCATGTGCGGCTTTCGTATGCGGCCTCGCGCGAGGCGTTGCGTGAAGGTTTGAAGCGGCTTGGCGATTTCGTAGCCAAACTGCACGGATGATGTTTGTGAGCGCTTTGCAATCGTTGTCGGCGCTGTGAATGTTGCGTGGCCATCCTAGGTGAATAGGATGGCCACTCGAATATTTGCAAAGGTTGTCAATGTAATGTCAGGTGAAAGGGGGAGTGCGATGTCACTATGCTTGAAAGCATGGTTAGTTTACATTCGCATGTCACTCGTCTTGGCGTGCTTGACATTGGCTCCAATACCGTTCACATGCTCATCGTCGATGCGGCGCCTGGCGCCCGTCCGGAACCTGAGGCCAGCACGAAAAGCACTGTTCGATTGATGCAATATCTCAAGGCCGATGGCACAATCAAAAAGGCCGGAGTCGAAGCTGTGGTCGCAGCTGTGGAAAAGGCCATGGGGCTGGTCAAAGAATATGAGATTACCCAACTGCTCGTGCTGGCCACATCCGCATTGCGTGAGGCTCCGAATGGCAGCAGGATCCTCAAACGAATCGAAAACGTCGTCGGTCAGCCGGTCACGGTGCTGTCCGGTGTGGATGAGGCCAGACTCACCTTCCTTGCAGCTCGCCGCTGGTATGGTTGGGATGCCGGTCGGCTGCTGGTCATCGATATCGGTGGTGGCTCTCTCGAGGTGGCTATGGGTTCGGATGAGGATCCCACAGTAGCGCTGTCCGTGCCGGCAGGTGCCGGTCGTGTGACCCGTGAATTCCTACCGGAAAACGGTATTGCGAATGATAGGGATTTGGAAGACGCGCGCAGGAACATCCGTAAGATTCTTGAGCCGATGGTCAAGGCGTTCCCGAAATCGAAGCACCCGATGCATGCCGTCGGCACATCGAAGACCATTCGTTCCCTGGCTCGTCTCGCCGGTGCCGTGGTGCGTCAGCCCGGCCGCGTGGACACTTCGATCATGACGATTGACCAGCTTGAGGATTGGCTTCCCCGTCTTGCAGCCATCTCGCCGGACCAGCGTACCGCATTGCCGGGCGTCACGCCGGAGCGCACGTATCAGATCGTCGGTGGCGGCTTGGTGATCGACGAGATCATGAAGGCGCTTGACGTCAAGGAAGTGGAAATCTGCCCATGGGCGTTGCGGGAAGGGGCTATTCTGCGCTGGCTCGACCAGTTTGGCCGCACGAGCCTTGGTTTCTAGCGGTTCCTAGGCTTCCAGCTTCCTCAGTTCCTCCAACTGGTTCTTCGCCTTGTGCAGCTTGGTGAAGATTTCGTTGCGCTGTTCGGGATTCTTTGCCCGTTGGTGATCGCGCGTGAGCTTATCGATCTGCTCGGTAAGCTGTGCGGCCTGCATACGCCGTGTCATGCGCGCGTCCAGTGCCGTGGGAGAGACGCTGCCGAGCGTCACCTGCGAGCATAACGACTCCCACAGCGCGTCGATGGAATCGACCGCAGGATCGCCGATGTCCAGCATCGCTTCGCCGGCCGGTTTCCAATCTGAGACGAACACTTTGAATGTAGGTGTGTGACCGGCGCGTCCCGGCAGCGCGCGTCTCACGGCGAACGCGCACTCCTGCCGCTTCGTACCTTCGAAGTCGGCGTCGCGCACGCATACGAACACGATTCCCGACTTGCGTTGCATGGCAATCAGCTCGACGATATCCGTCGGTATGGCGGCGTTCTTGGCATGCAGGCGCAATCCGATTGCCAGTACTTCCGGAATGCGTGTTCCGACGGCAAGCCGTGTATTGCTTGGCCGCAGCAGAGACAACATGGTGATCGTCTCGATGTCGTTCGCCAATCGTTGTTTTGTTTTGGCTGAAACCGGTATTCTCGCCACGAACAGGCCTTTCGGCAACGTTGCCTTTTCTGCGGGAACCGCAGAGGAGTTCGGCAGACCCAATGTGAGTGCGGAAACGGAACCGCAGGAGGCGATCGTCATTGCTGGCCTTCTTTCGTGCTTTCATATCGGTTATTGGGGCAACAGTAGTCGCAAGAGCCGCAAATTTTGATAACGGCGCGTCGGTATGTGACTGGCGGGAATCTATAAAACTGCGCGTGGATGATGTCTCCATATATTGAGCAAAAGAATGCATTTTTTCGGCCATCGCGGGAACCGGTATCGGCGGATCGTTCGTCAAGCCCGTCACCTCCAGTGTGCAAGTCGCCTCTTTGGTCAAAGCCGGTTGTGGCGATCCGGTCGACGATCGGGGAGCACCCAAATTCACCTCCTGTGCGGCCAACGGCGCCGACTGCACACGTGCCGCCACCACCGATCCGACATCCGCGACGCAAGTGGGATGGCGTATCGGCGCAAGCGCGCTCTGTTCGCCATGCCGTGCGGCTGTGATAGACGATTGCAATCTGCGACACGCCGTGATTTGGTGATTGAGGCATGTGTGCGTATTATTTCATCTTGCGGTGATCAGAGCCTAGGTGAGACGCCCGGTCCCATTCCGAACCCGGAAGCTAAGGCCTAGCACGGCGATGGTACTGCACTCGAGAGGGTGTGGGAGAGTAGCACGTCGCCGCACTTAAACTTTTTTTAAATCCCGAGTCGAGCATCGCTCCTCGGGATTTTTCGTTACGCGATTCGCCCAAGTCCAATTATGACCCGATTATGTGCGAAGGTGAATCCAGCGGTCACTGATTGCGACGCTCAGGCAGCGAAAACCACCAACAGAACAATGCCGTTTCAATAAAAATGACAGGTAACGGTATGAGCCACCACCAGCCAGTGGTGCCGAATTCGTTCGCGGGCGCAATAATCCAAGGATGCGAGCCCAGCCATCCCAGGAATACGGCTATGGTTGATCCCAACGACATGGTTATTCCTAAAGGTCTGAACAAACGCATGAGCTGGAATCGTGATGCACCGAATTCTTGAAGCGTCCAGCGTAATGTTGACTGCGTTTGACGTGTTGATATGGCCAATGCGGCGAATGTCAGGCCGCTGATAATTGTGGCCAAAGCTGGTATGGCAATGGCGCGTGCCATGTAGGAGCGGTAAGAGGTGGTGTCGTGTTCGGTAATGAATGCATACCCGCAACGGTTAATGATGTCGGATCGGATTGAATCGCGAACGCCGGAAGCGATTGACGGGAAATCGGTCACGATGAGAGTATGCCGGTTGCTTGGCGTAAGGCCAAGCGTTTTTGCCTGTGGTGAGTCGATTCCAAGAACCACGCCGGGCATGGTGTAATCATTGAGCAGCGAGTCGGTGCCCTCGGTGGATACTTGTGCTGCTTGAGTTATTTTTTGGGTTGCGGGATCGATGAGAATGATGCCAGTGTTGCCGCTTTCAGCAATATGAACGTCGTTGGTTTTACCGGCTAAAGACGAGTTGCTATCGACAAGCATGACAGTGGTTTCATTATCGGAATCTGAGTAGCAATCCGCATCGTCGGAACCATGTTGAATGACGCAATCGTAAGCATGGGAAGTCGCGGCGCGGACCAGATACCGGGATTCATCCGGTGCCGTGAGCACGATGGCTTTGTCTAGAGTCTCGGGATATTTGCCGGCAAGATAGTTCAAGTCATCCTGAGTCAAATAATCGGCGATGAACAGCCCATTATCCGAATTGCCTGTCGCTATCATCATTTGCCCGCTGAACAATGAGCTGGCACCTAACAATAAGAGTGCCAATGCGCATACCGGGGCAGACAAACTTCGTGTACGTTCTATCGCATTGCATTGTGCTGGCGTGCGGAAAAGCCAAGGCAGTGAAAGGAGCAGAGGCCCCAGAGCGCAAGCCCCCATGACCGAGCCCACTGATCCGCCAAACGGCCATGCGGCTGCATGATAACGTTCTATCGCCACACAAGAAAACAGCAGAACGGCCGAGGAAAGAATGATGTACCATAATGCGTTTCTGGTTGTGATGTCATGCTTAAAGGACATGCGGAAGAACAAAACCAACCATGTCAAGCATAGCGAGCACAGCAAAATCGCTGCGACAAAAAAGATGGACAGCAGGGAAGTTGCTGATGGTTGCCATTCCCAATATTGGGCGAATATGTTGCCTATGGTCCTGTAACTAAGACCGAATACCGCATATCCGGCCACGATGCCAATTGCGGCTCCGGGTATTGTGCAAATAAGCAATCCTCGGAACACTGTCCATCTGCTGGTGGTGAGGGAGAATCCGCAAGCTACCAGAGCTTCTACCACAGCATCTCCGGAACACTGACCTGCTCGGAAGAATGCCGTCATTGCTGCGATATGTACGCACAGCAAGCAAAGGAACAGAACTATTCCGTACCATTGGCATCCTGGCAGATCGCGAGTACGAACCGTTTCTTCGGCATTTCGTATTGTCGATTTGATGTATCCGATATTGACATTGTTGGTTGCGCTCTCTTTTGCGACTTCTCCCTGATTTACAGTAGCGTCATCGTCGGTGAGCCACATTTGTATGTTTTGGAGATTGTCTTTGGAAGACACTGCTGTTGCATACACGGTGTTGGTGTTCGCAGCATCGACGGTGATGCCAATGAGCTTATAGTCGCTTGATAATGCGGAATCGTCACATTGCACGGTGACTATATCTCCCAGCTGGGCGTCAATTTGTTCAGCTGCGGCCCGAGACAGGGAGATTTCGTTTTTTTGCGACGGCTGATGCCCTTCGATGAGCGTGCCATATCGTGAGGGGCCTGTTAGGAAAGTTATGTCTGCGATGGTGTTTCGTGAAGAGCCGCTGGCGGAGGTGAGGCCTACTGATCCTTGTGTGGATTTGACGCCGATGGCCTTACCGTTTTGGACTTGTTGCCTGAGTTCTTCGGCTACATCGTTGCTGCCTCCTGAAATTTGGTACGTGTACCCTCCGGATTGACCTGCTGCGCCTTCTTTGGCAGCCTGTACGTATAGATTCAAGCTGTTTAAGGCCACCACGGGTAGCATCGCCGACAATAATGCCACCACAAAGAGTGAGATGGTGAGCATCGGATGGAATCTCAAATATCCAGAGGTAACGTGCCTCGTGATTCCAATGCTGTGGTAAGGCATGCCATTCATTGCTCCACCAACTTGTGGTCCTGAATGCGCACAATGCGGTCACTGTGCTGCGCGACCGTAGCGTCATGCGTTGCGATTATGACAATGGATCGCTCTTTGTGGGCAATATCTGAAAGCAATGTTGCGATTGCCTGCGTATTTTCCTCATCAAGCGCGCCGGTGGGTTCATCCGCGAGAATCACACGTGGTTTCATGGCGATTGCGCGTGCGATGGCCACACGTTGCTGCTCTCCTCCTGACAATTGGCCAGTCAAATGGTTTGCATAGCCTGCTAAATGCACTTCTTCAAGCAAGTTATCGATTGTGTTGTTTTCAGTGCGGGAAGTTTCCTTAATCTTGGTTTGTCCGAGGTTCTTATGCGCCGCTTCAAACGCCAACATGATGTTTTCTCGCACGTCAAGATATGGAATGAGCCTGTAATCCTGAAATATGCGCATACATAAAGATCCGAGAAGATTTTTTCGATCAATGGAATTGACATTTGCGCCATCAATGGTGACGGAGCCAGTGTCTGGTTGTAAAGAACCGTCCATCAAACGCAGCAAAGTGGTCTTTCCTGAGCCGGAAGGTCCCATTATTGCCGTTGTCGAACCTTCTTCGAATAATGCGCTCGCATTGTCTAAAATCAGACGTTTTCCATACGAAAACCCCACGTGGTCAAGTTCCAGCACGGTATAGCCCCCTCTCGGTATACATGAGCAGCCATTGCTCTTGCGTAAGGCGTCGTACCCCCATTAGTTACGATTTCTTATGTGTCCAGCATAATAGCATTTAATGGTTGGGGGCAAGATGGTGATTTTTGTGTTTCGATTGTTTTTCGTTAAATTTATGGAGACGATTGCGACTATTTGCCAGCGAATGTGGAAGTTGGGGTACTATGAAGCCGCACTATTGCCGATGGCGTTCGTCATGAACTCGGTTTTGATGGCTGATTTGATGATTGATGTATTGACTGATGGAACGCAATGCCCATGTTGGAGGATGTATGGCACGGTCTGGTACGCCTACGAAACCGCGTACGGCGCAGGCGAAGGCTGTTAAGCCTATTCGCACGTTGAAGAAAACTAAGTCGCATCGCGTGCGCAATATCATATGCGGTTTTCTGGCTGGCATTCTGTCGATTGCAGCTTTGCTGGGCGCTGTTTCGCACATACTGCCTGCTGAGATTCAGGCGTGGCCGTATGTTCCCATTATCGTTTCATTGGTGCCTTGGTTTGCGATTCTTGCGGTGATTGCGCTGATTTGCGGCATTGTCTCGAAACGAACAATGTCGGTATTGCTGGCGATTGCGGCGATCGCGTTGCAAGTATGGTGGCAGTATCCGTTTTTCTACAATGAAACGAAGCTTCCGCGTGCCGCGATCGCAGCGGTTTCGGGAGCGTCCGCCAATACGCAGGATGATTATGCTCGTTTGATGACATGCAATGTGTTTAAGGGTCGTGCCGACGCGCAGGAAATTGTCGATGTGGTGCGTAGCGAGCGTGTGGAAGTGCTGGCATTGCAGGAAACGACCGATGCTTTCGTGGACGAGTTGAATAAGGCTGGTATTGGCGATTTGCTGCCGTATGCGCAGGTGGCAAGTTCAGACGGCGTGTATGGCAATGGTTTGTGGTCGGCGAGTCCGCTTGTTGATCCGGCTGATGATGATGTTGATTCGAGCGCGTCGTTCATGCCAGGAGCCACGGTTGCATTCAATGATGGTCAGACGCAGATCCGTTTCGTTTCGGTGCATACCACGTCTCCGACCGATGGATATTGGCAGCAGTGGAAGCGTTCATTGGATGAGCTTGGTCGACTCCGGTACGATACGTCTCGTAGGTACGTGTTCATGGGCGATTTCAACGCGACCGACGATCATGCACCGTTCCGTAATTTCTTGGGAACACGGTTCACGGACGCGGCCAAACAAGCGGCCGGGGGATTGGTATTCACGTGGCCTGCGAATATCGATTATGTACCGACGTTTGCGGGCATTGACCATATCGTATTGGATTCCGGCATGTTGGCAGGTCAGGCCAAATCGTTGAAAATCGATGGAAGCGATCACAGGGCGTTGCTGGCAACCGTGCAATTCGACGTGTGAGAAGAGTGCCGGCGCAACTGCATATCGGCTGCGCATCCGCATAAAAAGTGCCCCAGATAGGAATCGAACCTACGACACCTTCTTTAGGAGAGAAGTGCTCTATCCACTGAGCTACTGAGGCAACGAATCTTCATTCTACACACCATCCGGACGAGTGTGGTATCGAAATGAAGAAATTCGAAATTTATGCATGACTGTACGCCATATAACACCTTGTAAAAACGTGTGGCGCACAGTCATGGAAATGCTATATTGACGGTATTTTGAGATGCTCAGGCCAGATTGTCTTGCGTGCCAGCGGTATTGGCCGCAGTGGCCTGTTCCGCCTGTGCTGCGTCAAGCTTGGCACGCACTTCGCCGAGCAGACTTTGGGCGCGCTTGGCGAGGGCTTCGCCAAGCTCCCACTGGCGCATGGACTGGTCAAGGTTGAGTCCGCCGGCCTCAAGTGCCTGCACGGCCTGAATGAGCTGATCTCGAGCCTCTTCGTAAGGCATTTGTGCGATGGCTTCGCGTTCCTTGTCGGTCAGGCTGGATGCGGGGGTGGTTTCGTTGGTCATTGCTACTCCTTCGTTACGGTGGTGACTTCGGACACGATCACGCCGTGCTTCAATGTCATGGTGAGTTGGTCGCCGGTGTTCACGGCGTTCGCATCGTCGATTACATGGCCGTCCGCTCCCTGCACTACCGCATAACCTCGGTTGAGAGTGGATTGCGGGCTAAGCGCGGTCAGTGAGGCATGCGCTTTTTCGATGGTGAGGCTTGCGTCGTCAAGAATACGTGTCAGACCGATTCTCATGCGGGTTCTTGCATCATCGATGAGACGCTGATGCGGTTCCAGCATGGTGAGCGGCTGTGTGAGGCTTGGACGGTTCGCATAGCCTTCAATCAGTCTTGTTTCATTGTTGACGGTGGCGTCGATGCGCATGCGCATGCGTTCGATGTTCACGTTGATCAGTTGCATCTGCTCGCGCACGTCCGGCACGACTTTCTTCGCCGCGTCCGTTGGCGTGGATGCGCGCAGATCGGCAACCAGATCAAGCAGCGTCCAATCATCCTCATGGCCGATCGCGGAAATCAGCGGCGTATGGGCGGCTGCCGCGGCGCGTACCACGCCTTCGTCGGAGAACCCGATCAGATCTTCGAAAGCGCCGCCGCCACGGGCCACGATGATCACGTCGACATCAGGATCGGCATCCATCTGCGCGATCGCCTTGATCACGTCGGAAGGGCACTGCTCACCCTGCACATGCACATGCGTCACTTTGAAATCGACAACAGGCCAACGCAATCTCACGTTGGTGATGACATCGCCTTCGGCGCGAGCCTGCGGCGCGCAAATCAGACCAATGCAATGCGGAAACTCGGGCAGAGGCTGCTTGCGGTCAGCGTCGAACAGGCCTTCGCCTTTCAGCTTCTTGCGTAATTCGTCGATCATGGCCTTCAGGCTGCCTCCTGCGCCGGCCGCGATAATGGCGTCGCCACGTAAAGACAGTGACGTGCGCTTCATCCACAGATTCGGTTTGCCATGGATGATGACGCGGTCGCCCTGCACGAAAGGCGTGGCGGCTGCGGCAAACTGCCCGAAACCGTTGACTTCCAACGCAATGTCCTGATAATCATCGCGCAGAGTGATATAGGCGCTGCCCTGACGTCTGGTGTTGATCTGCGTGATCTGCCCGGCCACCCAAACCGATGGCCACCGTTCGACGGCCATATGGAATTTCTCGCTGAGCAGACTTACCGGCCAGGGGTTGTCAGCGGTGGTTTCGCCGGCCAGTCGTGGCAGCGGTTTGCTGTTCGGCTGCGCTGCCGGGGGTGTGTAATCCTGGTTCCAAGTCATAGTTCAAGATTCCATCATCTTGCGGACAAATGAAACACATGTTCGAATTCCGTGAGGGTACCCCGCCTTGTATAGTCCCTCTTCGGTGAGTGCGTCAAATCGACACTCGGGCGACACTCCGTGGCGAAATCGTTACCTTTGTCACACAAGTTAAGGAATGGCGGAATCAAGCCGAAAAATGGAATATATAGTTTTACTGCCGGCGTGCCGCTACTACATTTAGTGCTGGCTATGGCGTACAGTCATGGACGTAGCAACAATCTGGCATGCATAACGAAGCATGAAAACCTGGTCGGATGGGGTCCGACCCGGAAAGGATGATGAATGGAAACGCAGGCTCTGAATGCCATCTCCGCAACCGTTAAAACGGGAACCGGTAAGGTGCTCGTCGAGAAGCGCGACGGTCGTGTGGTCGACTTCGATCCGATCAACATCATCAGCGCGGTGAAGTCAGCCTTCGCCGACCTTGATAAGAAGATCGGGCCGCAGGAGGAACAGCTGATCCGTGATATCGCCAATCAGGTCGAAGCCGAAATCAAGGATCGTTACAACGGTCCCGCCAAGATCGAAGACATCCAGAATCTCGTTGAACACGGCCTGATCGAAGACCACCTGTACGATGTGGCGCGCACGTACACCAACTACCGTCTGAACAAAGACATCGAACGTGCCAAGGCCACCGACATCAACGAAGCCGTCAAGCGTCTGGTGAACCGTGACGAGGCTCTGGTGCGCGAGAACGCCAACAAGGATTCCAACGTCTACTCCACCCAGCGCGATCTGCTGGCGGGCGCGGTGTCCAAGGCGTCCGCCTTCTCCATGCTGCCGGACGCGGTCTCCAACGCCCATATGAAGGGCGACATCCACTTCCACGACGCCGACTACTCGCCGTTCACCGCACAATCCAACTGCTCGCTGCCGAACTACTGGGATATGCTCGCCAACGGTTTCACTCTCGGCAACGCTCCGATGGGATCGCCGAACAGCATTTCCATCGCCGCCACGCAGATCACCCAGATCATGAAGGACGTGGCATCCAGCCAGTATGGTGGCCAGACCGCCAACCGTGCCGACGAGCACTTCGTCGAATACGCGCGCAAGGATTACGACAAGTTCCTTGAGCAGGCCCATGAGATCATGCCTGACGACCTGCCGATCGAAATCGCCGAACGTCAGGTGCGCTTGGCCAAGGATGTCGAACCGAAGCGTCTGCATTTCGAAAAGGACCGTCCGGCCCTGCCGATGGACGAGCCGTTCAACAAGGATGCCAGCCGTTTGCAGCAGCTGCGTGAGGTGTGGGCGAAGATCCAGACCCGCAAGGCCATCTACGATGCCATGCAGACCATGGAATACCAGATCAACTCCAATCGTGTGTCGAACGGCCAGACCCCGTTCGTGACCGTTGGCTTCGGTTTGGGCACTGACTGGTTCGCCCGCGAGATTCAGCGTGCCATCTTCCTGAACCGTATCCGCGGCCTCGGTTCCGAACATCACACCGCCATTTTCCCGAAGCTCGTGTTCACCATCAAGCATGGTGTGAACGCCGATCCGGGCGATCCGAACTACGATTTGAAGCAGCTCGCCCTCGAATGCGCCACCAAGCGCATGTATCCGGACGTGATCTTCTACGAGAACATCGTGAAGATCACCGGCTCCTTCAAAGCCCCGATGGGCTGCCGTTCCTTCTTGCAGGGTTGGATTGATCCGGCGACCGGCAAGGACGTGGAAGACGGACGCATGAACCTTGGCGTCGTCACCGTGAACGTTCCGCGCATCGCACTGGAATCCCACGGCGACAAGGATCGCTTCTGGAAGATCTTCGACGAGCGTATGGCCGTGGCTCATCAGGCATTGCAATTCCGTATCATGCGTTGCAAGCAGGCCGCGCCGGTCAATGCGCCGACCCTGTTCCGTTTCGGAGCTTTCGGTCGACTCGGCGCCAACGACAGCGTCGACCAGCTGTTCCGCAACGAACGTGCCACCGTTTCCCTGGGCTACATTGGCCTGTATGAGGCGACCAGCGTGTTCTACGGCAAGAACTGGATGCGCGATCACGGCTGGGATCCGCAAGGCAAGGAATTCGCACTGTCCATCGTCAAGCGCATGAACGAGCTGTGCAAGGAATGGAGCGACGCGGAAGGCTACCACTATTCCGTGTACTCCACGCCGGCCGAATCCCTCACCGACCGCTTCAACCGTATGGACCACGAGAAGTTCGGCGAAGTGGAAGGCGTGACCGACCACGACTTCTACACCAACTCCTTCCACTACCCGGTCTGGCTGCAGCCAACCCCAATGGAAAAGCTCAACTACGAGAAGGACTTCCCGTACTACGCGTCCGGCGGCTTCATCAACTACTGCGAGTTCCCGTGCCTGCAGTCCAACCCCAAGGCACTCGAAGCGGTGTGGGATTACGCCTACAACATCGGCATCGGCTACCTGGGCACGAACACGCCGATCGACCGCTGCTACGATTGCGGATTCCAAGGCGACTTCGAGCCCACTGAGGAAGGTTTCAAGTGCCCGGAGTGCGGCAACTCCGACCCGGACCACTGCAACGTGACCAAGCGCACCTGCGGCTACTTGGGCAACCCGGTGCAGCGCCCGATGGTGCATGGACGTCACGAGGAGATCGCGCACCGCGTCAAGCATATGAGCGGCGAAACCGGTCATGTCACCTTGAGTGACGGTTCCGAACGTGAATGGTTCGAGGAAGCCAAGTAAGGGCCGCGTCGGTAGCAAACATAAACGAAATATGAAAGAGGGTGGGTTTCCACCCTCTTTCATTCTGTGACAATCATGAGGCAAGCAGCAATCGCAAAAACGCGACGTAACGGCAAAACGTGAAGGGACAACGTATGATCAGCAGCGCGAATCCAGCAATTCAACGTCGTGACTTTGCGGCGGACGAAACCAATCGCGGACCTTTCATCCCCACAACTCGTTCCAACAATCCCAAAGCAGGGCAATGGACCAACCGCATGAGCCGCAATATGATCGCCGACTACAAACGGTTCCTCATGACCGATGGAGAAGGCATCCGATGCTCGCTGTACGTGTCCGGCTGCCCGTTCCATTGCGAGGAATGCTACAACACGTCAATCTGGGATTTCCAAGCCGGCCACGAATACAACGACAAGCTCGAAGCACAAATCATGGATGACTTAAGCCAATCGTATGTGCAAGGCATCACCTTCCTCGGAGGCGAACCATTGCTCAACACGGGCGTGCTGTTGCCCCTTGCGCGCAAAATACGCGAACGGTTCGGTAATACCAAAGATATTTGGTGCTGGACCGGCTACACGTGGGAAGAGCTCATGCGCGAAGGCGAAAGCCCCGACAAGCGCGAGCTGCTCGAACTGATCGACATTCTCGTGGATGGCCGTTATATCAAAGAATTACATGATTCCCTGCTGCAATTCCGCGGAAGCAGCAACCAACGCATCATCGACGTGCCGAAATCACTGGAAAGCGGACAAGTGGTGATTTGGCCGAAATTACATGATCAAACACGATTCATTCCCGAAATATACGGCAAAGACCGTTCTGCAGGGGAAGGCAGCGCATCCTGACATGGAAATGCTTGGAAGGGTTTGCGATCTCGACATTCGTCGAGCGTCCAGATACATAATTAGGCACGTTGACTGGATTAGTTGTCTAATTTGTGCGCTGTGTCGTGCATTTTATGCTGATTGCGAGCATTTACAAAGCACTTAGGCGTGGGCACAGACTACGATTACATGATTGGATAACCCGGGGTAGGGGCTTCCATGCCTGCCATGGAATGCAGCCCGGCGGATAGAACGATAGAGGTTGAGACATGGTTGAAGCAGCAGAAGCCGTGACCGAAACGCACGGCACAAAGCCGTTGCGTGTAGGTCTTGATATCGGTTCCACTACTGTGAAGGCGGTGGTGCTCGATCAGTCCGACGCGCTCGCGGACGCGCTGTTCTCCGATTATCGGCGTCACCACGCGAACGTGCGCGCCACCGTGGCCGGACTATTGGCCGACATCCACCAGGAGCTGGAAAAGCTTGGCCGAGGCGACGAGCCGATTCGCCTGGCCATCACCGGTTCAGGCGGTCTTGCCCTTGCAGACAGCCTCGACGTGCCCTTCGTTCAGGAGGTCATCGCCGAAACCGAAGCCATTGACAAGGAATATCCGCAGGCTGACGTGATCATCGAGCTTGGTGGCGAGGATGCGAAAATCACGTATCTCAAGCCGACTCCGGAACAGCGTATGAACGGTTCCTGCGCAGGCGGTACCGGCGCATTCATCGATCAGATGGCAACACTGCTCGACACCGACGCCGCTGGTCTGAACGAAATGGCCGCGCAATACGAAACCCTATATCCGATCGCATCACGTTGCGGCGTGTTCGCCAAAACCGATTTGCAGCCGCTTATCAACGATGGTGCGGCCAAGCCGGATCTGGCTGCATCGATCTTCACCGCAGTGGCCACGCAGACCATTGCAGGCCTTGCCTCCGGACGCCCGATTCACGGAACCGTGATCTTCCTGGGTGGTCCGTTGTTCTTCATGTCCGAACTGAGAGCCGCGTTCAAGCGGGCGCTCGACGGCAAAGTGGACGAATTCATTGTTCCGACCGACGCTCACCTGTATGTGGCATACGGTGCCGCATTGCAGGCCGATCAGGATGGTGACGACCTTGACTAAGCATTACGAAGCACGAACCTGCGCCGACCTTCTGGCACGACTGGACGAACTGGAAAACCTGCCGTCCAACACTCCGACCATGCCTCCGCTGTTCGCTACCGAAGCGGATCGCACCGCATTCAACGAACGACATCATCGCGAGCATATCCATCAAGGCACGCTCGAAGGAGCCCAAGGACCGCACTTCCTGGGCATAGACGCCGGTTCCACCACCATCAAAGCGACATTGGTGAACGACGATCGAGAAATCGTATGGTCCTCTTATGCGACCAACGAAGGCAGCCCGCTGACGGCAGCCGTACAAATCGTCAAAAAAATCCAAGCCGAACTACCTGAAGGCGCATGGATCGCACGATCCTGTGCGACCGGCTACGGCGAAGGCCTCATCACCACCGGCCTGCACCTCGACGAAGGCGTAGTGGAAACCATGGCTCACTATCGCGGTGCCGAAATGGTCAGCCCGGGCGTTACCGCCGTCATCGATATCGGCGGCCAAGACATGAAATATCTCGCCATCAACGATGGCGTGATCGACTCCATCGCAGTGAACGAAGCATGCTCGTCCGGCTGCGGATCGTTCCTGCAAACGTTCGCCATTTCCATGGGTCTGACCATTCAGGAATTCACCCAAGCGGCGCTCAACTCCACCCATCCGGTCGATTTGGGCTCCCGATGCACCGTGTTCATGAACTCGTCCGTGAAGCAGGCGCAAAAGGAAGGCGCGTCCATCGAAGACATCGCCGCAGGCCTGTGCTATTCCGTAGTGCGCAACGCCCTCTACAAGGTAATCAAGCTGCGTGATTCCGGCGAACTTGGCGACACCGTGGTAGTGCAGGGCGGCACGTTCCTCAACGACGCCGTGCTTCGCGCATTCGAACTGCTCACAGACCGTGAAGTGACCCGACCGAACATCGCAGGACTCATGGGCGCATACGGTGCCGCACTGACCGCACGCATGCACTATGCCGACGAAGCGGAAGACGAAGACGCCGATACCACCGACACCAAAGAAGCGGTGATCGCAGGCGTACGCCACACCGCATCGAACATTTTGAGCGGCGAAGAACTCGACAACCTGTCGATGACCTCCGAACGAGACGTGTGCAAACTGTGCCAAAACCACTGCAAGCTCACCATCACCACCTTCCAAGACGGATCCCGCTACGTGACCGGCAACCGCTGCGAACGAGGCGGAGACGCGAAAAAGAAGCGTTCCGATCGCCCGAACCTCTACGATTACAAGTACAAGCGTTGCTTTGCCTACCGCAGACTCACCGACAAAAACGCAACCCGCGGCGAAATCGGCATTCCGCGCGTACTCAACATGTACGAAAACTATCCGTTCTGGTTCACACTGCTCACCTCGCTGGGCTTCAAAGTGATGATTTCCGGACGAAGCTCGCATGAACTGTTCGAAACAGGCATCGAATCCATCGCATCCGAAAACATCTGCTATCCGGCCAAACTTGTGCACGGACACATCAAATGGCTGCTGAGCAAGGGTGTGAAAACCATCTTCTATCCGTGCGTCAGCTACGAAGAGAACCTGGTACCCAACACCGACAACCACTACAACTGCCCGGTAGTAGCCAACTATCCCGTGGTCATCGGCGCAAACATGCCGGAACTGCGCGAAGAGGGCATCCGTTACATGCGCCCATACTTCAACATGGCCAACCATGAACTCATGGTCGACCGTATCGTCGAAGAATTCGCTTGGGCCAACGTGACCCGTGAAGAAGCCGAAACCGCAGTCAAAGCGGCCTATGCCGAAAACGAAGTCTTCAAGCACGATGTGCAGATGGAAGGCCTCAAGGCACTCGCCTACATGAAGGAACATGACTGCCGAGGCATCGTGCTCGCAGGCCGCCCGTACCACATCGATCCGGAAGTCAACCATGGCATTCCGGAAACCATCTGCTCGCTCGGCATGGTGGTATTGTCTGAAGATTCGATCTGCGAACTGCAGCCGGGGGAGAAGCTCAACCTGAGTGATTTCCTCGCCGCGGACGAAGACGATCCGCGCAAGAAGAACGCGGACGGCTTCCGTCATGTGGAAGACCGCAAGGTCACCAAAATGCCGTTGCGAGTCACCAATCAGTGGGCCTACCACGCACGCCTGTACTCGGCGGCAAACTTCGTGGCCTCCTATCCGGGACTTGAACTCGTACAGCTCAACTCCTTCGGCTGCGGTCTCGACGCCATCACCACCGACCAGGTGGGCGAAATCCTCGCCGACAAGGCCGACGTGTACACCATGCTGAAGATCGACGAAGTCTCCAACTTGGGAGCGGCAAAAATCCGACTGCGCTCGCTCAAGGCAGCCGTCGAAGAACGCGAACGCAACAAGCAGCGCGGAATCGCCGCAGTCATGCCCAACAAGCAAGACAGTGCGTCTAACAAGCAGGGCGAATTCCGCAAGACCGGGTCTGAGGCGCCGACTCCGGGACGTCAAGTCATGCTTGACACCGTGATGAAAGCCAATCCGAAACTTACCGAAGCCGTCAAAGCCGCATCCAGGCGTGCCGCGGAAAACGGCATCGGCGAAGCGAAGAAATCCGCGCACAATTCCGCCACCATGTCGAAGTACGCCAACCGCGTGCCATTCGGCAAAGACATGAAGGACTACACCATCGTGGCTCCGCAGATGAGTCCGATCCACTTCTCCTTGGTGGAATCCGTGATCCGTTCCGGCGGTTACAAGTTCGACATTCTCGAACACGCCAGCCGCGAAAACGTGGAAACCGGTCTGAAATACGTCAACAACGACGCCTGCTACCCGGCCATCATGGTTATCGGTCAGCTCGTGGACGCGATTTTGGACGGCAAATACGATCCGGAACACACCGCGCTCGCCATCACACAGACCGGCGGCATGTGCCGAGCCACAAACTATTTCGGCCTGATCCGCAAGGCATTGGTCGATGCTGGCTATCCGCAGATTCCAGTGATCGCCATTTCCACGCAGGGCATCGAAGACAATCCGGGCTTCACCGCCACTCCGGCATTGTTGCATCGTGTCATCAAGGCGCTGATTATCGGTGATCTGCTGATGAAATGCCTGTATCGCGTACGCCCGTACGAGGTGACGCCAGGCAGTGCTAATCAGCTGTACCACACGTGGGACACCATCGTGCGTGAAACGCTCGAACACCACGGCCATTCCAAGACGGCACGCAAGTTCATCGGCAAGGGGTATCTGCCGTATCAGACGCTCGTTAAGGAGATTGTGAAATCCTTCGACGCGCTGCCGTTGAAGGACGAGCCGCGCAAGGTGCGCGTCGGTGTGGTGGGCGAAATCCTCGTCAAGTACCAGCCGGACGCCAACAACCATGTGGTCGACGTTATTGAATCGCAGAATTGCGAGGCTGTGGTGCCGGGCATCATGGAATTCATGACCACCCGCCCATACATTTCCGACTGGAACGAGCATTACCTCGGCATGGGCGGCAACAAGCTTGGCTACGCGCTGATGCGCAAGGCGCTTGACATGTACAACGCTCCTGTGCACAAGGCGATCGATTTAGCACACGGCAAGTTCTCCCAGGACCTGCCGATGCCGGAACTCGTGAAGAAGGCCGACGAGGTCACTTCCGTGGGTGTGCAGGCTGGTGAAGGCTGGCTGCTGACTGCGGAAATCCTTGAGCTCATCGAATCCGGCTGTCCGAACGTGATTTGTGCGCAGCCGTTCGCCTGCCTGCCGAACCACGTGACCGGCCGAGGCATGTTCGGCAAGATCCGCCGACTGCATCCGGAAGCCAACATCGTGTCCATCGATTACGATCCGGGAGCATCCGAAGCGAACCAGCTCAACCGCATCAAACTGATGATCGCAGCCGCCAAGAAGGCTCACAAGGCCGCGCAACAGGGTGAGACGACGCAAAGCAAAAAAGTCGCCTGATCATAGGCAGATAAATCAATAAGCACTGACTGGAATTGACCAAAATACCGACGCGGACAACATCTTCAGCGTCGGTATTTTTATTGATATATACAAACAATTTTCCAAATAGTGGTAATTGCTTCTGACTTTATTGACAGCTGTTAATTATTATTGGTCGGTCTTGCAGAGCATGTCTGTTGTAATTGAAAATGTGTACTCGATTCGGGATACGCAAGAGTTGGCTATCAGTTTTTCGTATAGCAATCGCGCCGTGCTCATCAATGAGTTTCGGTAGGATTGCCAACATGACAGCACCACGAATTTCTTACGCACACCTGCTTACTGAGCCGAATCCGAAGCATGTGGAAAGTCTGGTCAAATTCTTCGAATCAGGCTGCCAAGAGCGCGGAACCGGCGGTTTCGGCGTGGAAATCGAGCATCTGCCGGTGCATAACAGCGATGATACCGCCGTGAACTATTACGAGGAGAACGGCATCGAGGCGTTGCTGAACCGCATTCGCCCGTATTACGACGAAAGCAAGGAATACTGGGAGAACGGCAGGCTTGTTGGCCTTGGGTGCGAAGGTATTTCCGTGTCGCTTGAGCCGGGTGGCCAGCTGGAATGTTCGCTGGGTATTCTGCATAAGCCGGAGGATCTGCGCACGATTTACGGAGCGTTCCGCCGCGAAGTCGATCCGGTGCTTGACGAGCTTGGCTTCCGCTTGGTTAATTACGGATACCAGCCGAAGTCCGGCTATGCCGACATTCCCGTCAATCCGAAAGACCGTTACAAGGCGATGACCGCGTATTTGGGTCGTGTCGGCCAGTTTGGTCCGTGCATGATGCGCTGCTCCGCTTCGACGCAGATCAGCATTGACTATGTTTCGGAAGAGGATGCGATTTCCAAGTTGCGTTTGGGTACGGTGATCGGTCCGATTCTTGCATGGTTCTTCCGTAACACCCCGTACTTCGAGGGGCGGGAGAAT
The DNA here is from genome assembly GCF_019131435.1 of Bifidobacterium sp. MSK.13.1. Classification (NCBI taxonomy): domain Bacteria; kingdom Bacillati; phylum Actinomycetota; class Actinomycetes; order Bifidobacteriales; family Bifidobacteriaceae; genus Bifidobacterium; species Bifidobacterium sp. MSK.13.1. The sequence continues at coordinate 61,805 of NZ_JAHOMM010000010.1, read as the reverse complement.
CCGTATCCGCTGCTGCGCCAGCGCATGTGGGATTATTTGGATTTCCAGCGTACGAACGTTATTCCGGGACTGTTTGATCCTCGCTTCGGTTGGGAGGATTATGCGGTTGACGTGCTGAGCACGCCGATGATGTTTGCTGATCTGACGCACACTCCGGAAGCGTTGGAAACTCCCGGAACTGATCTGCATCATCCTGCATTCTATGAGAACGCGAACGACGTGTATCCTGATCGAGAACTCAACGCATACGAAATCAATCATGTGATTTCCACACATTTCAACGATGTGCGTTTGAAGAACTTCATTGAATTCCGTCATTGGGATTCGCTGCCTGTGGCGCGTGCGGAACGGTTGACGGAAATCATCGGATCGCTGTTCTATGATCCGACGAATCGTGAGCGTCTCGAATCGTATTTCGACGGCATTCGCGAGGAAGACGTGCTTGAGGCGAAGGCGAACCTGCAGGCGCGTGGCCACCAGGCCGCTCCGTATGGCAATTCGCTGGAATTCTGGCAGGAATTCTTAGGACTCGAAGGTGTGCTTGCCGACGAACCTGGCGATCCGAAGCATCCTGACGTGTTCCAGAAGTAAAACTGTTTTTCGAATATTTTTGGTTGGCCGAGGCTGACTGAATGTGATCTCGAAGTGGTTTTGAATGTAATTCAGGGCTGGTCTGTTGAAGGTCGGCCCGTTTTTATGTGGCGAGTGGGAATGTTGTGGTTTGATATGATTTCCGCCTGTCTAATGGGTAGTAGATAGTACACTGTCCATATGGCTAATGAGGGGAAGAAACGTGTTCGTAAAACACCTGAGGAGCGTAAGCGGGAAATCGTCGCTGCGGCGAGCCGTCTTATCGGGGAAAAGGGGTATTACGGTACATCGTTGAAAGATATTGCTGATGCGATTGGCATGAGCCAGCCTGGATTGCTGCATTACATCGGCAACAAGGAACGGTTGCTGTCGCTGCTGGTCACCGACAATTACGATCAGGAGGGCACTCCGGCTGATTTCGCTGCGTCGGGACTACCCGGCAGTGATCCGGAAGGCATGCTGTTTCCCGCGTACTTGCGTTTTTTGGTACGTTACAATGCGAGCCGACGCAGCTTGTTGCAGCTATACATGGTGTTAGAAACTGAGTCGTTCAGTGAGGATCATCCGTTGCACGACTATTTCGAGAATCGACCGAAATACGTGTGGGAACACTATTCCCAGTACACATGGAAATTGCCGCCTGAAATCGGCGGTTGGGAGAATATGCGTGCGATGGTGCGTCAAAGCTTGGAAGCGATGGACGGCATTCAACTGCGTTGGATGCGTAAGCCTCCCATCGATTTCTACGATGAATGGCTTGCCTTCGAAAAGATGATCTTCCCCTCACCTGTCTGGGACAGCTACCGCTAAGCCGTGTGCAGTTTTCTTGCGAGCTGTGTTTCTATGGCCTTTTGTGTCTCAATTCCTCCACTAGCTGGAAGAATCGGGACTTTTGGAGGTGTGTTTGCGGGAAGCTTGCTCCAGTGGCTGGAAAGATTTGCTCGCTGGGATAGCTTTTTGTGTGGATTGCGGTGATTGGTTGGTTTTGGTCAAGGGGAAAACGCTGTATCTAATGGTTGTTAGGTAAGACACGCCTGAAATTTTGCAGTTCTTGACAGCTGAATCGGGAAGGTTTATATTTTTTATATCTAATGGTTGTTAGATACGGATACTTGAGAAAAACTCGGGGATACCGCAAAAGAACAGCCTTAGACGTAGAAACAGTAATAACTAGTAACAAGTCAATGAAGACGATGGAGGATCCGTGAGTCGTTACGAGGCAGATCACATTCTTTTCGGTGCCGCATATTACGACGAGTACCTCATGATGAAAGGCATCGACCGCGTCGATGAAGACATGAGGATGATGAAGGAAGCGGGGCTGAACGTCATTCGCATCGCCGAATCCACGTGGAGCACCTGCGAACCGCAGCCGGGCGTATTCGACTTCACTTACGTTGACCGCGCACTCGACGCAGCACAGCGCGCGGGCATCGACGTCATCGTAGGCACACCGACCTACGCAGTGCCGAGCTGGCTCGTCAAGCTTGACCCGAGCGTGCTCGCGGTCACCCCGAACGGTGAAGGCAAGTATGGCGCACGCCAGATCATGGACATCGTCAATGCCACCTACCGTTTCTACGGTGAACGCGTGATCCGCAAGCTGATCTCCCACGTTGCCGACCATCCGGCAGTGATCGGCTACCAGGTCGATAACGAAACCAAGTACTACGATTCCGTGTCCAACGACATGCAGCGCCTATTCATCAAGTATCTGTATGAGAAGTTCGATGGCGATCTGAACGAGCTGAACCATCGCTTCGGTCTTGACTACTGGTCGAACCGCATCAATTCCTGGGAGGACTTCCCGGATGTGACCGCTACGATTAACGAGTCCCTCGGCGGCGAATTCGACAAGTTCCGTCGCGATCAGGTGCGTGCCTTCCTGCAGTGGCAGTCCGATATTGTGCGCGAATACGCTCATGACGACCAGTTCATCACCCACAATTTCGATTTCGAATGGCGTGGCTATTCCTTCGGCGTGCAGCCGGCCGTCGACCACTTCAAGGCCGCGACCGCAGTGGACATCACCGGCGTCGACATCTACCATCCGACCGAAGACGATCTGACCGGTAAGGAAATCGCATTCGGCGGCGATATGACCCGTTCCACCAAGGACGGCAAGAACTTCCTCGTGCTCGAAACCGAAGCGCAGGGTCAGCATGGCTGGGTTCCGTTCCCGGGACAGCTTCGTCTGCAGGCTTACTCGCACTTGGCCTCCGGCGCTGACATGGTGGAATACTGGCACTGGCATTCCATCCACAATTCGTTCGAAACCTACTGGAAGGGTCTGCTGAGCCACGACCTCGAACCGAACCCGACCTACCGCGAGGCAGGCGTGTTCGGACACGAAATCGGCAAGCCGGAAGTGGGGGAGCGCCTCGTTCACCTGAAGAAGCAGAACAAGGTGGCCATCATGGTCAGCAACGAGTCGCTCACCGCGCTCGACTGGTTCCTCATCGAAGCGGGCTTCCCGTTCGGCGGCAACCTCAAGTACAACGACGTGGTGCGCAACGTGTACGACGCGCTGTTCGAGCTCAACGTCGAATGCGATTTCGTGCCGTCCGATGCTCCGGCCGAACGTCTCGCCAAGTATGAGATGATCGTGACTCCGGCGCTCTACTGCACGTCTCAGGAAACTACGGATCGCTTGCGTACGTTCGTTGAAAATGGCGGCCACTTGGTTTCCACCATGCGTTCTTTCGTATCCGATGACGAAGTGACCGTTTGGGCCGACCGCGCTCCGCACAATCTCACCGACGTGTTCGGCATGACTTACAGCCAGTTCACCCGCCCGAATGGCCACGTTTCCGTGGAATTCGCAGGTGCGCTCGCCGAAACCGCGTCCACCGATGCTCAGTCGCTGATCGAACTGTTGAACGCCGACGCTGATACTGAGGTGCTCGCATCCTACGGCCACTATGCTTGGAAGGATTACGCCGCAGTCACCCGTCACGCATTCGGCAAGGGCGATGCCGAGTGGATTGCTACGCTGCTTGACGCCGATTCCATTCGTGCGGTTATGCGCGAGGCTGTGGAACATGCTGGTGTTGCCGTTGCCGGAACCGCGCTCGCGGGCCAGATCTCGGTTCGTCAGGGTGTGAATGCCCTCGGCGAGAACGTGACGTATCTGCTCAATTATTCCGCCGACGAAGTTACCGTTGCAAGCCCGGTTGCAGGTGAAGTGGTGGTCGCTCCGGTCGTCATCGCCACCGACGGCAATATTGATGAGGCTGCAACTGCTGAAGTCGTACTGAAGAAGGGTACAGCCGTCAAGGAGGGTGATCCATTGGCAATCGGCCGCTGGAATGTTGTGGTGATCGCAGGCTGAAATCGCCGCAAAGAGAACGTTTAGGGAATGAGAAGGTCGATCAGGGCCTTCCATTCCCCAACGAAATCGATATCGTGAGATCCGTTGAGCCACCGCAATTGCAAGCCTTCCATGGCGGATAGCACTTGCAGTGCGGTGCGTTCCGGATCGGCGACGCCATCTCGTTTGGCTGCGAACGTGTATTCCTTCAGCAGATTGATTTCACGCTGTTCGAAATACTTGTGCACCGGATGGTCTTTGCTTAGGGCCTCGCTTTCGAGCAGGGTGTAGAGACGAACCATTTCGGGTCGGTCTGCGTTGGTTTCCACGGTTCCTGTGGAGATGGCCTTGAGTCCGAGAGCGCAATGGTATGCGATGCCGTCTTGCAAAACTTCGCCGGTCACGCCTTCAACGCCAAGATGCTCTGCAATGGCGATTTGGTTGGTGCGGTCGGCGTATTTGAGGGTTTCTTCAAGGAGTTGTTCTTTGGATTTGAAGTAGTAAAGGAGGCCTGCTTCGGTGATGTTCTGAGCTTGTGCCACGTCGCGAATGGTGAATCCCCAGAAGCCGAATTGGGAGATGAATGAAACGGTGGTTTCGAGTATCGCTTTTCTGCGATCTTCGGCGCTCATTCGTTTCCTGCGTTTATCTTCGATTCGGCGGCGCATGCTCTCTCCTTTTCTTGTACTTACTAAGTTACAGTACGGAGGAGAGGAAGTGTGGCAGAAACGTTGGAACACGCTGAGAAGTGACAGATAAAAGAGATTGTAATACGCTTTAACTAAGCAGTTACTAGGTAATAAAAACCGAGATTCTGCTTAAGAGTAAAACTAAACATGGAATCATGGTGTCGGATTCGCAAAATCAACAAATCGAACACGATTGACTTGCGCTTTTGGCAGAAATGATTTACGGTAACAAATACGTTAATTACTGATTGGTAGTTAATTGACTGGGCGGGGCAGTCCGTGTCACACAACAAAAACACTACTGAAACATGAATCGAAGGAGAGAGTTTCATGAGTGAAGCAATCGCAAGCAAAGAGGAGCGTTTGGTGGCGTACAACGCCAACATCGCAGCCGCGGACAAGGATCCGTCGCTGTCTCCTGAAACCGGCAAGCCGCTGAGCAAGGTCAACACCATCCGCTTCGGCGCTGGCTTCCTGGTGTTCGGCATCCTGTGGATGTCAGGCCTCGGCATCGTCTCCGCCGTGCTGCTGCCGATGCACTACAAGACCATCGAAGGCGCCGATCCGGACGCCCTCGTCGGTATCGTCAATGCGTTCACCGCAGTGGCGTCCCTGGTTTCTAACCTGATGTTCGGCAACTTCTCCGATCGTTCCCGCTCCAGGTTCGGTCGTCGTACTCCGTGGATCGTTTTCGGTGCGGTGCTCGGTGGCGTCACCCTGTTCCTGACCGGCACCACGCATAACGCGGTGCTGCTCACCATCTTCTACTGCGCCTGCATGTTCGGCCTCAACTGCATGATTGCCCCGCTGGTCGCCGTGCTGTCTGACCGCGTGCCGTCCGGCATCCGTGGCACTATGTCAGCCTTCTATGGTGCAGGCTCCACGATCGGCGCCCCGATTGGTACCATGATCGGTGCATTCTTCATCGAGAACCTGACTGTCGGCTTTGCTGTTGCAGGCGTGCTCATGTTCCTCGGCGGTATCGTTGCGGTGATCATTCTGCCCAAGGAACGTTCCGCTGACTTCCTGCCGAAGGAAGAGGGCTCTTTCAAGGACATCCTCGTATCCTTCCGCCCGCCGAAGTTCGCTGGCGCCCACGACTTCTACAAGGCTTTCGCCGGCCGTTTCTGCATGCTCATGAGCTACCAGATGATCAACGTCTACCAGCTCTACATCATCCAGAACTACATCGGCCAGTCCGTTAAGGAATCAGCCGTCACCGTGTCCGTCGTCTCCATGATCATGATGGTCATGTCTCTGGTCGGCTCCTTTATCTCTGGACCGGTTTCTGATCTCATCGGCCGCCGTAAGGTCCCGGTTGTCGTAGCTTCCGTGCTCTTCGCTATCGGCATCGCCATGCCGTGGCTGATTCCGTCCACCTTGGGCATGTACCTGTTCGCGGGCATCGCTGGCCTCGGCTACGCCGTCTACTACGCAGTCGACCAGGCTCTGCTCGTCGACGTGCTGCCGAACAAGGAAGAAGCTGGCAAGGATCTGGGCATTCTGAACATGGGCACCACCCTTGGCCAGATGTGCGGCCCGGTCGTCATGTCCACCATCGTGGTGTCCCTCGGCTACAACTTCGCCTTCCCGACCGCCATCGCCCTGGCCATCATCGGCTGCTTCTTCATCATGGCCATCAAGAAGGTCAAGTAAGTAATCCTTCCTTGAATGATTGCCCCGGATCCGTCGTTTTCCCCTTCTCGATCGGGTCCGGGGTTTTCCGTAAGGAAGCGAACAATTGCAAATTGATGAATCCGAAGGATTTGTGACGATGCCGAGGGTTTTGAATTTGCTGATCCTTGCAATGTCGATCGTGGTATCAAGGTGACGCTTGCTCCGTTTTTGTTTAACGCATTCGTGTTGGACTGACGGGGAGTTGCCTGGCTGACGCGGATGTGTGCGTAACGCGTCAGCTTGGCTGTGGCAACGGTTTGTTGAATGCCGGGTGGTGGATTTTCCCTTCTCTTCCTGCCACCTTCGCAAGCCGGTGTTGTGTTGCAGGGCGTTTGTCTGTGGTGATTGGTTACTGGTCGCCGTGGGCAAACGCTTTTTCGTTACAAGTTGCGCAGAGAAGAAAAATGTATTATCATTTAACTAAGTAGTTACTAAGTAATAGAAACTATGGTGAAAACGTACGAAGGAGTGCATATGGGTCTCAATTACATCAAGGGCGTGAACCTGGGTAACTGGCTGGTTCTGGAAAAGTGGATGAACCCGGCATTGTTCGATGGCACTACCGCCGACGACGAATATTACCTGCCGACGCAGCTCGACCCGGCCGTCTATGAGGCACGCATCAAAACGCATCGCGCCGAATACATCAACGAACGCGACTTCGCCACCATCAAATCATGGGGATTGAATTCCGTACGAATTCCGGTACCGTATTTCATCTTCGGCGATCGAGCACCGTTCATTGGGTGTATTGATGAACTTGATAAGGCTTTCAACTGGGCTGAAAAATACGGTTTGACGATTCTTATTGATTTGCATACCGCTCCGATGAGCCAGAACGGTTTCGACAATGGCGGCATCTCCGGCGTGTGCAAGTGGGCACAACTGCCGGAAGAGGTTGAATTCGTGCTTAGTGTGCTCGAGCGTCTTGCCAAGCGTTATGGCAATAGGGAAGCGCTGATGGGCATTGAAATCATCAACGAGCCGAACACCACCACGTCCTGGCCGATGATGAACGTGACCGAACGATACAAGGCCGTCGATGCCGAACTTGCGGAAGGCACCGGTCCGATTGAATTCGACTGGCTCAAGAACTTCTACATCACCGCATATCGTCGCCTGCGCGACGTCGACAAGGGTGCTTTGCCGATTGATAAGGCTGTGGTATTCCATGATGGATTCGATATCGAACAGTGGAAGGACTTCATGCGTGGCGCAGATGGCAAGCTTGCGTCAGAGTTCGAAAACGTGATCCTCGACACCCACCAGTACTTGATGGCCGCGGAAATGATGGGTTGCCCGCAGACCGTGGAAGGCTACGACGATTTCGTGCGCAACACGTACGCTCCGATGGTCGCCGAAATGAGCGAATACTTCCCAGTGATTGTGGGCGAGTGGTGCCTGTTCAACTCGGTCGGCTGTGGTGTGGACACCCACGGCGGCCAGAGCGTGCTCAACGGCGAGGAAGGTGCGCAGGCGGAAACGCTCAGTGCCGAAGAAAAGCGTGCGCTCTACCAAGGCGTTGCCAAGTCGCAGCTTGAAGCATGGAGCAACGGCAGCGGCTTCTACTACTGGAACTACAAGCTGCTCACCGACACGGTCAACACCCCTGGCTGGATCGGCTGGGACTCTTGGGACCTAGGCCGCTGCATAGCCCAATCCTGGTTCCCCCTCCCTCCCATCCTTTAAAAAAGGAAAAACTCACTAAAAACATCAACTTGCGTAACACAACGTAAGTGCAACGCAACGTAACGCAAAAGCGTTACGAGCCGGAGTCTGCGATGCTCTGTTGAAGACCGTAAAGACTGGCCAGAGCGGCCTTGGAGCGTGTCAGCAATAGAGCATCGCAGCCTCCGGCGGACACTGCAGTAACCAAATAACACTGCAGTAAGCGGCGGGCGCCGCAATAACTAAAGCAAAATCGCAATAAGTAAAAAACGAAAAAAGAAAAGCAGAAATCAAAGGAGAGATAATGCTGCAGAATCCTATTTTTAAAGGCTTCAATCCTGATCCGGCCATTTGCCGTAAAGGTGACGACTATTATGTTGCCGTTTCCACATTCGAATGGTTCCCAGGCATTCCGATCTACCATTCGAAGGACATGAAGCATTGGGAATTGCTCACCCATGTGCTTACCGATGATACGAATCCGAACCTTACCAAGCTGCCGAGCGCTAAGGGCATTTGGGCTCCTTGCCTCACGTATTGTGAGGAAGAGGACATGTTCTACGTGATTTATGGTGTTATGAATTCCATGAATGCACGCTATTTCGACGTGAATAATTATCTTATTAAGTCGAAGAATATTGAAGGCCCGTGGAGCGAGCCGGTGTATTTGACTTCCTCCGGTTTCGATGCGTCCATTCTGCATGACGATGATGGCAAGAAGTACATCGTCAGCTTGGAGTGGGAGACCCGCGAAGGCTACGAGAAGCCGGGTGTGATCTGCTGCGTGGAATATGATCCGGAAACCAAACATGTGGTCGGCTATCCGAAGCGTATTTGGCGTGGTGCTACTGATCGTGGCTGCATTGAGGCTCCGCATCTGACCAAGCGTGACGGCTGGTATTACATTATGTGCGCTGAGGGCGGTACTGGCTACAACCATTCCGTGACCATGGGGCGTTCCCGCAATGTGTGGGGTCCGTACGAGCCGGATCCGAATGGCCCGCTGGTTACGTCACAGCCGAAGGAGTCGAACGAGCGTGCCGATGACGATCATCTGAAGCCGCGCTATTTCAACCCGGATTCCGTGCTGCAAAAGTCCGGGCATGGCTCGTATGTTGACCTGCCGAATGGCGAAACCTATCTGGTGCATTTGACCAGTCGTCCGTTTGTGCCGGAATTGCGTTGCACGCTTGGCCGTGAAACCGCTATCCAGAAGATGCAGTGGACGCCTGATGGCTGGCTGCGTATGGCTGACGGTTCCAATCTGGCGAAGATTGAGGTTGAGGGACCGAATCTGCCGGATGTGCCGATGCCGGAGATTCCGAGCTTTGATGACTTTGATGGCGGCGAATTGGGCAACTGGTATTACTCGCCGCGTCAGATGCCGAGCACGTTTGCGAATGCTACGGAACGCCCGGGCTGGCTGCGTGTTCGCGGTGAAGAATCGCTTGCCTCGCTGAATCGTACGAGCCTGCTTACTCGCAAGCTGACGAGCGTGTATGCCACGGTGACCACCAAGATGGAGTTCGAGCCGGAAGTCTACCAGCACAGCGCTGGCTTGACCATCTACTACGACAACATGAATAACATTTTCCTGCGCAAGTATTATTCGCAGACGCTTGGCGGCAGCGCGATTTCGATCGTGCGTCTCGAAAACGGCGAAAAGACGGAAATGCTTGACACTCGTGTTGCCGTGGAAGATAAGCCGATTTACTTCCGTTTGAACATTGAGGGCCGTCGCACTTGGTTCGAATGGGGTTATGATGGCGAGAATTGGACCAAGATCGGTCCGGATTTCGATACCACCACGTTCTCTGACGAATACTGCAAGTTCGGTGAGTTCACCGGCACTATGGTCGGTATTGCCGTCACTGATGCTTCGCTGCATGAGAAGACCGCCGATTTTGATTTCTTCGATTATGAGGCGGACGAAACGAAGCCTGTCGACTGATCCCGCCCGGGCGGCCACCACGATCATTCAACGACCCTGATCCGGTCGTGATCCGATTCCGGGCGGCCGTGTGGCCGCTCGCGGGGCACATACAATGGACCAAGGAATGTTGCGAATGACGCACGGTTCCTTGGCCCATTGGGCCGAATGGGTTTTGCCATGGGTTGTGATGGACGGAAACGAAAAGTCGGGCAACCCCCGAGCGTAAGGGCGGTGAGACGCATGGTGCTAGGCATCGATGAGCGAATCGACGGCGTGAACCTCGGCAACTGGCTGGTGCTGGAGAAATGGATGGATCCGAAACCGTTCACCCGCAGCGCCGAAGACGATGAAATCTGGATGCACCGCACGCACGTATCCCTCTGGTCCGAACGGAATCTCGCCGAGGAACTGCGCCGGCACCGCGAAACCTACATCACCCTGGAGGATTTCCGTATTATCGTCGGTCACGGAATCAACCTCGTACGCATTCCCATACCGTATTTCATCTTCGGCGACTGGCCCGGGCATCCGGGCTGCATCACGTACCTCGACCGCGCGTTCCGTTGGGCGCGGGAGACGGGATTGAAGATTATGATTGACCTGCATACCGTTCCCGAATCGCAGAATGGTTTCGACAACGGCGGTCTGACGGGTGTGTGCAAATGGGCGCAGAATACGGACTTGGTGGAGTACACGCTGAACGTGCTGGAGCGATTGGCTCGCCGATACCGCGACGAACCGGCCCTGCACAGCATCGAAGTACTCAACGAACCAGTGAGCTGGTCGGTGTTCCATAGCACGTCGAACACGGCGAAAGACTCTCATGAGGCTTCCGGTAGCACGTATGTCTCACTGCGGTTTCTGAAGCGCTTCTACCGCGACGCTTACGCCCGGTTGCGCGCCGTGCTGCGTCCGGAAACCGTGATCGTATTCCATGACGGTTTCCGACTACTCCGCTGGGGCGGTTGGTTTCGTCGTGCTGGCATGCGCAACGTCATGCTCGACACCCATCAGTATCTCATCGCGATGGAGGATCCGCTGTTTTCGGGACCGGCACGCCGGCTGTACCTGCGATCGCGGCGACTGCCATGGCTGTACCGGATGCTGGTGGGCGCGAGTGGTATCGCCATTCGTTCGGCGGCTCGTCGTATTCCCGTGCTGGTGGGCGAGTGGTGCGTGGAGAATCAGTGGGCCCTACACAGCCAAAACCGATCGGCTGCATACCGCCAAGTGTCACGATTGCAACGCGCGGCATGGGACGTGTCGGCGGGACAGATCTATTGGAGCTACCAGCTTGCGCGCTCCGCGAAACCGGGTAGTGGCGAAGGGAAACCGCCGCGGGATCCTCGCAACGGCGGCAATCTTGAGGCGTGGGATCTGACTCGCGTATGGCGTCATGGATGGATTCGGGCGGATACCTCTCACGATGACATGCCATAGTCAGTCAATCAACGGCAATCGACACAAGGTGCATTAGACTCGGAATCATGGCAGAGGAAGAGACTCCGAAACGTATCCGAAAATCACCGCAGGAGCGGCGTGAGGAAGTGCTGGATGCCGCGGTGCAGCTGATCAGCGAGCGTGGGTTCAACGGTATTTCCATTCAGGATGTGGCTGATCGTGTTGGCATCTCCAAGCAGGGTGTGCTTCGGTATGTGGGTAATAAAGACAATATGCTGGCCATGGTGTTCAACGAGTATTACGGTGAAACGGGCACTCCTGAGGATTTCTTTGCATCAGGTATGCCTGGCAGTGATCCTACTGCGCCGCTGTTTCCTGCGTATTTGCGTTATTTGGTGCGGCATAATTCGCGTCGTCGCATGATGGTGCAGTTGTTTACCGTGCTTTCTGCGGAGTCGTTGAATCCTGATCATCCGTTGCATGATGAATTCACTGCCCGTATGGACGATATTTGGGAGCATTATTCGCGATATCCTTGGCTGATTCCTCCGCAATTGGGTTCGTGGAAGTCGAGCATGCGTCCGGTGGTGCGTAAGGCCATGGAAATCATGGATGGCGTGCAATTATGGTGGTTGCGCGAACCTGAAGTTGATTTGTGCAAAGAGTGGGCTCAGATGGAAAACATGCTGTTTCCCGCTCCATTATGGGATGCATATCGCTGATTATTTAAGATTGCATTGCATGTATTCGTGTGAGAAGGCGAGGGGTCTGACGGGCTTCTCGCCTTCTGTGTTGGTATGGTCATGCCGAGTTGCGTGCGTGCCTGCATCGTGTTAAACTACCAATTGGTAATTAAAGGAAATCGCTTCAATGAGGAAAGTGAGCAATCCCATGACCGAAACCATTGAAAACACTGCGAATCTGCCGTATAAGAATCCGGAACTTCCCACTGAGGAACGCATCGCCGATCTGCTTGGCCGTATGACCCTTGAGGAAAAAGTCGGACAGATGATGCAACTTGACGCGCGAAGCGGCGATTTGGACGATCTAATCGTCAACAAGCATGTTGGTTCCATTCTGCACACCTCGCCGTCCGACCTGCCGAAAGCCGTGGAAACGGTGAACACCAAAACCCGTCTCGGCATTCCGCTGGTGATCGGTGACGACTGCATTCATGGCTATTCCTTCTGGCCGGGAGCCACCATTTTCCCGGAACAATTGGGCATGGCGACCACGTGGGATTCCGAAAAAGTGCAGGCCGCGGGCCGTGCCACCGCCGAGGAAGTGTCGACTACCGGCGTGCATTGGACGTTCTCTCCGGTGCTGTGCATCGCGCGAGACACCCGTTGGGGTCGCGTGGGCGAAACCTTTGGCGAGGACCCGTACCTGATCGGCGAAATGGCATCGTCCATCGTCAAAGGCTATCAGGGTGGTGCCAAGGCGGGCGAGCCGCTTGCCAAAGACGCGATTCTCGCATGCGCCAAGCATTTCGCGGGCTATTCCGAAACCCAGGGAGGCCGTGACGCTTCCGAAGCCGATCTGAGCCACCGCAAGCTGGAATCCTGGTTCCTGCCGCCGTTCGAACGCGTGGCCAAGGAAGGCTGTGGCACCTTCATGCTTGGCTACGAATCCATCGAAGGCGTGCCGGTCACCTTCAACAAGTGGCTGCTTTCCGACAAATTGCGTGGCGCTTGGGACTATCAGGGCACGCTTATCACCGACTGGGACAACGTCGGACGTTCCGTATGGGAGCAGAAGGTTAAGCCGGACTATGTGCAGGCCGCCGCTGACGCGGTCAAGTCCGGCAACGACTTGGTGATGACCACCCCGAAGTTCTACGAGGGTGCGATCGAAGCCGTGAAGACCGGTCTGCTTGACGAATCGTTGATTGATGCCGCCGTGGCTCGTATTCTCGCACTAAAGTTCCGTCTTGGACTGTTCGAAGATCCGCGTCTGCCTGATCAGGAACGCATCAATGCGGTGATCGGCTCCGAAGAACACCAGCAGCTCAATCTCGAAGTGGCTCGCGAAGCCGTGGCATTGCTGAAGAACAATGGTTCGCTGCCGTTCAATGTGGCTGGCGCGAAGCGTATCGCGGTCGTTGGTCCGCTTGCCGACGATGCGCAAACTCAGCTGGGCGACTGGGCGGGCAGCTCCGGTCAGATCAACTGGATGCCTGACGGCCACCCGCGCGAGATGATCACCACCGTGCTTGATGGCTTCAAGCAGCTCTCTCCGGAAGGCTGCGAGGTCGTGTACTCCCGCGGTGCCAATATCGTGGATTTGGTGCCTGATCCGGAAGGCGAGTTCTACCCGGATGGCCAGCCTCGCCCGAAGATCGGCGTTTCCGCCAAGCTCGACCGCGCACTGCTCGATGAAGCCGTGGAAAACGCTCGCCAAAGCGACCTGATCGTGGCCGTGGTGGGTGATGTGATTCAAGCCATTGGTGAAGGCTGCTCCACCGCTACGCTTGAACTGCTCGGCGGCCAGAATGCACTGATCGACGCGCTGTCGAACGTGGCTCGCGAAACCGGCAAGCCGTTCGTGGTGGTGCTCGTCAGCTCCAAGCCGCAGGTGCTGCCGGCATCCGTGATCGGTACCAACGGTGTGATTGTTGACGAAACACCGGCCGAAGGCACTTCGGCTCTGCTGTGGGCTCCAAGCCCGGGCATGAAGGGCGGCCAGGCCATCGCCGAAATCATCCTCGGCGAAACCGAGCCGAGCGGACGACTGCCGATCACCTTCCCACGCCATGCAGGTCAGCTGCCGGTCTACTACAACCAGATTCGCGGCCAGCACGGCAACCGCTACGCCGACCTCACACAGGATCCGGCATTCGCATTCGGCGAAGGCCTGAGCTACACCACGTTCGAATACGGCGAACCGACGGTCACCAACGTTCCGGAATCCGGCGCATTCGGCGAAACCGACACCGTGCATGCCGAAATCACCCTCACCAATACGGGCGATCGCAAGGGCACGGAAGTAGTGCAGCTCTACATCGGCGACATCGTGACCTCTTACAGCTGGACGGATCGTGAACTCAAAGCATTCCAGCGTGTGGAACTCGAACCGGGCGAAAGCGAGACCGTTGCCTTCGATATTCCGGTTTCCGATTGCACCATCGTCGATTCTGAAGCTAACCGAATCGTTGAGCCGGGCGAATTCGAAGTGCTTATCGGTCACTCCAGCCGTCGCGAAGACCTGAAGCGCACCACCTTCACCGTCGCATAAGCAACCAAAATAAACCGTGTCGCAGAACTCGATAATCGACACGCCAGACTGATATGAGCCGCCTACGAAATGCTGATCGTAGGCGGCTCATGCAATTTCACGTAACATTTCTGCCTTACATAATGTTCTGCCTTACGTAATGTGTGGTGTGTGCCGGCGCAAACTGTAGCCGCGCCGGCATGCGAATATCGTCGACAATTTCGAAGCAAAAACTATTACACAACCTTTCTATCGAAGGAGCAGAATGTCTACGGATAAGAGGGACGCACCATCAGACATACCCATCGAACATGCCGAAAACGGCACGGTTTCCGCCACCAACGGCGTACAAAGCGGCGCAATCAACGACAAGTGTATGAGCGAAGGCAAACTCACCATCGTGGTGGTGACGCTCGCCATTCTCACCTTCCTCGGCATTCTGTCGGAAACTTCGCTGAACATCGCATATTCGGCGTTGATGGAAGAGTTTGCGATTTCCGCCGACGTGGTGCAATGGCTGACCACCGGGTATCTGCTGTTGCTTTCCGTGGCCATTCCGACGTCACCGTTCATGGTGCGCAAATTCCCGACCAAAGCGTTGTTTGTTATGGCCATCGCGCTGTTTTCCGTGGGAACGCTCGTCGGCGCGCTCGCATTGAACTTTCCGATGCTGCTTGCCGCACGACTGATCATGGCGCTCGGCACGGGTGTTTCCCTGCCGCTGCTGACCAACATCATTCTCGACAAGGCTCCATTCCACAAGCGCGGCATGATGCTTGGGTTGGTGAGTTTGGTGACGTGCGCGGCTCCGGCCATCGGGCCGGTGTTCGGCGGATTGGTGATGGAATTCCTGAACTGGCATTGGATTTTCTATGCCATGATTCCGTTCCTGGTGATTTCGTTCGTGCTTGGCGCGGCTACCGTGCCTGACATCCGTCACGGTGAGAAGGGCTATCTGTCGGTGCCATCACTGCTGTTGGTGGCTGTTGGCTTGGCCGGCATTATTGTTGCGGCCAGTTTCTTCGCGCAATGGAATGGCGATTGGCGATTCTGGAGTGTGCTTATCGGTGCCATTGTGGTGTTGGCGGTGTTCGCCGTATTGCAGTTGCGTATGGCTCATCCGTTGGTGGAAGTGCGTACGTTTGCATATTCGGGATTCACGCTCGGCATGGTGATTCTGCTCATGTCTTCCGGCGGTGTGCTTGGTGTGAACTTCTTGCTGCCGATTCTGCTGCAGCGAGGATTGGGGCATACGTCGATGACGGCCGCTTTGATTTTGCTGCCGGGCGCTGTGATTGGCGCGGTGTCGGCTCCACTGATCGGCGGCGCGTTGAAAGAGCATTTCCCGCCGAAGTTCATCGCCTGCGGTTTTGTTGGCGTAGCGGTGATGGATGTGGCGATGATGCTTGGCGGCTCGCACGAAGGAGCCATTGCCGTGGCATACGCGCTGTTCATGGCCGCTTCCGGATTCGTGCTGGTGCCCGATCAGACGCATGCGTTGAACCAGTTGCCGTCTTCCATGAACGCCGACGGTTCCGCGGTGATGAATACCATGCAGCAGCTCGCAGGCGCCATCGGCACGGCTGTGGCATCCACGTTGATTTCCGAATTCTCGGCCGCCAACGTGAATGCCGGCATGCAGCAGGCTGACGCTTATGTGGCTGGCTTCTCCACCAGCATGTGGGTGTTCTTCGGCATGGCCGTATGCGGTGAGATTCTGGCGTTGCTCATGTTCCGCTTCTCGGTGAAGCGTGCTCAGGAGTAGCCTGCAAGCCGAACCATTTGGGGCATGACTGCCCCAAATCTCAGTCATGGTGACATGCGGCCAATCCTCAGCGTCGAGCGATTCAGCCAACGCCATGCCATCCTCAAAGCATTGCGCCAACGATTCACGCTCGATTACGCGACTTTCCGCAGGACCTCCGGGAGGATTGATAACAACGGTTCCAGTGGGAAAGTGGTAATCGTAGGTTACTTGCGAACGATCGCCGGAATGGAAAATATCAAGCATGCGCTGCGTTGGCGCGAACTGTTGAAAAGCGAACGCCTTGCATTCCACCAAATCCAACAGTATGCCTCTGCGCAGCAAATGCGGTGCCTGCGCATCGCGAATCAAGGTACGCAACGACGTCATTATGCGTAAATATCGTTTTATATCGCAAACATTACCGTAGAGGCAAGGTTGTGCAACCAGCCAAGTCGGCAGCAAATCGGCACGCACCAACCCATCTTCGGGGGAGAAGGCCTTGCGTACCAATTCCCCGGAATAATCGGTGATTGACGTCTGCAATCGTCGTAATTGCTGAATGCGCTCATCCACCTGCGACTGCGCTGCGGCAAGTAACGCTCGCCAATCAAGCGAACCGTCTTCGAAACGGAATTTCTCCAACGAATCCAATGGCACGCCGGCGGCGATGCAGATACGCATCACATCGACGTCAAGCATTTGATCGGGGTGTAGTATCGGTAGCCGGTAGCCGGTAGCCGGTAGCCGGTAGCCGGATCTACTGCGGCTGGTTTCAAGATGTTATGCGCATCGTAATAGCGCAACGCCTTGGCGGTGATGCCGTCCAATTTGGCCACTTCGCCAATCGTCAGCAGCTCGTCATCATCGCCGGCCACGTATTGTTTCCTTGTCGTGGGCTTCACTGTTCGTGTTGACCTTGCCCTCGGGGCAAAGTCTATCATTCCGTGAGGTTGCTCCGTGAGGATGCGGAGCCTGAATGATATGCCGCTTCGACGATGAATGGCGGTAGGAGGTAATGCCATGGGCAATGAGGAACAGCGCGACTGGCTTGGTTCGGCCACACCGGTATTCGGTGACTTGCAAGACAAGTCCCGTGCCGCAGTCTGATGGTTTGAAATTTTCAAACGCTGCAGAATAGTAGTAAGGGTGGGTTTCGCCAGGTAAGGAGACCCACCTTGCCGTTGTGTTGCGTCGAGTTGGGCTGTGCTAACAGTGTTCCGCATGCGATTATGCGCGTGTGGATTCGCGTCGGATTAGAGTCGGCTCGATAAGCGTGGTGCTGTGCACGTGTGCGGCGGGATTGTCGATGTAGTCGAGCATCTGCGCCATGGCCTTGCGCCCCATGTCGATAGCGGGCGCGTTCACTACGGTCAGCGACATGGGGCATTTGGTCTCCAACCGTGCCCCCTCCATGCCGATGACGCAAACATCTTCTGGAACCCGTGGGCCGTTATGGTCATGGAATGCCGACAGCACGCCGGCGGCAAGCGCGTCCGAGACGGTGATGATGCCGTCTGGAATGGCGTTCAGGCCGCTACGCTTCATTGTGTCGATGATGTCCAGGCCGAGCTGGTAGCCGTCTTCAAACATCAGACCTTTGGAATTGATGAGTTCCAATTGCGTGCTTCCATGCGTGCGCGCAATGGTTTTTTCGACGCCCATCTGCCGATCTTGTACGGATTCATAGTCGAATGAGTGTGCGGCGAACGCGATGCGGCTGCATCCGATGCGAATGAGTTCATCGGCTGCGATCTGCCCGGCCGCCATATTGTTTTCAAGCACGCAGCACACCTGATCGGCGTGACGGGGATTGGTATGGTCGAGCAGGATGATGGGAATGTTGGCCGCTCGTGCCGCGGCCACGTCTTCGGGGGAGTCGGATATGGTGCTGAGCAGAATTCCGGCCACGTTCATGTCGATGAGTGTTTTCACCAGTTCGTTTTGCCGTTGCGCGTCGGATGATGCGTTCAAGGCGATAAGCTGCAGGTCGTTTTCTTCGCAGACCTCCTGCGCTCCTTCATGGATGAAGGTGAACAGGGAATGTTCGATATCGGTCATGATATAGCCGATGAGGCGCGGTCCGGCGTTCTCTCGCTGGGGGAGAAGCGTGTTTCTGCGGGGGGTGTAGCCCAGTTCTTTGATGCTTGCGCCGATTTTCTCTTTTAAGGTGTCCGATACGCGTTCGGGGTAGTTGAGATAGTTGGATACGGTGCCGATGGAGACGCCGGCATGTTTGGCGATGTCGGAAACGCCCACACGTTTTGATGCTGGCATGAGATTGCTCCTGTTCGTACATAAACCGGTTATTCCTTGATGTATCAATAGTCTACGCGCTCTCTTTTGAAATTGTATATTGAAAAACGCGCGACGATTTTGAAATTTTCAAAAACGAATGTAGTGTTTCAACTACAACATCACTGGAGGTGCTGCTGAGAACGGCAGGATGTTCTGGTGTATAAAACAATGGAATCGCAGTGTTTTCTGAATGCTGGACAGATCAAAGGAGATGCCTCGGCAATTTGAAAACGCAGTGAAAATCATTTGAAAAAAAGAAGGACATACTTGTGTGAAAAAACGCATGCAAGTATGAAAAAGTAAGGAAAGAGCAATGAATACTTCAACCAAGAAGGGCAAAGGATTGGGCGAATACATGCCGCTCGCCTTCGCCGCAGGCATCGGATCGATGCTGGGATCCGGCATCATCGTCGGTCTGTCGGCAACCATTGTGGTCTGGCAGGAAGGCCTTGGACTCGATACCACGCAGGTCGGCCTGCTTTCCGGTATTCTGACCTTCGCCATCGCCTTCGGCTCGCTGTTCGGAGGCCGCTTGGCCGACAAGATCGGCCGCGTGCTGTTTTTCAACTGGATCAACCTGTTCTACGCCATCGGTGCCGCCATCTGCGTGTTCGCCCCGAACTTCACCGTACTGCTGATCGGCCTGATCATTGCAGGTTTGGCTTCCGGCGCGGATCTGCCGGTTTCCATGACCATCGTCTCCCATGATGCTCCAGACGAGGCCACCGCCGCACAGCTCGTCTCCACCACCCAGGTGTTCTGGCAGGTGGGTGTGTTCATCTCCTTCATTTGCGCGTTCCTGGTTTCCGCCATGCAGGGTGCCACCGGTGGTCGTGTGGTGTTCGCCATCCTCGCAGTATTCGCTGTGATCGCATGGCTGTGGCGACTGCTTTCTCCGACCTTCCGCCGCTTCCATGAAGCTGCCGACGTTCGTGACGCCGCACGTCCGGCTGTTGTAGGCAACGGCAAGGTTTCCGTGACCAAGGTGCTGTTCGGCGCCGACAAGAAGGTGCTGCTCACCTACTTCCTTGCCATCGTGATCTTCTACGTCGGCTGGAACCTGCTGGCCAACACGTGGGGCCAGTTCCAGACCTACATGTTCTCCAAGGCCGGAGCCGCCCAGTCCCTGGCCACCGGCTTGGGCATCATCCTCAACTTCGTGACGCTCGTGCTCAACATCGTGTTCGCGTCCATCGCAGGCGGCAAATATCGTAACAAGGCGTTCTTCGCAGGCATCGTGATCTCGCTGATCGCCATGGCCGCCATGGCCATGGGCGGTGCAAACCTATGGGTCATCGTCGGCGCGACAGCCTTCATGAACCTCGGATCCCCGCTGGCAGGCGAAGCACTGTACAAGGTGTGGACCCAGGAATCCTTCCCGATCGAGATTCGCGCCTCCATCCAGGGCTTCATCAACGGCTTCTCCCGCCTGTGCTGTGGCCTGTTCGCGCTCATCACCCCGGCTCTGGTGCTTCCTGAAACCATTCAGACCACTATGTGGTGCTTCTTCGGCATCGTAATCATCGAAGGCATCGCCGGTACCATCATGATCCGTGCTCAGAAGAAGTACGGCACCGACGAAGAACGTCAGGCACGCAAGATCGCAGCCTGATTAGCAACAGCAATCACATAACAACTCAATATCTCCAATCGCAAGTCAGTTATGCAATACCTTGCGATTGCCAGCCAAAGTCCCAGCCATCGTCGCCGTTCGTTTCTCTCTCCTTGCGGCATGGCTCGGACTTTGGCTTCCCACCATCACAAATAAGTGATCTATTATTTTTGTAGACAAAGGGGTCATCATGGCCATTACTGATCCGCAGATTGTGCCCAGTACGCTGGCTTCGGATCTTGACATCATCAGCTTCACCGTGGAACACTACCCGGGAGATGCGCTCGGCATCGCCACCGCAGCCCCACGCATGACATGGGTGTGCTCCGGCATGCTGCCAATCGACGCGCAGATCCTGCTCAAAGTGACACGACGTGTTCCCGGCGGGCAACCTGTGGAAGAACGCACCTACCTGCCCACTGACACTTCCGTGCTTATTCCATGGCAGTTCGCGCCGCTCGCCTCACGCGAAGAAGTGTTCGCCACCATGCAGGCCGTTTCGGCAAGTCACCAGCCATTGGGCAAACCGAGCGCAACCCTGCATTTCGAAGTCGGACTATTGGAAGAACATGAGCATGTCGCCGATTTCGTCGGACCATCGTGGAGCGAATCCGAAACTGACCATCGTCACCTGCCATTAGTGCGCACCGAAGTCGAACTGAAGGAACAACCCAAACGCGCACGCCTATATCTAAGCGCACTCGGTCTTGTGGAAGCCGAAATCAACGGCGTCAAAGTCGGCAATGACGCGCTCGTACCAGGCTGGAGCAACTACAACCAGCGCGTGGAATGCTTCACCTACGATGTGACCGACGAACTGCAGTCCGGTGCCAATGCATTGGGATTCTGGCTCGGTGACGGATGGTACCGCGGACGCCTCGGCTTCGATGGCGGTTACTCCAACTTCTATGGCGATCGTATTGCCGTATTCGCGCAACTTGAGGTCGAATATGCCGACGGCAGTATGCAGAACATATATTCCAACGCATGGGACCGCCAATGGAAGGCGACGCTCGGACCGATCGTCTGCTCGGATCTGTGCGAAGGCGAACGATATGACGCTCGACTGGAACAGCCGGGATGGTCGAAACCAGGATTCGACGACAGCTCCTGGCAGCCGGTCGCGGAAGTCATGTATGACCCGGCACGTATTGAAAATCCTGAAACATCGCCGGTGCGCGCGCATGAATCGCATGAGCCGGTCAGCGTCGAACGCATCGGCAACACGGAAGATGGTCGTGGCATATGGCTGGTTGACTTCGGACAGAACTGTTCGCAGCGCATCCGCCTGCACATGCGCGATCTTGAAGCAGAACAAAGCGTGACGTTACGTCATGTGGAAGTGTTGGAACCGGACGGATCCATCGCCACGCGAACCTTGCGCAGAGGCCAGCAGTGCGATGTGTACACTTCCAACGGTTCCGACGCTTGGTGGGAGCCACGATTCGCGATGCACGGCTTCCGCTATGCACAGATCGAAGGTTTCGCAGGAGAACTGACCGCAGCCGACATGGATTGCCGCGTCTACCATTCCGTGATGGAACGCACCGGCGAACTGACCACATCGAATCCGCTGCTCAACCGTTTGCACGAGAACGCCGTATGGTCGATGCGTTCCAACTTCGTGTCCATTCCAACCGACTGCCCGCAACGCGACGAACGCATGGGTTGGACGGGAGACATCTGCCTGTTCGTGCCTACCGCGGCTTATTTGTATGACGTATACGGGTTCCTGAAAAGCTGGCTGAAAGACGTGCGTGCCGACCAGGTCAAGTGGGGCACTGTGCCGTTCTACGTGCCGTTCGTGCCGTTGGGCGTATGGGCGCATCCACAAGCCATCTCCACGTGGGGCGATTCGGCGGTGGAAGTGCCGTGGACGCTGTACATGGAAAGCGGGGACGTGCAGGTGCTCGCCGATTCCTACGATCTGATCCGTGATTGGATCGATGAAGTGGCAGGGTACCTTTCGCCCGATGGCGTATGGGATCGCAAGCCGGACTATCCGCTCGGGCAGCTTGGCGATTGGCTTGATCCGACCGCGCCTCCGGAAGATCCTACGCAGGCCATGACCGAAAAGGAACTGGTCGCCACCGCGTTCTACGCACGCAGCTGCATGCAAGGCACGCATATCGCGCATATTCTCGGCAAAACCGATGATGAAACTCGATTCGCCGCCCTGCGTGACCGTGTGATTGATGGATTCCTGCAGCGTTTCACCAACCTTGACGGCACCATGACATCCGACACCCAGTGCGCCTACGCGCTCGCCATCGCCTTCGGACTGCTTGACGGCGAACCGGTGCGCCGCGTGAAGGCCGGCAATCGACTCGCCTGCCTGGTGCGCGAATCCGGCGGCAAGGTAAGCACCGGATTCGCCGGCACGCCATTCGTGCTTCCGGCGTTGACCATGACCGGCCATAACGACGAGGCCTACGCGCTGCTTACCTCCACCGAATGCCCAAGCTGGCTTTACCAAGTGGTTATGGGGGCCACCACCACGTGGGAACGTTGGGATTCCATGCGGGCCGATGGTTCGCTGAACCCCGGCGGCATGACCTCGTTCAACCATTACGCGCTCGGATCGGTGGCGGAATGGATGCATGCGCATATCGGCGGCCTTGAAGCCGTTGAACCCGGCTGGAAGCGGTTCCGTATCGCTCCGGTGATCGGGGGAGATCTCACCCATGCCGAAACCTCTCACATCACCCCATATGGCAAGGCGGAAGTGCAATGGGAAGTCAACGCCAATGTGCTTGATCTGACGGTTGCGGTACCTGCCGGAACCACGGCATTCGTGGATATCGTCGACCATGAGTGCGTCGATCTTGTTGCGGGAACGCATCATCTGCAGATGGCGCTGTAATCGTACGGAATCGTGTGAAATCGTATGAACGAAAGTCCTGCCGAAGCTGAAGCCGAATAAAAGTCGGCGTCGGCAGGACTGCGATCATACCAAAAATGAAAAAAAGCTTTCTTCATCGTATATTTCAAATCATTGCAATATTTCAAAAAAGAACATGCTTCCAAAGGGGGAATCATGACAGCAAACGCATCACGCGAGCCAAGCACCGCAGTATTGGGTGATATCGCACCTGACAGCGGCCGCAAACTGACATCCACCGAAAAATGGCGATTCGGCGTCGGCTTCGTGCTCTTCTCGCTGATTTGGATGGTCGCAGGCACTTCCGGATCGGCCGTGCTGCTGCCGCAACGATTCACCGAACTGAACATAGGCGTGCCCGAAGTGATTCTCGGCACCATGAATTCCGTAGGCTGCGTATTCGCACTGTTCTCCAACGTGATTTTTGGTGCGTTAAGCGACATCACGCGCTCGCGTTTCGGCAAGCGCACGCCATGGATTGTGGCAGGTGGTCTGATTACGGCAGCCGGCTATGTGCTCGCCTTCTCCAGTGCGCAGTTGGTGGGTATTGTGGCCGGATGGTGCATTGTGCAGGTCGGCGTCAACATGATGATCGCTCCGGCTGTGGCAGTGCTGTCCGACCGCATTCCGGAAAACGTGCGTGGTACGTTCTCCGCATTCTATGGTGGTGCGCAGATCGTCGGATCATCCGCCGGAACGTTCCTCGGATCGAAATTCATTGAAAACATGGGCACCGGATTTGCGATCGGTGCGGCACTGTTCGCAGTCACCGGTATCGTGACCGTGCTGATCTGGCCGCGCGAACGCTCCTCGGCTGCTTCTGTGGCTTCCGTCGAGTCTTCGGATGCCACCGCAAAGCTCGACGTCAAGCAGTTGCTGCGTTCGTTCATTCCTCCTACCAAGAATTGCCGAGATTTTTACTTGGCATTGATGGGCAGATTGCTGCTTATCTTGGGTTGGAACATGATTTCCGGCTATCAGCTGTATATTCTGCAGAAATACTGCGGGTTGAGCGTAAAGGATTCCGCGGCGACGATTTCCACCATGTCGGTGATTTCCATGGTTGTGCTGATCGTCACGTCCATGGTGTCGGGTCCGCTGTCGGACCGTCTGCAGCGCCGCAAGGTCATCGTGGCGATCGGTTCGGTGATTATCGCGATTGGTGTGGCCATTCCGTGTTTCATGCCGAATGCTTTGGGCATGATGCTGTTTGCAGGCATCGGCGGTGCCGGTTATGGCATTTACATTGCCGTCGATCAGGCGTTGAACGTCGATGTGTTGCCAAGTCAGGAAGAAGCTGGTAAGGATCTGGGCATTCTGAATCTTGCCAACACCGTTGGTCAGGTGCTTGCGCCTGTGGTTGTCGGTGCGATTGTGCTTGCCACTGGCAGTTATGCGGCGCTGTTCCCGATCGCTGTGGTCGCGGTGCTGCTGGGTGCGGTGTTCATCATGCTGATTCGCAGGGTGAAGTAGCTGCGGTGATGCGCAATGTGCTGGCGATTGCGGCACAGGTGATTTCGACATTGCGTTCCGTGTTGGCGATCAACGTTGTAAGATCTGCTGGCCCGGGCGCAATGCCGAATGTTGCGATAATGCCGGCTTTGTTCAGCGCTTCGACGGTGTGTGGGTCACGGGTTACCGTTCCGCCGATGGCAATGGTTGGTTTTCCTTGCGATTGCGCCAATTTTGCAATGCCGCTTGGCACTTTGCCGTATGGCGTTTGACTGTCGATAGAGCCTTCTCCGGTGATGACGACGTCAGCCCAAGCGCACGCTTCACGGCCATGTGCAAGATTAAGCACGAGTTCGATTCCCGGCTTCACTGTTGCGTTGAACAGGCCAAGCATGCCACCTCCGGTACCTCCCGCAGCGCCCGCTCCCGGAGTGTGCTCGATATCGCGGCCGTTATATTGCATGATTGCGCGCGCGAGATTCGCAAGCCCCTGATCGAGAAGCTCGACCTGTGTTGCGGTCGCGCCTTTTTGCGGGGCGAACACATGGGCGGCACCTTCCGGGCCGGTCAAAGGATTGGTGACGTCGCAAGCGAGAACAATCGGAACGTTTTTGATGAAATCGGAAACTCTTGAATCGTCAATCCTTGCCAAATCAACAAGAGCGCCGCCACCAAGCGGAGTATCATGACCTGCCGTATCAAGAAAATGAAATCCAAGCGCGCGAGCCAATCCCGTGCCACCATCCGTAGTGGCACTACCACCCAAGCCGAGCACAATACAATCCGCGCCAGCGTCAATCGCAGCGCGAATCAGTAAGCCGGTACCGAACGTGGAAGCAACCAACGCATTGCGGTCGGCAGGGGAGACCCGTTCAAGTCCGCTTGCCGAAGCCAATTCGACCACGGCGGTGTGGAGAATACAAGAAGCATGATTATTGCCAAGAAAGCCAAACTGAGCGGTAATCGGGCGGCCGATCGCGTCAACTGTCTCAGCACTGTGCAACGTGCCGGCGGTGGCATGAACCAAGGCCTGTGTCAATCCTTCGCCGCCATCGGAAAGCGGCAAAAGCCAGCATTCCGCCTGCGGATTGCCACGCTTAATGCCGCGAGCCATCGCCTGTGCGATTGCTTCAGCCGAAGCGGCCTCCTTGAACGAGTCCGGTGCCAGCAAAATCCGCATACATGCCTCCTTCTACGTCTGCATCCATACAGTAATGCAGTGCCGGGGCAGAGGCTTAGCGGTAGCCCTCCCACATGGGCAGGGGGAACAGGGTGTCTTCGCATTCCGCCCACATGGCGTTCAGGTCTTGGCCGGGCGTGCGTAGCCAACGCAGCTGCACGCCATCCATCATGGCGAATCCCGCATTAAGCAGCCGACGCGTATCAACGCCTTCGGGCACACGCCAACGGATATTGAGCGCGGTATCGGCATTATGCAGCTCACGATTGGCGAAGTACTCGTGTGCAGGGTGGTTCGGGTCGATCGCTTCGGCACTCAACGTGGAAAACATGTGCACCTGAAGCGGTCTGCGTGCGTTCACCGCCACGATTCTGCGCCACATGTCGGCGATCAACGGTCGTGGCTCACGTACCATGTCGGTAAGAATGTCTTCCGTTTCGGAATCGTAGACTTCGTCCAGCGCGGCTGTGAGCAGTCCTTCCTTACTGCCGACATAATGCAGTACGCCAGCCTTGGTGAGTCCTACGCGATCGGCGATTTTCTGCAGGGAAGTGCCGTAATAGCCGAGCGTCCCAAACAGTTCGACGGCCGCGTTGAGAATCTCCGCCCTTCGGTCGACTTCTTCGTTGGCCATGATGATTCCCTCTCTTGCCCTTCATTGATGGCGATTCATGTGCGCTGCAATGCTTATGAATCGTCATTTCTCTCAAGTTGTAAATACTGCAGTTACTTTACGGTCGGTTAATTGATTTTTCAAAGAAGATTGGCGTGTTGCGGTGTTGGTTTTGATAAAGTACCTACCAACCGGTTAGTAGAGATTTCGGGGTTGAGGTCTCATGCAGATCGGTTAACCGATACGAACTCAAGAAAACGATGCGAAAGAGGAACGTATGAGCGAAAAAACCTATCCTTCCATCAATGATCTGACGCTTGAGGAGAAGGCATCCCTGACTTCCGGCGGCGACGCTTGGCATCTGCAGGGTGTTGAAGCCAAGGGCATTCCCGGCTATATGATCACCGATGGCCCCCACGGCCTGCGCAAGTCCAACTCGGCCACCACCGGCGAAGTCGATTTGAACAACTGCGTGCCTGCCACCTGCTTTCCGCCGGCCGCTGGTCTGTCCAGCTCGTGGAACCCGGAACTCATCCACCGGGTCGGCGAAGCCATGGCCGAAGAGTGCATTCAGGAGAAGGTTGCCGTAATCCTCGGCCCGGGCGTGAACATCAAGCGCAACCCGCTTGGCGGCCGCTGCTTCGAATACTGGTCCGAAGACCCGTATCTGGCGGGCCATGAGGCAGTCGGCATCGTCGCAGGCGTGCAGTCCAAGGGCGTGGGCACCTCGCTCAAGCACTTCGCCGCCAACAACCAGGAAACCGACCGTCTGCGCATCAGCGCCAACATCTCCCAGCGTGCGCTGCGCGAAATCTACTTCCCGGCATTCGAACACATCGTCAAGGAGGCCCAGCCGTGGACCATCATGTGCGCATACAACTGCATCAACGGCGTGCATGCCGCCCAGGATCACTGGCTGCTCACCGACGTGCTGCGCGACGAATGGGGTTTCGAAGGCATCGTTATGAGTGACTGGGGTGCCGACCATGATCGCGTGGCCTCCCTCAACGCGGGCCTCAACCTCGAAATGCCGCCAAGCTACACCGACGACCAAATCGTGTATGCGGCACGCGACGGTCGCATCCAGCCGGCACAGCTCGACCGCATGGCACAAGGCATGATCGACCTGGTCAACAAGACCCGCGCGGCCATGAGCATCGAAGGCTATCGTTTCGACATCGAAGCCCACGACGAAGTCGCCCACCGGGCCGCCATCGAATCCATGGTGCTGCTCAAGAACGACGACGCCATCCTGCCGGTCGCAAACGATGCCAAGGTCACCGTCATCGGCGAATTCGCACGCACTCCGCGCTACCAGGGCGGCGGCTCCTCGCACATCACCCCAACCAAGATGACCAGCTTCCTCGACACCCTCACCGAACGCGGCGTGGATGCCAAGTTCGCCCCAGGCTTCACCCTCGACCTCGAACCGGCCGATCCGGCACTCGAAGCCGAAGCCGTCGACGCTGCCAAGGGCGCCGACGTGGTGCTCATGTTCCTGGGGCTCCCCGAAGCAGCCGAATCCGAAGGCTTCGACCGTGAGACCCTCGACATGCCGGCCAAGCAGATCGCACTGCTCGAAGCCGTCGCAGCCGAAAACAAGAACGTTGTGGTCGTACTCTCCAACGGCTCCGTCGTCACCGTGGCACCGTGGGCCAAGAACGCCAAGGGCATCCTCGAATCCTGGCTGCTCGGCCAGTCCGGCGGTCCGGCGCTCGCTGACGTGCTGTTCGGCAAGGTGAGCCCGTCCGGCAAGCTCGCGCAGACCATTCCGTTCGACATCAACGACGATCCGAGCACCATCAACTGGCCGGGCGAAGAGGGGCATGTCGACTACGGCGAAGGCGTGTTCGTGGGCTACCGCTATTACGACACCTACAACAAGGCCGTCGACTACCCGTTCGGATTCGGCCTGAGCTACGCCACGTTCGAAGTGAGCGACGTGAAGGCTGTCAAGACCGGTGCCTGTACCGCATCCGTCAGCGCAGTGGTCAAGAACACCTCGAACGTTGACGCCGCCGAAACCGTGCAGGTGTACGTGGCTCCTGGCAAGGCCGACGTAGTTCGCCCGAAACACGAGCTTAAGGGCTTCAAGAAGGTATTCCTCAAGGCTGGCGAATCCGCAGAAGTCTCCTTCGAGCTCGACGATCGCGCCTTTGCCTACTGGTCTGAGAGGTTCAATGACTGGCACGTGGAGAGCGGCGAATACACCATCGAGGTCGGCACGTCCAGCCGTGACATCGCCGGTTCCGCGGTGGTGGAGCTCGACGGCGACGGCAAGGCCCAGCCGCTCACCGAATGGTCCAACTTCATGGAATGGCGTAAGGATCCGCTCGGTTCCAAGGTGCTTGAAATCCTGCGTGCCGAGGGCGAAGCCGGCCGCATGCCGGTGGTGCCCGACAACGACATGACCCGCCTGTTCCTCGATTCCATGCCGATCAACAGCATGTCGGTGCTGATGGGCGCCGATGGCAAGCAGATCTTCGAATACATGCTTGAGAAGTACGCTGAACTCACCAAGTAGTTTCGTAGGATTCAAGGCTTAAGGCCGAGGGATTCGATCCGTTAACGCTGAACCGGTGCGGATCTGATTCCTCGGCCTTTTTGTCGCGGACGATGAGATGTGCGACACGCTAATCGTTGCATGTGCAACAGTTGTATATGCAACGGTTTAGCATGTGTGGTGTGACAGAAGTGACGAATGAACAATACAAGGAACCGTCAGGTTCACGACTTGCCGAAGTCTGGGAAAGTGGCCTGACCAAGCCTCCCAGCGTGGCCATTCGCTCGCTGCACAACGTGGTCAACCGGTATTTGCGCGTCACCCGTCCCGAAGAGGCGGAAGACGTCAGCAACGGCAACGTTGACATCATCGTGTACTTGGCAAGACATGATAACGAGGAGATCTTCCCTCAAGACATCGAGCAACGTTTCGGCGTGACCCGATCCACATCATGCCGAGTGTTGGGACTGATGGAGCAGAAGGGGCTGATCGCCCGCGAGTCGGTGAAGCGTGACGCACGTCTGAAAAAGATCGTATTGACGGACAAATCGAGGCATATTGCCGAAGTGCTGCACGACAATGCGAAAAACATGGAACGAATCCTGTTGGAAGGTCTTGATGACGACCAGATCCGCCAATTCATGCACATGCTTGACGTCATGCAGACGAATCTGGTGAAAACAGGTTTGATCGGAGACGAAAGCCGATATTCAAGCTTGGAAATACAGGAACAGGATTTTGGCGAATCGCAGGTTTCGCAAAAGCCGCAGGTTTCGCAAGAATCGCAAGAATCATGCGATGGACGGAATCCGCATAATCGCGATTCTCATGATGAATACGTTTCGCGCATACTGCGAATGTCGCAGGAAATGGCGATCGCAAACAACCTCAGGTAACACACGCAAGCAAGTAAGTACGAAAAAGAAAGGACAAGGAGTGACAGCGGCAAACGCAACGACGTCCACAACGTCAAAACCAAAGCAACACGTCATTCGCACACTGGGCAAATCCCTGCGCGAATACAAAAAAGCCAGCCTGCTCTCCCCGGTATTCGTAGCCGTGGAAAGCGTGCTGGAAATCCTTATTCCGACTGTCATGGCATCGCTGATTGATGAGGGCATCAGCGGTGGCAGCATGCCGGCGATTTTGAAATTCGGCTTGATTCTGCTGATTTGTTCGGCGGTTTCGCTGACATCCGGCTTTTTGGCCGGAAAGTTCTCGGCCATTGCGGGCGCAGGATTCGCCAAAAACCTGCGTCACGACCAGTTTGAGAAGGTGCAGGGCTACAGCTTCACCAATATCGACCGTTTCTCCACCGGTTCGATCATCACGCGACTGACCACTGATGTGACCAACCTGCAGAACGCATATTCAATGATCATCCGCATGGGTGTGCGCGCTCCGATCATGGTGATTGTGGCGTGGATCTTCTCCTTCCGCATCAGCCCATCCATCTCTTTGGTGTTTCTCGCCTGCATTCCGGTGCTTGCCATCGGCTTGTGCGGTCTGGCAGTACTGGTGCATCCGGTGTTCGAGCGCGTGTTCCACACGTACGACAAGCTCAACAACGTGGTAGACGAGAACCTGCAGGGCATCCGCGTGGTCAAGTCTTACAATCGCGAACAACACGAAACCGAAAAGTTCAACCGCATTTCCGAGCGCATTTTCAAGGACTTTACCAAGGCCGAACGCATTATGAGCTTCAACAATCCGCTCATGATGCTGTGCGTGTACGTGTCCATGCTGCTTATCGCCTGGATGGGTGCCCAGCAGATCGTGGCGTCCGGCAACAATGCGGCCTTGGGTTTGACCACCGGCGATCTGACCGCACTGGTCACTTACGCCATGCAGATCCTCATGGCCATGATGATGCTGTCCATGATTTTCGTGATGTGCATTATTTCGCAGGCTTCCGCCGAGCGTATCTGCCAGGTGCTGAACGAGGAAAGCACGGTTACGAATCCGGAAAATCCGGTTATGGAAGTGAAGAATGGTGAGATTGATTTCAACCATGTCACCTTCCGTTATTCCGCCACTTCCGAAAAGCCGGTGCTTGACGATATTGATTTGAAGATCCGTTCCGGTATGACCGTCGGCATCGTCGGCGGCACCGGTTCCGCAAAGTCCAGTTTGGTGCAGCTTGTGCCACGTTTGTATGACGTGACCGAAGGCTCGCTGAAGGTCGGCGGCGTGGATGTGCGCGATTACGATTTGGAAGTATTGCGCGATCAGGTCGCCATGGTATTGCAGAAGAACGTGCTGTTCTCCGGAACCATTGCCGAAAACCTGCGTTGGGGCAATCCGAACGCCACTGATGAAGAGATTCGTCACGCATGCCAGCTTGCGCAGGCCGACGGCTTCATTCAGGAATTCCCCGACAAGTACGATACGTACATCGAACAGGGCGGTACCAACGTTTCCGGCGGTCAGCGCCAGCGTTTGTGCATTGCGCGTGCGCTGCTGAAAAAGCCGAAGATCCTTATTCTCGACGATTCCACGTCCGCGGTCGACACCAAAACCGATCAGCTGATTCGCGCCGCATTCCATCATGAGATTCCCGACACCACGAAGATCATCATCGCCCAGCGTGTGGCCTCCGTGCAGGAATCCGACATGATTCTCGTCATGGATCATGGCCGCATCATGGCGGCCGGCACGCATGACGAACTGCTGGAAACCTGCGACGAATATCGCTCCATCTATGAATCGCAAACCAAGAATCAGGCCCAGCCTGAGGAACTGCGGTGAAAGGAGGGCAAAAATGACTGAACAAACTTCCGCATTGAAATCCAAGGACAACAACAACGCGGCCGGCATGCAGCAATCGCATGGCAAACCGCTGGTGCAGAAAGCCGCACCCGGCACCACCAAGCGTATCTTCGGCTACGTCTTCCAATACAAGTGGCGTGTGGCGCTCGTGGTGGTGTGCATTCTCGTCGGTGCCGCGGCCCAGGCCGGATCGTCGCTGTTCCTGCAGTCGCTGGTCGACACGTACATTCTGCCCATGGTCGGCGCCTCCGATCCTGATTGGATGCCGCTGCTGCGCGCGTTGACGCTCATGGCGTGCCTGTATGCGGCCGGCATTTTCTGCAGTTGGCTGTGGCAGTGGGTCATCGTCACCGTGGAGCAGGGCACGTTGAAGAAGATCCGCGACGACATGTTCGCCCACCAGCAGACCCTGCCGATCCGCTACTTCGACACCAACGAACACGGCGATATCATGAGCCGCTACACCAACGACACCGACACGTTGCGCCAGGCCATCAGCCAATCGTTCCCGCAAATGTTCTCGTCCGCGGTGTCCGCAATCGCCGCGCTCGTGTCGATGCTGTGGCTGTCGGTGCCCGTCACCATTTTCGTGCTCGCATTCACCATGATCCTGTTTGTGGTGGTACGCAAGGTCGTTTCCCGCTCCGGACGTTACTTCGTCAAGCAGCAGATCGCCATCGGCGACGTGAACGCATTCGTGGAGGAAGCGGTCAACGGCCAGAAGGTCATCAAGGTCTTCAACCATGAAGACGCCACCCAAACCACCTTCGACAAGAAGAACGAAGAACTGTTCGAAGCTTCCGCCGAAGCGAACACGTGGGGCAACGTGACCATGCCAATCGTAGGCAACATGGGTTACCTGCTGTACATTCTGCTGGCTATTTTCGGCGGATCCGCAGCGATTTCCGGACTTGGCAACTTCGGATTGTCCGGTGCTGGCCCGCTCACCCTGGGTACGCTGATCTCGCTGTTGACGTTGTCTCGTTCCTTTGTGAACCCGCTTGGCCAGGTGTCCATGCAGTTCAACATGGTGATGATGGCGCTTGCAGGCGCATCCCGCATCTTCGCGCTTATGGACGAGCAGCCGGAGGACGACGGCGGTTCCGTGACCTTGGTGAACGTGGAACTCGGCGAAGATGGACGCACCATGACCGAAGTTGACCATGAAACCGGTCACTGGGCGTGGAAGCGCGAGGAAGGCGATGACGGCACCCGTTCGCTCAAGGCCGCGCAATCCTTGAGCCCGCGTGCCGCCGAAGTGGCCATGAAAGCCCGTGAAACCGCCATTACCTCACCGGACGGTCGCCTCACCCTCCTGCAGGGCGATGTGCGCTTCACTGACGTGAACTTCGGCTATAACCCCGACAAACCGGTGCTGCACGACATCACCTGGTTCGCCAAGCCCGGACAGAAGATCGCATTGGTGGGCGCAACCGGTGCTGGCAAAACCACCGTCACCAATCTGATCAACCGTTTCTACGACATTCAGGACGGCATGATCCTGTATGACGGCATTTCCGTCAAGGGCATCCGCAAGCCGGATCTGCGTCGTTCGCTGGGTGTGGTGCTGCAGGACGTGAACCTGTTCACCGGTACGGTGATGGACAACATCCGCTACGGTCGCCTCGACGCCACCGATGAGGAATGCATCGCCGCCGCGAAGCTCACGAACGCCGACGGCTTCATCCGCATGCTGCCCAACGGCTACCAGACCGTGCTCGAAGGCGACGGCTCCGGCCTGTCCCAGGGCCAGCGCCAGTTGATTTCCATCGCACGTGCTGCCGTGGCCGATCCGCCGGCCATGATCCTCGACGAGGCCACCTCGTCCATCGACACCCGTACCGAAGAGGTGGTGCAGGCCGGCATGGACAACCTCATGAAGGGTCGTACCGTGTTCGTGATCGCCCACCGCCTCTCCACGGTGCGCAACTCCGACGTGATCATGGTGCTCGACCATGGCCGCATCATCGAACGCGGCTCGCATGACGAGCTCATCGCGCAGAAGGGCGAGTACTATCAGCTCTACACAGGTGCCGTAGAACTCGAATAATCTAATAGTCTCCTGAATTGGAGCGATGCGAGCACACGCTAGCGTTCTACACTAGCCGCGCTTCGATCCCTGTCGGCTGATACCGCCCTTATGGCCGGTGGCTTTGAACGGCACGGATCCTCTGGAAAATCCCTTGCTTTGAAATTGCGATTTTGAAGCAAGGGATTTCTTATTGTCTTTGCCATGCATGGTATTCGGCTGCGGCCAGCCCGCCTTCCGTGAAGGCGGTTCCGTCATACGTTCATGAGACTGCTGCATGAGCAGCGATTATAATTGGCTTGCGTAATCGTTGCATAAATCTCGCTTGGTTTGTCGTTATGTCAATAATAGGTTATCCTTTCATGGGTAAACGATTTACTAAATTGGAGAGCGAGACATGGCGACGATTAAAGAGATTGCGCAACGTACCGGGTTTTCTCAGGCTACGGTGTCTCGACTTCTGAACGGTGATCCCACCCTATCGGTGCGTGAAGAGACTCGTCGCAAGATCATTCAGGCGAGCGAGGACCTCGGCTATAGCGTGCAGACCAAGCGCATCGTCATCCCTCATGAGGTTGCATTGCTTGACAATGAAAAGTCCGACGAGGCGTTGCGGGACTCCTATTTCACCGATTTGCGTTCAGCGCTCGAACGCAATGCGGAACAGCAACGCATGGAAATGACGGTGTTCCACAATCTCGACGATATGATCGCTCGCAGTTCCAAATTCGACGGGTTCATGGCGATCGGCGCCGACCAGATCAGCGAGGAAGACTTGGAGCGGCTGCATAGGGCCATGCCGTATGGCGTGTTCATTGACGTGAATCCGGCGCCGAATCTGTTCGATTCCGTGCAGCCTGATTTGCAGCAGACCATGCATGATGCGGTCGCGGCCTGTGCTGCCAAGGGCATGAAGCGCGTTGGATTCATCGGAGGCAAGGGCTGCCTGATGAACTTTTATGAGGTCGATGAGGAGAATCGCGCCACATATTTCCGTCGTGAGGCAAGGCGTTTCGGTATTCAATCCGACGGATTGGTGTATTCCGACGGCTTGTTCACCGTGAGCAACGGCCGTGCGTTGGGGGAGCAATTCGTGCGCGACCATAATGGCGTGCTGCCTGATGCCGTGATCGTAGCTGCCGATGTGATTGCGGTTGGCGTGCTGCAGGCGTTCAATGCGGTTGGCGTGCTGGTGCCGCGCGATATCAGCGTGATCAGCATTAACAATCAAACGATTTCGCAGTTGACCTCGCCGCCGTTGAGCACATTCTCCATCGATCAGAACGAGCTTGCGCGTGTGGCGACGCTGATGTTGGGTGATGCCATTTCCGGCAAACGCACGATTCGTCAGCATGCGTACCTGTCGACGTCGCTGGTGGTGCGCGATAGTTTTGTGCCGGCAAAATAGCGGTTATTTCTTTACTTCTGTATAGTAATCGGGCTATTTCCAGATTGGCTTGGTTTCGTTTCGACGTGGAAGCTTTTGCATATCGTAAATATCGATTTTGGTAAAAGCTGCCACAAGATAATGCGACAGTTTGCCTATTTTGTTGTGTAAATGGCGAAAAAATAACGTTTTTGGCTATCTTTCGAACAGAAGCTCACAAAATATGACACGCCGATAGGCGATATGTTCAGTGATAAATTTTACTAACTTTAGGTAAGGGGATATACTGATAGTTAGGTCAAGGAAGGACCTGTATCTGACTTCTAAGGAGAAGCAAAGATGGGAAATGGCAACAACGGTTCCAAAGGCGGGAACCTCTTGTCTCGCGTGGCGTACTCGTTCGGTAACGTCGGCCAGTCCGCGTTCTACAACGCACTGAGCACCTATTTCATCGTCTACGTGACGAGCTCGCTGTTCTATGGCGTCGATAAGAGCGTCGCCACCAAGCTGATTGGCATCATCACCGGCCTGGTCGTGGTGATTCGTATCGCAGAAATCTTCATCGACCCGCTGCTGGGCAACATCATCGACAACACCAACACCAAGTGGGGTCGCTTCAAGCCGTGGCAGCTCATCGGTGGTACCGTTTCCGCCATCCTGCTGGTGCTCGTCTACACTGGTCTGTTCGGTCTGGTGAACGTGAATACTACCCTGTTCATCGTGCTGTTCATCATCACCTTCATTGTGCTCGACGTGTTCTACTCGCTGCGTGACATTTCCTACTGGGGTATGATCCCGGCATTGAGCTCCGACTCCCACGAGCGCTCCACCTACACCGCACTCGGCTCCTTCGGCGGCTCCATCGGCTACAACGGTCTGACCATCGTGGTCATCCCGATCGTTACCTACTTCAGCTGGGTGTTCACCGGCAAGTACGTCGAAAGCCAGTCCGGCTGGACCTGCTTCGCCATCATCGTGGCCATCCTCGGCATCCTCACCGTGTGCTCCGTGGCGTTCGGCACCAAGGAAAGCACCACCACGCTGCGTGCCAAGGCCGAAGACAACGGCGGCCCGCTGCAGGCCTTCAAGGCTCTGGCCCAGAACGATCAGCTGCTGTGGGTTGCCTTGAGCTACCTGCTGTACGCCATCGCCAACGTGGCCACCACCGGCGTGCTCATGTACCTGTTCAAGTACATCCTCGACAACACCGCCGCATACTCCATCGTGGGCGTCATCCCGGTCATCACCGGCTTGGTTATGGCTCCGCTGTACCCGATCCTGAACAAGCGCATTCCGCGCCGCTACCTGTACTTGGGTGGCATGGTGCTCATGATCGTCGGCTACCTGCTGTTCGCCGTCGGCTCCAGCAATCTGGCAATGGTCATCGTCGGTCTGGTCTTCTTCTACCTGCCGCAGACTTTCATTCAGATGACCGCCATCCTGTCGCTGACCGACTCCATCGAATATGGTCAGCTCAAGAACGGCAAGCGTAACGAGGCCGTCACCCTGTCCGTCCGCCCGATGCTCGACAAGATCGCAGGCGCATGCTCCAACGGTATCGTCGGCTTCATCGCCGTAGCCGCAGGCATGATCGGTGACGCAACCGCCGCGGATATGACCGCCGCGAACATCGGCATGTTCAAGGTCTGCGCATTCTACGTGCCGCTGGGCATCATCGTGCTGAGCCTGCTCGTGTTCCTCTTCAAGGTGAAGATCACCGAGAAGATGCACGACGAGATTGTCGAAGAGCTCGAAGCCAAGCTTGCTTCCGGTGAAATCTCCGAATGATCGAACATAGTATGTTCTAAAAATACATATTGAAAATACGATTACAATGCCGATACTGATGGGCTGTCAGTATCGGCATTTCTGTTGTATGTAATCCTACATAAGAGCTATTGTGAATCGTCATGAAACCTATTGTGAAATCGTCCATAATCATGCAAAACAAGCGAAAATAGTTCGCGCTGCATGCTATAGTGACAACCGAAATGCGAGCGATGATCCGTTATCAGCGGGGAGCTTCCGGAAGAACGGTCGCGTGAGCGACTTATTAGACCCGGCGGGAAGGCCCGAATAGCCGAACATACAAGCGGTCGCACGTATATTTGAAAGTGCGGCAAACGAGGTGGTACCGCGGTGGCGGCGTCCAGCAGACGTTACGGCCATCGTCCTCGTAGGAGATAGATAGCAAGAACCTACGAGGAGATACGGTGAGCGAAAACAACGTGTATCCGAAGGCAGCTGCGGGTGAGCAGAGCGCCAATGTAGCGCCGAACCCCAGTTTCCCGAAGCTGGAAGAATCCGTCCTTGATTATTGGGAGAAGGACGACACTTTCCAGAAGTCCATTGAACGCCGTCCTTCCGGCGATCACAGCCAGAACGAATTCGTCTTCTTCGACGGACCGCCGTTCGCCAACGGCCTGCCGCACTACGGCCACCTGCTGACCGGCTACGCCAAGGATGTGATTCCGCGCTACCAGACCATGAAGGGCCACAAGGTCAATCGTGTGTTCGGCTGGGATACGCACGGTCTGCCGGCCGAGCTTGAAGCCCAGAAGGAACTGGGCATCGACTCGGTCGATCAGGTCAAGGAAATGGGCATCGACAAGTTCAACGACGCCTGCCGCGCCTCCGTGCTCAAGTACACCAACGAGTGGAAGGACTACGTGCACCGTCAGGCACGTTGGGTCGATTTCGAGCATGGCTACAAGACGCTGAACATCCCATACATGGAATCCGTGATGTGGGCGTTCAAGCAGCTGTACGACAAGGGCCTCGCATATCAGGGCTACCGCGTGCTGCCGTACTGTCCGAAGGATCAGACGCCGCTTTCCGCGCACGAGCTGCGCATGGACGCCGACGTGTATCAGGATCGTCAGGACACCACCGTGTCCGTGGCCGTGAAGCTGCGCGACGAGGAAGACGCCTACGCGGTGTTCTGGACCACCACGCCGTGGACCGTTCCCACCAACTTCGCCATCGTGGTCGGCGCAGACATCGACTATGTGGAAGTACGTCCGACCGAAGGCAAGTTCGCGGGCAAGAAGTTCTACCTGGGCAAGCCACTGCTCGGCTCCTACGCCAAGGAACTTGGCGACAACTATGAGATCGTGCGCGAACTCAAGGGTGCCGAGATGGAAGGCTGGCGCTACTACCCGGTGTTCCCGTACTTCGCAGGCGACGAGAACGCCGTCGAGGGCAAGGTTCCGGGTCCGGAAGGCTATCAGATCTTCACCGCCGACTATGTCGATACCGTTGAAGGTACCGGCCTCGTGCATCAGGCTCCGTACGGTGAAGACGATATGAACACGCTCAACGCCAAGGGCATCAAGAGCGTTGACGTGCTCGACGCGGGCTGCAAGTTCACCGCGCTGTGCCCGGACTACGAGGGCATGTACGTGTTCGATGCGAACAAGCCGATCCTGCGTAACCTGCGTGCCGGCGACGGCCCGCTGGAGCGTATTCCGGAAGAGCAGCGCGCGATTCTCTTCCAGGAGAAGAGTTACGTACACTCTTACCCGCACTGCTGGCGTTGCGCCACGCCGCTCATCTACAAGCCGGTGAGCTCGTGGTTCGTGTCCGTCACCAAGATCAAGGATCGTCTGCTCGAACTGAACCAGGAAATCAACTGGATTCCGGGCAATGTGAAGGACGGCCAGTTCGGCAAGTGGCTGGCCAACGCCCGTGACTGGTCGATCTCCCGCAACCGTTTCTGGGGTTCGCCGATTCCGGTGTGGGTTTCCGATGATCCGAAGTATCCACGCGTTGACGTGTACGGTTCGTTGGACGAGCTGAAGGCTGATTTTGGCGATTATCCGCGTGACCATGAGGGCAATGTCAACATGCACCGCCCGTACATCGACGAGCTGACCCGCGTCAACCCGGACGATCCGACCGGCAAGAGCCACATGCACCGCATCACCGACGTGATGGACTGCTGGTTCGAATCCGGTTCCATGAGCTTCGCCCAGTACCATTACCCGTTTGAGAACAAGGAAACGTTCGAACAGCATTTCCCGTGCGATTACATCGTGGAATACATCGGCCAGACCCGTGGCTGGTTCTACGTGCTGCACATCATGGCGACCGCACTGTTCGACAAGCCGGCGTTCAAGAACGTGATCTGCCATGGCATCGTGCTCGGTTCCGATGGTCAGAAGATGTCGAAGCACTTGCGCAACTACCCGGATGTGAACGGTGTGTTCAACGATTTCGGCTCCGACGCCATGCGTTGGTTCCTCATGAGCTCGCCGATCCTGCGCGGCGGTAACCTAATCGTGACCGCCGATGGCATTCGCGACACCGTGCGTCAGGTCATGCTGCCAGTGTGGAGTTCGTACTACTTCTTCACCCTGTATG
Source organism: Bifidobacterium sp. MSK.13.1 (assembly GCF_019131435.1). Classification (NCBI taxonomy): domain Bacteria; kingdom Bacillati; phylum Actinomycetota; class Actinomycetes; order Bifidobacteriales; family Bifidobacteriaceae; genus Bifidobacterium; species Bifidobacterium sp. MSK.13.1. The sequence continues at coordinate 22,493 of NZ_JAHOMM010000010.1, read as the reverse complement.
CGAACGCCGCCAATAATGGTGCCGGTTTCGATGCTCGTGCGTTGCGTGCCGATGAGGTCGCCGCACTGCCGGAAATGGACCGCTACCTGCTGGCACGTACCCGCCGTCTGATCGAAAAGACGCAAAGCTCGCTGGATGACTTCCTGATCTCCGACGCTTGCGAAGCAGTGTCTGATTTCATCGACATGCTCACCAACTGGTATATCCGCAACAATCGTGACCGTTTCTGGAATGAGGATGCGAACGCGTTCAACACGCTGTACACCGTGCTTGAAGCATTCATGCGCGTGATCGCACCGCTCGCTCCGATGGAAGCGGAAGCCGTGTGGCGTGGTCTGACCGGTGGCGAATCCGTGCATCTGGCCGACTGGCCGTTCCTTGCCGACGAACAGACCGGCGAAGCGACCGAACTGGGCCGTGTGCTCGTTGACGATCCGGCTCTGGTTGACGCGATGGAGAAGGTGCGCGAGGTCGTGTCCGGCACCCTGTCGATGCGTAAGACGAAGCAGATCCGCGTGCGCCAGCCACTGCATAAGCTGACCGTGGTGGTGGAAAACACTGATGCCGTGGCCGCATACGACGAGATTCTGAAATCCGAACTGAACGTGAAGAACGTTGAACTGTGCACGCTTGAGGATGCCGAAGCCCAAGGCTTGAAGATCATCAACGAGCTGCGCGTGAACGCTCGCGTGGCAGGCAAGCGCCTGCGCAAGGACGTACAGTTCGCCATCAAGGCCTCCAAGTCCGGCGCATGGCATGTGAACGCCAACGGTGCTCCGGTATGCGAGACGCCGAACGGCGAGATCGTGCTTGAGGAAGGCGAATACGAGCTGATCAACAGCGTGGAGGAGAAGAACGCCGAAGAGGCCGCCAACTCCGTTTCCGCCGCGCTGCCGACCGGTGGCTTCGTGATCCTCGACACCGAGCTGAACGATGATCTGATCGCCGAAGGCTACGCCCGCGACGTGATCCGCGCCGTGCAGGACGCCCGTAAGGCCGCCGGTCTGCAGATCTCCGACCGCATCGCACTGAAGCTCGTTGTGCCCGCCGAAGACGTGTCCAAGGTTGAACAGTTCAAGGAGCTCGTCTCCTCCGAAACCCTCGCCACCTCTTTCGAAGTGACGGCCGGCGATGAGCTGAACGTTGAGGTTGCCAAAGCCTGAGTGGGCTGACGGCTGCTGATGACTGATCGTTGATTCAGGTTGATGAACGGCCCGTCGTCTAAGCCGTATCTGGATGACATCCAGCTACTACTAGACGGGCGAACGGTCGCCAACCGTAGCAGGTCTCGAATCCAAAAGAGTTCGGGACCTGTTTTAGTAGTGCTGAACAATCAACCATGAGATGTTCAAACATGAGACTACAGTAACTACGTGGCTTTCGAGCCTTACAGACTTGATTTGCATTCCGCAAGTACGTGTCTTGCGTCGACATGCGGTTACGCGAGTGATCGCATCGTATGCGCAGCCGTACAAGCGGGATCAGATCGTTTCGCGAATGGTTCTCAGTACCATCCATGTGAGTCAAGCACACATTTGAGAAGCAGTCGCACACCGGGAATCGCGCTCGCGTGGTTCCCGTTTTTCGCTTGTTTTCCTCACCGCAATATGCATACGCGTGTTTCTTTTTGTGATTTGTGGATATACACAGCAATCCGTAGGGGTTGATCTGCTAGCATGCGGTATATTGCATGTCATGATAAGCGCGCACGATTGTTTTGCGGAGTCGTGCTGTGGAAAACGAGGATGTTATGTGTGATGGAGAAATAGAACTATCTGACCGTGCAAAATCGCTTTGGGGCAAAACAAATCGAGTGGATGATACTGAATGGTTGCCCCTATATGTCCACATGGCGGATTCGGCTGCGATGGCAGCGAGAATTTGGGACACTTGGGTTCCTTATGGAACGAAATCAATAATATCCCGTGACCTTGGTAATGATGACGATTTAGCAAGAAAACTAATGATTTTCCTTGCCGGTGTGCATGACATCGGCAAGGCGACGCCTGTGTTTCAGGCGAAACCCATTTCATTCGGTCCCGATGCGGAAAGCCTTGTCTGGAAGCCGGAGCAAGCAGGGCTTCCTATGATTGCGGGACTTAGGGACACCAGTCATCCCACTCATCCTATTGCCGGGCAGGTCATTCTCGAAAGGTATTTTTCGCTGGTTCATAAATGGGGTGGAAGAGAGTCGAGGCAATACGCTTGCGTTGTGGGAGGCCATCACGGAACTCCGCCGGATAAAAGCAAGCTTGAAAGCGCGAGATTGGGGAAAACGGAATCCGGTCTGGACTCAGAAGTATGGAAGACAACTCAGAATGAGCTTATAGAATTCATTGCCGGAACCGTTGGCATGGGGGATGAAGAGTGGGAATTGCTCTCTAAGAAGAGATTCAGCGCTCAGTCCGCTGTTCTTGCAACAGGCTTGGTCATTATGGCCGATTGGATTGCCAGTGACAGTGATGCTGATATGTTCCCCCTAGTGCGAGTGCATCCTCTGTGGGAAGATGAGGAGTCATTCGGCATGACGGAGCGAGAATACGATGATATTCAGTCATGGTCAGGGCTGAAAAGAAGAGCAGAACGCGCATGGGCGTGTGTGCAATTGCCTCATGCGTGGGAGCCGGCAGATATACCGTCATCCTGCCAAGATCTTTTCTCGACTAGATTCAGACTGCCCGAAGGGGCGCATCCGCGTCCTGTTCAAGAACAAGCCGTTCGTGTTGCTCGTAATACGGATACTCCAGGATTGCTGATAATCGAAGCGCCCATGGGCGAAGGGAAGACTGAGGCCGCCCTCGCCGCTGCAGAAATCCTAGCGCAGCGTACAGGCAGGGGCGGCATATGCGTAGCGTTGCCGACGATGGCTACCACGGATGCCATGTTCTCACGAGTGCATCGGTGGCTGGATGCTTTGCCGTCCCGTGATTCTACGGATGAGAAAACGGTTTGGTTGGCACACGGCAAAGCGAAACTTAATGACGATTTCCAAGGCATTATCGCAGCTTCACGTCGACATTTCTCTTCGCTCAGTCAGGATGATACCGATGAACCTTACTCAAGGAAACATGGTGAGATTCCTCCTGAAACCGTTATCTCCGATTGGCTATGGGGGCGCAAGAAAGGAGCGCTCGCTAATTTTCTTGTGTGCACAGTCGATCAAGTGTTGATGGGCGCTCTGCAAATGAAGCATGTGGTGCTGCGTCAACTTGCGATGGCAAACAAGGTTGTCATCGTAGATGAATGCCATGCTTACGATGCATATATGCGCGAGTATCTCAAGATGGCACTGGAATGGCTTGGTAGTACCCGAACTCCGGTCATTTTGTTATCTGCAACATTGCCGGAGAGCCAGCGTGAGGAAATGGCGGAGGCATACTTGAAAGGATGGAAGAACAGCAAGCTTGAGCTTCCGTCGGAAGCAAAGCATGGAGGAATTCGGGAACTCAAAAGAAGGCAGCTTGCGGCGAAGACTGAGAAGGTATGCGTCAACGCACCTAAATTGGTTCAAGAAAAGGAAAATTCATCTGCCCGCAATGTCTCGTCTGCGTATCCGGTGTTGACATATACTTCTGATACTGAAATCAAACACATGGATGTGAAACCCTCTGGCAGATCAATGAACGTGCGTTGCCAGATCGTTGATGACAGCGATGAAGCGCTGATTAGCTTACTTGATCGTCTGCTTGAAAATGGCGGTTGTGTGGGAGTGATTTGCGATACGGTCGGTAGGGCGCAACATGCGGCGAAACTGCTAGGTGATTATTTCGGTAGTGAGTATGTGAAGCTGACGCATTCGCGGTTCATGGATATTGACCGTATGTCCAATGAAGCCGAACTGCGTCAGCTGCTAGGGCCGGATAGCACTGTGGGGAATGGCGGGCGTCCTCAGCGCATGATCGTAGTTGGGACACAAGTGCTGGAACAGTCGTTGGATATTGATTTCGACGCGCTGGTGACGGATATCGCGCCGGTTGATTTAATTATGCAGCGTCTTGGAAGGGTACATCGTCACAGGCGTGGTGACAACGAGTTCGACCGTCCAAGTCTCTTGCGGGGAGCGGCGTGCTATATCCGAGGCATTGCATTCTGGAATGACAATGGTCCCGAGTTCGCTAAGGGGGTGGATGCGGTATATGACGTGGCTTCTCTGATGGAATCGCTTGCGGTTCTAGAATTGACTGGTTCTTCCGCTTTCTGCACGCAATGTTTGCCGAAGGACATAGCTCGTACCGTAAGGAATGCATACGGCGATGACGCTCGGAGTCTCGTGCCTACGGCGTGGAATATGCAATATGACAAAGGCTGCGAGGAGCGAGTGAACAAGCAGGAGAAGAAGAGAGCAGATGCTCACAGCTATCTCATTCAATCGGTAGCTGTCATGAATCGGAAACGCTCGCTGGTGGACTGGTTTTCTCCTCAGATCGATGAGGCTGATGATGACAAGGGACAACGTGCCGTAAGAGATACGCAGGATACTGTGGAAGTGATATTGCTCTGCAAGCGTGATGGTGAGGCGTGTTTGCTGCCTTGGATCGGTGATAAGCGTAACGGCATAGAACGAGGAGCAGTTATTCCTGTCGATACAGTTCCTTGTGATGATGTGGCTAAGGTTGCAGCACAATGCTCCGTGAGATTGCCTGTGGCGTTGTGTGCGCACGGGCGAATTGATACGTTGATTGCTGCTCTGGAGAAAGGCTGCGAGACTGAGGCTGTGTATTGGCAGGAATCGCCTTGGCTTGCGGGAAAGCTTGCTTTGTTCCTTCATGAGGATGTGGAAAAGCACTTGTCCTCAGATGAGTTGTGCGGGTATACGATTTCGTATTCGCGTGGTGGTGGATTGACATATGCGAAGAAAGAGGATAATTGAAATGTCCTCATTTGGGGATGATCCCATAAAAGACTTGGGATTCGTAGTGTTCCCCGCATCTGCGGGGTTGGATCAACGGGATTGCCTATTTTGTGCTTTCTCGTTGCATCTTTGGAAAATACAAAAACAAAATCTTTTATGTTGACATTTGTAGATTCTGAGTATATGCTCTAAAAAGAACCTTCGATCAAGGCTGATATGTAAAGGAGACGGGGGAATGGACGGAAACTTCTCATTGCTCGATGATAGGTGGATTCCGGTTTCCTATGTAGATGGGCATCCTGATGAAGTGTCGCTCCGGCAGCTTTTTGAGGATGCTCAGAAGATTAAGGGAATACGAGGCGATATTCCTCAGCAGGCGATGACTATGCTTCGGTTAGCACTTGGCATCCTGTATCGCGCATATTGCGTTGAAGATCCCAGCGAGGAACAGATGCGGGATATGTGGGCGGATGTGTTCCTCGCGGGGCACTTCGATATGGATATCTTGGATGGCTATTTCAACGAATGGAAAGATAGATTCTTCCTGTTCGGGGACAGGCCTTTCTTCCAGGTTCCTGAACTGGAATATGTTGGGCAGAAAGAATATGATCCCGTTTCCGAAATGATTGCGGACATGCCTAAGCCCGAAAAATATCTGTTTGCGATGCGTGGTTTGGGGACTACGGACACGCTTTCTCTGCCGGAGGCTGCACGGTGGCTGGTGTTTTTGCAGTCGTTTGACACGGCGGGCATTAAGACTCCGGTGAAGGGAAACACCCATATTAATAAGGGGAAGATATACCCTCTCAAGGGCTTCCTGGGTACCGGTTGGCTTGGCGGTATCGGCGGTGTGTATGCGGAGGGGGCGAACCTCTTCGAGACGTTGATGCTCAATTGGGTCCTGTATGACGACCGCTATGACTTGGAATATTATCGTTTGTTTGGCAATGTGAACGATATTCCGGTATGGGAGAAGGACGAGGTTCCTTCTGCGGACATGGATGATCAAAGCAGCTTTGCCGGTCCTGTTCAGGCAATGACTTGGCAGTCGCGTCGTATTCGATTGGTACCGAATGAAGAGCGCACAAGGGTTATCGGTGTCGTGAACTGTTATGGGGATGCCGTAACCCTATACAACACCGATGGTTTTGAAAAGATGACTGCATGGAGGAGGAGCATTCCGCAGCAGAAGAAGCTGGGGCTTCCCACTCCTCCGCATATGCCCGTTACCCATGATGCAAGCAAAGCGTTGTGGCGCGGCTTGGAACCTATCCTGTGTGTGGGGGATGATGGCGATTTCCGTCCTGGAATCATCAGATGGCTGGAAGAAATTCGTACTGAGGTGCTTGGCTCGGAAGAGCATGTGCTGAATATGGTGACGATTCATGCTCAGGGCATGACCTACGGTACGCAAAGCAGTTTTTTTGAAACCGGTATCGATGACAATCTGTCTCTAAGCATGATGATGTTCCGACATGATTATGCAGGTATTGCTGCAGTGGTGGATGTGGTTAAGCGCACGGACAAGGCCGTGACGGTTTTGACTACGTTTGTCCGAAATCTGCGGTCGGCGGCAGGCGAACATAGTGGGAAAACCCAAGAGATAGCTGACCAGATTCGTGAAAGTGCATATGCGGATCTTGACATGCTTTTCCGTGACAGATTGGCAAACTTCGATGAGTCTCAAAATCCCGTGGCGTACTCCAATGCGTGGTTGGATGAAGTCCATCGGATGTTGCTGATGATGGGACGGGATTACCTGAGTCAGTCGCCAGTGCCGGTTTTCGAAGAACACGAATCCGGAAGGTTCGGCGTAATGAGCGCCCCTCTTGCACAATTGTTGTTCCGCGGATCGCTGAACAAGGAACTTGGTCGTATCTCAGACTAGGGTTTTGACCGCACTTGACCAAAGGAGGAAATGACTATGGCGTCGTTATCAAGATACGATAAGGTGAAAGCTGTTGGGAAATATGCTGCCAGTCTGGTTTATGACGTGCAGCGTGATTATGTCTCAGGCAGCGGCAGCAACGCGAGGGGTAGGGCTAGGCTCTCGAGATTGCACAGGGACCTGGATGGGGTATCCCCGTCTTGGATGCTGATTGGCGACGAACTGTTTTCGAATTGGCCGACCGAGCTTGATGAGCCAGCGGATAATTCACCTGAATTCGAGCGCCAGAGCAACGCAATCAGAGCTGCGCTGGGGTTATATGCAGTGCATCAGCGTTCGAAAAAACAGGGAGTCGCGCAAAAGTTTCAGAGCGATCCAAGCCTACGTATGACTTTTGGGCGTGCGTGCAGAAGGATTGAACCTGATACGGACAGTGCGAAAGGTATTCTGCGACGATTGAGAGTCGCGGAGAATGCACCCGATTTCAACGGAATCGTTCGCAGTATGCGCGCTCTTATCATGCTGATGCGCAACACTGATATTCAGGTTGATTATGGTTCCTTGGCTAGCGATCTGTATTTGTTGCAGTTCTCTGATAGCCGTGGGTCCGTGTTCCAACGATGGGGCAGGGATTACTACTCCAAGTTCCCGTCAGCGCAAAGTGGTCAAAAGGCCGACAAGTAATCATCATTCATTTTCAAAAACATCTTCACAATAAACCGATTAGGAGAAAAATCATGTTCGTAGATATCCATTGCCTTCAGCAGGTGCCGCCGAGCAATATCAACCGAGATGATACCGGTAGCCCGAAAACCGCATACGTTGGTGGAGCGCTGAGAGCTCGTGTGTCCAGTCAGTCTTGGAAGCGTGCCATGCGCGAGATGTTCGGTAGCAAGCTGGACAGCAGCAAGATGGGGAAGCGTACTAAGAGCGCGGTGGCGCTGATCAGTAATGCTATTGCTGAGAAAAGGCTGGATTTGGCTGAAGAAGCCAATAATTTGGCAGAGAAAGTGCTGACTGCTACGGGCGTCAAGGTTAAGGCATCCGATCGCGCTGGAGCAGACAAGGGGTCAGCTGCTACAGAGTATTTGATTTTCATCGCTAACCGTGAAGTTGAACAGCTGGCTGATATCGCGATTGCCGCATTCGATGAGGGGAAGGATCCCTCGAAGTTGAAGAAGGAGGTGGCTGCAGTGTTCCATGGTAAGCAGGCTATCGATATCGCTTGCTTTGGCCGCATGCTGGCTGATGCTCCAGATTTGAATACGGATGCCTCGGCTCAGGTTGCCCATGCGTTCTCCATCGATCAGATTACGCCTGAATATGATTACTTCACTGCTGTTGATGATTGTGCATCGGACGACAATGCCGGTGCTGCCATGATCGATACTGTTGGTTTCAACTCCTCGACCTTGTATCGGTACGCGACGTTGAACGTTGATGCGTTGAGGGATCAGCTGCAGGATGCTGATGCAATGGTGGAAGGAGTTTCCGCCTTCGTGGAAGCCTTTGTCAAGTCTATGCCCTCCGGCAAGCAGAATACGTTCGCCAACCACACACTTCCTGAGGATATTGTGATCGTGCTTCGCGATTCACAGCCGATTAGCGCAGCTGACGCCTTTGAGAATCCCATCAAGAGGAAGGATGGGATTTCGGTCTCCAGACAAGGCATCGAACGACTGGGCGACAGGTTGAACGAGATTCGTATCAACTACGGCGAGGAACCGGTGAAGGCTTGGCATGTTGTGTCCGGTGGTTCTGTGCCCAGTCTGGATGAATGGAGTGAACAGGTTACGCTGCCGGAGCTTGAGCAGAGCTTGCGAGAAACGCTGAGCGCCGCGTATTCCGCGTGATGCTCGGAAGGAGTTGAAATGAGCGTTCTATTATTGCAATTGGCCGGACCATTGCAGTCATGGGGCGATTCTTCGCGATTCGTTCGGCGTGAGACTCGTAACGAGCCAACCAAAAGCGGTGTGATCGGCATGCTGGCTTCGGCGCAGGGACGTACCCGGGAGGATTCCATCGAGGATTTACTAGGTATATCGTTTGGTGTGCGTGTCGAGCAACGCGGTAGGGTAATCCGTGATTTTCAGACCGAAAAATCCCTGACAAGGAAACGTAATTCCAGGAAGTTCGATAAGGAGATGTCGCCGACTTATCGGTATTATCTGGCGGACGCCTGTTTTCTGGTCGCGCTGGGTGCTGATCATTCGGTGTTGGAAACGTTGGATAATGCGATTCATTCGCCGAAATGGCCGCTTTATCTAGGTAGGCGTTCGTGCCCGCCGAATTATCCGTTGTCGTTGGGCATCCACGATGAGTATGAAGATATTCGCCAGGCTCTGAATTCCGAGGTGTGGCACGCTTCGGAATGGTATCGGAGACGTTACAAGTATCCGGATTTGGAAATCGTCTGCGATGCTGAAGAAGTCGAAAACGTAACGACGCAATCGGATTTGCCGCTAAGTTTCAGCCGGGAGGGGCGACGCTATGCGAATCGTGCGGTGCATCATTACCGCATTCCTAACCCGGATAAGCCCGTGGATGAAGGCGAGAAGGACGATACTCGGCCTCCTTCCTTTGAATCTACCGGTGAATCGGATCCGATGAACTTCATCTAGGTAGGAAAGAACGATGTTTATCTCGAGAATAGCCTTGAACAAGGCGCGTTACGGGGCTCGGCAGCTTATTAGTTCGCCATATAAGCTGCATGCGGCAGTGGAATGCGCATTCCCTCCCAATGCAGTTCGAAACAACGATGAAGGACGTATCCTGTGGAGGCTGGACACGTCTGTGGCCGATAACGGTGTTTGGCTCTATGTGGTGAGTCCGGAGAAACCTGACTTCATGCATATCGTCGAACAGGCTGGTTGGCCGATGCATGCGGAGTGGGAAACGAAGAATTATGAGCCGTTGCTTGAGCGTATCGCTAAAGGACAACGGTGGCATTTCAAACTTCGCGCGAATCCAGTCCGAAAGGCAAAAGAAGATAGGGGGCGGAGGCGCAGGAACGGCGGAATCGTTGGCAAGGTGCAAGGCCACGTTACCGTTGATCAGCAGTTGCAGTGGCTGATCGATCGTTCGGCGTCCCATGGTTTCGCCATTCTGTGCGACCAGAATGATCGACCTGACGTGGTGGTGAGGGAACGCCATAAGGAGAACTTCAAACGTGCTGATGCAACCGTTACTTTGGTCACAGTGGTTTTTGAAGGATGCTTGGAGGTCACCGATGCGGAACTGTTCTGCAAGACTCTTTGCCAAGGCATAGGAAGGGCGAAAGGTTTCGGATGTGGATTGTTGACAATTGCTCCGGATCTGAACAATTAAGGGCGAATGATGAATGCGCAAACGACAGATGGCGACAAGCTTACAGACGATTATATTGAGGCGGCGGAGCGTCAGCCGAGGAAAAACGGGCACTCTCACATGGGTACTCCGCCACCGGAGATTAGTGAACTTGTCCGTGCGGAAGACCGTCTGTCGTTTGCGTATTTCGAACATTGTACCATCGGGCGTGATGACAATGCCATTACCGCAACGGATAGTACCGGCGTTACCCACATTCCTGCAGCGACGCTGAGCGTGTTGATGCTGGGGCCTGGAACGCGCGTGACACATCAGGCGATGACGGTCATAGGGGAGAACGGCGCGACTGTGATTTGGGTAGGGGAGCGTGGCGTTCGTATGTATGCCTTCGGCAAACCATTGACGCATTCTTCTGTACTGCTGCAAAGACAGGCGGCTCTCGTGTCTAACACGAGGAAGAGATTGAATGTTGCGCGCCAGATGTACCAAATGCGTTTCCCAGGCGAAGATGTGAGTGGCCTGACCATGCAGCAACTTCGGGGTCGCGAGGGAGCGCGTATACGGCGGGTGTACCGTGAGTGTTCCGCTCGTACCGGAGTGGAGTGGGACAAAAGAACGTATGATCATGATGATTTCATGGCTGGCTCGGAGATTAACAAAGCCTTGTCTGCTGCCCATACATGTCTGTATGGTCTGGCGCATGCCGCAATAGTGGCGCTAGGTTGCTCTCCGGGGTTAGGTTTCGTACATGTAGGTCATGAGCGGTCGTTCGTCTACGATATAGCCGATCTTTATAAGGCTGAATTGTCGATTCCGGTTGCGTTCGAAACGGCGGCAACTCAGCCAGAGGATATTGGATCGGCAGTACGGCATAACGTTCGCGATGCAATATACGATCTTAGTTTGCTGAAACGAATGGTGAAAGACATTCGCACGTTATTGGGAGAATCTTCCTCCGATGATGTTCAGAGCGTTGGGGATCATGTCGGACTGTGGGATGAACGGCTGGGAGAAGTATCTGCAGGAAAATCCTATGCCGATGATGAGTGGGGATATGAGGAATGGTAGTTATTGTATTAACGGCATGCCCGGTGGGTTTACGCGGTGACCTTACTCGATGGCTATTGGAAATATCGCCAGGCGTGTTTGTGGGGCATTTGGATGCACGTGTTCGTGAAAAACTGTGGGAGCGAATCGTTGAACTCTCAAAGAACGGTCGTGCCATTATGGTTTATTCGGCTCGAAATGAGCAGCATCTTGCTTTTAAAGTGCATGGAGCTGAGTGGTCTCCGACAGACTGTGAAGGCTTGGAGCTTGTAAAACGTCCTTCTGGTCCAAAGGAAGTGTCGTTTGGTAGTGCTCTTCACCGTGGATGGAGTAATGCCAGTAAGTATCGGCAGGCGAAGAAGTATTCAAACTAAATGAAAAACGAATGACATGAATTTAGAAACCACGAAATTGCTATAATCTCTTAGTGTGTTCCCCGCATACGCGGGGATGATCCCACAGCGACTTACGAAGTAACTGCCACCCGTGGGTGTTCCCCGCATACGCGGGGATGATCCCGATCGTTCGCACAACCATCGTCACCATGCTTCGTGTTCCCCGCATACGCGGGGATGATCCCGGACGCCCGTGACATGCTGCGCCAGATTCGCGGTGTTCCCCGCATACGCGGGGATGATCCCGGACGGATTTCCCGATGCATATCCATGCCACGGTGTTCCCCGCATACGCGGGGATGATCCCCACTGGGGTATCTACGGCGTGTCGCCGTTCACGTGTTCCCCGCATACGCGGGGATGATCCCCGATACAGACTACGCCGAAACGTTGAAACAACGTGTTCCCCGCATACGCGGGGATGATCCCTGCAGGATACGCGTCGCGTCACCTGCGTCTCCGTGTTCCCCGCATACGCGGGGATGATCCCAATTCAATTTACGCAAAAGATACCGGAATCTAGTGTTCCCCGCATACGCGGGGATGATCCCAATCAGATCGTTTGGCCGGGACAATATTGTCAGTGTTCCCCGCATACGCGGGGATGATCCCACTTCGTAACGTCCGCGACTCATGTAGGACGGGTGTTCCCCGCATACGCGGGGATGATCCCTACGGGGAGTGTCAAAATCGTAGTCGTTCGTGGTGTTCCCCGCATACGCGGGGATGATCCCGAAGCGCTTGCGCTCGGCCTTCGCCCTTGCGCGTGTTCCCCGCATACGCGGGGATGATCCTCCATAGTCGGCGAGGCGCTGCTTCCCGTGCTGGTGTTCCCCGCATACGCGGGGATGATCCTCCGCGTTCGCGACGACGAAATAGCGTCCGTATGTGTTCCCCGCATACGCGGGGATGATCCCTGTACGTACGTAGCTCGACATGCCCCGAAGAGGTGTTCCCCGCATACGCGGGGATGATCCCTGTTACATTGGCGGCACGGCGACACCGGCTGTGTGTTCCCCGCATACGCGGGGATGATCCCGCCCAAGTGCAGCAGACTCAAACCGTACCCCCGTGTTCCCCGCATACGCGGGGATGATCCCACCGATATCTTGACGCTCTCGCGCCCCACATCGTGTTCCCCGCATACGCGGGGATGATCCCCGGCGATGTGCCGCTCTCCCCATGACGGGACGGTGTTCCCCGCATACGCGGGGATGATCCCCCTTCAACACGACCAACTCCACCAGCTCATTAGTGTTCCCCGCATACGCGGGGATGATCCCGTCAAGTTCACCGGCAGTGGACAGCAGAACTAGTGTTCCCCGCATACGCGGGGATGATCCCTTACATTGCATGCCGAAACCAGCGTCTGCTGGGTGTTCCCCGCATACGCGGGGATGATCCCGAACGGAGTTCGGCCGGCACGGCGATGCCGATGTGTTCCCCGCATACGCGGGGATGATCCCCGTTTCCGCAGCGTTGTCTGTGCCGGTTGTCGGTGTTCCCCGCATACGCGGGGATGATCCCGACAAGGTGGTCTACATGTTCGCCACCAAGCTGGTGTTCCCCGCATACGCGGGGATGATCCCCCATGGGCTCAAGCTGCCGGTCGACTACGAGTGTGTTCCCCGCATACGCGGGGATGATCCCTTGACGCCGACTTCGTGGCGGACGTCACGGACGTGTTCCCCGCATACGCGGGGATGATCCCAGGACAGAAAACACAACAAAGCGACAACGCCGGTGTTCCCCGCATACGCGGGGATGATCCCTGGAGACACTATTGCAGAAGCGGTAGCCGAAGGTGTTCCCCGCATACGCGGGGATGATCCCTGCTTAACATTTTGCGCGAGTACGATCAGCGCGTGTTCCCCGCATACGCGGGGATGATCCCCTTTTCACCTTTTTTGACCCCAACGTCGGCGGGTGTTCCCCGCATACGCGGGGATGATCCCCGCCGTGGAATCCTATTTGCAGTGGGCTCTGGAGTGTTCCCCGCATACGCGGGGATGATCCCGGGGGGGGGGGTAAGGGATTCCTGGGACAGGAAGGTGTTCCCCGCATACGCGGGGATGATCCCGTGGTCACGATCTGGTCAACGCATGGAAGGTTGTGTTCCCCGCATACGCGGGGATGATCCCCCCTGGAGCGTCGGAACTTCCACCCTCGCACGTGTTCCCCGCATACGCGGGGATGATCCCTGGGAGGTGGCACCCTCAAGCATGTACTTGATGTGTTCCCCGCATACGCGGGGATGATCCCACACGTTTTAAACTGTGCAACGTCCCGTGGGAGTGTTCCCCGCATACGCGGGGATGATCCACCTCAAGCACCTGCCCAACGACCTCAAAATCAGTGTTCCCCGCATACGCGGGGATGATCCCGTGCCTATCAGTTTCGCCCGTTCCAATATGGTGGTGTTCCCCGCATACGCGGGGATGATCCCGTCACCAAGATCGACAAGAAGATCAAGAGCGTGTGTTCCCCGCATACGCGGGGATGATCCCTCGCCGCTCACGTCGCGGTCGTTGTCGCTCTTGTGTTCCCCGCATACGCGGGGATGATCCCATCAGTCGGGGGGTTATCTTCGGGTTTTCTATGTGTTCCCCGCATACGCGGGGATGATCCCCGGAGCCGGAGCAGGAGCCGGAGTGCCGGAAGGTGTTCCCCGCATACGCGGGGATGATCCCGCGGGTAGTTGCAAGCATCAGTGTAATCAGGCGTGTTCCCCGCATACGCGGGGATGATCCCGGCATGCCGATGAGCCACCATGCGATCCAGCAGTGTTCCCCGCATACGCGGGGATGATCCCAAGGATACGCTGCCCATGATCGTCGGCACGAAGTGTTCCCCGCATACGCGGGGATGATCCCCGAGGCATGAAAAACCGGAAGCAAGCCCGCGCGAATCGGCTGTTATCTCAAGTCTGCACGGGGACTTCCGGCAATGCAAAATCATACCCCACAACCGAGAAAAGCAAGGCAACATGGCTGGATACCGAAGCAGACCAACGGAGCCGCCTGTAAGTGTTCCCCGCATACGTGGGGATGATTTTAATTAAAACTTCGACCTGCATATAGCTTTCTGTCGAGCATAATGAGGGGCGCGCTTGCGATTACCGGTTGTATCTCGCTTCGGTGATCCGGATTCCTGGTGTTCGGAGCGTTGATGACGAGTCCACGGTTGGATGCAGAAAGCATAAGCGGATGGCGGTCGATGAAATGCCGGACGACAAGAAAACCTACGACATTAATTCGTGCGCGGTCAGCATGCCGACGGCGCACGACGGGAGGGGTCCGTCCTGGAGTCAAAGATCGAGCCAGTTCCCCAGCTCTTGACTGGCGATTATGTCTATTGGATAGTGTACCTCGCTTATATATGGCAGGTGTTCGTGCGAAAAGCGTCAAAAACACCCCCCCCCTTAAGTGGCTTTTCTCGAAAGGCATGTGCTATATGTAAGCGAGAAACCTCCGGTCAAGATGCCAAATCTGCCATATATAAGCCAGATATCACGGTTCAGCTCAGATGAACTGGGTGTATGTCCATGCATTTCGATGATTGGGGTGTATCGAGAGTTTCGAGTTGGTTTCAATGACAATCCGAGGGGTGAAAACGAGTTTATGGGCACGCGTGCGGAGTCTCAGATGCGCAGAACTCCTCACGCAGCGCATATCACAATCCCAGCCAGGCGCGTAGGTCACGAATTTCCTGATCGCAGATGCCGTGGCCCATTCCCGGATATTCGAAATACGTGAGATTGCCGGTTTGCGCAAGTTTGTTGTGCGCGCACTGTTGGTCGGCTAAAGGAATTGTGCGGTCTTCGCTGCCGTAGCAGAGTGCGAATCGCGTGCGTCCGGTCGCGGGCAAAGGCTCAGCGGTTTCGCCTTTGAATGATGGGCTCATCAGAATCGCCATGTCGAACGCATCGGGATGTTCCGCAACCATGCGATACGACAGGTATCCGCCCTGCGAAAACCCGATCAGTACCTTGCGGAAATGCGCGTATGCGGGCGAATCCAGCAATCGTACGACGGCGTCGCCTACGGCACTGCACTCACGTCGACGCTCTTCTACGGAACATCCATCCGGATACCAGTAGTAGCTTCCGATGTAAGGACGTTCGTACGTGCCTCGGAACGACAGATAATTCGGATGCTGGGCAGGAGCAATGGAGTTGTCCGTTGAAGATGCGTCTTGCTTCGGAACATCATAAATCGCATCAATAATGCGGATCATCTCATTTTCATCATTGCTGAATCCATGAAATCCCAAGAACAGCAGATCATCGCCGGCTATTTCGCAGGCGGCCGTCTCAATGCTGGTACTCACGTTCAAACGCATATCATCCTCCCATCGCATGTCGATAGTATGCAGATTTCCAACGGCACCATAACGGTGGACAGCGAAGTGGGGAAGGGCACGACGTTCACCGTTATGCTGCCGTTGGTTGAGGAAAACACTGAATATGTGGCGAAGCCTACAATAATCCGTCGGCGTGCAATGCGTTGAACATGCGGTCCAGGCATTCGACCAGCAGCGGATACGGCATTGCTATGTTCACGCGCACGCATCCGGCACCGGTCTCGCCGCATGAACGCCCGTCGGTCAACGCCACTTGCGCCTTCTCAAGAAAGTATGCGGCCGGATCGTCGATGCCAAGCGGCGAGAAATCAAGCCATGCGATATATGTGCCCTGCGGTTTGATATAGCCGACGCCGGCGAACCTTTCACGCATCTGCTCGTCGAACAACGCCAAATTCCTGCGCACATAGGCAAACGCATCCTGGAACCACAGGTCGCCTTCGTTATATGCGGTGGTGGTGGCGATTGCGCCGATGGTGGCGGTCTGATGTTCGCTCCACTCCGCCTTGACCGCCCACATGTCACGATCCGCAGGATTGGTAAGCAGCACCTGCGCGCACTTCGTGCCCGGAATATTGAACGATTTCGACGCGCTGGTAGCGGTCATCGACTGTAATGCGGCCTGCTCGCTGATGGTGGGGAACGGAATGTGCTTGCCTTCGAACACGAACGGCGCATGAATCTCATCATTGAAAATACGCACGTCATACTGTGCCGCAAGATCGCTCAGATGCAGCTCCTCCTCCAAGGTGAGCACTTTGCCGATCGGGTTGTGCGGGTTGCAGAGCACGAACGCATGGCATCCGGCAGCAAACGCGCGTTCGATGGCGTCGAAGTCGTACACCCATTGCGCCTCTCCGGTTTCGGCGTCGCCGCTTTGCAGCATTTCGATTTCGATTACGTCAACGTCGTACAGTTTCGGAACGCTCAAAAACGGCATGTAGGCAGGCGTCGGCACGATCACGCTGTTGCCCGCACCGACCAGTTCACGCAGGAAAATCTCATAAGCTTCGAGTACGTCGGGAACCACGCGAATAATGCTCGGATCGACATCCCATCCGTAATGCGAGCGTTGCCATCCTGCGCATGCTTCTGCCACGCGCTGTTTCCAGGGTTCGGGAATGTAGCCGAGTTTGCAATGGTCGCAGGCGTTGTCGATGGCTTTCTGAATGCAGGGAGCCAGGCCGTAGTCCATTTCGGCGATGAACGCGCCAATGCAGCCGGGGTAGCGTGTCCACTTGTCGGAGCCGACTGCGGCAAGATCGGCTGCGGTGGTGTGGTCGATGGCGTCGGCGTCAAAGCCGGAACCGGTACGATGCTTCATTTCCATGATTTCTTCCATGGTTCCAGCATGACGTACCGATGCTTGCACGAACAGTGTGTTCTTGTACTGAAAGCAAAGACTGTTATGAAGTTTTCTTATATCAGATGCTTTTGCTATTCAATTATTAATCTGATTATGACGATATAGCAAAATACTGGAAACAATTGTTTGCTGCAGTATTCCGCGATTGCGAATAAGCACGGATATCAAACGATGAATCAGATGCTTTCCAAATACTGGTGTGACGCTTTTTCGATTTCATCCTTGACGCGGGCGACCGCTGGGCGATCATCCGCTTTTCTCGTGACGAAACAGACTGTGCGGAACGCGTTGTCGTCGACAATCGGAAGCGCGGCCAAGTCAGGCTGCGTTCCGGCGGTTGTGGCTAAGCGAGATACGATCGAGACGCCCATGCCGACTTCCACCAGATTCTGCGTGGCCCAAAAATCGTCGGTCGAATGTGTGATTTCCGGTGTGAAGCCGGCGGCACGCGCCAACGACACCAGATTCGCCTGGCAGGTTTCGCAGCCGGCGATCCACTGTTCGCCGCGTGCCGAAACCAATTGGACCGGCAGGTGCGAGCTTTCGTACTGGCGCGCGATCGCATTGTTCGCGCCGATCAGCAGCATCAGCGGATCGACGCCGAAAGGAGCGACTTCCAAATCGTCCGGTCCGGCCAAAGCGGGGAGTGAATTGTATTGGAAGATGATCGCGCAATCGGCAAGCCCCTGTTCCAACGCCTCCATGGCCTCAGGCGGCTCCATCTGCATGAGGCTCACGCGAATGTCGGACGTTTTGCTGATATGCACGAGCACGCGTGCCACGAACGACGAACATACCGATGGAGGAGCGACCAAACGAATATGCGTCGATCCGTTGCGCTGGTACTCTTCCACATCTTTGACGGCTTGGGTGACGCGATTGTCGATGAGCTGCCCGTGGCGTGCCAGAATACGGCCGATCGGAGTCAATTCCACGCCATGCGACGTGCGCTGCACGAGTTTTGCGTCAAGTTCGCGTTCGACCTTGCGGATCTGCTGGCTGATGGCCGGTTGCGACCAGCCGGTTTCGCGCGCGACCGCGGAGAACGAACCCAAACGTTCCACATTCCACAAGGTCACGAGAATCTGCGGGTTCAGTGTTTTCGTGCTGAATCCCGTGGCATTCGCGGTGATGCTGATGTCGGTGTTCGTGTTGGCGTTTTCACGCGTGTTGCTATCGGCTGGAGTGTTCATATGAGGGTAGTGCTCAGCTTTTTAGGAATGCGGGAATGGCCTCGGCCGCCGCATAGCCTGCGCGGTACATGCGTTCCAATCCTTCGAACGACTTGCTCAACGTGTTCAGGCCGTACAGGCTTTCCGGCGCGAGGATGAGCACGCGGCCGTCCTGCTCGTATTCCTTGGCCAGCGCCACTTCGTCGTTGTACGTCTGATAACGGTTGAGCAGTTTTTCCGCGGCTTCGGGGTGGCTGCGCTTCAAAATCCTGGCCGGGCCGATGTCCCTCTTCTGTTCGCGTACGGTGTCTTTCGGGCGGGTGAGTATCACCACGATACGGTCGTAGCCGTCATCGATGGCCTTTTGCACCGGAATCGGATCGGCGATGCCGCCATCGTAATAGGGAATGCCATCGATCGCATACGGTTCGCAAGCTACCGGCACCGCTGATGACGCCTTCAGGATGTCGAAATTGTCGTAGCCCACGTCGGATTTGCCGAAATACTTCGTGGAGCCGTCTTCGGCGTTGCACGCAACCACGGTGAAACCGGTCGGGTTGGCTTCGAAAGCCGCGTAGTCAACCGGATTTTCGCCATCATGATTGCTGAGCGTGCTATACACGTAATCGAGGTTGGCGAAATTATGGTTCTTGACATAGCTGTCGAAGCTCGCGTATTCCTTGCGGAACGCGTACTGCGTGTAGAACGTGTGGTTGCGCCCATGCTGCTTCGCGATGAACGAAACCATGTTGGCGCTGCCGGCGGAAACACCATAGCAGTGGTCGACGCTGATGCCGTCCTCAAGCATGCGGTCCATCACGCCCGCACCGTAGATCGCGCGGAAACCGCCGCCGACGTCGATCATTGCCGTCCTGTGAGCCATATGCGTCCCGTCCTTTCGCCGTTCGTCCCTTTTGCGGGTTTCAATCGACTTTACGCGGTCTAATTGACGTATTTTTGCGTGTTCGGTCATTTCTTATCGAAGGACGACGTAAGATATCTGCGAATAATCAACAAAAATGGAGTGGAGAAGATATCAATGAACGAAGCTGCACTGCCTCAGTCGACGGTCCACATCGCCCAAGCTGATCCGGACGGGATTCTGCTGGTGATTCACGCGGGTGCCGGCAATCGTGGCAAAAAGGATACGCCAGAGCGTCGTGCCCAGGTGGAGCAGGATTTGAACAGGGCTCTTGAAGCTGGCTATGCGTTGCTGGAGCAGGGGGCTCCGGCGGAGGATGCCGTGTGCGCGGCTATCCGTGTTATGGAGGATGCTCCGGAGTTCAACGCTGGTCGTGGCGCTGCATTGACGAGTGAAGGCATCGTATCCATGGATTCCTGCCTGATGACCGGTGTCGATGGCGAGGTTGGTTCCGCATGCGGTCTGACCACGTCTAAGAATCCGATCAACGTAGCGCGTGCCATCAAGGAAAAGACCAAGCATGTCATGTTTGCCAAGCCTGGTAATGATTTGCTCAAGGAGTGGGGAATCGAACTGTGCGACAGTGAATATTTCATCACTCCAGCACGTCAGGAATCCTTGCGCGAGGCGCAATCCAACGGCGATGAATGGGAGAAGCATGGCACCATCGGCGCTGTCGCCCGTGACTCGTCCGGCAACATCGCTGCCGGCACCTCCACCGGTGGCATCACCAACCAGATGCCGGGACGCGTCGGCGATTCGCCTCTGCCGGGCTGTGGTACCTATGCCAACAACGATTCCGTCGCGATCTCCTGCACCGGCATCGGTGAGGCGTTCGTCAAGGAAGTCGCTGCGCATCAGGTTTCCGATCGTGTTCTGTACGCCAAGGAGGAGCCGATCGAGGCTGCGAAGGCGGCGCTGGATGGTGTCGCCCGTCATCATGGCGATGGCGGTATGATCGTCGTTCCGGCTCATGGTGAAGGCGCAATGGTGTTCAATAGCGAGATGATGAACTGCGGTTGGAAGTCTCCGAAGGGCAGCTACGTGCAGAGTTGATGCTGTAGTGGCAAACCGGCAAAACAAGCCACAAAAGTACAGTGGGGTTCGAATCCATGAAGGATTCGAACCCCACTGTACTTGAGCTCCCTATATGGCCGGCGAATCGTTCGTCCGCCGGCCAGAAACATCACTTAGTGATGGTGTTGTAGGTAGGCAGATTGGTGTAATCGAACGATACGTTCTTCACGTTCGTCGCGGACGCGGCGGCGACGTTGTCGTTCCACAGCGGAATCACCGGAAGATCCTTGGCCAGCACTTCCTGCGCCTTGGTGAAGTCCTCGGTCCGCTTCTTTACGTCGGTCTGGGCAAGTGCGGCATTCAGGAGCTTGTCGAATTCCGCGCTCTTGTAATCACCATCGTTCGAACCATGACCGTCAGCGGAGCTGGAGGCATATAGCGGATTGAGATAATCTTCAGCGGACGGGTAATCCAGCATCCAGCCGGCACGGAACGCGGTTTTGATGGTGCGGTTGGTCACCTGGTTACGCACGTCGCTGAACGTGGCGTACGGCTCGCCAGCGGCGTCGATGTCGAGTGTGTTCTTGATCTGGTTGCACACGGCATCGACCCATTCCTTATGGCCGCCATCGGCATTATAGGCGATTCGGAAGTTGCCGGACCATGGCTTGATGGCATTGGCTTTCTTCCAGAGTTCCTTGGCCTTGGAAGCGTTGTATTTCAGGTTGCTGCCGTTCTGTTCCAGTTTCTTCACGTATTCGGGGACGAGCGGTGAAGTGAAATCGGTGGTCGGGGTCTTCGTGTTGTTGTAAACCTTCTTGACGATCTGGTCGCGGTCGATGGCCATGGAAATGGCCTGACGACGCAACTGGCCTTCTTCGTCGTTGCCGAAATGCTCAAGACGTTCCGGAATGACGAAGGACTGGAATGAGGATCCTGCCTGGCTGTAGGCGATCACGCTGGAATCCTGGCGGAAGGTCTTCACCGCGGACTGTGGAATCTGATCCATCACGTCGAGGTTGCCGGACAGCACGTCGGAGTAAGCGGAATCCTCATTCGTATAGACGCGGTATTCGATGCCTTTGTTGGATACCTTGCGACTGCCCTTATAATCCTTGTTTGGTACGATGATGATGTTCTTGTCGTGGGACCAGGACTTGAACTTGTACGGACCATTGCCAATCGGAGCCTGGCCGAACTTCTTGATGTCCTTAAATGCCACGCTTGGCAGCGGGAACATGGATTGGTGCGCGAGCTTGGTCGGGAATACGGAATCAGGCTTGTTCAGCTCGACGACCAGCGTGTAGTCGTCCGGGGTGGAAAGACCGGAAAGTGTGGCCTTCGGATCGACGTTCGGATCCTGCAGTTCGTCATAGCCCTTGATGGTGGAGAATCGGCTTGCGGTCTTCTGCGCGTTCTTCACGTTGGCGGCGAAACTCCAGGTGTCGGCGAAGGAATGGGCGGTTACCGCCTCGCCGTTGGTGAACTTCCAGCCTTTCTTCAACTTGATTGTGTACTTGGTGGCATCCTCGTTCGGGGTGATACTCTCGGCGACTTCGAGATGTTGCTTGCCCTTTGCGTCGAAGCTCACCAGACCTTCGAACAGGTATCGAATAACTCTGCCGCCGCCCATTTCGTTGGTGTCGCTTGGAATTAGACCGTTCTGCGGTTCGCTGTTGTTCACTGAAATCAGCGAGGTGCTATCGGAGCCGTTGGAGGCTGTGTCATCGTTGGAAGACGATCCGCATGCGGCGATCGACGTCAGCATGGCACCCGCCGCGGCCATGGCCAGCAGACGCCGGAATGTGTTGTTCTTCATTTCATTCTCCTTTAATGTCGATTTTTCCGCCGATTATGTCGACGAAAAAACAATAGGACATAATATGGGAGTTTTATAAAATTTTCGTGTCATGTCTCAATTTGAAAACGAACCGCTGGCAGGCGTTGGATATGGACGTTATCTTCAGCTTTTTAGGAATGCGGGGATGGCCTCGGCCGCCGCATAGCCTGCGCGGTACATGCGTTCCAATCCTTCGAACGACTTGCTCAACGTGTTCAGGCCGTACAGGCTTTCCGGTGCGAGGATGAGCACGCGGCCGTCCTGCTCGTATTCCTTGGCCAGCGCCACTTCGTCGTTGTACGTCTGATAACGGTTGAGCAGTTTTT